>DASQZT010000085.1:0-109498 GCA_035638575.1 Bryobacteraceae bacterium
CTGCCGCCGGCTTTCAGCCGGCGGGCGCCGGGTGCGAGGATTCGCGCGTGGCCTGCGAAAGAGCCGCCTGAAAGGCGGCTGCGGGCAGGATTGCCCGCCCCACAGCAAAGGGAGAAACGCATGAAGCGACGATCCTTCCTGAATTGGGGCACGGCCGGCCTGGTCGCGTTGTGGTCCGCGATCGGCGTGAGTTTGGGGGCGGTGGTCCGGTTTCTGACGCCGAGCGTATTTTACGAGCCGCCGCAAACCTTCAAGATCGGCGACCCGGCGGATTTTTCTTTCGGCCCTCCCACGTTCCTCGCCGAAGAAAAAATCTTCGTGTTCCGCGACCGGGAGAAAGGCTTCGCGGTGGCCAGCGCGGTCTGCACCCACCTGGGCTGCACGGTCGGGTATTTTCAGAGCGACGAGCGCTTCCATTGTCCCTGCCACGGCAGCGTGTTCAGCGCTGACGGCGCGGTGCTGCACGGCCCCGCCCCGAGGCCGTTGGAGTGGTTCGAAGTGACCCTGGCCCGCGATGGACAACTGAGAGTGGATAAGGACCACGCCGTCCCCGCAAGCTATCGACTTATGGTGTGACGATGAATCCGATACGAGATGCCTGGCAGTCAATCGTCCGGCGGGACCCGCTGTCCACCGACAAGGGGAAGTCCGAACTCGTCTTCCTCAACGTGTGGCTCCACATTCATCCCGCAAAGGTGAAGAAAGAGAATCTCAAGGTGAAGCACACCTTCTACCTGGGGTTCATCACCTTCTTCCTCTTCCTCATCCTGGTTACCACCGGGGTTGCGCTGATGTTCTACTACCGACCCCATCCGCCCCAGGCGTACCAGGACATGAAGGACCTCCAGTTTGTGGTCTACCTGGGCAGCTTTCTCCGCAACATGCACCGATGGGCGGCCCACGGCATGGTGATTTGCGTCTTCCTGCACATGTGCCGGGTCTTTTACACGGGCTCCTACAAGCGGCCGCGACAGTTCAACTGGGTGATTGGGGTCGTCCTGTTCCTGCTCACATTGGGTCTCTCGTTCACCGGCTATCTTTTGCCATGGGACCAGCTCGCATTCTGGGCCATCACCGTGGGGACTAACATCGGCAGTTACGCTCCGCTGGTGGGCGGGCGCATTCGCGAGTTGCTGCTCGGAGGCCACACCGTCGGCGAGTCGGCGTTACTGCGCTTCTACGTGCTGCATGTGGCGCTGCTGCCGGCCCTCGCAACGCTGCTGACCATGGTGCACTTCTGGCGGGTCCGCAAGGATGGAGGGCTCTCGCGACCGGTCTGGAAGCTGAAAGAAGAAAAAGCCGCGCAGTTGGTCTCCATCGGCGGGCCCGACACCAACGGCCCGCTGGCGGCTGTCCCCGCCTCGAAGGACAAGACCTACGGCCTCATGGAGGTCGTGACCGGCAAACCCATTTTCGAAACCGTGAGCATGGAGGAGGAGGAAGACGCCGTCTTTTCCTATCCCTATGCCTTCTTCCGCGAGGGCGTCGCGTTGCTGGTAACGGTTGCCACCGTGATGGCGGTTTCGATCTTCTGGCAAGCGCCGCTGGAGGAACTGGCCAATCCGGCAAAGACACCCAATCCGGCGAAGGCTCCCTGGTACTTTCTCGGGCTCCAGGAGCTGGTCAGCCATTCGGCACTGCTGGGCGGAGTGGTCGTGCCCGCCTTGGCCGTGCTGGCGCTCATCGCCATCCCCTACATCAATCTGACTCCCAGCCGGCGGCTGGCCGATCGGAAGTGGGCCATCCGGGCCTTCACGCTCTTCGTGGTGGTCAATGTAGTTCTGATCATCGTCGGGACATTCTTCCGCGGCCCGGGTTGGGCGTTCGTGCCGCCATGGGTCCACATTGCGGGGGGCGAATAAATGGACCGCCGATTACCGCAGTTCTTCTTCGCCCTGAGCCTGATCGTGCTGGCTCTCATGCTGGCGGCCGTCTGGCAGGCCGGCACTCCCGCGTGGAAGAATTACCAGCAGGAGTTCCACCGGCTCGAAGCGGTGGGCGAGCCCAACGCCGCGGCCAAAAGTGACGTGTTGAACGCCGCCCTGGTCATCCGGCAGGACCTGCTGCCCGGGCTGCAGCGCGTGGACCGCTGCACCACCTGCCACCTTGGTGTGGAAGACCCGACCATGAAGAATGCGCCGCAGCCCTTCGCTTTTCACGCCAACCTGGCTCCCCACGTCCCCGCCAAATTCGGCTGCACCGTGTGCCACGGCGGGCAGGGGCTTGCCACCGACAAGCTGAACGCGCACGGAAGGGTGCCGTTCTGGCAGGAGCCGCTGCTGCCCAAGGAATACATCCGCGCTTCGTGCGGGCGGTGCCATAAAGAAGGTGAGGTCCCCGGTGTGCCGGAGTTGACCGATGGCCGCCGCCTGTTCGAAACGCAGGGGTGCCGCGGCTGTCATAAGTTAAACGGCGTGGGTGGGACCATCGGTCCGGACCTGACCGAAGAGGGCGCGATCCGCCGCTTTCCGCAGTGGCTCGAACAGCATTTTCTGGACCCCAATATCGTATCGCGCAACTCGCCCATGCCCAATTTCCATTTCACGAAGGAGCAGGCGCGCGCGCTGACCTTCTACATGCTGTCGCTGACCAGCGAACAGATGGGAACCTATTACTCGAGCGTGCGGCTGATCCCCAGCGCCGGCTATGGACGGCAGTTGTTCGTTGAAAAGAATTGCATCGCCTGCCACAACGTCGGAGGTGTGGGGTCAAAGAGCGGCCCCGACCTGTCGGGAGTCACCAAACAGCACTCTCCCGGCTGGCTGGACGAGCAACTCGTGAACCCCCAGTTGATCTATCCGGGAAGCATCATGCCGGCCTATGATCTCGAGACAAACGCCAGGAAGGCAATCATCACGTTCATGGCCTCCGCCACCGCCGAAGATGCGCAGTCGATCCTTTCGCAGCGGACCAGGCCGCTGACACCGCAAGATGCCGCGATCGAGGCCGGCAAACAGAGTTTCGCCCGATTCGGATGCGTAGGCTGTCACGGCCTGCAACTCCAGGGAGGAGTTCCCAATCCCAACAGCCAGGGCGGCGAGGTCCCTTCCCTTCTCCACGCTTCGGACGACTACACCAAGGAAGAGGTGACCAAGATTATCCAAAACGGCAAAGTGCCGCCCGTCGAGAATCCGGCCAAGCCGGCCGCGCCTTTATACATGCCTCCCTGGAAAGGCGTACTGGCCGATGAAGACATCAATCGGATCGCCGACTATCTCTGGTCGCTGCAAAAGAAGAAAGACGCCTGGTAGGAACCCCGAACTCCGTCACGGACGCGTGGCCAGCGCGAACCGGGGCTGGCGGGTATCCCAGAGCAGGATGCGGCCCTCATAGTCGCCCGCAACCACTATTTTCCCGCCGTAACATCCGGTCACTTTGGTCAGCAGCGAGTCGGAAGCGACGCTCGCGCCAACGGGCTTACCGTCCTCGCTCCACATACGAATCGTCGAGTCGCGACCCACACTCGCAAGGCGGCCGTCCGGGGTGAACTGAACGCCGAGCACCCCCTTGCCACCGTGCGCCTTGTTCACCGTCGCGGCGGGAAACCCGTCGGTGGTATTCCACACGATGATCCGGCCATCCTCGCTCGCCGACGCGAGCGCGGCGCCCCGCCAACTCACCGACGTGACCGAGTCCTTGTGCTCGGCTAACTCGCCGGCCATGCCACCCGTGGCGGCTTCCCACAAGCGGATGCCGCCGCTGCGGTCGGCGGTGGCCAGGCGGGCGCCATCGGGGCTGAACTCGATCGCGGTGATCCAGTCGCTGTGTTTCGTGAGCTGGTACAGGAGCCTGCCATCGGCCGCCGAGAAGACCTTGACGACTTTGCCGGGACCGCCGAGTGCGACGAACTTCCCATCCGCGCTGATATCGGCCGCGAGCACGACGTCCGTTTCGTGGCCGAGCGTGGCCACGCGCTGTCCGGAGCGAACGTCGAACAGCACGGCCTCGCCGGACTGCACGCCGCGGCCGCCGGCAGCCAGCAGCGTGGCGCCGTCGCGGCTGAAGCGCAGGGCGTACGGGATACCCTCGGGGAAGGCCAACTGGCCCGCGGAGGCGCGCTGATCGACGTCATAAAGATAGATGCGATCGTGACCCGCGACGGCTACGAGCGGCGCCGAGGGGCTCGCGGCCAGAGCGGTGACCGGGTGGGCCCGGGCAGTTTCCAGAGGCAAGGGCTGAATGCCGGTTTGGGCGAACGCGACCGGGAGTGCAGCCAGAGCCAGCAGGGCGATTAGTGGTTGAACTCGAATTCGGTGGAATTCAGCAGGGCCCATAAGATGTCGTCATACGGTTGGCGGTCCTTCGGATTCGCCGTGATCATCGGCAGCAACCGCTCCTTCTCGGCTTCCGCCGGGTGGCGGCTCAACGCACGAATGAAAAGCTCGTCGAGAATTTCCCGCGGGTTGCGGCCGGACTTCAGCAGGCCTGGAACCACGGTGCTCCGGCCGAGCTTGTTTTCTACCGTGTCGCCGTTCAGCAGGTGCAGCACCTGCGCGAGCGTCGGCTCGAGCCGCGTTTCCGACGCGTTCACCGAATCGCGCGGGCACAGCCCGAAAGTCTTCAGGAAGTAATTGTTCGCGGTGCGGTCCCCTTCGAAAAGCTGCGCGGCGCGATATCCGACGGGAGTGCCGTTGAAGCTCGAAGGCGTCGCCGTGACCTCGGAAATCGAATCCAGCAGAACGTCGGCGCGCAGCCGGCGCAAATGCGCGTGCGAGAACTGCTGTTCGTCGTCCGCGTTGTTGGAATTCGCCGCCGCACTAAGCTGGTACGTGCGCGACGTGCAGATATCGCGAATCAGCCGCCTGGTGTGAAAATCGTACGAAGCCAGGCGGCGCCCCAACTCCTCGAGCAGCTCCCGGTTGCCCGGCGGATTGCTGATCCTCACGTCGTCCACGGGCTCCACGATGCCGCGCCCGAAGAACTGCGCCCAAATGCGATTCGCCATGTTCTGCCGGAACAACGGGTTGTCCTTGGCGGTGAGCCACTCCGCCAGCGCCACGCGCGGATCCTTGCCTTTCACGTCCGGCTCCTCCGCGCCCAGGAACCGCGCCGGCACCGGACGGCCGTCGAGCAGATGCCGGGCCGGAGGCGCGTTTACGTCGTCGTAAATATAAAACTCCCGGGCCTCCGACGCCTGCTTGCGCTTCACCCCGGTGAAGAAGCTGACGAAGCCATAGTAATCGTCCTGCGTCCAGCGGTCGAACGGGTGATTGTGGCACTGCGCGCACTGCACGCGGATCCCCGTGAAGAGCTGCGCCACGTCCTGCGCCACGGCCTTGGGATCGTACTGCCCCTGCGGCAGCATGGTGTACAGGTTCACCGGCGGATTCTGCAGGTTCGTCCCGGTGCTCGCCACCAGCGTCCTCGCGAATTGATCCAGCGGCACATCGTTCCGGACCTGTTGGCGGATCCACTGATCATAGAGGTACGCGGCCTTCCGGCCTGCGCCGAAGCTGCTGTTACTGTCGCTGTGGACCTTGAGCGCCTCGGCCCATTTAGTGGCCCAGAGGTCCGCGAATTCGTCGCGCGCCAGGAGCGTATCGACCAGTCGCGGCCGCTTGTCGGGGCTGTGATCGCTCGTGAAGCTGTGGTACTGTTCGGGGGTGGGTAACAGGCCGGCCAGATCCAGGTAGACGCGCCGCAGGAACTCCTCATCCGTGCACAATGCGCTGGGCACCATACGCAGGTTCTTCAACTTGGCGTAGACCAGCTCGTCGATGTAGTTGTTCGCCGGAATCTTCGGCCATTTGAACTTGCCGGGCGGCAGAACGATGATCTCGGCTCCGGTGGTGAAATTGGCGAAGCGCGCGAAGACGAAAGTATCGCCGCGCTTGCCGGCGGAGACCACTCCCTGGTCGTCGATGCCGGCGGTGTTCCGGTTGTTCGTAAGATAAAGCGCCAGGCGGTTCACCACGCGCTCGGAGCCGTCCGAGTAGTTCGCAATCACTTGCAGCGGGCGCCGCGTCTCCTTTCCCGAAAGGACGACTTTGTCCGGGACCATCGAAATGCCGGCCCCGCGCGGAACGCCCGCGGTATCGTCCTCGGCGCCTTCCCGGATCCAGCGCAGCAGCGTATTGAAGTATTCGCTTTCGGGCTTGAACCGGCGGCCGCCGGTGTGCGGCACCATGCCGGTCGCTTTCATCAGAAGGAGACTCTGCTCGGGAACCGCAAGGTCGATCCGGCGCCCGACAATCTGCTGAGTCAGCCGGTAATAGTCGCCCGCCGGATCGTAGCCGAACAGCGACAGGTGAAAGCCGTCCTTGCCCGCCGCGGCGCCGTGGCATCCTCCGCCGTTGCATCCCGCGCGGAAGAGCACCGGCTCCACATCCAGCCGGAAACTGACGGGGCGCGGCGGACCGTAAATCGTAGCGGCCATCAGCGGCGAGGCCAATAACAGGAGCCGAAACTTCATTTCGCCACCTCGGCGGTCCTCGGCGCATCGACCCGCAGAGTGCCGGAGCCGCTGTGCATCCGCACGTTTTCACCTTCATCGGTGAGGGCGATTTCGCAGCTTATGCCCTTGTACAGGCCAGGAAGCGCATCGCCATCCGCCGCGATCCGAAACGCCGCCTGCTTGTCTTCCGCGCCGATCTCGGGCGGCGGCTCCAGCATCTTCACGCCCTTGGGCAATTGACGAAGTATGAGCCTGGCCTTTCCGGCGAACGGCCGTTTCTGCTGTACGGCCGCGGTAATTTCGGCTTGTTTGCCGCCCTCGACGGAGGTCCGCTGCAGGTCGATCGTCAGATACGGCGAGGTCACCCGCAGTTCCACAAACTGCGACGAAACCCGCACGCGACCCACTCCGCTATAGGCGTCGCCGCCGGTGCTCGAAGCGTTCAACGCGACCTTGTATATTCCCGGAGCAGCGTTCGGCGAAGCCTGAATTTGAAACGCCGCTTCGTCCTTCCCGGCAGGGATGGTCACGGTCGGCCCCTTGGATACTCCGGGAGGCAGCCAGTCCGGCTGGATCTCGACTGGCCCCTTGAAATCGCCCTGCCGGGTAACCTTGGCGTGGAGCAGCAGATCGCCGCTCTGTGCCAGCGCGATCAGCGGCTGCTCCAGTTCGATGGAGAACGGCGCCGGTTGCGTCACCGCCAGGGCGTAATTCTCGAGAGAGACAAAATGCCACGGCAGCTCGCCGGGCTGGTTGGTCAGCGCGAAACCCTGGCGCGAACCGGTCTCGAGCGGCACCTTGCGATCCACGGGGCGGGCCAGCAGCTCAATCGGAGCAGCCTGCTGCGCGGCATCTGGCGCTGCCACGAACTGCACCGGAAGCCGCGTGACGCCCTTGGTGTAGCGCGACGCGATCATGGTGACGCCGCGCGGCAGCCCAACGGCCTCCAGTTCTACATCGCCCTGCCACGTCGTTCCCAGGCCGGGCGCGAGCTGCACGTCCAGCGTCCAGCGATTTCCCTGCGGGACAACCAGGCCCGTCAGGCGTGGGATCTGATAACCGTCGGGGGCCGTGATGTGCGTGTACATCGTGTCGCGGAGCGGCCCGATCTCGATGCGATAGACATGGTCCGGCCCGCCCGCGCCGGTGGCATCCTCGATGCCCAGCAGGTAATCGCCATCCGCCGGCGCGCGGAACACCGCTGCCGGGTCCAGTTGATCTTTGATGTGCCAGTTGGGGCGCGCGGAGGGCAGGCCGAGGTCCTGGAGTTTCGAGTCGTCGGCCTCGACCAGGTTCTTCGCCGCATTCGCCGGGCGGATCCAGATCCTCGGATCCACGGGCGCACCGAGCGTGCGGGCATAGACCCGGACTTTCCATGCTTCTCCGCGCCTGGCGGAGAACCGGTACGTGTGGACGTCGCCCGGTTTTTCGAGGATGCCGTTGAGGGCGGCCGGAATCGCCGCGGCGCACGGTCCGGCGCCGCACCAGAGGACATTGGGGTACGCCGAGACCCGCAGAATATTCGGCGAAGGCGGCTTTTCGCCATCCGTGCCCGCGAAATATTCGAAATTGCCGGTCTCCGCCGGAAGCGAAATCCGCTCGGTGCGCAAACCCCCGGGATCGCCGAACACGCGCGCGTCGATCGTCGTCCCCGCCGGTCCGCCCGCGGGGAAAATCGCCATGGGCCGCAGGAAGCCGCCGATGTGCGCCCGATACCGTCCCTGGCGCGGCGGTTCGAAAATCCTCTGCTGGATCTCCACAAAATAGTTCCCCGTGCGCGGAGCGATTATGGAAACGACCGGATCCTGTACGTAGAGCGGATTGTCGTCGTTGCCGCCGAGTTCCTTTCCATCGGCATCCAGGATGCGGACCGCGAGATCCAGTTCGCCGCCGTAATGCAAAGTCCCCAGCCGCGCCGCCTCCACTTCCACGGAAATCCGCTGTCCCTCCCGTGCTTCCACGCGGTAGCAGTCGCGATCCATGTCGGGCCCTGGCAGAATCTCGCCCTCCACCGTGGAATTCAGCGGTATGGGCTTCGCCTTCGCCAGCGTATCGTTCTCGCCGATCTTCGTTTCCGATTCGAGAACCGTGGGAAACCGGCTCACCCAGAACGTCACGGCGTCGCTCAGCGCGGCCGCGGTGCGGACGCGCAGCACGTGCTCGCCCAGCGGGCAGTCGGGCGCAATCTGGAACTTCACGCGGAAGCCGTCGCCCGGCTTGGGCAGGGGAACGAAATCGCTCGCGCGAATTCCTGCTTGATAAAAGAGGACCTCGCGCGGCTCTTCGAGCGACACGCCGTGGAATGTGACCTCGACCGTCGCGCCGCGGCTCCCGCCCCGGGGCAGCAGGTAGTCCACCATGTATCGCGTGTCCGCATACAGGCTGGAGGCGGCGAGCACCGCCCAAACGATGATCCGGCGCATACTTCTAACCGATCAGTCCATCAACCGGCTTGCCGTCGCGGACGATGTTGATAGGCCTGCCACCCGGAGCAAGCAGGCGGTCCTCGGAGTTGATTCCCATCTGGCGGTAGACGGTGGCCAGAAAATCCTCCACGCTTACGGGGTCGCGATCGGGTTCGCTGGCAGTGGCGTTCGACGCGCCGTAAATCTGCCCGCGCGTGATGCCGCCCCCGGCCAGCACCTGGGAATAAACGCGGGCCCAGTGGTCGCGGCCGGCATTCTCGTTGATTTTCGGAGTGCGGCCAAATTCCGACGTGACCATCACCAGCGTGGAATCCAGCAGCCCGCGCCGGTCGAGGTCCTCGATCAAACCGGCGAACGCGTGATCGAACGCCGGCATGCCGTTGCTAACGGCTTCCTTGATGCGCAGGTGATTGTCCCAGCCCTCGGTGCCGTTGTACATCACCGTGACCAGCCGCACCCCGGCCTCCACCAGGCGCCGCGCCAGCATGAGCTGGCGGCCGACGCCGATGAGCTGCCCGCCGCGCGGATTCCGGTACTCGCCGTACAGCTTCGTCATGGTTTCGGGCTCCCCATCCAGCGAAAACGCCTTCCGCGCCTCGGCCGAGCTGATCAGCCGATACGCCTGCTGATAGAACTCGCTCATCGCGTCCAGCTCCGCGGGATTGCTCTCGATCTGCCGGAAGTGATCTTCGAGCGCTTCGCGCGCGCTTCGACGGCGCTCGAAACGCTCTTCCGCGATGCCCTTGGGAAGCGAAATATCCCGTACCCGGAAATCCTTTTGCGCGGGATCGGCGCCCAGCTCGAAAGCGCCGAATTTCGAGCTCAGGTAGCCGGTGCCGCCCGCCGGCGGGACACTCGGCAAGCCCACGTAAGCCGGAAGATTCCTGCGCGGTCCGAACTCGTGGGACGCCACGGCGCCGATGCTGGGGTGCTGGATCGCGGGCGTCGGGAGATAGCCGGTGAACATCTGGTACGTGGCCTGGACGTGGTCGGGAATGCGTCCGGTGACCGACCGCACCACCGTAATCTTGTCCGCGATCTCCGCGCAATGCGGCAGATTCTCGCTGAAAACCACTCCGGCGAGTTTGGTTTTGACCACGCCCAGCGGTCCGCGATACTCGATGGGCGCCTCGGGCTTCGGATCCCACGATTCCTGGTGCGCCAGGCCGCCAGGAAGAATGATCTGAATCACACTTTTCGCCGGGCCTTCCTTACGGTTGACACCGCCGGTGGCGGGCCGCACCTCGCTGGCGAACAGATCGGCCAGGCTCAGGCCCAGTCCACCCAGCAATCCGACCTGAAGGAAGCTCCGCCGACCGAACGCCGTCGGATACCGAGGTCCTGAACAAGCGCACTGCTTCGACGCAGTCATCGTGGATCCCCTCCCAGGTGACCTACCCTACATACGCAGGATACCGCCAGAACGCACCTTATTAAAACCGCGTTGGGGGGTGGAGTTGCGCAACCGCACAAAACGCCCCCACTGCCAAGGGCCAAGCCCCTAATTCCCACCCGGAACTGCGCGAAACGCCCCAAAATGTAAGCACCTCGCGCAGGTTGGCGCTGCCACAGGCACCAGAGCGCGGGGAGTCGTTCTCTCCGACATCGCCCGCTTCCTCCACATACGTAAGGCAATTCCTCACCACCTGTCGATTTTTGCGCCTTCTTCCCCGGCCTGCTCGTCCTCAAAACCAACTGTGGATGATAACTTGCTGGTAGAATACAATACTTTAGGATCTTGTATACTCTTATAGGAGAAGTGTGATCCATGAGAACGCATCTGGTTAGTGCACTACTTGCCCTAGCCCCTGTAGTGTTTTTCAACACCGCATCCGCCGACGACGACCGGGGCAAACCAGCCGTGGACTTTGCCCTCACTGCCAGGCTCAATGGCAGTACTACATCCCTGGGAAAGACCGGTGTCGTGGTGAAAATCCAAAGTGCCGCCATTGCGAAAGACGGCACCATTACCGCCCGTGCCACGATTGTGGATTCCGACGGCATCCCCCTGGACCGATTGGGCGTAGCCACTAAGGGTCCGGTCTCCATGAGCTTTATCGCCGCCTACATTCCCTCCGGCCAGACCCAGTACGTGTCCTACACCACCAGCGTGGCCAGTGCCACGCTGAACAGCAACCCGTCTCAGACCCAGGCGGCGAACGATTCCGGCGGCACCTTGACCACCAACGCCATCGGTGACTACACCTATACGTTCAAGACCAAGGCGCCAGCCACCTTCGACGCCACCGCCACGACCGCCATCGGGGTCTCCGCTCAACGCAACCTGGCCGAGTTCGGCACGTTCGATGAATGGAGCGAGACCGCTAACGACGTCTTCAATTTCGTTCCCAACGGATCGCCGGTGAAGGTGACGCGCTCGGTGGTGACCACCGCTGCCTGCAACCAGTGCCACGACCCGCTGATCGGCCACGGCGGATCCCGCTTGGAGGTGGAACTGTGCATCCTGTGCCACCAGCCGCAAACCATCAATCCGGATACGCAGCTCACCCAGGATATGAAGGTCTTAATCCACAAAATCCACATGGGATCGAGCCTCCCCAGCGTCAAGGCCGGCACCCCTTACCGGATCTGGCATCGCGGCGCGTGGTCGGACTTCTCCACCGTCGTTTTCCCGCAGGACGTCCGGAATTGCACCACGTGTCATGCCTCGGGCGCCACCCAAGCCGACAACTGGAAGACTAATCCCGGCGCTGCGGCGTGCGGCTCCTGCCACGACGATGTGAACTTCGCCACCGGCGCGAACCATGTCAACCTGCCGCAGACCGACGACAACCAGTGCAAGAACTGCCACACCTCGAGCCGCGTCCAGGATTTCGATGCCTCCGTCCCCGGCGCGCACCTCATCCCCATGAACTCCACTGCGCTCCCCGGACTGGTCACCAAGGTCCTGAAGGTCGATGGAGCTACGCCGGGTAACGCCCCCACCGTCACGTTCAGCGTGACAGACAAATCCAACAACCCGCTCGATATCAGCAAAATCACGAGCATCCGGGTGGTTCTGGGCGGCCCCAACACCGACTACAACACCGGCCCGGGCGCCATCCGCGTTTCCGAAACTCCTCCCGCCACGACGCCGGGCAGCAATGGCGTGTACGTCTACACCATGACCAATAAGATCCCGGTCGGCGCGTCGGGCTCCTATACGGTTTCCATCGAAGCCAGCAATACGGTCACATTGAATCCCAACACGGTGCAATCGACGGCGGCTACGGACGCCGCCCTGCCGGTGGAATTCTACTTCTCGGTTGACAAGAGCCCCGTGGCGCCGCGGCGCCAGGTAGTATCCACTGCGAAGTGCGAGTCCTGCCACGTGAATCTGGAGTTCGTCCACGGCGGCACTCGCAGTTCCACCCAGGAATGCGTCATCTGCCACGATCCTGCCCTGACGGATGGCACCTCGGGTCAGAGCGTAAACCTGGCCTGGCAAATCCACAGCATCCACCGCGGCGAGAACCTGGCCAACCCGTACGTGCTGGGAACCACCAATTACCAGGATGTCCGGTTCCCAGGCGACCTGCGGGATTGCACCGCCTGCCACTTGAGCGGCACTTATCTGGTGGAGAACGTCGGGGCCAAGGCGATGGTAGCCAGCCCGGGCGGCTTCACCAAGACTACGCCCCCGATCTCGGCTGCCTGCCAGGGCTGCCACGACGACGTAGGGACCGCTTCCCACGCCCTGGCCAACACCACCGTCCTCGGCGAGAGCTGCACCGCCTGCCACAGCGCGACGGAAGAGTTCTCCGTGGATCGCGTCCACCAACGGATCTTCTAACCTTTAACCTTCGATTACCCCCGGGGCGCACGGTGGCATCATCGTGCGCCCCATTTTTTGGATCCGGACTCACTCGAACTATGTGCCCGAGCGCTTAATGGTGAATTCCCTTGCCTGGCCGCCGCCGCCCTCACGCTCACGAGTCATTTTGATTGAATCTCCACTGACCGTGCCTTTGTACAAGATCTTGATCGAGTTGCCGCCGAAATCCAGCGTGGTGGAAAACGAGACCTGGCTGCCGGACACTTTCCCTTCCTGCAACGGTACATCGCCCTGAGGCCCGGTCATGCTGCCGGTGAGCTTCTCCCCGTCGACCTTGAAGGTAAACGTCGTCGCAGTCGTATCGCCGCCGCGTCCCGGCATGTCCCCGGTCCACTTCCCCGAGATGTCCGCGGCCATTGCTACGGCGAGCAATAGCGCGAGGGAACAAGCGATCCTAATCATAGTCTTCATCGTGGATCCCCTTTTCTACAGGCTGAAACTCAGACCTGCGCCACCCATTGTACCCATTCCCGATTTCGAGTGATTTTGGGTGCCCGCCCAGCGTGAGCGCCGGCAAGCGGTTTTCGCGCCCGCCTCGCTATGCCGCTAGAAATCCAGCCGCGTGCCGATCTGGCCGGTCCGGTTGCCGCTGGCGCTGGTCACCTGCCCGAACAGCGGGCTGGTGATGCTCGTGGTGATCCCGCCCAACTGGTGGCGGTTGAACACATCGTAGAATTCCACGCGCAACTGCCACCGGAACCGCTCTTTGATCCTCATGTTCTTCGAGAGCGATATATTCTCGCTAATGGTGCCAAATCCGAGGATCTGGGTATAATCGGGCGCGGAGGTGCCCAGCGTCAGAGGCGCCGGCTGCGAAAATAGCGCCTTGTTCAGGTAAGTGTCCGTCGCCGAGCTGGTGTTCGCGTAGTTGAAGACCGTCCGGTCGAACGCGCTGTTTTTCATACTGCCGGCGGCGATGTTATCCCGGTTGGTGGCGCCGTTCCATCCCGTCGACAGCGGGGTAGGAGCGCTGAAACCGAGCGGCGTTCCGTCGGCGTAATTCAAGATCCATGCCATCGCCCAGCCGCCTATAACCGCATCCACCGCCCTGGGCGCCTTGGAAAGCAGAGACTGGCCCCGCCCCACGGGCAGTTGGTAGTTGACGTAGGCTTTGAACACCTGCGGCTGGTTGTAGTTCACCGGGGCTTTTTCGAGGCCCAGGTTGTAGTAATTGAGCGGTCCCGGATTGCCTGACAACGGCGCGGCCGCGCTCCCGGCGCCGTTGCTCATGGCCTTCGACCAGACGTAATCGGCATAAACGCTCAAACCTTTGCTCATCCGTTTGTTCACGGTGATTTGCAAGGAGTTGAACGTGGAAAAGCCGAGCGGAGCGTACAAGTCTGTAATTGTATTGTTCGCGCGGATTTGCGGATACTGGCGAAGCGCGCTGGCCACGGTTCCGCTGAATCCCGGGTAGGGGTATGGAATGCCGTACTTGGCGGCATCCGCGGCGCTGGCCACCGTGGAATTCAGAGTAGTGCCGAACTGGCTCAGAACCGACGGGGGCAATTGGTTGATTGGCGCCAGTGACTGGTCTTTCTGCCCGGTACCTTTATTGGCGACATAGCCTACGTCCAGCATGATGTTCCCGGGAAGTTCCCGCTGGATATTCAGGTTCCACTGCTGAACATACGGTATCTTGTCATAGCCGGGAGCGATCATCGTGGCCCCGCCGATGTTGTCCGCATACGATCGGTTGAACACCGGCGGCACGAAGGCGTTGGTCGGGAATCCATTGTCCCAGTTGAAAATGCCCTGCCAGGGACTAGTCGGATTCGCGCCCAGATTGTAAGTGCCCGCCCATGGGAATGAGGGCGTCTGCAATCCATAACCCTCCTGTGTATCCGGAGAATAGAAGATCCCGTAGGCGCCGCGGATCGTCCACTGGTTCATTGGCTGCCACGCGAAACCGATGCGCGGGCCAAAATCCTTCCAGTCGATATTGCCGAAGTAGGTCTGTCCGGTGCAAACGGCGCTGCAACTGCCGCCAAAAATATAGGCCCCGTTCAGCCCGCTGAGCGGGTCCGGCTGAGTTGGACTCCAGGCTGCCAGCCGGTTGTAATCCTCCTGGAACGGCGTCTGCACCTCGTAGCGCAGGCCCAAATTCAGCGTGAGCCTGGCGTTCACCTTGAAATCGTCTTGGACAAAAGCGCCGTAATACTTGTGAATTTCGCCCAAGCCAACGGGCGCGGACATGCCGGCGCTGTAGACCTGGCCCAGCAGGAAGCTGGCGAAGGAATACCCGGTGCTGACACCCGAGAACGCCTCGCTCGGAATGGAAGTCGTCAGGGCGCTGAACGTGAAGGAGGGGTTGCCGTGCGGCCGGTCGTTGGTATAGTTGCGGCGGAAATCGATCCCGGCTTTGATGAAATGCCGGCCGTGGGAAAAGCTGACGGTGTCGTTGAATCCGTAGCCGTTGTAAACCTGAAAATCGTCCTGGTTGTTGCCGATATTGGATAACCCGTAGATCGGGCCGCCACCCCAGTTCACCGAGGGATACCCGGCGCTGTCGATGTTGGCAATGCCCCATTCCTTGGCGCCGTCATGGGTGATCTCCTGGTTGTAATTCGGATTGGCCATGCGGTTGTAAAACACGGTGAAATTGTTGAGTAACCGCGGCGTGATGGTAAAGTCCCATGACGCGCGCGCCAGCGAGCTGTGGAGCGTCTGCAGATTCTGGTCGAAGAGCGGTCCGCCTAAAAGCGGGTTACTGGGATCCCAGAGATTGCCGCCGCTGTTGTTCAGGTAGCGCGGGCGGTCGTTGTAACTATAGGAAGCGCTAAGCCGGTTGCGGTCGTTGATGGTCTGGTCGACCTTCTGAGTGAAATTGTATTGGTCGAAGAGCGGGGTGCCGCTGCCCGATTGGACAGCGTTGTTGAGCAACGGGTAGCTGCCGTCCGGGTTCTTCACCGTGGGGAGGCAGCACGCCAGCGCCATGGCGCTGATGGTCTTCGAGACTCTGCTGATCCGGGAAGTGGGGATGATGTTGCCGGGAAACATGGTCCCGATCCAACGCCCGCTGGGCAACTGGGAAAACGTCGTCGGATCGTAGATCGTTCCGCGGTACACCGGGTTGCCGAGCGCGTCTGTCTGTCCCGTGGCAGTTCCCAGGAGCGCGCTGAAGTTCCCAGCATATTCGTTGGGTGTGGGAAAGCTCTGAGTTGGCGAACCGGGGCCGATCGCCCGCTGCTTGTATCTCTCGTACGTGGTGTAGAAGAACGACTTGTTTTTCCCGTTGTAGACCTTGGGAATATAAATCGGGCCCCCGAAACTGAAGGCGTAGTCGAACAGCCGGTCTACCGCGCGCGGCGCGTTCCGAAAATTGTTGGTGAAGGTGTTGGCGTCCAAGGCTTCATTGCGCATCCCGAAGTAACCGCTTCCGTGCACCTGGTTGGTGCCCGACTTCAGAACGAAGTTGAACACGCCTCCCTGACTGCGCCCGAATTCCGCCGACTGCCCGCTGGTTTGCAGCTTCATTTCCTGCAAGGATTCGGAGGACACCGAGGTCTCGGCGAAGTCGGCCATGTAAGTCGTGACGGACGCACCGTCGAGCAGCACCTCCTTCGAAAAACTGGCGGAACCGTTGATGTGCGACGTCCAGGTGCCGCCGGAGGCGCCGGGCATGATGGAGTATGCCAGAGCTTCCGGATATCTCCCGCCACTGATCGACAGCGGCACGTCCAACAGGTCCGAGCGGTTCAGGTTGGCGCCAACCTCGGGAGTGTCCGTATTGATGTAAGTGAGCTGGCCGGTCACCTCGACCGATTCCGTCACCGCTCCCACTTCCATCTTGGCATCCACGCGGACGACGTCAGTGACGTCGAGCCCGACGCCCGTCCGCACGAGCTTCTTGAAGGCCGGCGCCTGGAAGGCAACGTCATAGGTGCCGACGATCAAGTCCGAAACCGTATAGACCCCGGCGCCCGACGTTGCGGTTTCACGCACCACGTTGGTCGCCGTGTTTCGGACCGTCACCTTGACGTCCGGAACCAAAGCGCCGCTGGGATCGGTGACGGTTCCCGTGATTGTACCGGTGTTCAACTGCGCAAATGCGGCCGCGGCGCACAAAAGCGTCAGCACTGGAAGCCGGGAGCGAAATGTCATTTTCGTAACCTCTAAGCAAAATTCCTCGACGCTCACCGCCAGAGCGAAGAACGCCGGGATCATCGAGTTTTGGTGAGACTCATGGTATTTCGCAGCATTGACGATGTCAACCGTCATTTGCAGGTGCGTTTTTCTGGTTGTCGAGGCTCGATTCGGGTGGAACCGAGCAATGCCTTGCGTTAGAATACAGGCCCATGAAGATCCGCAAAGCAGCTATCTCGACCCTCGCCGGCCTTGCCTGCCCGCTGGTGCAATGGAGCGCGGACGGCACGCGGCTGATCTGTTCGTTTGAAAGTCCCGCGGAGTTCCAAAGGATCAAGACCACCGATTCCCGCATCACTCGCGTAACCCAGCACGCGACCGACGGCCGCTACGCCGCGCAGGTGGACTTCGAAGCAGCCGATCAGCCCAAAATGGAGATCGCGCCCCAGACCGCCGACTTTCGCCCCTTCGCATCCGTGGCCCTGGATGTCGTGAACCCTTCCGACGAGTCCTTGAGTTTCGCCATGGAAGTGGAGGACGCTTCCGGCGCCAAGACCGTGGCGCGTACGGCGTTGCCGCTCGGAGCGCGCGAGAGCGCCACGTTCGCTTTGCCGCTGAATTCGCCGCCTCCCCTCGAAATGGGCATGCGCGGTGAAGCCGCACTCCCCGGTTTCCGCCTCCTGGCGGAAGATCACCATGCGGTGGACACCGCTCACATCGCGGTGATTCGAATCTATCTGAACAAACCCGGCAAGGCGCGGCTCATGATTCTCGACAATATTCGCCTGCTGCCCGCCATTTCCTACGAAAAGATCGTGGATGCCTATGGCCAATCCGCCAGGGAGGAATGGCCGGGAAAGCTGACTGCCGTTTCGCAGTTCCAATCGCGAAGGGCCGAAGAAGAGGCCGATCTCAAACTGCGTCCCTCCCTCCCCGACCGCGACGAATACGGCGCTTGGGCTTCCGGCCCCAAGCTGGAAGCGACCGGTTTCTTTCACGCCGCGAAGCACGCCGGCCAGTGGTGGCTGGTCGCTCCCAACGGCCGCCTGTTCTTTTCCATCGGCCTGGATTGCGTGACCACGCGCGAAGGCGGCACAGTGGTCGAAGGCCGCGAGAACATGTTCCAATCGCTGCCCCCGGCGGACGATCCGCTGGCCGCCCACTACGAGACAGCCGGCGCCGCCACGCCGGTCGGCCTCCGCGATATCAAGTTCTACTCCGGCAAGGTGTTCAATTTCTATTCGGCCAATCTCCAGCGTAAATATGGCGCGGACTGGAAACGGTTGTGGCAGGAGACCGCCCTGGCGCGCCTGCGCGCATGGGGAGTCAACACCATCGCCAACTGGTCCGATGCCGCGCTGTACGGCAACGGGCGAGTTCCCTACACCGTGACGCTCGGCATCCGCGGCGCCGCCGGCGAAGTTTCCAGCGGCTCGGACTACTGGGGCAGAATGCGCGATGTCTTCGACCCCCGCTTCGCCCAGGCGGTGGACGACAGCGTGCGCGCGATGGCTCAGGCGCGGCGCGACGACCCCTGGTGCGTCGGTTACTTCGTGGACAACGAACTGGCCTGGGGCAACATGCGGAGCGAGCGCTCGCGCTATGGACTGGCCCTTGGGGCCCTTTCGCAGGGCGCCGAGTCAGCCGCCAAGCGCGCATTCGCCGATCAGGCCAGGGCGCGTTACGCAAGCGTGGAGCGCCTCAATGAAGCGTGGGGCTCGCGCTTTGCGTCGTGGGACGACTTCCTGGCCAAACCCTATCAGCCCGAGGGCGAATGGAAACCCGGCATGCGGGAGGATCTCGCCGCCTTCATGAAGGAGTTCGCGACCCGCTACTTCCGCACCATTCGGGACGCGCTGAAGAAATACGATCCGCATCATCTGTACCTCGGCTCCCGCTTCTCGGGCTACACCCGCGAAGAGGTCCTGGTGGCCGCCGAATACTGCGATGTGATCAGCTTCAACATCTACCGGGCGCGCGTGAACCCCGCGGAGTGGAGCGTGCTCGACGGTATCGACAAGCCGGTCGTGATCGGCGAGTTTCACATGGGCGCATTGGACCGCGGCATGTTCCACCCCGGCCTTGTCTCCACGCCGGACCAGGCCGCTCGCGCCGCCATGTATGAGGATTATGTACGGAGTGTGGCCGATCATCCATTATTCGTCGGCTGCCACTTCTTCAAATTCAACGACGAACCACTTACCGGGCGTCCCCGGGACGGCGAGAATTACAATATCGGTTTCACCACCGTGACCGACAGCGTCTACCCGGAGTTAGTCGCGGCAGCCAAAGCGGTGCACGGCGAAGTTTACGCCCGTCACTCGCGCGCCCACTGAGCGTCGAGGCCCCGCGCCGGCGTCAGCGCCCGGACGCATAATCGCGGTAAAGATCCGCCACGTGCCCCGACTCCGCATCGCCCGGATGAATCACCACGCGCCACCGGAACACCACCTTCTGGCCCGCCGGCAACTTCCAGTGGCTCTCCTCCTGATCCGGATCGAAGGCGTTTTTTCCGAACGGATTGAGAGCGAACAGTCCGTAGTCCCGCGCGTGCCAGTAGGTGGGATGGCGCGGGTTCTGCGGATGGTCGAACATCGCCACGCCGAGCCTCTCACCCTCCACCTCGGCGGTGTAGTCCACCCAGTTCGAACGCTTGCCCCACACCTTGGCCATGGTGGCCCGGCCGTCGGCGTCCACCATGCGCATGCCTTTCCTCTCCGTGAAGCTGTCGGCCAGCCGGATGGCGAACGCGCCTTCCTTGGTGTCTCCGAACGTCACGTCCACCGCAGCAGTGAGAGTGATCTCGAAGTCGATGGTTCGCAGTTTGGGGTCCGCGGCGAACCTCATGTTGCGAGTCTCCGTGAGCAACACCTTCCCGTCCGGATCGCGCCAGTCCATGGTTGCGGTCAGGGTCCCGGTTCGGCCGCCGTCTTTCCACTCGGCGTTGCGCACCACGATACGGCCGATGTGCGGCTTCGTATAGGAGGGATCGTTCTCCCAGAACTTCACGCCGTTGACGTCGTCGTAAGAGAACCACAGCCCGGTATGATGCAGGTGATCGCGGCTCTCCCCGGGTATCTCCTCCATGGGGAAATGGCGCGTCACGATCTTGCCCGAGGCGCTCCGCAGCGGCGCCAGGTACGGCTTGCCGGATTCGGCGCCGTAGTGGAACGTGGTGAAGGGCTTGCCATCGATGTCCACGGAAATCTGGTCGCGCGCGAAGCGGACCTGCGCCGATAAGCATGCCCCGGTGGCCAACAGGAGAGTCAGTGAGAGTCGCATTTCACAGCAAGTTTAACGCTCCGCGGAGAGTCATGCCAAGGTGCGCCGCGCGGGTCTACCGGAGATAATAGGGTTCTATGTCGCTGAAGTACATTTCGGCCGCCTTGATGGTGCTGGCGGCGTCCGCCGCACAGCCGCTGCCCGAGCTGCGCGTCGAGCCAACCGCCGGCGGTTCGATCTTCTATATCAAGAACGGCTCGGCGCAGCCCCTCACGGCTTATCTCATCGAGCTGGTCGATTACCCTGGCAGCTATTATTCACTGTGGCAGGACGATGTCTCCGCACCGGTCGCCCCCGGCGCCGAGAAGCGTATTCAGGTGGCCAACATGACGGTCGGCGCGGTGCCCGACTATGTGAAGTTACAGGCGGCTCTCTACGCCGACGGAACCTCGAGCGGGATTCCCGAGAAGGTCACTCAGCTTGTGGAGCGCCGCCGCTTCATCCTGGAAACCACCCGCGAGATGATTCGCCGCCTGGAAAAGGCGCAGTCGGCTGGCGCCGCGAAAGCTTCCGTAATCGCCGACCTGAGACAATGGGCGGCATCCATGCAGCCGCAGGGCAGGCCCAGTCGAAACTCGCAGGCGGCGATCAACCAGGCGGCGGGCCGCCCCCTCATCGCGGATGCCGCCGCCCTGCTCGATGGGCACCCGGTGGAGGAGGTGCTCGCGGGACTTCGTGCCGCGGAACAGGCGTTGGCCTCGAGTAAACCGGCGTTGTAGCCGTCCACAATCACCTTCCGGACGGAGCGGCCTTACGTACGGATTGCGGCACGCTTCTCACCCGCGTACTCGCGCTCGATCTGTTCGAGAGTCTTACCCTTGGTCTCGGGCACTCGCCACCAGACGAACAGGAACCCGATGACACAGATGCCCGAGTATAGCCAGAAAGTCCCCGCGGGTCCCAGCGCGGCGTTCAGCGTCGGGAAGCTGAACGTCAGCGCGAAGCAGGCGATCCATAGCGCCGACACCGAAACCGATACCGCGGCGCCGCGAATGCGGTTGGGAAAGATCTCGGAGATGAGCACCCAGGTCACCGGCGCCAGGGACATGGAGTAGCAGGCGATGGTGGCCAGCGTGCAAATCAGAACGGGCATGCCCCTCAGCCCGAAATAGTAGGACAGCCCCAGAAGGAAGTGGAAGACCGCTATGCCGACGCACCCCGCCAGCATCAGCGACCGCCGGCCCAGGCGGTCGACAAAGCCCAAAGCCACCAGCGTGAATACCAGGTTGATGGAGCCCGTGATGACGATGTTGAACAGGATGTCGCTCACGCCGTACCCGGCGTTCCGGTAGATCTCCTCGGCGTAGTTGAAGATGACGTTGATTCCGCTCCACTGTTGCAGCACGGCCAGAAAGACGCCGATGCCGAGCACCTTCAGCATCCCCGGCGCCAGCAACTCCGCCCACCGGCCCTCCTGTGCGTGCGGTTCTGCGGTGCCGAGCACGTCCGCGAGCGCCCGCTCCGCGTATTCTTCCCCGCCGATTCGCGCCAGAGTGCGGCGAGCACGGTCTTTCTGTCCCCGGACCGCCAGCCAGCGGGGGCTCTCCGGCACAAACAGCGCGCCCAGGAAGAAGACCAGCGACGGAACGGTTACCGCGGTGAACATCCAACGCCAGCCCAACTGCCCGTTCCACGACTGGCGGATCATTTCCGCGGTCGCGCCCGCGGGGACAGGCTCGGCGATCAGCCAGTTGACGATTTGCGCGGCGAGGATTCCCACTACGATGGTCATCTGATTCATGGACACCAGGCGTCCCCGCCATGGCGCGGGGCTGACCTCCGCAATGTACACCGGCGATACGTTGGATGCGATCCCGATGGCGACTCCGCCCGTGATCCGCCAGATGACGAACGCCGTGAACGTGGGGGCCCATCCGGTAAGCACGGAGGAGACCGCGAACAGCACCGCGGAAACGATCAACAGTTTCTTGCGGCCGAAGCGGTCGGCGCCGGCTCCGGCGACGAGCGAGCCCAGCAAACAACCGAGCAGGGCGCAACTGTTGGCCCAACCGACCTGCTGCCCGGAACCGAGCTGAAAGAACTTCTCATAAAACGGCTTGGCGCCGCCGATTACCACCCAGTCGTAACCGAATAGCAGTCCGCCCAGCGCGGCGACGGTTGCCAGCAGCCAAACGTAGCGCGCGTTGTAATGTTCTTGGGGGGGCTTCATCGCTGGTCGACAATCTCCTCTAGTAGAATCTCCAGGTTGCGATACGCCTCGAGGGCCCAGATGTGGTTCGGGTCGAGTTGAAGAGCCTGCTTACAGTCTTGGCAGGCCTCGGCGATCCGTCCTAAGCCCTGGTTCGCAAGGCCGCGGAGAAACAGGCATTCCATTCGGTTCCGCTTATCGAGGTCGTCTTCAAACAGCAGAAAATTCGGCAATGAAGTCGCGAAGTAGTCGATCGCGACGGCGGCCTTCATCCGGCGGTCGGCAAATGCGCGGAGTTCCTGGAACACCGTGCCGGCCTCGTCTTCGCGCCCGAGCGCCGCAAGGGCCAGCGCGCGGAAGTACGTCTGAAAGTTGAAACTGGTTAACGGCGATGCCGCCGCTTCCCAACGCCGGCGCGCCTCGTCCTCTCTTCCGAGCGCTGCCAGCGCCAGGCCGCCGTAGTAGTCCAGATGCCGCTCCTCCATCAGGAGGTGTTTGCCTTCGCCGAGATTCGGCGGATACGAGCGCGCGGCCTCGAAATGGTTCAACGCCGCGGAGGCATCGCCGGCTGCGAGTGCCCGGCGGCCCAGCAGGACATGGGCGATCCCATACTGCCCGGACACCAGACCTTCGCCTCCTTCCCACGGATGGAATCGCCGCGACCCGAGAATCTCGAGGGCCGTTTCAGGGCGCCCAGCCTGGTTGTACAGGCTCACCAGTTCCAGCATGAGGTCGTCTCTTTGTTCCACCAGGGGGCGATGGCTCTCCAGTGCGGCGAGGCGCTCCGCGGGCACGGCGCCGGTGCGCTTGCGCAACTGGTCGAATTCGTAAAGCAGGCGCGCATCGTGCGGATTCGCCGCGCGGGCGCGCTCGTAGCACGCCGCCGCGCGCACGGCGTCGCCCAAAACGTTGAAGCAGGCAATGCCGAGGTTCCTCCAAGGGATCGAGAATCCCGGCTCCAGCCGGCACGCCTGTTCCCAGTGTTGGATGGCTTCCGCACGGCGTCGCTTGTCGTAGAGCAGGTTGCCCAGGTAGTAGTGCGCCCGCGCGTCGCCGGGATTGGCGCGGAGTGCGCTTTCCAGAACGAGCATTTCGTCGATGCGGGCCGGAAAACAGTAGTCCGGAGACGCCTCCGCGCCACGGGTCCGGTATCGCGCGGCGGACTCCGGGTCGCTGCGATTTTCGGCGAACAGGCCCAGCGCGTAGAACATCATGGGCGACGGGCCGCCCGTAGCGAGGAAGGAATCGAGGACTCCGCCAGCCTCGTCCCACAGGCCGGCCTCGGCATAGTCGTAAGCGACGTCCATGGCGGTTTGCGGATCGAGGCGCATCGGCCGGGAGACCTCGCCGGCGAGGAACGCCGATTCATACTGGCACCAGGCATCCAGCGGGTCTGATTGGGCCGTCCCAACTGCCAGGGCTGCCGCTTCCTCCCGGCGCCCCAACCTGCGCAGAATGGCGGTCTTCAGATTGCGCGCTTTCAGGTTGGCGGCGTTATTCTCCAGCGACTGGTCCAGGTGCTCCACCGCAAGATCGAAATCTCCGCGCGAGCAGGCGATTGCGGCCAGCGCGTAATGCGCGGGAGACTTCCACGCCTGGTTCCAGGTTGCTTTATAGAAGGCCGCGTACGCCTCCTCCGGCCTGCCCTGATATTGCAGCGCGAGACCGAGGTGATAGAACGGCTCCCCGTCGTAGGGGTTCGCGTTGCGGCCCGTCACGCGGGCTATGGCCCTTCGGAAATGATCTTCGGCCCCGGCGAACTGCCCGCGGCGAAGCAGCAAAAGGCCCATGGCGTTGTTACAGCGGGCGTCTCCGGGGTCGCGCCGCAGCGCCTCCTGCCAGTAGCCCTCCGGAGCCCGCGTGGCGTGGCGGTATTGTTCGAGGTGCAACCCGGTGAAGTAGAGTTCTTCGGATGTGGCGATCCCCTCCGGGACGGCGGGCTCGGTGGCAGGGTCCGGCATTTCCGTCTCGCGGAGTTCCTCCGGGCGGTAGCGAATCAGCTCACGCCCGTCCGCCCCGAGCACCCGCAACAACAGATGGGCGTCATCCGTGCCCTCGGAGATCGGGACGCTCTCCACGAAGGGTCTGCCAGGGCACACGGCGACTTCGCGATCCAGCACTGGAAGGTCCGAATCAGTGAGCAACACCCGGGCTCTCCCGAGCGCTTCCGTGGAGCAGACGCCCACCTTCCAGCCGGCCTCGGTTCTTTCCAGGTTCACCGCCAGAAGACGGTTCGCGTTCTTGACTGGCCCGATCTCCTGTATCGGATACCAGTATTGGCGGAAGGTCTTCGTCTCGTAAGGCTGGAGCCAGGAAAAATCCGGCTGATTGTCGGTGAACACGCCGGCCATCAGTTCGATGTAGGGCCCGTCGCTGTCGGTGAGTTCGCGGTCCCAGGCATAACCGAACTCCGCGTTTCCCCAGGTCCAGAGTTTCTTGCCGGGTGAAATGTGGCGGTTCGCCGCGTGTACCAGCCCCGCCTTCCGGGCGTGGTCGTAGCCCCCGAAGAAATCGTAGGCCGATTTCGTCACCATGTACGAGGTCGGGACCGGAATGTTCTTGTACCAGGCGATATCGACTCCGGCGGTGTAATCCACTCCGTAGTAGAAGTTCCTGGCGATCGGGTATCGCGAGACGGCGCGCCTGGCGTGATCGGCCACGAAGGTCACGTCGGGCGGGAAAAAGGCCTGGTATCGATCGTGGACCCGGATGCCGGCATTCGCCCACCACAGGAATGTGTGTATGAGGGGAGTCCGGTTGTACAGCCGCACCTTGGCTTCCACAACGGCCTTGCCCGGGTAGAGGCATATCCCCACCATCCCCTTCATCCGGTTCATGGGCTCGTGTTCGCCGAGCCAGACCGTGCGGCTGCCGTCTTCGTGCTCCTCGATTCGAAAATCCACGGGCATGAAGGTCGATGGCCGGTGGTGCTGCGGCCAGTTGAACTCCACGCCTCCGGAGATCCAGGGCCCGAGAAGTCCGACCAGCGCCGGCTTGATCACGTTCTGCCGGTAGAAGAAGTCGTATGCGTTGGTCTTGTCCTGGCCCACGTGGATTCGGCCGCCGATCTCCGGAAGGATCATGAGCCGTATGTACTCATTCTCCAGGTGAACCGCCTGCCAGGAGTGATCGCGCCGCTCGGTCGAAATCCGATCCGTAAACGGCAGGGGGTAGACCCGCCCGCTGCTGCCCTGGTACACGCGCTTCTCCAGGAACATCGGGTTCTTGTCGGGCACTTCGGCCGGATAGGCCGGAATCACCACGGGTTCGATCCACGCCTTCACCGGGCCTGCTTCCGACAGCGGCGCTGCGGGCAGTTCCAATCGACTCAACGGTTCCTCCTGTGCGGGCGCTACCGGCCTTGTCTGAATCATAGTCGATCGCCGCGGCGAGAACCATTGACGATCTCCCGAAGGACATGGATCATTCTCTTGGCGGTCTGCTACCCTGAGACATGCCCCAGATCGAGACGCCGCGGCGCGTTCGCGAGGGGTTTCCCGGGCAGCGCATGATTGTCCTGCCCCGGCCCATGCTGCACGAAACGCTCGCCTCGCAGCGCCTGATGACCCTGCTGCCGTCCGACGTCGGATACTTCCCCGAGGCCAGTTTTCACTATGTGGACCGCCCTGAGGGCTGTCCCCAGTTGATCCTGATTCTCTGTGTTCAGGGCGAGGGATGGGCGCAAATCAAGGATCAGACATACGCCATCCGGCCCGGGCACATGGTGGTGATTCCGCCGGAACAGCCGCACAGCTATGGAGCCGCCGCCGAGCGCCCCTGGAGCATTCACTGGTGCCACGTCTCCGGGCCTGCCGCAGCCGATTTCGCGGGTGTCCTGCTGGAGGGGAACGGATCTCCGGTCCTGGAGATCGCGGATTACTCACGGCTGGTGGAACTCTTCGAGGAGATCGCCGACGAACTCTCGCGCGGTTACGCCTGGAATCACTTGTTTCCCGCTTCGGCGGCGCTGGTTCGATTGCTGGGCCTCACGTACAGCTTCCGAAAGTCGTTTCCGGATGCCAGTCCCGACGCCACGGATCGTATCCGGCAGGCTATTTTTTTCCTGGACCACCACCTCGACAGACAAGTCAGCGTGCCGGAACTGGCGAGAATCGCGAATTTGTCGGTGTCGCACTTTTGCGCCCTCTTCAAGAGGGCTGCCGGTTTCCCGCCTCTGGAGTATTTCCTCCATCGGAAAATTCAACATGCCTGTGAGTTGCTCGATACCACCAACCAGCCTCTCAAGCGAATCGCGCATGGATTAGGCTTTTCCGACCCGCTCTATTTTTCCCGTACCTTTCGGAAAATTCAGGGCATGTCCCCCAGAAAATACCGGCAGACGGTAAAAGGCTGAACCGCCACTTCAGGTGCGGCCCGCCCGGTCCGGAACTTGTGCGGAACGAATCGAGGTGCGGTCTTTTCCCATCCGGGTTTCGGCGAATCGTCCATGCGGTTCAGGGAATTGTGCCTATTTCAGATCCTTTAATCGGGTTAGCATCCTGTTCAAGGAGTCGTTCGCGAATGAATTCCAGGCTGAAGTGGGTTCTATTTGTGTCTCTCGCCGTGGGCTCGGTTTTTGCGCAGACGGAGAAGACAACTCTTCGAGGTACGGTTACGGACCCGTCTGGCGCCGTCGTAACCGGCGCCACCGTAGCGGTGGTGGATGTGGCCACCAACATCGAGGTCCGCCGTGTCACGACGGACAACAGCGGGAACTATGAGGCCCCCGATCTGAAGCCCAGCATCTACCGCGTCACCGTGGATCTGGCCGGCTTCCGCAAATTCCTTGCCGACGACGTCCAGCTCGATCCCGGGCAGGTCCGGCGCGTAGACGCGAAACTTTCGGTTGGAAGCACCGCCGAAACGATCACGGTGAACGCGGGCGCTGCCTTGATTCAAACCGAGACCGGCACAATCAGCGGCGAACTCGACACCAAGAAACTGTACAGCAGCACCCCGACGGTGGATATTTATCCGTCGCCGCTCTCGCTGCTGACCCTGACCCCTGGAATCCAGGGAAACGGTTGGGCTATGGTGATGGCCGGCATCCCCGTCCGGAACCTGCAGACCTGGGCGATGGATGGCGTTGCCAACGACACCACCGGCGACCAGAACGATAATCCCAACTTCTTCGAAACCGTGGAGGTCACCGCGGTAAACGCAGGCACTGATACCGCCCGCGCCGCCAACTTCAATATGGTCTCCAAGCATGGCGCCAACGGGTTCCATGGATCGTTGTACTGGAAGGAAGAGAATTCGGCGCTGAACGCCCGCAAGTTCTTCGATCCGCGCAACACCCCATTTATCCAGCACGAAGGGGAAGTGGAAGCCGGCGGGCACATCATCAAGGATCGGACGTTCTTCTTCGTGGCGTGGCAACACCAGATGATGCCCCTCGGCTCGTGGAACATCGTGAACGTGCCAACGGTAGCCATGAGAACGGGCGATTTCAGCCAGTTTCTGAATGCCGCCACCGCACCCAACAATAAGGTCGCCATCATTAAGGATCCGGCCACCGGCAACCCGTACCCCAACAACCAGATTCCGCAAAGCCAGATCAGCAGCGTCGCCCAGAAATTTCTCAACTACTATCCGCTGCCCAATGTCGGCGGCCCCACGACGTACTCCCAGAACTACGGCTGGATGCACCCTTATAACTATGATGATTACAAGGGTGACTGGCCGTTCCTGCGGATCGATCACAAGGTGACCGAGAGGAATAATCTGTACGTCCGGTGGATGGCAAGGGAAACGCCGTACATCTGGGCGGCCGGGGTCAGCGAGCAATTCGACTATACGCAGGCCCGCGACCATCGCGGAACCGTGGCGTCCGACACGTGGGTGCTTTCGAACACCCTGGTCAACAGCTTCACTTTCGGCCATACGACCGATCTCATCAAGTACGGAGAGCCGGAGCAGAGCGTGACGCCCCTGTTCGGCGACGACGTCGTGAAGGCCGTCGGCCTTCAGGGCGTCAATGCCCAGGGATTCCATACCCTGGGTTTCCCGAACGTCTCCATCAGCGGCGTGGGCTCGGTCAGCACTTTGGCGAATACCAACGGTTGCCTGACTGACAACATCTGCACCAACGACGGCATCAACACCTTCGAGGATACGGCCACCTGGTCGAAAGGCAGACACATTTTGAAGTTCGGAGCCGAATACCGTCACTTTTGGCAGTACCTGGGCTCGGTCTCGTCATCGGTATACGGCAGTTACTCCTTCGCCGGAACGTACACCGGCAGCGGTTTCGCCGATTTCCTGCTGGGAATCCCCTCCAGCACCTCCAGGCTGAGCAATCCGTTGATCGGCCGGTCGGTTCACCAGAATCAGACCGGGTCGTTCGTGGGCGACACGTTCAAGGTCACTTCCAGGCTAACCCTCGACTACGGCCTGCGGTGGGACTACTACGGCAGCCCCTTGTACAACGACGGCTTCATGTACAACTGGGATCCGGTAAGCGGGAACATAATCGTCCCCAAGGGGACCTTGGGCAAGATCAGCCCCCTGTTCCCCACAAGCATCATCCCCGTGGTGGAAGGAAGCGTTGTCCCGTCTCCCAAGCTCACGAATTTCCACCCGCGATTTTCCGCGGCGTACCGCATTTCCGACAAGCTGGTGGTGCGCGGCGGCTACGGCGAGTTCACCGAGTCGTGGGGATACAACAGCAGCGGCCGCGTGAACGGCGCCGGTCCGTTCCAGTTGAGCGAATCCTACAGCAACGTCCTGACCAATGGCACGCCGCTGTTCGCTTTTCCCAACGCCTTCCCGACCAGCCTGGCGCTGTCCGCGGTTCCCAGCCAGAGCGTCACGGCGATTCCGATGCACACCGACGAGGGCGTGCTCCGGCAATACAACGCCACCCTGGAGCGCCAAATCGGAAACCTGGGTCTGCGCGCTTCCTTCCTGGGCATGAACGGCTCGGGGCTGAACTATAGCCTCAACGTGAATAAGCCGCAGGCCAGCACCATTCCTTTCACTGTAGCCCGGCGGCCCTATCCGAACGTGAATTCCGCTACGGAGTATCGTAACGACGGTTCCTGGCATCGCCAGGCGCTGCAATTGCAGGCGCAGAGGAGAGCGGGGCCGGTCACCTTCGACTCCAGCTTCACCTTGGCCAACAACATGGAGAACTACTACCTCACGCAAGATCCCTACAACGTGACCGACAACTGGGAGCGCGACGGCAACGAACGGCGTAAGTACTTCGTGACCAGCGGGACCTGGGCACTGCCGGTCGGCAAAGGACGGCATTTCCTGCCCAATGCCCATCCGGTGGTCAATGGGGTCCTGGGCGGCTGGGATGCGCAGGCCATCGTCACTCTCGCATCGGGCCAGTACACATCGCCTTCCTTCACCGGTCCCGATCCCGCCAACGCCAGTTCGGGAAATGTAACCCAATATCCCGACTGTGTCGGAAGCCCGTACTCCGGTACCCGCTCCATCTCGGGGTATTACAACCTGGCGGCGTTTGCGGTTCCGGCGTCCAACTACGGCCGTTACGGCAATTGCGGCATGAACGTCCTGGAGACGTACCCCATGCACGTCGGCCATCTCAGCCTGTTAAAAACTTTTGGGATCTCGGAGCGTATCAAAGCCACGTTCATCGCACAGATCTCGAACATCACCAACACGCCTCACTTCCAGAGCGTGAATACCAACATCACGCAAGCCAATTTCGGAGCGTTCACTTCAGTGTTTCCCTATTACCAGCCGGAGAGGCAAGGATACCGGCAAATGGACCTGAAGCTCCGGATACAGTGGTGATCTCCATGCGAAAAACGATCATAACTACGCGAGTTCTTCTGGCAGCGGCGGTTGGCGCCGGTATCGCTTGGGCCGGCGCCGTACCCGCGGCGACGATGTCGCTTGCAGGCCAATGGCGGTTCTCGCTCGATCCGAACAAGGAAGGCGTGCAGAAGGGGTTCTTCAACAGCGACCTGCCGCAGAAAATATCCCTGCCCGGTTCGACCGATGAAGCCCACTTCGGCACTCCCAATCCGAACAAGCCAACGCTGGATGGACTGTACCGGCCCTACCTGTACGAAGGACAGGCCTGGTACCAGCGCGACATCGACGTTCCGGCCGGGTGGCAGGGAAAACGAATCACGCTGTCGCTGGAACGGGTTCATTGGGACACGCGCGTCTGGGTGGATGGCACGGACATCGGCACACGGGACACCCTGATTGCGCCCCACGTCTACGAATTGCCTGTCGGCCTCAGCCCGGGGCGGCACAAGCTGACGATCCTGGTGGACAACACCAAGAAAATCGACTTGGGCAGGTTCGTCTCGATCAATTACGAAGGCACGCAGACCAACTGGAACGGACTGATCGGCAAACTGGAGCTGCGCGCCCAGGATCCGGTTTCCATCCAGGATGTCGAGGTCTACCCGGACGTGGCGCGGAAGACAGCCAAGCTGAGCATCACGATAGTGAACGCCACAGGCAAGCCGGCCACCGGAAAACTCACGATCGGCGCCACCGGGCATCCGGCGGGCGGCAAGGTTCCGGCCCGCGACGTGCAATTCACGGCCGCCGAGCCGCGCAGCGTCGTCACGGCCGAACTGCCCATGGGCGCGAATGTGCGCCTGTGGGACGAGTTCTCCCCGAATCTGTACGACCTTACGGTTTCGCTGTCGGCGAAGTCGGCGAGCGCTGCTTTCTCGGATAGCCAGACGGTCACATTCGGCATGCGCGACCTGGCGATTCACGGCACCCAATTCGTGATGAACGGCAGGCCCATATACTTGCGCGGAACCCTGGAGTGCGGCATCTTCCCGCGCACGGGCTATCCGCCCACGGACGTGGCCGAGTGGAGGCGCATCTACCGCGTCCTCAAATCCTACGGCCTGAATTTCATCCGGTTCCATTCCTGGACTCCGCCGGATGCGGCATTTGCGGCGGGCGATCTCGAGGGCGTGATGATCCAGACCGAAGGTCCGATCGCCAACGTCCGCGTGGGCACCGATGCGAACCGCGATACTTTTGTCGAGAAAGAGCTGCTGAGAGTTGTTCACACGTACGGGAACCACCCGTCGTTCTGCCTGATGACGCTCGGCAATGAATACGGCGGACCGGACGAGTTGCTGTCGAAGTGGGTGGGCGAGCTGATCCAGGAAGATTCGCGCCACCTGTATTCGTCGGCATCTTCGGCACAAGTCACCGCGAACCGCCAGTTCACCGAGAGCGGCCGGCCGCGCGCCGTACAGGGTACCAGCACCGCCTTCGACTTCCGCGACATCATCTCGAAGCAGGATCGTCCGCTGATCGGCCACGAGATCGGCCAGTGGACCTTTTTCCCCAACTTCGACGAGATGAAGAAGTACACCGGCGTTCTGACGGCCAGGAATTTCGAACTGGTCCGGGACGACCTTTCGGCCAAGCACATGCTCGATCTAGCGCCGCGATTTGTCCAGGCGACCGGGATTCACGCAGTGCTGCTCTACAAGGAAGAGATCGAGCTGCTGATGCGCACCCCGGGCCACACCGGGTTCTCGCTGCTCGACCTCCACGACTACCCGGGACAAGGCACGGCGCTGATTGGTCTGCTCGATCCATTCTGGGACTCCAAGGGATTCATCGCCCCGGAGAAGCACCGCCAGTACTGCGGGCCGACCGTGCCCCTGCTGCGCATGACCAAGCGGACGTACACCGCGGACGAGACCTTCACGGCGCAGATCGATGTCGCCCACTTCGGGCCGAAAGATCTCGCGAACGCCCAGCCGCTATGGCGCATCCAAAATGAAAAAGGAGGAGAGATCGCGTCCGGATCGCTGGCCGCGGTAAGCCTCCCCACGGGCAAGCTGACGCCTGCCGGCGAGTTCAAGACGGCGCTGTCGAAGATCGCGGCGCCCGCAAAAGTGACGGTGAAAGTCTCGCTCAAAGGAACGCAATTCGCCAACGAGTGGGACATCTGGGTGTACCCGCCGGCCTCGGCAGTGACCGCGCCCTCGGGCGTGGTGGCGGCGCGGACATGGGAAGAGGCCAAGACGGCCCTGGCCGCGGGGAAGAAAGTGATCCTGTTCCCCTCCGCCGTAAACTCCGAGCAGTCGCTGCCCGGCAAGTTCCTCCCGGTCTTCTGGAGCCCGGTGTGGTTCCCCAAGCAGCAGCCCAACACCATGGGCATTCTGGTTGACCCCAAGCACCCCGCATTCGCGCAGTTTCCCACCGAGTTCTATAGCAACTGGCAATGGTGGGACCTGATTCAAAGCTCGCGCACGCTGATCCTCAACGATACGCCTGCTACCTTCCGGCCCATCGTTCAGGTGATCGACAACTTCGCGCGCAACGACAAGCTGGGGAATCTGCTGGAAGCCCAGGTGGGCGAAGGACAGCTCCTTTTGTGCACCATGGATCTGCCCGGCATCATGGAGAAGCAACCGGCTGCCCGGCAATTGCTGCGGAGCCTATATGCATATGTGGGTTCGCCGGCCTTCCGGCCTTCGCAGAAGCTCGAGACGGCTTCCATCGATCGCTGGTTCGCGCCCTCGCCACGGTAGCATTGGTGGCGCAGGCACTTTTGCGTGCCGGGTCGAGACTCGTCTCGACCCTCGCGTTCGTGCGCCGGGCATGCTCCGGCACGAGTCAAATGCGTATAAGCGTTTCAGCCCTGCTGCTGCTCGCCGCCGCGTTGGCCGGCGCCGCGGACCGGCACACTTTCGTGCTGGGAAAAGACGACTTCCTGCTCGACGGCAAACCACTCCAGATCGTCAGCGGGGAAATGCACCCGGCCCGCATTCCCCCCGAGTACTGGCGTCACCGCATTCGCATGGCCAGGGCAATGGGCGTCAACACCATTGCGGTTTATGTCTTCTGGAACTTCCACGAAACCGCCGAGGGACGCTTCGATTTCGCCACCCCGGACCACGACATCGCCGCCTTTCTGAAGATGGTTCAGGAGGAGGGCATGTGGGTCCTGCTGCGGCCCGGGCCCTATGTCTGCGCGGAGTGGGATTTCGGCGGCCTGCCCGCATACTTGTTGCGCGTGCCCGACTTGAAGGTCCGATGCCTGGACCCGAGGTATATGGCGGCGGCGGAGCGATACATCCGCGCCCTGGCCCGCGTGATCGCGCCCGCACAGGTGACCGAAGGCGGACCCATCCTGATGCTCCAGATCGAGAACGAATACGGCAGTTTCGGCAACGACCGAAATTACCTGCTGAGGCTGCGCCAGGTCTGGCAGGAGGCCGGCATCCGGGTGCCGTTCTATACCGCCGACGGTGCCACGACCTACATGCTGGAAGCCGGGTCCCTGCCCGGAGCGGCCGTGGGCCTCGACCCGGGCTCGACCGACGAGCAGTTCGAACTGGCGCGGCGGATGAACCCCGGCGTTCCGGTGTTCTCGAGTGAAACATACCCGGGCTGGCTGACTCATTGGGGAGAACCCTGGGCGCGCCGCGGAGTGGACAGGCTCATCCGGGACGTGCAAGGACTGCTCGACAAAGGGCGCTCCTTCAACTTGTACGTGGTTCACGGGGGCACAAACTTCGGATTCTGGGCCGGCGCCAACTCCGGCGGCAAGGGGAACTACCTGCCGGACATCACCAGCTACGATTACGACGCGCCGATCACCGAGCAGGGGCGCGCAACCGTCAAATACCAGGCGCTCCGCGAAGTGCTGGGGCGCCACCGCGGGACGAAAGGCGCACTGCCCGAAATCCCGGCGGATATTCCAGCCGCCGCGATTCCGCCGATCGCCCTGCGGCCGTACGCCTCGCTCTGGCAGAACCTGCCGCGTCCGGTCGCCTCCGTCCAGCCACGTCCCATGGAAGACTACGGCCAGGACTTCGGAATGATTGTCTACCAGACTACGTTGATCGGGCATAAGAGCGGCAATCTCGCCGTTACCGATGTGCACGACTACGCCACGGTGTTTGTGGACGGGCGCTACATCGGCAAGCTCGACCGGCGGGAAGGCGTCAATACCATCGCGCTGCCCAAGACGGACAACCCTGAACCGGTGCTCACGATTCTGGTGGAGGCGATGGGGAGGATCAACTTCGCGCAGACCATGATCGACCGCAAGGGAATCACGGATCGCGTGACGCTGAACGGCATGACGCTGATGAACTGGGAAGTGTACCCGCTGCCGCTGAAAGACGACTTCGTCCGGCAGTTGCCCGAAGGCAAGGTGGAGGAACGGCCGGGGATCTTCTTCCTGGGGACGTTCGACCTGGCGGAACCCGCCGACACTTTCCTGGATCTCTCGGGATACCAGAAAGGGCTGGTTTGGGTAAATGGGCACAACCTGGGACGCTACTGGAACCTCGGTCCTCAGAAGCGCCTCTACTGCCCGGCGGGATGGCTGCGCCGGGGCCAGAACCAGATCCTGGTGCTCGACTTGCATCAACTGCAGCCCGCCGCGGTAATGGGCTTTGCGGAACTGCAGTAGAGCGGGCAAACGATTTGACCGCCCGCCGCGCCATGCTATCCTTCGTTTTTTGCGAAGGTTTCCGGAAGGTCTGATAGCAGGCGCCGAATGTCACTGGGCACTTTTCTGTTCGGATCCCCTCTGGCCTCTTCCCAGGAGCGCGCGGAACGAATCGGAGCCGCGGCGGGTATCCCCATCTTCGGCCTGGATGCCCTGAGCTCCGCCGCCTACGGACCCGAAGCCGCGCTGACTCTGCTGATCCCGCTGGGAGCGGCGGGCTCTCTCTACATCGTCCCGATCAGCGCCAGCATCATCGTCCTGCTGACCATTGTTTTTTTCTCCTACCGGCAGACGATCGAAGCATATCCGGGTGGAGGTGGTTCCTACACCGTGGCGCGAGAGAACCTGGGTGTCTCCGCCGGGTTGCTGGCGGCTGCGGCGCTGATGATCGACTACATTCTGGTGGTGGCGGTCGGAATCTCCGCCGGCGTGGGCGCATTGGTTTCGGCGGCTCCCGATCTGCAGCGGCACACGCTCCTTTTGTGTCTCGGCATTCTTGTGCTCATAACGCTCGTCAATTTGCGTGGCGTGCGCGAAGCGGGCGCGGTGTTCATGATCCCCACCTACCTGTTCGTCGGGACACTGCTGGTCGCCATCGGAATCGGGGTGGTCAAGAGTCTGTTGAGCGGCGGCCATCCCGCACCCGTGGTAACGCCTCCCGCAAGCCGCGGGGCAGCCGCGGCGGTCGGCGTATGGTTGCTCCTCAAGGCATTCGCCAGCGGATGCACCGCCATGACCGGCGTCGAGGCCGTCAGCAACGGGGTAAAAGCCTTCCGCGAGCCCACGGCCCCGACGGCTCGACGCACTCTGACCATCATCATCGCCTTGCTGATCGTGATGCTGGCGGGCATCGCCTACCTGGTGCGGGCGTACGGCATCGTCGCCACCGACCCCGGCCAGCCGGGATACCAGAGCGTCCTCTCGATCATGCTGGGGGCGGTCACCGGCAAGGGCCTGTTTTATTACGTGACGATCGGCTCCATTCTGCTGGTGCTGGCCTTATCCGCCAACACCGCGTTCGCGGACTTTCCGCGGCTGTGCCGAGTGATCGCGCTGGACGGATTCCTGCCCCGCTCTCTGGCCATTCGCGGCCGGCGGCTCATCTACTCGCAAGGCGTGTATGTGCTCGCGGCCCTCTCCGCTCTGCTCCTGATCGTTTTCGGTGGGGTGACCGACCGCCTGATCCCTTTGTTCGCAGTGGGCGCGTTTTTGGCCTTCACGCTTTCGCAAACCGGCATGGTATTTCACTGGAAGCGGGTGGGCGGCCGGGGTGCGCGCCACAGTATTTTCGTCAACGGGTTCGGCGCGCTCGCCACCGGTTTGACCGTAGTGGTGGTGTTGGTGGCGAAGTTCCTGGAAGGGGCCTGGATCACTTTGCTCCTCATTCCCGGCCTGCTGCTGCTCATGGTCTCGGTTCGCCGCCAGTACCACCGGGTGGCCCTCGAAATCGACTGCCAGACCCCACTGGAACTGAAGTCTTTCCGGCCGCCGATGGTGGTCGTGCCTATCGATCGCTGGAGCAGGGTGGCCAAGCAGGCGTTCACTTTCGCCTTCAACATCTCGCCCGACGTTGTCGGGTTGCACGTGGATTCCGGCGAGCGCACGGTCTATCTGCAAAAGCAGTGGCAGGACTACGTGGAGCACCCGGTTCAGGAACTGGGCATGGGCGCTCCCAAGCTGGTATGCCTGAAGTCGGAATACCGGTTCATCATCAACCCGATTGTGGATTACGTGCTCCAGCTCGAGCGCGCCAATCCCGGCCGGCAGATCGCGGTGGTGATTCCCGAACTGGTGGAGCACCGCTGGTATTACTTCTTCCTGCACAACCAACGGGCGGCGGCGTTGAAGGCTCTGCTCTATTTGAAAGGCAGCCCACGCATCATCGTGATCAATGTCCCCTGGTACATGCAAGGCCGTTAGGTTACTGCCGTGTCGGCCTGGGATAGCATCGACACCCCCGTCACAACCTGACCGCCCAAAACACATCGGCCACGCGCAAATTGAGATCATGAAGCGAGGTTGCCAATGCTAGGAACGACCATCCGAACGATTCTTGCAATTTTCTTGGTGGCGGCTGCCGCGCTCGCCCAAGAGCCGGGGATCCTTACCCCCGCGGCATCCCCTAAGCCGAAGATCAACGGCGCGAAGGTGTACGGAGTGCGGCCGGGCCATCCGTTCCTTTACTCCATCCCGGCGACAGGCGCCCGGCCCATGACGTTTTCCGCCCAAGGCCTGCCGAAAGGACTAAGTTTGGATGCGCGCACCGGGCAGATCACCGGCGTCGTGAAGCAAAAGGGAGAATATGCCGTTACGGTCAGCGCCAAAAATGCCCGGGGCGCCGACGGGCGCAAGTTCCGGATTATCGCCGGCGATCAACTCGCTTTAACCCCTCCCATGGGCTGGAGCACCTGGTACAATGCGCTCACCGAAATCAGCGACGCGTCGATCCGCGCCCAAGCCGGCGCCATGGTCTCGAGCGGCCTGATCCAGCACGGCTACGCGTACGTCAATATCGACGACGGCTGGAACATCAAGCCGGGTTCGACCGATCCGATCTTCGGCGGGCCGGCACGCGACGAGAAAGGGAATCTGCGCTCCAACAAGAATTTCCCCGACATGAAAGCGCTGTCGGACTACGTGCACGGCAAGGGGCTCAAAATCGGAATCTACATCGGGCCAGGACCGCTCACCTGCGCCGGGTTCGAAGCCAGTTACCAGCATGAGGAGCAGGACGCGCGCCAGTTCGCCGCGTGGGGCTTTGATTTTCTCAAATACGACCTGTGCTCGTACCAGAAGCTCATCAAGGACCCCAAGGACCCGGAGGAATACAAGAAGCCCTACCGGCTCATGGGCGACATTCTGCAAAAGCTCGACCGCGATTTCGTGTACAACTTGTGCGAGTACGGGCGCGGCAACGTCTGGGAGTGGGGACGCGAGGTCGGCGGCCATTTCTGGCGCACCGCCGGCGACGTCGGCGGCGGCTGGGCCAACGTGACGAGGTTCGGTTACGGCCAGGCGGGTATGGAAAGGTGGGCCGGACCGGGCGGGTGGAACGACCCCGACAACATCAACATCGGATACCTTGCGGGCAGGAGGGGGCAGCCTCCGGCTCTTACCGCGCTCACCCACAACGAGCAGTATGCCTGGATGAGCCTCTGGAGCCTGATGGCGGCGCCGCTGGTCTTCGGTGGCGACATGGCCAAGCTCGACGATTTCACGTTGAACGTGCTGACCAACGATGAGGTCATCGACGTCGACCAGGACACGCTGGGCAAACAGGCCGCGCCTGTTGCGAAGGTGGGCGACCTCGAAGTCTGGGCCAAGGATCTGGCGGGTGGCTCCAAGGCGGTTGGCCTCTTTAACCGCGGCGAGCAGGAAGCGGATGTCGCGGCGCGCTGGTCCGACCTGTCGATCCGGGGTCCGCAAGTTGTGCGTGACTTGTGGCGGCAGAAGGATGTCGGCCGCTTTGACAGTGTATTCACGGTGAAGGTGGGGCGCCACGGAGCGATGCTGGTCAAGATCACTCCGGCTCGGTAGCCGCGGTTTATTATAGAGAGCGCCCGAAGACGTCCAAGCGTGCGCTCTCCGCGCTCAGAGTTTCCGGGTCGGTGCGGCGCCCTGGATGCTGATGGAAGGATATGGGAAAGATGAGGAAGAAGGCCCTCTGGTGGTTGATCGTGGCAGCCGGCACGACGCTGGCATCCATCTCGGTGATCCTCGCGCAAGCCGGAGGCCCAACGCCGGTCTACCTCAATCCGAAACGGCCGGTCGAGGAGCGAATCGACGACCTGATGAGCCGGATGACGCTCAAGGAAAAAGTAGGGCAGCTCAATTTGCCCTGTGTTTATGTTAATGAACTGGGGAGAGACATCCCCTCCAAGACGGAGGCGTGCAAGAGATTCACGGCCGGAACCTACACTCAGGAAATCGGCCCGGCCTGCGGTTTCTTCACGCTCGCCAATGAGATTCTGAGAGAAGGCGCGCGCCAGCAGGCGGAGTATTTTAACGGGCTCCAAAGAATCGCACTCACCCAGACGCGCCTGAAGATACCGGTTATGGAGGATGAAGAGGGCACGCATGGCGCCATGTTTCCGGGCGGCACGGTTTTCCCGGAGGGCCTGGCCGTGGGCAGTTCTTTCGACATGGACCTGGTAAAGGCGATCTACGCGGCGGCCGCGGCGGAGGCGCGAGCGGTCGGGATCCACATGCTTTCCACGCTGGTGATGGAGGTGGATCGCGATCCGCGCATGGGCCGAAACGAGGAGGCCTACACCGAAGATCCTTACCTTTATATGCGGATCGGCGAGAGCATCGTGCGGGCGACGCAGGGCACTGACATCTCCGCGCCAGACAAGGTCGTCGCGGTCCTCACCGATTTTCCCACGCAAAGCGAACCATCGAGCGGCCTCGAGCGTGGAGCGATCGAGGTATCGGAACGTTCCCTGCGCGAGAACTTCATGCCGCCCTGGATCGGAGCCATCACCAAAGCCGGGGGCCTGGGTGTGATGGCGGGTTACCCGGAAGTCGAGGATGTGCCGGCGCACGCCTCGGTGAAGTGGATGAACGATGTCTTGCGGCAGGAAATCGGTTTCAAAGGAGTCGTCGAGAGCGAAGGCGGCGGCTTCGGGACCTTGCTCTACGAGCACATCGTTCCCACCCAAAAAGAAGCTGGACTGCTGGGCTTGAGGGCCGGAGTCGATTTGAATATCACCTACGAGCCTGCCTACATGGGGCCATTGGTCGAGAGCGTGGAAGAGGGTCGAGTCCCCATGGCGCTGGTGGATCGCGCGGTGCGCAGGGTCCTGGAGCTGAAGTTCCGCCTGGGCCTCTTCGAGAATCCTTACGTCGATGTGAACCGCGCCGTCCAGGTCGTGCACTCGCAATCGAATCAGGACCTGGCTCTGCGGGCCGGCCGCGAAGGAATCGTGCTGCTGAAGAATGACAAGAACCTGTTGCCTCTCAAGAAGGATTTGAAATCGGTAGCGGTGATCGGCCCCAATGCGGACGATGTGATGAACCAACTGGGCGACTATTCGCCGAAGAGAATTCTCCAGCACGTGACCACCGTGATCGAGGGGATTAAAGCCGTGGTCTCGCCTCAAACCCGTGTCACGCAGGTGCGCGGCTGCGAAATTACAGGCACGGACAAGAGCGGGTTTGCGGAAGCCGTGCGGGCCGCGAAGGGGTCGGACGTCGCCATCGTGGTGGTCGGCGAAAGGCAGCATGACAGGCCCACCGATGGGGAATCGCACGATGTGGCGAGCCTGGATCTGTCCGGGGAGCAGGAGGACTTGATCCAGGCAGTCTTCGAGACGGGAACTCCCACCGTCGTGGTGCTCATCAACGGCCGGCCGCTTTCCACGCGGTGGACGTCCGAACACGTGCCCGCCCTCGTGGAGGCGTGGGAACCAGGCGAGCGGGGCGGCGAAGCGGTGGCCGACGTGCTCTTTGGAAATTTCAACCCCACGGGAAGGTTGGCCATCTCGGTGCCCCGGCACTCCGGCCAATTGCCGGTCTACTACAATTACAAGCCCTCCAAGGCTTCCCGGATGCGGCAAGGTTACGTGGACATGCCGGCGACGCCGCTCTACCCATTTGGTTATGGGCTGAGCTATACGGAATTCGAGTACGGCAATCTGCATGTCGAGCCGTCTGAGATTCATCCGGGCGGCGAGGCGCGCGTGACCCTGGACGTGAAAAACACAGGTGACCGCGCGGGTGTGGAAACCGTGCAGATCTACATTCACGAGAAGTACGCCCCCGTTTCAACCCCCGTCAAGCAGCTCCGCGGGTTCGAGCGAGTGGCGCTCAAACCCGGTGAGACGAAGACCGTCACCATGAAGCTAACTCCGGAGGATCTCCAGTTGCTCGATATCGACATGCGCTGGCGGGTCGTGCCGGGCGATTTTGAGATCATGGCGGGAAAGTCGTCCGCAGACATACCTCTCCAGGGAATCCTGAAAGTAACGCCGTAGGGCGAGAGGTGCGGGCGTTTGATGAAGACCGTAAGCCGGCTATTTGCCGGGCCGTGCTAGCTCATTGACGGCAGTTCGAAGCCCTTGCGGCGCGGACGCCAGAGCAGTTTGTTGGCTTCGTCGTCGCCTTCAAACTTCTCCGCCTTGGGATCCCATTTGAGTTTGCGGCCATGTCGCGGCAGATGTTCACCAGCGAGCACACGGTGGTGGAGCGCTGTCCGGTCGTTGGCGCCAAGCACCGTGGAACATGCGACAAACGGGAATGCCGCCGCACTCCGCAGAAAAATACGCGTGTTCACGAAGTTCTCCTGGACTAAAGCGGCCGCAGCCGCGGCTTGCGGACGCGGATTTCCATCTGTTCGAACTGCTTCCCGGGATGAACCTGAATCCCAATGCTGCCCGGTCCGGGAAAAGTGCGATCGCGGACGTCGACCACCTGCTTGCCATTCAGAACGATGACCAGATGGTCGCCGACGGCGCGAACGACGAAGCGGTTCCAGCCATCCATCTTCACGCTGGAGGCGTCGCCGTTCCTGGCAATGAACGCCTTTCCCATGCAGTAGAGCGACCCCGATACCGCGTCCGGGTAATCCTTCGGTTCATCCAGAATGTCCGCCTGATACGCCGACTGGGGCCCGCTATAGCGGAACCAGACGCCGCTGTTGCCGGGCCATTTCATCTTCCACTCGCACTCCAGCTCGAAGTCGCTCCATTGCTGTTCGTTGAATAGGTCGCCGGCGGCCGCGCCCGCTCCTTGCCGGCCGACGATTTCGCCGTGCTCGACAGTCCACACCGCCTTGCCCGATGGTCTCCAGCCCTTCAACGTTTGGCCGGTCGAAGAGCGAGACCCACTTGCCCGGGGCCGCCAGTGCCGCCGCCGGAACCGTCATCAGAAACGCCCGTCGGTGCAACATATGTTTCATCACGCTTCCCTCATGCTCGAGGTCACGGCCTCCGTCGTTGTGCCCTTTTTCAGGCTGCGGCTTGACGGTTACAGCAAACCAGGACGCTCGTGGGTCGGGCATGCTTCGCGTTTTCATAAAATCGACCAGCGACAGCGAGGCGCTTCGGCAGATCCACAGGCTCTGACCACTGCCAGGGAGGATATTCGTAATATATCATCTAAGAGGGTCCTGTTTCCCGCAATACACCAAAAGTGCCCGGCGCGGCTGCGCATTCCGCGATTTCGACAATGACTGCGACGTTGACCCTCGTGAGTTGCGTCCCTGACGTGCCGCAGTTGCTTATTGGTTGCGACGTGATAGACTCGTCGATAGTTGAGGGCTGAATTGTGATGCGGAGAGCCTGGGCCTACATCCTCCTCTGTGCGGGCTGCGCCGTAGCGCCCGCGGGGAATTCGCAGCAGGGTCCGGAGCCCAGCTTTCGAGCGGATACAAACCTGGTGGTTATCCCGGTGGCGGTGACTGATACGCTAAACCGGTTCGTTCTCGGGCTTCAAAAGGCGGATTTCCAGTTATCCGAAGACGGCGTGGAGCAGAACGTCGCCCATTTCTCCGGCGAGGATGCGCCTCTTTCGGTTGGCCTGGTGTTCGATGAGAGCGGCAGTATGGACTACAAGCTTCGGGCCTCTCGCGACGCAGCCTCACACTTCCTCAAGACCTTCAACCGGGACGATGAAGCGTTTCTCGTGGAGTTCGGCGACAATGCAAGACTTTCGGTCGGGTTTACGCGACACACCGAAGAGCTTGAAAGCGCGCTCAAGAACGTTCAGCCGGGCGGCCTGACTGCGATGCTGGACGGCATCAACGCCGGCCTGCACGAGATGAAAAAGGCGAAGAATCCCCGAAAAGCAATCGTGATCATTTCCGACGGCGGCGATAATCACAGCCACTACACCGCCGCCGAAATCGAGTCGCTGGTTCGCGCAGCGGATGTACAAGTCTACGCCATGGGTGTCTTCGAGCCGATCTTGTCCCTCGGACTGACCCCCGAGGAGATCTCGGGACCGCGTCTGCTCTCTGAGATTGCGACGCAGACCGGTGGACGCGCCTTTTCGGCGGCGCTCCAGAGCGATCTGCCGAGCGTCGCGGCCCGGATTGCCGTCGAGTTGCGCAATCAGTACGTTCTGGCTTACTACCCCGCGAATCAGGCCAGAGACGGAAAGTACCGGCACGTGGAAGTTAAAGTCTCGCAGCCGCACGGCATTTCGCCGCTCAAAGCGCACTGGCGGCTTGGGTATTACGCGCCTGCTCAGTGACTAATGGTGAACTCCGACGTGCACTGGTCCATGGGGGATGGGGTGCGCGGGCGCCGGACGCGGAAGAGGAGCACGGGGGACGGGAGTGCTGGTGCCAAATCCCGATGGACCCCCGGCCGGCCGCGGGAACGGCAGCGGATGAAGGTAACTCCGAACCCCACCCGGCGGCAATCCCAAAAGGAGAGGCCTGTACGTAAACCCGGGCAGGTAGATCGAGTTGAACCCCAACTGGTAGGGAGTGGCGGAGTTGTACAATCCGTATGACCCCAGGCCAAGATAAGAAGCGCCGATGAGAGGAAAGGAGGTAAGCCCGTCCAGCCCTGCAAGGGAATTCGCCGAGGCAGGATCCTCGTCGATCTGGGCGGTAATGGCATTGTCCGCGGAAATCGATTCGCCGCGGCCACGGGCCCACTCGGTGAGGGTGTCGGCAACCACATCGATCGAGCGTTCGGGTGCCAGCACCGGGCCAATCGGAAGATACATCCCCTGTTCCACGGACACCGGCGCTGTGCTGCCGGCGGCGGACACTTCCGCCTCGCCCTGCTGGACCCACAATCGGGGCGGCTCGACGTCGAAACGGTAGATGCCTCTCTGGGGAAACTGCATCTTCCATTCCTTGTAAATGAGCGTGACGGATGGGAGCGAACTCGGGTCCGACGAGTCGACGATCGCCGATCCTGCCAGCATTTCGACGCGCGTGTCCGAAAGATCGTTCGCCATCATGCGGATGGCAGCCCTCTCGCCCAAGCGGAGGAAGACGCCAGGCGTAAGCAGCACTTCCGCCCGGCCTTCCGCCGTGCGGAGTTCGGCGCCTTCGGTCATACTTGGAAACTTGCCCAGGCGCGGTTCGAGCGGCTCGCCGCCCAGGTAGACCGCTCCCTGGAAAAAGTGGACCACGCCGGAATGAGTAGAGATCACCGATTGCCCGTCAGCCGGAAGCGCCAGCACGGCGGCCGCGGCCAACGTCGAAAACGCACACGCGCGCCCGTAAAACATAAAACATCCCCTCATGAGTATCTGCCCATCCGCTATTCTCGTCAAGGCCCGCCGCGCCGCCGCGCCGCCGGGCGAACGATGACCCTGACGCGGGCCGGCGGCCGTCTGTTCGTCCAGGCTGGTGGGCCACCCCAACGTCAGCGGGCGCCGGTCGCCAGCGTGAACCACTTGGATTCGAACCCGGCGGGAATCACCATGCGGCTCTTGTTTGTCGGAAACAGAAAGGTGCCTACGTCCCAGAACCAGATTCCGGTTTCGCGCATCTCCAGGTTCGCCCCCAACTCCTTGGCCAACTCCGCGTTGGCCTCGCTGCGTGCCGCGAAGGGCGACAGGACTCCCTGCACCTCCACCCGGTTGAAAGACAACGCGATCAGAAAATACGGCGCCGGCAACAGGTGGTGTTCCACGCGTCGGATGCGGCCGTGGACAACCGCACCGGCCGGAATCAGTTCCTCGGTCGAACCCGGGCGCCTTACCGGTGTGACCACTTTCGCGGCAACCGGGTCGCCCGCGGAGGCGGCGGCGGTGTCGATGGGTTCGGCCAGCGCCAGCGTGACCGGCAGGCCGATGGTCAGCGCCACGCGGCCCCGGCCCGCTCGCGGTGTGGCATTGCTCTCGGCGCCGGAAGACGTGTCGAACACGATTTCCGATTCCGCCTGATACTCGCGGCAGTTCGAGAACGTGGTGACGTTGCGTGTTTCGCGCCCGTTCAGGAGCACGATCTCCAACTGGCTTTGGCGTGGCAGCAGAATGTCGCTGTCGCCGATGTGAACGCGCCGGTAGTCCAGGGTGGTGGCGGCTTGACAGAAAGCGGCGCCGGGCGGTAACTCGTTGGTGCGGACGGTCAGGCGTTCCAGTTCGAGAGACTGCGGATCGAGTTGGAAATCGCCCTCATAGGCCGCCGGGCGCCACGCTGCGTCCGCTTTGATTTCCAAGCGGCTGGCTTCCAGGGGCACGCGGTATCCATACTCGAACAGGGTCTTGCCGTTCGCGGATTGCTCGCCGTTGTAGTGGTATGTGATTCCAGGCGGGCCGAAGACACTGGCGAGATAGCCGCCGAAAGCGCCCGTCGAAACGGGACCGTCGCGAATGAGTTCGTCGACGTCGCGCGAGTCGAACCGGGTGGCGCCGGGCCAGGAGTGCAATTCGCGCCCTCGAGAAACGGTCACCTCGAGCCGAACGCGATCCGTGGATTCGAGCCGAAGGGGGTCGCCTGGGCTGGCACTACCGGCGGCAGTCTGACTGCAGGCCGGCGCCGGCTCGGGCCGCGCTGGCGCTTCGCGCGGCACAACGCGCTGATAGTAGCTGCGATCCACGGTTTCGATACATACGTACTTCTCCAGGTTGTGGGCCATCTCCTGTAGCCGGGCAAGCGCCTGGTCCAGCACAGCGTCGGGATCGCGCGCGGTCTGGCCATGGGCCAGCGCGGCGGCAACAAAGAAGAGGACGAATCTCATGCCTGCCCGGCGGACGCCCGCGCCAAACCTACTGTCTGGGTTTCGCAACCGCCGTCCTCGGTTTCCAGTTCTGCGCGGCATGGTCCTGCTCGGCCACGTCGGCGGGCGCCAGCTTGGCCGCTTCGGCGGTGCGCGTCTTCTCCCCGCTTCTGTCTCCGTGAAGGAAGGCCAGGGTCAGCCAGAAATACGCGCGCTTGTCGTCCTTGTCGACGCCGTTGCCGGCGGCGAAGCGCTCTCCGAGGTTCGCCATGGCGGGCGCGTACCCCTGGCCCGCAGAGGCGCTCACCCAGCGTGCGGCCTGCTCGTGATCGCGCTTCACGCCCTTGCCGCTGTCATACAGACGGCCCAGGTTGAATTGCGCCTCGGGATGGCCGTTGTCGGCTGCTTGCCAGTACCAATACGCGGCTTGCTCGGCGTCCTGCGGCATCCCGTACCCGTCCAGTCTTAACCAGTCGGTCGGTGGACCATCGGCGTCCACCGAGTTCGCCATCTGGAACCAGCGCATGGCGTCGGTCAGATCCCTCGGAACACCCCAGCCGCGGGAATACATCTGTCCCAGCGCAAACTGGGCTGCCGCGTTCCCCTGCTCGGCGGATTTCCGGTACCAGTTTGCGGCTGCGGTGAGGTCGCGCTGCACACTCAGTCCCTGGGCATACAAAACGCCCAAATCGAATTGGGCCTCGGCCTGTCCGGCGTCGGCCGCCGCTTTCCATTCCCGGTATGCCCTCTGGTAATCCTTGTTCTTGAAGGCCGCCAACCCCGCTGCGGTGTCGGCGAAAGCCGGCATCGCGGCCAGCAACAGCGCACACAATCCCATCATCTCCAAACGCACGGCGACGTATCGCATGCTGCTCTCCTTTCTGATTACGTTGTAGCATGATGCGCCGGAGTTCGGACTCCTGGCTGGGTGCGCGGTGCCGGGAACGCGGTATCAGGGTGTATACTGGCCGCATCCTGGGTAGCCGTGTGCGAGCACCCGGTCTGCCACGAAAAGGGGGCAAGGACATGAGGAGAGCAAGACTCCTGTACTTATCGGCAATGCCGGCCGGCTTGGCCGTGCTCTGTGCCGGTGCACTGATCAAAGCGAACGCTCAGCAGCGCGCCGTCGATACGGTCCGCATCGACGACGACGACATCGGCGGCGTAGTCACCAGCGCGAACGGCCCCGAAGCGGGCGTCTGGGTGATCGCCGAAACTGCCGAACTGCCGACCAGATTCATCAAGATCGTGGTGACCGACGATCGCGGCCGCTACGTGGTACCCGATCTTCCAAAGGCCAGCTACAGCGTGTGGGTGCGTGGCTATGGGTTGGTGGATTCTCCCAAAACGCAGTGCGCTCCCGGCAAGATCGTCAATCTCAAAGCGGTGGTGGCGCCCAATCCGCGCGCCGCTGCGGAATACTACCCCGCCAGCTATTGGTATTCCCTTCTCCGCGTGCCCGGCAAGAGCGAGTTCCCCGGCACCGGACCGAAAGGCAACGGTATCTCGGAGAGTATGAAAAGCCAGGCTCAGTGGCTGGAGGTGATCAAGACCGATAGCTGCTGGTCATGCCATCAACTGGGCAACAAGGCTACCCGGGAGATCTCCACGAACCTGGGGCATTTCGATTCTCCGATGCTTGCCTGGGAGCGGCGAGTCCAATCGGGACAGGCCGGTAGTGCGATGATCGGCAGCATCGGCCGGCTGGGCCGCGAACGCGCTCTTGCCATGTTCGCGGACTGGACCGGCCGGGTCGCGGCCGGCGAAGTCCCACCGGCGCCGCCCAGGCCGCAGGGCGTGGAGCGGAACGTCGTCATCACCGAATGGGACTGGGCTGCGCCCAAAGCGTATCTGCATGATGAAATCGCCACCGACAAACGCAATCCCACAGTGAACGCCAACGGCCTGCTCTACGGCGCTCCCGAGCTCAGCACCGACAACATCCCCGTTCTCGATCCGGTGCATCACACCGCGAGCCAGGTGAGAATGCCGGTGCGGGATCCCAAGACCCCCGCTCCGCCGAAGCCGCTGCAGCCTTCAATTTATTGGGGGGACGAATCCATCTGGGACAGCCAGGCCAACATGCACAACCCCATGTTTGACGAAAAAGGACGGGTCTGGTTCACCTCCGTAATCCGGCCGCCCGACAACCCAGCCTACTGCCAGGATGGGTCGAGCCCATCGGCGAAACTGTTTCCCGTCAGCCGCAGTGGCCGCCAACTCGCCATGTGGGATCCCCAGACCAGGAAATTCACCCTGATCGACACGTGTTTCGGCACGCACCACCTGCAGTTCGCCCAAGACGCCAACCACACGCTGTGGACCAGCAGCGGCGGCGGGGGAGATGTTGTCGGCTGGCTGAATACGAAGATGTTTGAAGAGACCCACGATGAGCGGAGGTCGCAGGGTTGGACCGCGCTCATCCTCGACACCAACGGCAACGGCAGGCGCGACGATTACGTGGAGCCGGATCAACCGGTTGACCCCGCCAAGGACAAGCGCATCTCGGGTTCTTTCTACGGCGTCACCGTGAGCCCGTCGGACGGGTCCATCTGGGGATCCATCCTGGGCTTCCCGGGCAGGATCGTCCGGCTGGCGCCTGGGCCGAACCCGCCCGCCACCGCTCTGGCGGAAGTCTACGAATTGCCGTGGAACAACCCGAGGGCGCTGGTCCAGGGCTTCTCGCCGCGCGGGTTGGACATCGATACCAATGGCGTCGTCTGGACGGTGACTGCCAGCGGACACCTGGCCAGCTTCGATCGCCGCAAATGCAAAGGGCCGCTCAACGGTCCGGCCGCCACTGGCCAGCACTGTCCGGAAGGCTGGACGCTCTATCCCTTTCCCGCACCGCAGCTCCAGGGCGTCACCGATTCCGGCAGCGCCGAGGCCAGTTATTACGACTGGGTCGATCAATTCGATACCTTCGGACTGGGCAAGAACGTGCCGATTGCCACCGGCAACGGCGAAGATGCGCTGATGGCGTTGGTGAACGGCAAATGGGTCGCGCTCCGGGTACCTTATCCGCTCGGCTTCTTCGCCAAAGGTCTGGATGGCCGCATCGACGATTCCAATGCCGGTTGGAAAGGCAAGGGCTTGTGGTCGACTTACGCCACGCGAGCGGTCTTTCATGTCGAAGGCGGTAAGGGAACTACCAGCAAGGTGCTTCACTTTCAACTTCGCCCCGACCCGCTCGCCAATTGATTTGGGCGTGGCCACTTGGGAGGCGAACTTGCGCGGTGGCGGACTCGCACGGAAAGCCCGCCGCATCGCCCGATGTTCATGAAAAAAGATGTTTCCCGCGGAGGGCGGTTAGATGTATAATCGGTCCCGATAGTCCGAGTAATCGCTTTCAGTCCATCCTGGCCAGGATGGCAAAACCGGGGCTGAGGGGTCGCTATGTCCAACAAGAATTCAAGAAGCGTCGTTGCTGTCGGTAGTTTGCTGCTGACTTTCGTGGTGCTGGGAAACGTGCCGGCCCTGCATGCGCAGGCGGTCTCTATTGCTTCTGCGACAGGTCGGGTCACAGACGAGCAGGGCGCCGTGGTGGCCGGCGCCCAGATTAAGATGACCGCCGTGGATACCGGCGCCGTGTACAATGCGGCTACCAACTCGGATGGCATCTACACCATCCCAAGCCTGCCGATCGGCGCTTACACCCTCGAATCGACGGTTGCCGGGTTTCAAACGTACGTGCAGAGCGGCATTCTTTTAAGAGTCAACGACTACGTACAGATCAACGTCACCATGAAAGTGGGAGCACTGGCGGAAAGGGTGGAGGTGCACGCCAACGCCAGCCTGGTGCAGACGCAGCAAAATACGATTTCCCAAGTGGTTGATCAGCAGCGCATCGTCGACCTGCCACTCAATGGGCGCGATCCGACGGAGCTGATCACCATCTCCGGCGCGTCCATCAATCACAGCGACGGAACCAATACCGGCAGTAAGAGCTTCTTCAGCTCGCAATCCATCTCCATCGCCGGTAGCGCGGGCGACGCCACCAACTACCTGCTCGATGGCGGAGACAATAACGACAGCTTTACCAATGTAAATATGCCTTTCCCCTTTCCCGATGCGCTGTCGGAGTTCAGCGTGGAGACCAGCACTCTGCCGGCCCGCAACGGCCTGCACCCGGGAGGCGTCGTGAACGCGGTCACCAAGTCCGGAACGAATCGATGGCACGGCGACCTTTTTGAGTTCATCCGCAATGGGGATGTCAACGCGATCAACTATTTTGCCCCTAAGCAGGACAGCCTGAAGAGGAACCAGTTCGGGGGCACATTAGGAGGCAGGATCATCCGGGACAAGCTATTCTTCTTCGGTGGTTATCAACGATCCGACATACGCCAGGACCCGTCCTCGAGCAGCGCTTTTGTTCCCACTGCCGCGGCACTGTCGGGCGACTTCAGCGCGCTCGACGGCGCCGGTTGCCAGGCCAAGGGTGTGGCTCGCGTCGTTAACGATCCGACCACTGGTCTCCCGTTGCCAAACGACCAGATCAGTCCGACGCGCTTCGATCCCGTGTCGGCCGCTCTCTCCAAGTACTTGCCCCAGACAGCAAGCCCCTGCGGCAAGGTTTCCTATGGTATCCCGATACAATCCAATGAAAGCCAATTCGTGGGGCGCGTCGACTGGATCATCAACCCCAAACACTCCCTCTACGGACGCTATTTTGTGGATGACTACACGCTGGTTGCATTCTTCGATCCTCACGATATCCTGGTCACCTCGGTATCGGGAAACGTGGAGCGTGCCCAGACCTTCGTTCTGGGCGATACTTACACTGTCAATCCATCCACTGTGAACTCCGCCCATTTCACGTTCGGCCGCAGGAGCGACAACCGCGGCCCAAACACGAACGGAGTCAATATGCTTGCGCTGGGAGCCACTAACCTCTACCAGGGCACCCAGGACTTCTTGCAGGTGGCTGTCAATAATGGCGGATTCGCCGTAGGCTGCGGCAGTTGTGCGCTGGGGGTCTTCCCCGTCACCAGCTTCCAATATGCCGACGATGTGGATATTCTGCGCGGCAACCACCAGATTGCCTTCGGCGTGGACTACCTCAGAACCCGCGAGGTCCAGGAAAATCACTATTACGACGACGGAAACTTCAGTTTTTCCGGCCAGTATAGCAACGATCCACTGCTGGACTTCCTTACGGGCAAGATGAATACCTTCAGTCAGAGCGGTGCGCAGCTCGACGATCTTCGCCAAAATGTGGTTGGGCTTTATGTGCAGGACACTTATCATATGACTTCCCGGCTGGTTGTCAATCTCGGCCTGCGCTGGGAGCCTTTTCTGCCTGAATACGACCACTATAATCGGGGCAGCACGTTTTCCCCTGCGGCCTTTTACGCAGGCCAGGTCAGTCAGGTTTACGTGAACGCGCCTGCCGGGTCTCTCTTCGCCGGCGACCCCGGGGTCACACATGCCTTTACGGATAGAAGGCTGGCGAACTTCTCTCCTCGCCTTGGCATGGTCTACGATCCGACCGGCCGTGGCAAGACGACCCTCCGGGTTGGCGCGGCGCTCCTCTACGACTCGGTAGGGGCCTTCATTCCATACCGCATGGTCGCTCAAAATCCGCCCTTCGGCCCTCAGGTTACCCTTACCAGCGGCCCTTACCAGTTCAGCAATCCGTGGGGCAACGTCCCGGGCGGCAACCCGTTCCCGCTCCCCACGCCAGGCAAAAATGTCGCCTTCCCGCTGGCAAATTCGGAGGTGTTCTTGCCGCCGCATATCCATTCCCCGAGCGTGGGGCAATGGAATGCCAGCATGCAGCACCGGTTCGGCGACAACTGGGTCTTTACCATCTCTTACCTGGGCAATAAAACCTCCCACTTGTGGATAGCGAATGAGGTTAACCCGGCCGTTTACATTCCCGGCACTTGCGGGAGCGCGGCCTGCTCTTCCACTGGCAATACCCAGGCGAGGCGCGTTCTGTCCCTGGCAAATCCCAAGGCCGGCCAATACTATTCCCAAATGGCCATCGCCGATGACGGCATCAGCTCTAACTATAACGGCCTGCTCACATCCATGGAGCACCGTTTTGCACAGCATTATACGCTCCTCGCCAATTACACGTGGTCGAAATGCCTGGGTATTTCCCCGGTTATTTCTTTGGGCACGGGCCAGATCGAAGACCCTAACAACGCACGGCGGGACTACGGTCCTTGCAGCTATGACGTACCCTATCTCTTTAACACCAGCGTAGTCTACTCGAGCCAGGTTGGGCATGGCGGCTTGATATCCCATTTCCTTGGCAACTGGAATCTGGCGCCTCTGATGCGCCTCCGGAGCGGATTGCCGGTAAACCCTGTAACAGGAAAAGACAATTCGCTGACGGGTGTCGGCTTTGACCGGCCCAATGTGGTAGCTGGCGAGCAGATGTATACCGGTGCGAGTCATGGTTTGTTTTACCAGTACATAAATCCTGGTCTCTACACCGCCAACGCGTTAGGTACGTTTGGGAACGCGGCTCACAACAGCTTGCGGGCTCCCGGATATTTCGATGTGGACCTGGCAGTCAGCCGGCAATTCAACCTGCTCGAGCGGCTGACGTTGCACATACGTGCGGAAGCATTCAACGTGATGAACCACCCGAACTTCGGCGCGCCGAATGCCAACATTGCATCCAGCAGCTTCGGGCAGATCACAAGCGCCAGCGATCCGCGCATCTTGCAAGCATCCATGAAGTTGGTTTTCTAGAGGGGACCGCCATGGCATCCGATTTGAACAACCGCATTCCGCGGCGTAATTTCATCAAGCAAGCCAGCCAGGTTACCGCGCTGGGCTTTCTGCCGGGAGGTCTCTCCGGCGCATCCGGGCGCATCGCCTTGATTGTGGATCCGGCGGACCCAGTAGCGTCCTCGCCGCCCGTAAAATGGGCCGCCGAACAGGTGCGCCTGGCGGTCACGGCCAAAGGCGCCTCCTTGCAGGTCTCGAATTCGCCGGAGGAAGCCGGCGATTTCAGTCTGCGGATCGTGGTGGCCGGGGTTCGCTCCGCGATGGCTCGCGCCTTCCTGAAGGGCGGAACCGTTCCGCCGCGCGAGGCTTTCCTCCTGATGCCCGGAAAGATGTCCGGGATGGCGGCCGTGCTTGTGTCCGGTTCGGACGCGTCGGGTTTCGTCTATGGGCTTCTGGAACTGGCCGACCGCGTCCGTTACGGTGCTGATCCAATGTCTGGCCTGGCTCTCGCCCAGCCCATCCAGGAGCAACCCGCCAACCAGGTGAGGAGCATCGCGCGCGCTTTCGTGAGCGACGTGGAGGACAAGCCATGGTTTTACGACCGCGAGTTCTGGCGCGATTATCTGACCACGCTGGCGGCCCAGCGTTTCAATCGCTTCGCACTTACATTCGGCCTGGGATATGATTTCCCGCGAGGCGTTACGGGCGACTATCTCCATTTTCCTTACCCGTACTTACTCGACGTTCCTGGTTACCGCGTCCGGGCCGTCCCTCTGGATGATGCCGAGCGCGACCGCAACCTTGAAATGCTGCGTTTCATCAGCGGCGAGACCGCTCTCCGCGGCCTCGATTTCCAACTGGCTCTCTGGACGCACGCTTATGAATGGACCGATAGTCCGCACTCCCATCACCATATCGAGGGACTTACTCCGGAAACGCACGCCCCGTATTGCCGCGATGCGCTGGCGCTCCTGCTGAAGAATTGCCCCGCGATCCGGGGCCTTACTTTCCGGGTGCACGGAGAGAGCGGCGTGCCGGAAGGAAGTTACTCGTTCTGGCGAACGGTGTTTGATGGGATCGTCCGCGCCGGGCGCCGCATTGAAATCGACATGCACGCCAAGGGCATCGATAGCAAAATGATGGACGTGGCGGTGGAAACCGGCATGCCCGTCAAGATCTCGGCGAAGTACTGGGCGGAACACATGGGGCTGGGATACCATCAGGCCGCCATCCGCGAGTTGGAAATGCCGCGCGACGACGAAAAGGTCGATGGCATCTTCAGTCTGAGCAACGGTTCCCGCCGTTTCCTCCGCTACGGATATGGAGATTTGTTCCAGGAAGGCCGCCGCTACGATGTTCTGTTCCGAATCTGGGCTGGGACCCAGCGTCTGCTGCTGTGGGGCGATCCGGCGACTGCCGCGGCTTACGGGCACTCGGCGCATTTCTGCGGAGCCTCCGGCGTGGAAATCTGCGAGCCGCTGTTTTTCAAGGGTCGTCAAGGGTCGGGGTTGCCAGGTGGCCGCTGCGCCTACGCCGATGAGTCGCTCAATCCCACGGGCGGCGATTTCAGGAAGTACGAATACACCTATCGAATCTGGGGACGGCTGCTGTACCACCCGGAAACAGATCCGGAGAATTGGAGGAGATATCTCCGCACCGAGTTTGGCGCCGCCGGGACCTCCGTCGAAAATGCCCTGAGTCACGCCAGCCGGGTATTGCCTTTGATCACCACGGCGCACCTTCCCTCGGCCTCGAATCTGGGCTGTTGGATGGAGGTGTACACCAACATGCCGATTGTGGAAGGCGGCGCGCAGGTGCCCTATGGAGATACTGTACAGCCGAAGCGTCTCGGCACCGTGAGCCCGTTGGACCCGGAACTGTTTTCCACCATCGAAGAGCACGCCGGCGAGCTTTTGAAAGGCCCGAGAAGCGGTAAGTACTCGCCGGTGGAGGTGGCCCAATGGCTTGAAGATTCGGCGGCGGTGGCTGAGCGTGAACTGGGAACCGCCGTCAACCGTGCGCCCTCCAGGAATGCGCCCGAGTTCCGCCGGGTGGAAGAGGACGTGCGAATCCAAGTCGGACTCGCTCAATTCTTCGCCGCGCAACTGCGCAGCGGAGTCCTGTTCGATATCTACCGGCGAACCGGAGATGGCACGGCACGGGAGCAGGCGATCGCCGCCTGCCGCCGCGCTCGGAACGCGTGGGCCTCCATGGCGGAAAGGGCGCAACGTGTCTATAGGGCGGACATCACCTTTGGAGAAACGCCGGTACGGAGAGGGCACTGGATGGACCGTTTGCCGGCAATCGATAAGGATCTTGCAGCCATGGAAGCCGCGCATCTCGAACCGGCGCATGCCATAGAGGTGAATGCGGAGGTGACGGAGTTGGCGATCCGGGCAGCCATGGAACAGCCTCGCCGGGTGTCGGTGAAATGCGATCACATACCGCCGGAGAGGTTCCAGCCCGGAAATTCGGTTTCCATCGGACTGAGGCCCGGCGGCCCGGTGGCGAGCGCGCGCCTGCACTACCGGCGCGTGAATCAGGCCGAGCGCTGGCAGGTTCTCGACATGGAGCGCGACGGGCCCGCGTTTAGGACTGCCATTCCCGCCGATTACACCAGATCCCCGTACGCGCTCGAATACTACTTCGAGTTGCGGCGCGATGCTGCGACTGCGTGGCTGCACCCGGGCTTCGCCGCCAATCTCGACAACCAGCCGTACTTTGTGCTGATGGCGAAGCGCTAACTACGCCGAAGCACTTTCGATCACCACTACTTCGTAGGCATTCAGCACGGGGACGGTGAAGCTGATGTGGCCGTCGCGAGCCTCGAAATGCAAGGCCGCTCCGCCACGCAGGGTGCGTACAGTTTTTGTTTTCGAACCGAGTCGCAGGTCGAACTCCAGATCCCGGACCGTCACGACTTCACCCAAGGGCCGCCCGCCTATGGTGTTGATCAGATGGACAAAGGTGAATCCCGGCTTCTCGGACAGGGCCACGCCGACTTCGGAAGGCGCGCTGGTACCGAGCGGCAGACCGTCGCCCAAGGCCCAGGCAACCGCCGAACCCAACAACCGCCGGGCGTCGTCCAGGCGGCTGCGGAAGTAGAAACGGTCCACATCGCACGGCAGATAGACCGCCTTCCCGGCCGAAAAAATGTTGGCGATCAGCAACGGCACGTCCGTCCGCACGGGATTTTCTATTTCTTCCGGATCAACCAAGCTCGCCGTATATCCATAAACCAGTGGCGCGGCGGAACCGCCCACCGGGCGAACGGGCGTGATCCGGCCCGCGAATGGCAGGACAGAGGTATCCCGCATCCAGGCCGTCATGGGATGCGGCTGGCGCCGGCAGAGGTATCCGTTCCTGGCGGCGGTCATGGGCGAAGAGGGGTCGTAATCGGCGCCCAGCACCTCCGCCAGCGCCAGTTTCGTGCGCTTGTTCCCGCCGGGATCGTATAAAGAAGTTTCGTGGGAAGCGATGAGCGCACCGCCGCCGCGGACGAATTCCGCTATCGAGTGAGCCTGCGCGTCGCTCATACAGGCGAGATTCGGCAGGACCACGGCGCGGAAGTCAGCCAGTTTGCCGGACGCGATCGCCTCGTCGCTTACCATCACCGTGGGAATGTGGCTCTCCGTCAGAGCGGCATAAAAGCCGTGCACGCAATCGGCATAGCGGGCCCTCGCGTCGTCCTGACCGTAGAGTTCCAGGGTTGGCTGCGACCATACCAACGCGACAGGCGCGGCGGGCCGCGCATCCTCGTACACCCAGGCATGTTGCTTGAGCACGCCCAGGGTTTCCGCGATGACCGCCATATTCCGCTCATCCTCGATATTGCCGGGGAGGCCGAACGTCGGCATTTTCAAGCCGGCGCCGTGAGCCATAGCCTGCCAGGCGCATTGCGCGTATTCCGCCGGCGGCATGGAAGCGTGAGTCCAGCCGGCTGCCCGCATCGAGACTTTCAGGTTGATGATCGGGGGCCGGCCGCCCACCGAGCGCACGTAGCTGGCGGTCATCCCCGAAACCCAGCGCAGATCCGGATCGGGCGCCGCATTGTCGATGGTGGACATGAGGGAGGAAAAGGAACCCGAGAGCCTGACGATGTCCAATGCCTTGTCGCGCGCCCAGGTGGGGTTGTCCAGCCCGGCCAGCTCGCCGGTCCAGAACACGTCTTTCCGGATGGCCTGCATCTCTTTCTGCAGAAGCGCCATGCACTCGGCGCTGCATTCGTATCGCCAGGAGACGAGCTGCTTCGAAACAGGGTCCTTCCAGTCGATCCGTAACGGAAGTTTGGCGCCGAATCGCGCCTCATACTTCTCCTGGCATTTGGAACAGCAGCAGTGTCCGGGGAAGCCTCCCGCGTTGAGGTGGAATCCGTCCACGTCGTAGCCCTTCAGAATCTCGCGGATCACCGGAAAAGCGAAGGCCTCGCCGAGATAGGGGCTGTTGGGGCAGACGCTGTAGTATTTGCCCGCCGTTCGCGGCGAGCCGTCCGGATTGCGCGCGAACCAATCGGGATGATCGTGAAAGAGGCCGGCGCGCGCTTTGCTGAAATCCACCCGCGCAATCGACTTCATTCCGGCGGCGTGCAGTTGCGCGGTCGCTTCCTTCAGGAAGTCATGTCCGTTTAACAGCGGGCTCACGTTGTGGTAGGGCACCCTGGAAGGGTAGAACGCGACGATGCCGCCCGCGCTGACTACAATGCCGCCGGCGTTCGTGGCGGCGCAACTGCCAACGAAGCGCGCGGTGTCGAAACCGCGCAGCTCCGACTCCCGCATGTTGGGGTGGAACAGGCGCACGGGCCGGAGCCACCACTCGGAGGCATCCGGCGCCGCGGCGGCCGGCGTCACCGCCGGCGATGCCGCCCCCGCCAGGAAAATACCGGCCTCGATGAAATCTCTTCGCGTCACCAGTTTCACCTGAAGGTGGCGTTAGTCGATGTACTCATACGCCACAAGCGTGAGGAACTCGGCAAAATCCTCGGAGGTCATCATCCGTTCGAAAAGTTCACGCCCCAGCGAGAACCTGGTCTTGGCGAATTCCTGGGGACCCAGTTCCGCGGCGATCCTTTCGGTCTGTTCGCCGATTGCCCGCGTGACGAATGCTGCGTCGGCCACGCGTCCGTCCTTCAGCTTGGCGCGGTGTTTGACCCACTGCCATACTTGTGCGCGGCAGATTTCCGCGGTGGCCGCATCTTCCATCAGATTGTAGATCGGCACACAGCCCAAACCGTCGAGCCAGGCCGCAAGATACCGCAAGCCGACATCGATATTCCAGCGCAGGCCCTCTTCGGTGATCTCACCATCGGGAACCGCAAGCAAATCGGCTGCGGTCACACTGACGTCCTTGCGAGGAATGGAGATCTGATTGGGAGTTTTCATGTGCTCGTCGAAGATCTCTTTGGCAATCGGAACCAGGCCGGGGTGCGCTACCCACGTGCCGTCATGCCCCGCCTTGACTTCCCGCAGCTTATCGGCACGCACCTTGCCGAGCGCGGCTTCATTGGCGGCGGGGTCGTTCTTGATGGGGATCTGCGCCGCCATTCCACCCATGGCATGAATGCCGCGGCGATGGCACGTCTGGATGAGCAGTTGCACGTAGGCGTTGAGAAAGTGCCGCTCCATGGTCACCAGCGCGCGGTTGGGTAGTACGAATCGCGGGTGGTTGCGGAATTTTTTGATAAAGCTGAAGATGTAATCCCAGCGGCCGCAATTCAAGCCGGCCGAGTGGTGGCGCAGTTCGTAGAGGATCTCATCCATCTCGAACGCGCCGAGAATTGTCTCGATCAGCACGGTCGCTCGGATCGTGCCCTGCGGCAAGCCTGCATAATCCTGCGCGAAAACGAAAACGTCGTTCCACAATCGTGCTTCCAGGTGGCTTTCCAACTTCGGAAGGTAGAAGTACGGGCCCGTGCCTCTGGCTACTTGCTCCTTGGCATTATGGAAGAAGAACAGGCCGAAATCGAAGAGCGATCCCGAGATGGGCTCGTCATTAACCAGAAAATGTTTCTCCACCAGATGCCATCCGCGAGGACGCACCAGCAAGGTAGCGATCTTCCCGGCGAGTTCGTACTGCTTGCCTTCCGGACTCTGGTAGCGGACGGTTTTCCGCACGGCATCGCGCAGATTCCACTGGCCCTCGATGTTGTTCCGCCAGGTGGGCGAGTTGGAGTCCTCCAAATCGGCCATGAAGACGTTGGCGCCGGAGTTGAGCGCGTTGATGATCATCTTACGGTCCACCGGTCCGGTGATCTCGACCCGGCGATCTTGTAAGTCTTCGGGGATCGGCGCAACCTTCCACTCTCCAGCTCGGATCGCCGCGGTTTCCCTCAGAAAGTCCGGAAACTTTCCGCTATCGATTTCCTTCTGCCGGACTGCCCTGTGGGCCAATAGCTCGCGGCGGCGGGCGCCGAATTCCGCTTCCAGCGCCGCCAGAAAAGCGTTCGCCTCAGCCGTGAGAATCGTGGCGAACTGCTCGTTCATGGGTCCGCGGATTTCGAAGGTGGACATTTTTGGTGACATAACTTCCTAAATCGTAATGCGTCCTTACGGAGCATTGCAACTTTCCCGAGGCGTTTCGACGATCCCCCTCGTGCGCCCGCTGGCTGGTGTGCCATCGCCTGATCGCCGTTGCCCATGCTTCCTGCCGGAGCACGTGGGACCACAAGACCTGGTTGCGCTCCACGTTACAAGCAGCTAGACTCCGGATATTTCCTGACGCCCACAAGGCGAGTGCGGGGAAGAGATACTCACGGCTTATGGAAGGGGCTTCGCGCTACTGGCTTCCGCGGCTGTTGTTTCAGCATGGCCTCGGGCTGATCTATCTCATCGCCTTTCTGGTCGCGGTGAACCAGTTCCGTCCGCTTCTGGGCGAGCACGGATTGCTGCCGGTGCCGCTCTTCGTGAAGCAGGTCTCATTCCGCGACGCTCCCAGCCTGTTTTTCCTGTTTCCCAATGACCGGGCCTTCTGCGCGGCGGCCTGGATCGGAGTGTTCCTCTCGGGCCTCGCTCTGACAGGCGTCTCGGACCGGTTCGGAACGTGGTTGTCCATGCTGGTTTGGGCCATCCTCTGGCTGATCTATCTCTCCTTCGTCAACGTTGGCCAGGTCTTCTACGGCTTTGGCTGGGAATCCATGCTGCTCGAAGCCGGCTTCTTCGCTATCTTCTTGGGCAGCAGAAACAGCGCTCCCCGCGCGGTCCCAATCTGGATTCTGCGCTGGATGCTGTTCCGCGTCATGTTCGGGGCCGGCCTGATCAAACTGCGAGGCGATGCCTGCTGGAAGGACCTCACATGCCTCGACTACCACTACGAAACCCAGCCCATGCCGAATCTCCTGAGCTGGTACTTCCACTGGGCGCCCGCCTGGACGCACCATGGCGGAGTATGGTTCAACCACTTTGTCGAACTGGCGATTCCATTCGGATACTTCGCGCCGCAGCCCATCGCCACCATCGCCGGCATTTTCACCATCGTCTTTCAGTTGCTGCTGATGTTCAGCGGCAATCTCTCCTTCCTCAATCTGCTCACGATCGTGCTTGCCCTGCCGGCACTGGACTGCCGCATTCTGTCGAAGATCATCCCCGCTCATCCGCCGGCCTTTCAACCGCCCGGGCGCGCCGTCCGATACGGCATGGTGTGTCTCGCCGCCGTGGTGGGGATCCTGAGCATCCCACCCGCGCTCAACATGCTGTCACCGGGCCAGCTCATGAATTTCAACTACAATCCGCTGCACCTGGTGAACACCTACGGGGCATTCGGCAGCATCAACCGGACCCGCTACGAAGTGGCGGTGGAAGGAACCGCTGATCCTTCACCCACGCCGTCCACCCCGTGGCGCGAGTACGAATTCCAGGGAAAACCCGGCGACATCGGGCGCCGGCCGCCACAGATAGCGCCGTACCACCTGCGTCTCGACTGGCTCATGTGGTTCGCGGCGATGTCCCGCTACACCGAGGAGCCTTGGTTCGTGAACCTCATGGCCAAACTGCTCCAGGGCGACGGCGGCACACTCGGACTGCTGCGAACCAACCCGTTTCCCGATCGTCCGCCCCGCTACGTGCGCGCACGGCTCTATATGTACCGCTTCACCACGCCGGAAGAGAGACAAGCGGGAGGCGAGTGGTGGCGGCGGGAACTGGTCGGGCCATGGTTTCCGGAAGTGTCGCTCGATACGCCGGGTTTTCGGCGAATCCTGCTGGAGCAGGGCTGGCTTTGACCGGGACGGCCGGCCGCCCCAACGCCATTTCGTCCCGGCCGGTCCGGAGGACAGGCGCCGCATACCATCTGCGGCGGCTAACCGTTGATACCGGTTACCTTTTCACAAACTTGTCGACGCGCCAGTTGCGGAAGTCCGCCGCATAGATGGCCCCCGTGCTGTCCAGGGCGATGTAATGCGGGATATCGATCTTGCCGGGAATCTTGCCGAACGATCCCAGCACACCCAAAATCTTGCCGTCCAAATCCACCTTGATGATGCGCGAATTGTCGCCGTCGCACATGTAAAGAGCATCTTCGCTCTTCACGTAGTAAAGGCCCTGCGGCACACCAAGATCCGTCCACTTGCCCAGGAATTTTCCTTGCTGATCGAAGATCTGCACGCGCTTGTTGACGCGGTCGGTCACATACAAGCGCCCCTTGCTGTCAATGGCAACATCGTGCACCAGGTTGAATTCGCCGTCGCCGGACCCTTTGGTGCCCCACTGGCCCAGGTATTCGCCGTCTTTGCTGTAGTGAGCCACGCGCGAGTTTCCGTAGCCATCGGCGACAAAAAAATCGCCGTTTGGCCCGAAGTTGAGGGTCGCAGGCCGATTGAACGCGTACTTCGCGTTGTTATCGGCGGCGGGAGAGCCCGTGCCCAGGTTCATGAGCAACCGGCCCTCCGGGGTCCACTTCATGACGCGGTGAGCCTCCAGGTCGACCGTCCAGATATTTCCATCCGGACCTACGCGCAAGCCATGTGGCTTCTTGCCAAGAAACTCCGGCCATGCGCGCAAAAACTTACCGGACTTGTCGAATTGCATCACCGGATGTGGCCCGTCGCTGAAAACCCATACGTTGTCGTCCCTGTCGACGTCCACCGCCGCGGCTTCGCCGAAGTTCCATCCGGCCGGAAGTTGGGGCCAACCTTCTACGACGCGATAAGGCAAGGGCGGGCCCGTTTGAATTTGGGCGCACAACAACGTGCATGTGGCCGATAAGATACCAAAGTGCCTCATGTTGGCGATCCTAGCATTATCGCGAGACCGGCGATTACCGCGCCAGCCACAGCAGCGGCGTGAGCCCGGCTACCGCCAGGGCGGCCAGAATGCTCAGGCTCAATACGCCGGTCTCACGATCGCTCAGGCAGTAGGCATAGAATCCTTTGACCAGGTTATTGCTGGAAGCGGCAATCAGAATCCCCGCCGCCGCCACGTTCAGCGGTGCGGAACTGCCGGCGGCCTGTGTCATTCCCATGATGAACGGATCCACGTCCGTCACGCCCATCAGGGCCGCCAGTGAGTACACTCCCGCCTTGCCCAGGTAAGTCACGACCAGGTGCGTGGCCACCAGCATGGTGACGAAGAGCACCGCGAAGCCCAGGGCGGCGCGCAGTTCCAGGGGGTTCTTCGGCTCGAACTCGCGCTCTATGTCTCCCGCCTTGGCATCGGGAACCCGGCTCCACAACCATCCGCACGCGATGCTGGTTCCCGCGAGGATCAGAAACGGCACTTCCAGAATCGTAATCAGGTTGCGGTTGAAGATGGTCACGAGGCCGGCCAGCCGCACATACATCATGCCGGAGGCGACCAGTGTGACTCCCGAAAACAGGTGCGGCCGATTCTCACGCTTGGCGCGCTTGGCCAGGACCACTGTCGTCACCGTGGAAGAATAGGCTCCTCCCAGCAACGCCGCCAGCATCACGCCGCCCTGCCCCTTGGTGACCTTCTGGATCACGTAACTGCCGTAGGAGACGGTGCTCACCGCCACCACCACCAGCCACGCCTTGGCCGGATTGATGGCGAACGATCCGAATTCGCGGTTGGGAAGCACCGGCAGAATCACTGCCGTGAGCAGCAGGAACTTGGTGAAGGTGAGGATCTCTTCCGGTGCGATGCGCTGCGTGAGGCCTTCCAGCGCGCCCTTCAGCTCCAGCAACAGCATGCTGGCCACGGTGAGAGTGGTGGCGATCCAGAACTGTTCCCGGTACACCAGCGCGGCTGCCACGTAGGTGGTCAGCGCCGACATCTCTGAGGTCACGCCCGCCGTTCCGGCGGATTGCAGCTTGTTGCGGTACGACAGCATCAGGAAGCCCGCCACCACGGCGAACCCCAAGGTCACCGGCAGAATTTCTCCGCCCGCCAGGAAGGAGATGCCATAGGCGATAAGCCCGATGAGTGGATACGTGCGCACGCCGCCGAACGAGAACTGCCCGGTGCCGACACGCCGCTCCTCGCGCTCCAACCCGGTCAGGAAGGCGAGAAACAGCACCAGCAGAATCTTGACGCCTTCCGGCGGCAACAGTTGATAGAGATCGGTGAACACAAATCAGTACAAGCATATCCGATTACAGGCCAGCGGACGATGATATATGTCTGGAGAGTGTTTAAATGAGGGACAATCATGCGATTCCGCGCCTTGGGCGATCGGATATGATCCTGTTTTTGCGGCAAGCGAGATGCGCCGTGCTTCTTGCGGCGCTCGCCACAGCCCGCGCGCAGACCTCCCAGGTGATCTCGCTCAACGGAACCTGGGATTTCGCGTTGGCCGCCGACGCTGCCGCGGCGGATCGCCTCGCCGCGTTCTACCAGGACGGCTTCCAGGGCGGTGCCTTCCGTCCCATCCAGGTGCCGTCGAACTGGGCCCTGCAGGGATTTGAGGAACCGATCTACGCGCGGACGAGGCAGCCACGACAGCGGTTTCACCGGGTTCGCATACGACGTGACCCCCAACCGACTCCGCCTTCGATACCAACGATGACTGGGCGCTCGGCGGCATCTACCGCGACGGGTGGCTGGAAGCCATGCCGGCGGCGGCCTACATCGACCGGGTGGAGACATCCACTACCTTCGACGCCCAGTTCCGCGACGCCGATCTGAACCTGCGCGTGCTGGTGTCCGGAGGCCGCGGTTTTGGCGCGGGCGGCCGCGATGGCGCACCGGCGGGCGGCGGACCCGGCGGCGCGAGCACCGCGCCGGACTACGACCTGCGGGCTATCCTCGCCGGGCCCGATGGCAAAGAAGTTCAGCGCTCCGTCCTGAATATTCCGGCTCACTGCGGCACGGCGCGCGACACGCTCCTCACCATGCACGTGAACGCGCCCCGGCACTGGACCGCCGAAACTCCCGACTTGTACCGGCTCACTGTGGAGCTGGTGCAGGGCGGCGCGGTCGCGCACGCGCGGACATCGGCCGTGGGCTTCCGCCAGATCTCCACAACCGGGGGCGTGGTGCGTATCAACGGACAGGCCGTAAAAACTGCGAGGCGTATGCCGCCACGACGAAAAACCCGGACGTGGGCCGGCCCACCGTCCGGGAAGACTGGCTGTAAGACTGATGAAGGCCGCGAATATCAACATGGTCCGGACATCCCACTATCCACCGGCCGAGGGCTTCATCGAACTCTGCGATGAGATGGGCATGTGCGTGCTCGACGAGGTTCCCATGGGCTTCGGCGGCGGATCTGGCGACGACCCGTCGTTTATGGCGGCGATGATCCGCTTGGTGAAGGGATCCGACCCCACGCGGCCCGTGCTGATGCCGCAGCGTATCGACGAGTTCCTCCCGCCCGAGATTGATATTCTGGCCCCGCACTACCGCCCGCCTTCCGCCCTCGATCAGCTCGCCGCGCACTCCAGCCGTCCCATCATCACCACCGAATATACGCACGCCTACGCGGAGGATGGCTTCGGCGGGCTGAGTGCCGTCTCGATACCGGCTCTTCGGCTGTCTTTCAGGGCGGCTTTTCCTTGATCCCCGCGGCGCCGGGGCGAAAGTGAACAGTCCGGCCTGGTGTGGCCGGACCCGTGGCCTGCTATCGTTTACCCTGGTCTGGAGCGCGTACGGATACTCATTCTGATAGTTAAAGGAGCGCCGATATGAAGAGCGGCAAGAAAAGGCATCTGCCCGCCGGTTTTGGAGTAATCCTCCTGGCGGTAATTCTTTGGACTGCTAAAACCACCATGGCAGCCGAGGCGTATACTCCCTTCGAAGGTGAGAAGACCGCCTGGCACGGCGGCTTCGACCGTTTCGACTTCATCATGGACGATGCCACCGGAGCAATCACACCCATGAAGGCCCCTGAGAAGGAGGCAGCCAGCTATGGAATCGACGTTACCCTGAAGGACGGCAAGCGTCGATGTGTCGTGATCGTCCCCAGGAATGCGGCGCCCGGCTACCCCTGGTCGTGGCGGGGCTGCTATTGGAACCACGAGCCCCAGACCGAAGTCGAGTTACTCAATCGCGGTTTCCACGTCGCATTTGTCGCGCCCGACAGCGGCAAGCAAGGCAAGGCGTGGGACCGTTGGTATGAGTTCTTAACGGAGAAGCATGGGCTGACGAAGAAAGCGGCCTTCATCGGGATGAGCAAGGGTGGGGTCAATGAGTTCAACTGGGGAGTCGTAAATCCCGACAAAGTGGCATGTATCTACGCCGACAATCCCGCCCTTTATGACGAGGACTTCGCCAGAATCCCGGAACTGGCCAGACACGACATACCCCTGTTGCATGTCTGCGGCACTGAGGATATGTTGCTGCAACGCCATACTCTTGTCATCGAGAACATGTATCACCAGTTGGGCGGCGCGATCACCGTGATCATCAAGGAAGGACATGCCCATCACCCCCATAGCTTGCAAAACCCCAAACCGATTGCCGACTGGATCGTGCAGCATATGCAGCCGGCCAGCGCCAACCGGCCGGCCTTCGCGGATACAGGTTTCACGAAGTCCTATTACTACAGTCTCGAGCCTTCATTCATTTACCTCAAGGAAGAACAGACTTATGCCACCGGCCGTGGACCGGGCTTCACCGAGTCCTACGACCGTTATGATGCCGTCCGTTTCGGCGCCTTCAGGTCCGGCGGCATGGCGATCGTCGTGCCTCGCAACGTGGCGCCGGGAAAACCCTGGGTCTTCCGCGCGGACGCTATCGATCGGGATGCGACAGTCGATCTTGCCCTGTTGGCTAAGGGTTTCCACATCGTTACTCCCCCGCTCACCGCGCAATCCGGCATGGTGCGGGAACAGTGGGACGAAACCTACAAGGTCCTCGTCGACGATGGATTTTCAAAGAAGCCGGTGATGGAAGGGACCGGGGCGAACGCTGGAGAGGCGTATGCCTGGGCCATTGCGAACCCGGACAAGGTCTCCTGTATTTATGCCCGGAATCCCTCCCTGCGCAGCCTGATGGCAAAATCGCCTCCGATCGACAACCTGGCTCCGTTGGCCAAAGCCGGCATCCCGATCCTGCACGATTGCGGCAGTCTTGACCCATGGCTCGATGACCAGACTCGCGTCGTCGAAAAGAGATACAAGGAACTCGGCGGGCGGATCACGGTCATTCTCCGGGAAGGCGAAGGGCATTACCCACTCGCGCCCAAAGACCCGAAGTCGGTCGTGGATTTCATCTTGAGCTGCTATCGATAATTGAGTGAGATGGTATTCTAAACTCCATGAAAGTGGCGTTAGCGCTCTTAGGGTGGACACTTGCAGCGTATTCGGCCGAAGTGTTTACGCCTGAAAAAACCGACCCGGCCGCAGCCGGTATGGATCCCGCCCGGCTCGCTCGCATTCCCGCCAAAATGAAAGCGTATGTCGAGCGAGGCACGGCGGCTGGTTTCGTCACGATCGTGGCGCGGCATGGCCACGTCGCCAGCCTGGAAGCCGTCGGCTACCAGGATCGTGAAGCCGGGAGCCCCATGCGCACCGATACGATCTTTCGAATCGCGTCGATGACTAAGTCCCTGACCGTGGCGGGCGCAATGATCCTGGTGGACGAAGCGCGCCTCAACCTGCTGGATCCGGTGGAGCAGTTTCTGCCCGAGTACAAGGGCATCAAGGTGAACCCGTGCGGAGAGTCGCAAGCCAGCCAGGGATGCGATCCGGTCAATGCCACCCGGCCCATCACGGTCCTGGATCTTATGACCCACACCTCCGGCCTGCCGGGGCAGGGCGCCACGGGTCCTGAGCCCTTCAAATCGCTCGCCGAAAGAGTCAACGGCGGCGCGCGTGTCTTGTTATTGGCACAGCCTGGTACGAAATGGATCTATAGCCAGATCGGATATGCGATCCTGGGACGCCTGATCGAGGTGTGTTCGGGACAATCCTACGAAGAGTTTCTGGCGGAACACCTCTTCCAGCCACTGGGCATGAAGGATACCGGCTTCTTCCTTCCCGCCGAAAAGCAAAGCCGCCAGGCGGTGCTGTATACCTTGGATGCGAGCGGCAAGCTGGTGCGCGCTTCCCGGCCTCCCGAGCCGGCCGTGAAGGTCCCGGCGCCCGAAGGCGGGGCCCTGACCACCGTAACCGACATGGCGCGCTTCTATCAGATGCTGATGAACAAGGGGACTCTGAACGGCAAGCGGATTCTCTCCGCCGCCGCGGTGGAGGCCATGACCACGAATCAAACCGGAGACCTGAAAAACGTCGAGTTTTCGCCGGGCCTCGGAATGGGGCTCAGTTTCGGCGTGGTGAAGGATGTGGTGGGAACATTTCGCTACCAATCCATCGGAACCTTTTCCAAGGGTGGCGCGTTCCGAACCTACGGATGGGGCGATCCCGTCAAAGACATGTTCGCCATCATCCTGTACCAGCGGACTAACGGTGGCGGCGACACCGCCCCGGAGACCAACGCGTTTTCGATCCTGGCGAACGCCGCGATCGAACGCTGAGGACCGCCGCTTCGCGCCGAACGCCACACGCCACCCGTTGCGCGGGCTTCCGGCATCGAGTGGGCTTACACGTGCAGCCAGAGATTTGGCTCCAGGGGGGTTGCATCTGGTCTTCTTCAAAAGCCGGCTCACAGCCCCCCGTGGAACCGTCCGAATGCGCGCGCAAGCATGAGCGACATGATCAGGATTCCCGCTCCGAGGACCAACACGTGCTGCGTCTTGCGCAGATCGAAGCTGCCGACACGACAGACGAGCAGGTAGCCGACGGCCAGGTTGAAAAGGCCCCACAGGACATTCACCGTCGAGGACGACAACCCTTCCCCGGGCGGGTTCGCGAAAGGACTCTGGAAGGCATGCCCCGAGATCCCATTGCCGAGATGGGGCAAGGCGTTCGCGAGGAATGCGCCCCCGAAGAAGTATGCCACAAAGTGGTACCAGCGCATGGTCGCTCCTTCTGGCTGCCAAACCAATGGTAGCAGTCTTCGTCGCGCGCTCGCGCTGTTCCGCGTTTGGAATCTGGCGTCGCTCGTTCTTCGGGCATACTGCCGCCTCTGCCGCGGTGTTGGCCTTTACACGGCGAGCGCGCGCCGCGGATGAATCCGATCTGAAGGCCATTCAGGCGGAGATTGAGAAACGCCATGACGAATCGGTGCATCGGTTGCAAGACTGGATCCGGCAGCCCTCAATTGCCGCGGAAAACCGGGGTATGGCCGATGGCTGCGATCTCATGATGAGGCTCCTGCGCGATGCCGGATTCGGCAACGTGGCCAAGGTGCCGACCGACGGGCATCCCGGTGTTTTCGCTACGCTCGACGCCGGCGCGCCGCGAACCTTCGGTATCTACTTCATGTACGACGTCAAGCAGGCCGACCCAGCCGAGTGGTCTTCGCCGCCGTTTGATGCGGCCCTGGTCAACAAGCCCGGGCTTGGAAAGGTGCTGGTCGGTCGCGGAGCTGTCAATCAGAAGGGACCGGAAGCCACGTGGCTCGCTGCGCTGCACGCATTCAGAGCCGCTGGCCGGAAGCTTCCGGTGAACCTCGTGTTTGTGGCCGAGGGCGAGGAAGAGATCGGCTCGCCGCACTTCCCGCAGGTGGTCCGGAGGCCGGACATCCTGGCGGCGCTGCGCAAATGCGCCGGCGTGTATATGCCCATGCCGATGCAGACGCTCGATGGCACCGTGACCATCAACCTCGGCGCCAAGGGAGTCGTCGAGTTGGAGCTCGTTTCGAGTGGTGAGCGTTGGCATCGCGGCCCAAAGCAGGATCTCCACTCGAGTAACGAGGCGCGGGTAGACAGCCCGGCCTGGCATCTGGTGCAAGCCCTGGCGACCCTGGTTGGACCGGACGGCCACACACCCGCGATTGAGGGCTTCGCTGACAAGGCGCGGCCGCTCACTGCCGATGAGAAAGCCCTGATTCGCGAAGCGGCGCGCCGCCAAAGCGAGGAGGTCGCCAAACGACAGGAGGGCGTTGAACATTGGGTGCATGACGTGGACTGGATCGAGTCCCTCGAGTTGCTGGCCGGGCTCCCCACGGTGAATATCGAGGGGCTGGTAGGCGGATACACCGGGCCGGGCGGCAAGACCATTTTGCCGCACCGCGCCGTGGCCAAGCTGAATCTTCGGCTGGTGCCCGACATGACAGCGGCCGGTGCGCTTGCGGCGCTCGAGGCGCATCTGGCCAAACATGGATTCGCGGACATCGAGGTGAACATGACCGGCGGGTACGATCCGACCACCACGCCGTCAGCCTCCAGTCTGATTAAGGCTCAAGCTGCCGTCTACCGGCGCAACGGCCTTGACCCGGTGTTCTGGCCGCGGCTTGCCGGCTCCTGGCCGGGCTATGGGTTCACCGGTGAGCCGCTGAAACTGCCGGCTGGCCACTTCGGCCTTGGCCATGGCAACGGAGCCCACGCGCCCGATGAGTATTACGTGATCGACTCGGCAAATCCCAGGATTCAGGGAATCGATGGTGCCGTGCGTTCGCAGGTTGAGTACCTGTATGAATTGGCCGTGACGGCCTGAAATGCGGCGATTGCGCGATCCACAAGCCGGCGGTCCGGGGACTTCCACCGCTACTGCGCCTTGGCAACCGCCCGATCGGTTCCGCCGGTCTTCTGAACAGTGGTGACCTTCCCGTCTTTTACCGTCGTGTCTACTCGGAGGTCCTTATAAACTCGTCAATCGCGATCGCTCGGAAGACGAGTTCTTCCATAAAAGCGCCCAAGACACTCCACAGGAAGAAGTCTCCGGTGGCGGATAGGACGAGTTTGCCGCTGATCACGAGATAAACGTGAATGACCGCGAGCATACCCAGCGACGCACACCTCCGCGCTGGAATGAAAAACCACAGGATGCGGGCCTGCGCTGCTGCCGGATGAGCGAATAGACAACCACTCCCGCGGTGGTCGCCCACAGGATCTTCATCAGCAAGAAGAGCCAGAATTGCCAAGTTCCATCCATCCGGTGTCGCACATGAAAATAGTTGACTGCGATGCCGACGATGCTCCAACCGCCTGTGAGGAGGAGCAGCAGCCTGTCATAAGTCCCCAGTCTTCGAATGCGACTACGGATGCCTGGGTTCAGGCTTACATTGTCGTTGGTCTCTCCTGTAATGTCACTGATATTCGGTGCTTCCTGTTGCCCCCGAAGAGCCCGGCCGTCTGCCGATCAAAGGCGGTGGTGCAAAGCGCAGACCGTAGCCCAAGACCCCCGGATTCCGAAACCCTCTCAATTGGGCACTTCGTCGAATTCCTGCTCAGAGCCAGATTTGGAAGTTACAATCTGCTGCACCATTATTGGCCCCGTAGATATAAACGACGGGAACCACGTTGCTCTCAGAGATTGCGGGTGCCACGCCATTATTCATCGCCCCCGAGTGCAGATGAGGCTTTTTGTCGCCCTTCACATAGTACGCTGCGACGCCACACCACACAGTCCCGTATACGTACGAGAGCGCTACGGAGGCGTAGACCGTCTGGGCCGGAATGTTGAAGTCCGCACTCCTCTCAACAGCCATGCATACCTCTTTTCCGCGCGGGCCGTAAGGCAGATTCTCCCTCCACGCCTGAGCACAGGAATCGATATCACAATTTGTGGGCGAGCTTGGCTGCGGTCCGGGCAGCGATAGGGCGCATTCAGAGGAGTTGCCGCCGGCTGCGCCGCTCGCCAACAGCGGCGCCAGGTCTTCGACGGGCGGCTCATGGGCTCGGAAGATCCGAGGGTAACACCCTGGAACTTCCGCCAGAGCGACGCCGTATGCTGTTAGGAGGTACGCGAACTTGGTCCCTCTGGAAATCGACTCGGTCGTAAAGCGCTTCGGCGAATTGACCGCCGTGGCCGGTGTTTCGCTCGAAGTCCGCGAGCGCGCGTGCCTGGGGCTGCTGGGGCCCAACGGCGCGGGGAAATCCACCCTGATCCGGAGCATCATCGGACGGGTGCGGCCCGATTCGGGCAGCGTGCGCATTTTCGGACAGCCGGCCAACTCGGCGGCGGCCCGCGCGGAGATCGGGTGGGTGCCGCAGGACCTGGCGTTGTACGGGCTGCTCACCTGCCGGGAGAACCTGGACGCCTTCGGGCGTTACCAGGGGCTGCGCGGCAAAGCGCTGAGAGACGCGATCCACTGGTGCCTGGATTGGGCCGCGCTGGCGGATCGCGCCGGGGCCACGGCGAAGACGCTCTCCGGCGGACTGCGGAGGCGCCTCAACATGGCCGCCGGGCTGATCCACCGGCCGCGCATCGTGCTGCTGGACGAGCCCACCGTGGGGGTCGATCCGCAATCGCGCAATCGCATCTTCGAGATGGTCGAGGCACTGCGGAACGGCGGCACCACGATCATCTACACGACGCACTACATGGAAGAAGCCGAGCGCCTGTGCGACTCGATCGCTATCATCGACCATGGCCGGGTGATCGCACGCGGCACGAAAGAGGAGCTGGTGACGCAATCGTTCGGAGGCCGCAGCGATGTGGCGATGCGATTCGTTGCCACGGTCCCGGGCATTGCGGTGTGGGCCGCATCGCGCGGGGGAACGGTGCAGGACGGCACGGCGCATTTCTCGGTGGACCGGGCGGCGGAGATCGCGCCGCTGCTGGACGGCGCGGCCGAGGGGGGTTACGAAGTGGCGGAGGTGACGGTGCGCCGGCCCAATCTCGAATCCGTGTTTCTGCAACTCACCGGGAGGGAGCTACGCCAATGATCGCCGCGATTGTCCGCAACGGTTTCCGCGCGCTGCGGCGGGACCGGGGAGCGCTCATCCTCTCGTTCATTTTGCCGATCGCGTTCTTCACGATTTTCGGGGTCATCTTCGGCGGCATGCACGACACCACGCCGCGCGTCCGGTTGCTGGTGGTGGACGAGGATCGAAGCGAGGCCTCCGGGCGGCTGGTCCGCGGTTTGCTGCGCGAGCCATCGCTCAATGGCAGCACACGCCCCGAAGCCAGGAAGGGCGAGCCCGCTCCGCCGGAGTACACGGCGGCTACCGCCGAGACCGCGGTGCAGCAGGGCGATGCGCCCGCGGCGTTGATCATTCCCCGGGGATTCGGCGCCAGCCCCATGGCGTTCGCGCCGGGAGGGGAGCGGAAGGCGCTCCGCATTCTGCACGACAGCTCCGACCCCGTAGCGGCACAAGTCGTGGCGGGAATGGCGCAGAAAGTGGTGATGACTTCCATGCCCGACACGATGGCGGACCTGGGGATGAAGTATTTCGCCCAGGCCAGCGGCGGCCTGACTCCGGAGCAGCGAAAGAGCGTGGAATCGGGCCTCTCGCAGCTTCGCGGCCAGATGCGGGAGCGCGACCAGGCGGGCGGCGCGCCGGCCGCGGCGGCGGGCAGCGGAGATAACGGCGGCGGGCTGGTGGCCATCGAAGTCCGCGACGTGGTGGGGGAAAAGAAGCGCAGCCCGATGGTGGCGTTCTACGCGGCCGGCATCGGGGTCATGTTCCTGATGTTCACGGCCAGCGCGGCGGGAGGCAGCCTGCTGGACGAGGCGGAGAGCGGCGCGCTCGACCGCATCCTGAGCGGGCGCGTGAGCATGACCACGCTGCTGGCCGGCAAGATGGCCTACTGCACGCTGCTGGCGTGCGCGCAGCTCACCCTCATGTTCCTCTGGGCCGCGGCGGTGTTCCACCTCGACTTGTTCACTCACCTGCCCGGCTTTTTCGTGATGACCGTGGCCACCGCTTTCGCCGTGGCGTCGTTCGGCATGCTGCTGGCGAGCCTGGCGAACACGCGCGCGCAGTTGGGCGCCATCTCGACGCTGATCATTTTGACCATGTCGGCCATCGGCGGCAGCATGTTCCCGCGGTTCCTCATGCCAGAAGGGATGAAAAAAGTGGGGCTGATGACCTTCAACGCATGGGCGATCGACGGCTACACCAAAGTTTTCTGGCGGGATGAACCGGTGTCGCACCTGGGGCCGCAGGTGGCCGTGCTGATTGGGGCCGGCATGGTGCTGTTCCTGCTCGCGCGCCGCTTCGCGCGCCGGTGGGAATACGCGTGAGGTTGGCTGCGGTGGACTTCAGGCGACTTTCTTGACTTTACCGGAGCGGATGCAGGAGGCGCATACGCGCATACGGCGTCCGGCGCCGTTGACCAGCGCGCGAACCGACTGCAAATTCAAGTTCCAGCGGCGCTTGGTGACATTGTGGGCGTGGCTGATGCGGCTGCCGAACTGGGGGCCGCGGCCACAGATTTCGCAAACTCGTGCCATACGACAGAACTCTCCCTCGTGGTTCGAAGGAACTATTGTATCATGCCTGGCAGGATGCCGAAAAATGCCGGAAACCGCTGGCTGACGCGGGCGCAGAAGCAGAATTTCTGGCGCTCGCTCATCGCGGTCCTGGCGGGGAATGCGATTTATTTCGGCGTGGAGCGCTACCTGCCCTTGCGCGCGCAGCACCAACTCTATCAGATCGACTGGGGGCTCGCGGTGGATTTCTGGATCTGCCTGGTGTGCTACGGAATCGTGCGGCTGATCCGCTGAGGGCTACTTGAGCTTTTGCAGCTTGGCCCGAATCTCCGCGGCGTTCTTGGCGTCGGGCGCCATTTCGAGGTACCTGGCGTAGGCTTCTTTGGCCGCTTTGGGGTCTTTCAGTTTCTCTTCGGCTTCGCCGAGGCGCAGCCAGGCTTCGGCGTAACCGTCGTTCCACTTGGTGGCTTCGCGGAAGCGGCCCTCGGCGGCCCGGTAGCTGCCTTTTTTGAAATAGAAATTCCCGGTCTGCACTTCTTTCTGCGCCTGGAGAGGGTTGAAGGAGTAGTCGTCGGTGGTCAGCGCCTTGTCCTCTTCCGGAGGGACTTCTTCCTTCCCTTTGGCGGCCGGCTTTGCGCCCCGCTGCCGCTGCAACTCACCAGCCGGCTTGTCGGGCGGTGGGGGTTGCTGCTGCGAACGGAGCGGGATAGTGGAAGCCACCAGCAGGAGCGGAATCCAGCGGGACATGAATTTATTTTAGCGCGGGGGGCGCCGGGCGGACCGGGGCGCGTCCCGCTGGAAGCTATAATCAAGGTACAGATTGCCCCTCCATGGAACTCCGTGAAAAGGTAGGCACGCTCCCACTGGAGCCTGGCGTGTATCTGTACAAAGACGCCGGCGGCCGCGTGATCTACGTGGGCAAGGCCAAGATCCTGCGCCACCGCGTCCGCAGCTACTTCTCCGACGACAAGCTGGCCGACACCAAGACCGGAACGCTGATCTCCGAAGCGCGCGATATCGACTACATCCTGGTGGACAACGAAAAAGAGGCGCTGGCGCTGGAGAACAATCTCATCAAGCAGTACCAGCCGCGATTCAACATCCTGCTGCGCGACGACAAGACCTATCCGTACATCAAGCTGACCGGCGAAAAATACCCGCGGGTCTATGTGACGCGCCGGCTGCGCAAGGACGGCTCCACTTACTACGGCCCTTACTTTCCGGCGAACCTGGCGCACCGGCTGGTGCATTTCATCCACCGCAGTTTCCTGGTGCCGTCGTGCAAGATCGATCTCACGCGATTCCATCCCAAGCCCTGCCTGCAATACCACATTCACCGATGCCTGGGACCCTGCGTGGAGGGACTGACCACCGACGAGGCGTACGGCGCCGCGGTGCGCGACGTGAAGCTCTTCCTGGAAGGCCGCCATTCCGACCTGGCGCGGGGGTTGCGCGCGCGCATGGAGGAGGCCTCGGCGGCCACGCGTTTCGAGGAGGCCGCCTCGCTGCGCGATCTGCTCACCACCGTGGAAGAGATCGACGAGCGGCAGAAAATGGCCGCGGCCAAGGGCGACGACATCGACATCTTCGCGTGCTACGCCGAGCCGCCGCTGGTGGCGCTGAACCTGTTCCACCTGCGCAACGGGCAGATCGTGGACCGGCGCGAGTTCTTCTGGGAGGACCAGGAGGAGTTCGACGAGCCGCTGTTCTTCTCCTCGCTGTTGAAGCAACTTTACCTGGACCAGCAGTACATACCGTCGGAGATTCACGTCCCGGTGGACTTCGAGGATCGCGAAGCCCTGGAGGAACTGCTGCGGGAAAAGAAGGCCCGCCACGTGGAGATCCGTACGCCGCAGCGCGGGCAGAAGAAGGCGCTGCTCGACCTGGTCCAGACTAACGCGAAGCACAGCTTCGATGGGCGGTTTCGCGTGCTGAAGCCTTCCTCGCGCGCCATCCAGGAGGCGCTGCAGGACGCCCTCAACCTGCCCGGGCCGCCGGCGCGCATCGAATGCTTCGACATCTCGCACATTCAGGGCACCGACAAGGTGGCCAGCATGGTGGTGTGGGAAGAGGGCCGGATGAAGAAGGCGGACTACCGCAAGTTCATCATCCGCACGGTGATCGGCAACGACGATTTCGCGAGCATGCGCGAGGTGGTGGCGCGGCGCTACGCGCGCCTGCGGGAAGAGGGCCGGCCCATGCCCGGGCTGGTGCTGATCGATGGCGGCCTGGGCCAGTTGCACGCCGCCGCGGAATCGCTGGAGGGGCTGGGCATCAGCGACCAGCCGCTGGCTTCCATCGCCAAGCGCGAGGAGATCATCTACGTGTACGGCCAGGAGGACGAGCCGGTGGTGCTGGACCGGTTCTCGCCGATCCTGCACCTGGTGCAATCGATCCGCGACGAGGCGCACCGCTTCGCCGTGACGTTCCACCGCTCGCGGCGGAACGCGCTCCAGCTCACCAGCGAGCTGGACGCGATCCAGGGCGTGGGGAAGAAGACCGTGCAGCGGCTGCTGAAGGAGTTCGGCAGCTCGGAGCTGGTGAGGGCGGCGTCGGAAGACCAGTTGGCGGCGGTGGTGGGACGCGCGGCCGCACGGCGGGTGAGGGTGCATTACGCGGGACAGGTGGTGGATGCGCCTTGAGGGCGGCGGCGCCTGCGGACTGCTATAGTTTCCTCATGCGAAGAACCGTACTGATTGCGGCGTGCCTGTCGCTTGCCTTGGCCCAGGAAACCCGGCGCGACATCAGCTCTCCCACCCCGACCGACAACCAACCGAACAGCGCCGGCGTGCCGGACGTCTACGCCGTCGACACGCGCGTGGAACGCATCCTGGTGCTGCGCTTCAAATACCAGGCCAACCTGCTGGCCGGGATCGAGCAGATGGTCAAGCTGCACCACGTCAAGAATGCGGTGATTCTCTCGGCGTTCGGTTCCGTGCGCAACTGGGAGATTCACCAGGTGGTCAGCCGGACCTTTCCGTCGAAGGACACCATCGTGAAGAACCCGACGGCGCCCGCGGACATCGTGGGGATGAGCGGCTTCATCATGAACGGCCGGGTGCACGCGCACATCTCGCTGGCCACGCCGGACAAGGGCTTCGCCGGGCACCTGGAGCCCGAGACCAACGTGTACACGTTCGCGGTGATGACCATAGGGGTGCTGCCGGACTACATCGATGTGAGCCGCCTGGACGATAAGACTTACCGGTAGACGGCGGTGCTACACTCAAGGTGAATGCAGCGGCGCCTCACCGCGATTTTCGCTCTGCTGCTCGCCCTCGGCGGGTTGGCCGCGGCGCCTGTCTCGCGCATCGCCGCGGGGCGCGATTCCTCGGCCATCATCTGGATCCTCAGGGAGAAGGCCGAACCGAGCCGCGTGTCGAACCGGGTGCGACTTCATCGCAGGCCGGCGGCAACCGGCGGCGTTGAGTACCGCTCGCGACTCGCCGGACGTATACCGCTTTTCGACCTCTTCCAGCGTCCTCCTCCGATCCAAGGCTAAAACCCAGACGGTATTGGCAGTGTGGCGCGCGCACTTATGGCTCCGCCGGGCGGCACGGCACCCCGCAGGCTGAAGCCTGCTCCACACGGGTCGAAAGCCTGTGCCACGAGGTGTGAAATGCAATCCTTGGTCTCGTTTTTTACCGGTCTTACCGGCAGCGGCGACAAGTCTGCCGGAACAATTCAGAAAATCAACGATGCCCGCCAGGCGCTCAGGCGCTATAGCGACGCGGAACTGCGCGCGGCCTGCCAGTCGGCGGAAACCCTCGAGGAGACGCTTGCGATCGCGGCGGTGGCCGCGGCGCGGGTCCTCAAACTGGAAATGTTCGACGTACAATTGCGCGGCGCGCTGGCCATGGCAGCCGGCCGGATTGCCGAGATGCAAACGGGCGAAGGCAAGACGCTGGCGGCCGTGCCGGCGGCTATCTGGTACGCGCGCAAAGGGCGCGGCGTTCACGTCATGACGGCCAACGATTACCTGGCGCGCCGCGACGCCAAGTGGATGGGCGATATCTACCGGCTGCTGGGCTTCTCGGTGGGCACGATTCAGCAGGGCATGACCGTGGCGGAGCGGCAGGCGGCGTACCGGGCGGACATCACTTATGCCACCGGCAACGAGGTGGGTTTCGATTACCTGCGCGACCAGATGGCGTTCCACGCCGATCAGCAGGTTCACCGGCCGTTCGCCGCGGCCATCATCGACGAAGCGGATTCCATTCTGATCGACGAAGCCCGCATTCCGCTGGTGATCGCGGGCGGCGGGGACGACGAGGAGACTTTCACCTTACGCGCCGACTCCACGGTCCGCCAGTTGCACTCCGGGAGTGACTTCATCATCCAGGAAAGCGGCCGCAATGTCACCCTGACCGATGCGGGGACACGGCGCGCCGAAGAGCTTCTGGGGTGCGGGAACCTGTATGAACCGTCCAACCTACCTTTGCTGGCCGCGCTCCAGAACGCTCTGCACGCGCACTCGCTGCTGCGCCGCGACGTGGATTACATCGTCAAGAACGGCGCGGTGGAATCGGTGGACGAGTGGAAGGGCAGGGTGGTGCAGAACCGGCGCTGGCCGGCGGGCTTGCACACGGCGCTCGAAGTCAAGGAGCGGGTGGCCGCGCGGCGGAACGGCACCATCCTGGGATCCATCACGCTGCAGAACCTGGTGGCGCTGTACCCGGAAGTCTGCGGCATGACCGGCACGGCGGCGTCCCAGGCGGAAGAGTTCCGCAAAGTGTACGGCCTCGAAGTGGAGGTCATCCCCACCAACCGCCCCATGATCCGCGCCGATCATCCGTACGTGCTGTGCCCCACCAAGGCGGAAAAAGAGCGCGCGGTGATCGACGAGATCCATCGCGCGCACTCGACCGGACAGCCCGTCCTGGTGGGCACCGCGAGCGTGGAAGAATCGGAGCGGCTCAGCGCCTTGCTGGGGGACCTGCCGCACCAGGTGCTGAACGCGCGGCAGGACGAAGCCGAAGCGGCCATCATCGCGCGGGCCGGCGAGCGCAACGCCATCACCATTTCGACCAACATGGCCGGGCGCGGCACGGACATCCGCCTGGGCGAAGGCGTGGCCGCATTGGGCGGGCTGTACGTGATCGGCACCAACCGGCACGAGAGCCGGCGCATCGACAATCAATTGCGCGGGCGCGCCGGACGCCAGGGCGATCCGGGCGAGTCGCGCTTCTTCGTTTCCTACGAAGACCCGCTGGTGGTGAAGTACGGCGGCAGCAGTCCGGCGGAAGTGCAGAGGATGGCGGAGGGCCAGAACCTGGAAATCCGGCTGTTCCTCGAGAAGTACGAATCCGCGGTGGAAGGACAGCGCATGAAGTTGCAGGCGCTGCGGCAGGCGGTCCTTACCGGCGAGAAGGCTTGCGCCTCGGAGCTGGAGCGGGTGGTGACGCTGCGGACCATCGACGATCTGTGGTCGCGGCACCTGTTCGAGGTGGCCGAGCTGCGGAGCGGAGTGGTGTTCGTCTCGTGGGGCGGACGCGATCCTCTGCACGAGTTTCTGACCCGGGTAGACCAGTGGTTCCAGGAGCTGGAAGCCAGTCTCGACGGCGAAATCGCGCGGCGGCTGGCGGAAGCCAAAGATGGCGGAACGGACCCGACGGACCGCGGCGCGGTGTGGACTTATATCACTCACGATCAAGCTTACGAGGGCTGGTATCAGCGCGCCGCCAAGGGCACGATCCGCAAGTACGAGCTGGCCCGGAGGCTGGCGGAGTGGATCGGCAGACCGTGGGCCGACGAAGCGCGGCCCGGGGGGAATCCGCACCCATGAGAGAATGTGGATATGGGTTACCGCATTCTGGGCGCCTTTTTCGCGGTTTGTCTGGCCGCCGCGGGCCAGACCCTGACGGTGGAAAAGCTGGTGGCCTTCGTGGAGTCTTCCCAGAAGATCATCGCCGAGGGGAAGATGACCGATCGCGAGGTAGCCGGTTACCTCGCCAGGGTCAAGCTCACGGAACGGCTCGACGACCGCGTCATCGAGGATCTGCAGGGCGCGGGGAAGATCGGACCGAAGACCCTGCAAGCGCTCCAGGCGCTGCGCGATCGCACGCAGACGCTGGCGGGCGCGAAGATGGTGCTTCCCGAACCGAAGCCCGCGCCCATTCCGCCGCCCAGCTCGGAAGAGCAGGCCGCCATCATCGATCATGTCCGCAGATATGCGCTGGACTACAGCAAGAACCTGCCCGACTTCATCTGCACGCAGGTGACCCGCCGCTACGCGGCGCCGCTCCCCGGCACGAGATACGGCGGCAGCCCCGGCAGCCAGCCCTCCTGGATGGCGCTGGACACTTTGCAGATCCGGCTGAGTTACTTCGAGCAGAAGGAAGAATACAAGCTGATCCTGGTGAACAACTCGGTGACCAACCAGGACTACAAGACGCTGGGCGGGGCGACGGCCAGCGGCGACTTCGGCAGCATGATGCGGGAGATCTTCGAGCCCAACACGGAAGCGCACTTCGAGTGGGACCACTGGGCCACGCTGCGCGGCCGCCGCACGATGGCGTTCTCGTACCACGTGGCGCAGTCGCGGTCGCAGTGGCACATCACTTACGACCGGCGCATGGACATCGTGCCGGCCTACCACGGCCTGGTTTACGTCGATCGGGAGACTCGGGAAGTGACGCGCGTCACGCTGGAAGCGGAGAACATTCCGGCCTCGTTCCCGGTGAGGCGCGCGGACACGGTGCTGGACTACGACTACTCGGACATTTCGGGCCACAACTTCCTGCTGCCGCTGAAAGCCGAAGTCATCATGTCGGCCGACGACTACATGACGCGCAACGACACCGAGTTTCGGCTGTACCGCAAGTACTCGACTTCGTCGGACATCAAGTTCGACACCGACGAGATACCGCCGCTGCCGGACGATAAAACCAAAGAGACGAAAGATCCGAAGGCGACTAAGAAGTAGAGACACCTCGACGGCGCGAGCGCGGTCAAGGGGGTGGTGCGAGCGCCGATTACGCTGCCGGGGGCGGCGTGGCGGGCTTTGGGGCGGATGCCTTTTTTGCCGCCGCCTTCTTCGGGCCCCTGGCCTTGGCTTTCGCGGCCGGTTTGGCCTGTTCCGTGGCCTTGTGGTACTCCGCCCAACGTTTTTTCAAGGCGGCGATGATCCGGGCTTTTCCGGCGGCACTCATTTTCCTTCTCCGCTTTCGAGGGCGGCCCGCCTTTCGAGCGGGCTCAGCGCTTGCGGAGTCAGTAGCGGCTCCCAATCGGAGTTGGAGCGCGGCAATCTGTGTCTCGACCTCCTCGCGCATATGTTCCAAGCCGATTAGTGCGGCCTTGAGCAGAAGGGGATCTGAAGTTTGTTTGGGCATCTGGGCCAGTATAGCGCCTCCACCGCCTACTGAGTGACCTTCACCACGAAGTAAGTGATCTCTTTTCCCGCGGCGACCTTCATCTGGTGGGCCGTTTTTGGGGGAACCGTGATGATGTCTCCGGGGCCGACCGTCTTTTCCATTCCGCCACTGATCGAGGCCGCGCGGATTTCGTTGGGAGCCGTGGTCTTGCCGTCCACCATGCTGCCGCCGTAGACCAGGGTGCCCGCGCCGCTCTCAATCACCATGACGTCCGCCTGCGTTGCGTGGTATTCGGCCTGGCCAGACCCCTCGCGGTGAGCCACCATGAAGGAATAGTTGCCGAAGCCGCCCAGTTGCTGGGTAGCCACTTTCAGGGCGTCCACCTTGGGCGCCAGGCTCTTGGTGAAGGCTTTCAACTCCGCCGATTTCCACATGAGAAAGCCCGGCGGATCCCCGGCCGGCAGGGCGAATCCGGCGAACAGCAACGCGGCTACGATCAGTTTGGTTTTCATGCATTATCTCCTCTGATCAGAGTAGGACAGGCATCTGCCGGTGTCCAGTAGGGAGAGGGGGGACCGCTCACTGACGTTCGCGGCTCGATAACGGGTTCAGGCTCGGGGGGCGGAAGGGCGCGGGCGCGCGACGGGCGGTCAGCTACCGGACCGCAAGGGTCGCGGACTGGCTGGCCGATCCATCTTCCCAGACGAGCAGGGGCACTTGGGCGCCGCCATAGGACTGAGTGACAACAATCTGGATCTGGATCTGTCCATTGGCCGCCGGGAGGACTTGCAGAACCGGAACGCCGACTCCGGAGATGGTCACCTGCAAGCGGCCCGAATTGCCCACGACGGCGGGATCGAGACCGGTCACGTACAGATTGAGGACGTCATTCACGCCAACGGAGTTGCCGGCCAAGGGCTGGTTCGACTGGTTGGTAATCGCCACGATCGCCGGCGGCGGGCTGTCGATCTGCACCATCACCGGAAAGGCGCTGACGGCGCCGTTGTTCAATTTGAGCGTCGCCGGGCCGACCGGAATTCCGGCGGCGGGGATCACGAAATTGATCTGGCCGGCGCTGACGAACTGGAGCTGCACGGGGACGTCATTCAGGGTCACCTGGGCACTGGTGGGCGACAATGCGAGATTCTGCCCGTAGATGCTGGCGATGGCGCCGGGGTAGATGGTGGACTGGCTGGGATCGGCGTTGACCACCGGCAGGGCGAGGAAAGGGAACCCGGCGCGCGCGGGCTGCGTCTGAAACGCCCCGGGCTGCCAGACAACCTGGAATCCCGAGATGACGCTGATCTCGGTGGCTGCCAACGCCGCGTTGGGTGCTACCACCACGTTTGCGACAAGGTGGGTCGGGCTCAGCACCCAAACGCGGCGCACCGTTACGTCATCGGAACCGAATCCCACCGTCACCTGACCGTCCACCAGATTCGTGTTCGACGTGGTGATGTCGATGGCCGCTGAAGAGTTGGCGGGCAATGACGTAACGCTAACTGTGTTGATCTGCGGCGCGGGGGCCGCCGGATAGTTGTAGACCGGCGGATCGTCGTCCTGCAGGATCATGGAGTTCTGTCCGTCGCTGTTGTAGACCGTGATGGTGGAGGTCTGGCCGGGGGCTCCCGGCGGCGGTACGACGGTGATCGATCCGGATGCATCCGAGCCGCTGAACGGCACCGTCACGGTGGCCTTCAGGCCATCGAAGTAGACGCTGCTGTCCGCCGTGAAACCGGCGCCCGCGACGGTGACCGAGCCATCCGGGTTGGGCGTCACCGAATTCACCTGCGGCGGCCCTTTCTGCACCACGACCACGCCGTTCGGCAGCACGTACATGTCGTTGGCGAAGGTGATCACCAGGTGCCGCGGCCCGGTCCCCGCACCGACCGGCACGAAGAAATAGGCGTCCAGCACGCCGGGAGAATAAGGCCAGACCGTCGGCCAGGTCGGGGCGTTGAACGGCGCGGGGGCAAAGCCGCCCAGAATGGTCATCGACACCGGATTCGGCAGTACCGCGGGAGCGGCGGCCTGTGCGATCACCAGGGCCGGAACCTGCGTGGTACTGATGAATGCGGGATAGCCCATCACCGTGGTGGGGCTGCTGGCCGGCACGTACTTGCGGGCCGCGGTATCGAGCTCGTAGTAGGTGACCACGTCGTAGGTCGGCACCGCGGCGCGCTGCGGCACGGCGAAGTTCACGCCATTCACGATGGATCCGGCGGTGATCAGGATGGACTGCGCGCGTTGCGGATCGTCGGTCATCGGGGAGCCGAAGAAGAGCGTCTGGAATGCGCTGGCGGAAGGATCGATGGGCACCATGTTCTGGTCCACGGGGCGCCGCAATCCTTCCCCACTGGCAATGGCGTCGGGCGGAAGCGGATGGACGTAAACCAGGTAAGACTGGTTGGCAGGCAGGCCCTGGATCTGGTAGGTGCCATCCGGGTTGGTCAGGGAGCTGATGGCCGAACCGCTGGGCGCGATGGCCACCACCGAGGCCAGCGCCACCGGCTGGCCGTTGGCGTACGTCACCCTTCCGGACATCGACCCAAAACCGGCTGCCCAACCGGGCTTCCCGTACAGCACGGAAAGCCCGGCGATGTCATCCGCGTCCAACGGCCGTGCACGAGAGGTATTGCGAACCACCGCCTGAGACATCGCGCTGCCGGTCCAGGTGTGCTGGAGCCCCAGGGCGTGTCCGACTTCGTGAACGGCGGTGGTGAAGAAAGCTTCCAGATAGCTCGCCCCCGCGCCCTGGTTGGTATCGCGGGACAGCATGACGGTGGAGTAGGTGATGGGAAAGAAGCTGCCATTCGACGTGGTGGACGTGGTGGGCCCGCCCAAGCCGATCACCCCGGGCGGAAGGTCGATGAAAATCACATTGCCGCCCGGCGTGTTGGAAATCAGCTGGTTCTGGTTTTCGATGCCGCCGAACGCCACCCGCAGGTCCGAGCTGGCCACCCCGTTCCAGGTCGCCAGCGCCTGCTTCACCTGGCTCAGCACCGATCCGAGACTGTCGTTGGGAGCGTAGGCGGTGGGGCTTTGGTCGCTGACGAAGAACGTCACCGTTTTGTTCGGCAGGGCGTTGAGGTCGAACTTCTCGTAGATCGGCGTGAAGGGACCGGTGCGGCCGGCGAAATGGACATATTGGTAATACGCCTGGGTGGGCAGGGCCAGGAGGAACGCCGCGGCGGCGATGAGCATACCGCAGCGAATGCTCCGGGTGCGACGGGTCATTTCGCCCCCGCGATCCGCGACCGCAAATCGCTCAGCCGCATAGTCAGGGTCTGGTCCTTCACCGGCCGGCCGGTCTTTTGGTCCAGCATCAGCTCGTGGCTGGCGCTGCGCGTCGCCAGCGGGTCGGCCGTGCCGTCCTCGGCGACCGAAAAGAGACCCTGCGTCAAGCCCATCACCTGGGTGAGGCCCGCCCGGCTGGTCCACAGGAAAAAGACGTATTCGTCGCCGGGCAGAAACGTAGGGGTTCCGGCAAACGACTGGCGGAGGTTGGCGACCGTGCCGCCAGGCACGACCACATCCACCGTGCTTCCCGCGCCGGCCGCGCCTGCCGCGCCCTTCAGCCGCTCGGAAACCTGGATGGTGTAGTGGGTATAGATGACCGGACCGGAAAACGCCGCGTACGAGCCGGTGACCGTGCCCCGGACGACGGAGGTGGATTGAGAAATCATGTCGTTCAGGGACAGCCGCTCCAGAGTGGCGCACTGGAGCGGCAACATGCAGGAAGTGGACACTAGCGCGACGAGTAAGCAGCGCTTCACGCCAATCGGAGTAGCACCTCTGATTCCAAGGCCGGTTCCGTTCATTACACAGTTACTTACGGCGCATTTTCGAGCTGAACTTGGGTTGCTGCGACACAAGGTTGAGACACCATGTCCCACCGGCTCAGGTCTTCCCCGGTCTGACTATCAGCATCGGCACATTTATGTCATGGCGGACCGGGTCGATGGTGGTGCCAAAGATGAGGTCTTTGAGGCCTCCGTGTCCATGCGCGCCCATGATGACGAGATCGGGTTTGACCAGGCCGGCGTAGCGCACGATTTCCTTGCGGGGAGAAGGTGAATGAGAGATTGAAGTTTCGACTGCAAGTCCTTGATCCCGGACGGATTGCGCGATGCGCTCCAGGTACTGCCCGCCGGCTTCGACCTCGGCGGTGGAGGATTCCGGGCCGTATACCTGGCTGGTGACGCCTTCTTCCACGTGGAGCAGAAAGAGCTTGGCGCCGTGGAGGTGAGCCATGGCGGTGGCGTGGCTGATGGCGAGGCGGTCCAGAACGGTGTGGTCGAGCGGCACCAGGATACGCCGGTAGATGGGGGCCGGTTCCGCCGCCGCACCGGCCATTTCGGGCAGGGCCACAGGGGCGCGGCCGTACCTGCGAGTCCACCGGCTGATCATGGGCTCCATGGTAATCCAGGACAGCAGGCAGAAAAGCACCAGGCTGGTGGGAACCGTCGCAAGCCAGACCACGGTGTGCCACTTTCCGGAGGTGGCCAGCCAGTCGGCGATGGCCATGGCCGCGAGGCGCACGTTAAGCCCGACGATGACGGCGGCGGCGACCCAGGCGAGCATCCGGACCCACGCGGCGTTGGCGAACTTGCCCATGCGCATCCGGTCGTTGGTGAAGTGGATGAGGGGGATGATGGCGAACGGCAACTGCATGCTCAGGATGACCTGGCTGAGGATCAGTAGCCGGAAGGTGGACTGCTCGCCGGAGATCCAGATGGTGAGCGCGGCGGGGATGATGGCCAGCGTACGGGTGATCAGGCGGCGCATCCAGGGGGTCATGCGAAAGTTTAAGAAACCTTCCATAACTACTTGACCAGCCATGGTTCCCGTGAGGGTGGAAGATTGCCCGGAACAGAGCAGGGCGACGGCGAAAATCACGCCCGCGAGGCTGGCGCCCACCAGGGGCGTGAGGAGCGCCTGGGCCTGTTGGATTTCGGTGACCACGATCCCGCGCTTGAAGAAAACCGCCGCGGCGAGGATGAGGATGGCCGCGTTGACAAACATCGCGCCATTGAGCGCCACCACCGAGTCGATCAGGTTGTAATGGCATGCGGCGCGCTTGGCCGGTTCGGAGCGGCCGATGTCGCGCGTCTGCACCAGGGCCGAATGCAGGTAGAGATTGTGCGGCATGACGGTGGCGCCGAGGATGCCGATGGCCACGTAGAGGCTCTGGCGGTTCAAGTGGGGAGCGAAGGCGGTGAGCATCTCGACGGGCGACGGCTTGGCCCAGAAAATCTCGACGCAGAAGCAGGCGGCGATGACGGTGATGAGGGCCAGCACGAAGGCTTCTATGGTGCGGATGCCGAAGCTCTGGAACCAGAGCAGGAGCAGGGTGTCGGCCGCGGTGACCAGCACACCGATGAGCAGGGGGATGTGGAACAGAAGGTTGAGGCCGATGGCGGCGCCGAGGACCTCGGCCAGGTCGCAGGCGGCGATGGCGATTTCGCAGAGTCCCCAGAGGGCCATGCTGATGGGCCGCGGGTAAGTTTCGCGGCAGGCCTGGGCGAGGTCGCGGCCGGAGACGATGCCGAGGCGGGCGCTGAGAGTCTGGAGCAGGATGGCCATGGCGTTGGACATGACCAGCACCCAAATCAACTGGTAGCCGAAGCGCGCGCCGCCTTCGAGATCGGTGGCCCAGTTGCCGGGATCCATGTAGCCGACACTGACGAGGTATGCCGGACCGGCGAAGGCGAACATGCGGCGCCAGACGGAAAGGTGAGCGATATCGACGCTGGAATGCACGTCGGCGAGGGAGCGGCTGAGTTGTCCGGGCGTCGCCATGTCGAGCTTAACTATAGTTAAGCAGGTGGCAGAGGGGGTGTCAACAGAGCACAAGTATTTCCGTCACGTTAGAATGGTCTCTCGCACGCTCATGAAAAGGACAAAAAGAGCCGGGACAGCTTTTCCATTCTCCTGGCGGGTGAAGGGGTTGGCGCTGGTGGTTTTGCTCGCTTCGGCCCAGGTTGCCATCTTGCTCGCCCAGTGCCCTCAGCCTGGCACCAACTCGGGCAAAACCTCGACATTCGCCACCTACAACCCGCTGAGTCCGGCGGCGAAAGCGCCCGCAGCCCCGGCCTCGCAGCCGGCATTCACTCTTCCGTTCATGCCGACCGTCCCCCCAGACCAATATGCGGCCCAGCACGCCGCGATCGCACCATACGCCAGATCCAGCTTTTCATCGCCGCCCAGTGTTCAGATCGTGCCTGCGCCGGTGATCCCTCGGGCACCGGCGGCCAGCACCCCAGTCGCTCAGACGCCTACGTTCAGTTGGCAGGGCGTACAGCAGATCTCCAACCTCGCCCAACCGTCTCCTGATATCGCCGTCGGACCTTCCGACGTGCTCATGGTCGCCAACGGTTTGCCAGGCACTTCCGCGCTCGGAGTCATCGCGCAATTCACACGGGCAGGCACTCCGGTGAAGCAGGTGGCGTTTCAGGATTGGTTTGCTCCGCTGATCCCCACCATTTGCCCGGAAGATCTCGGCCATTGTCAAATATTCGATCCCCTCGTCCGGTACGATCAACTGCACGGCCGCTTTCTGTTTCTGGCGGCCAGCCGAACGCTCCCCGATCTCCGCACCTCGTTTCTTCTGCTGTCGGTCTCCAATGGCGCGACATTCGACAGCGGATGGAAAATCTGGGCACTGAATCCGGCTACCGACCCTACGGGCGCCACCTGGGCGGACTTCTGGAGGCTGAGCTACGACAACGCCGCGGTATATCTCGCCGGCAACATGTTCAGCCCGACGCAGTTTCAATACGCAAAGATCCGCGTTCTCAAGAAATCCGAACTTTACAATCCATCCACCACCACTTTGAGTTTCACCGACGCCTACAACATGCAGAATGCCGACGGATCAATAGCATCCTCTATAGATCCGGTCCAGCAGCGCGGTGTTCCGGCCGGTGTAAACACGGCACTGTTCGTCAATACGACTGATAAGCTGCCTGCCACTTACCTTACGGTCTGGAAGATCAACGATCCCCTGGCGGCCACGCTGTCACTGACGTGCTCTACCATCGCCGGGTTGATTTCGTACACCGTGCCCGCTTACGCAAGGCAACTCGGTGGCTCTGCGACTATCGACGCGGGCGATGCCAGAATGTTGAAGGCTGTCTACCGCGGCGGGTTTATCTACACGGCTGGGGATACCGGGTACCCCGATGCGGCCACGACCGTGACGTACGACTTGATTAACACGTCCACCATGACTCTGAGTTCGCAAGCGCGGCTGTTGAACACGAATTCGTTCTACCCGGCTTTCGATGTTCCGGCAACTACGGCGCCAGGAGCGCAGTTCACGAACCTGATTACCGGCGCCACTACGGCCGCCGATGGTTCCTTGACCTATGCCGGCATTTCCCGGCTCAAGGCCGGGGAAGACTATTTCTATCTTGGTGGCCCCTTGGACAAACAAGCTTATGGCGACTATTTCGGCGGAGCCGTGGACCCGCTCAATGGCGGCCTCTGGACCTCCGGCGAATACGCCAAGCCCTCGGTGGGCGGTTTCGGCCAGTGGGGGACGTGGGCCGGCTACTTTCCCTGGGTCACCACCCAGGCATTCAGCGACGTGGATGCCACTTCTTCGTTTGCGGATTACATCAATGTCCTCGGCCTGTGGGAGATCACGTCGGGTTGTTCGGTGACACCAGCCAGGTTCTGCCCCGGCGACGTGGTCACTCGGAACCAGATGGCGGCCCTGCTGATCCGGTCGATGTTCGGCAGCACCTTCACCTATACCACCGCGCCGTATTTTACCGACGTGCCTGCTACGGATCCGTTTTTTTCATTTGTCCAGAAGTTGCGCGACCTCGGCGTCACCGAGGGATGCAGCGCGACGGCGTACTGCCCGGAGGATCCGGTGACCCGATCGGCGGCCGCGACTCTGATTGTCCGGAGCAAACTCGGATCCCTGTTCGGGGACAACTTCACGTTTCCGGCGACGCCGTATTTTACCGATGTGCCGGCGGGCGACAGCAGTTTTCCGTTCGTCCAAAAACTCTCGGAGCTGGGCATTACCGCGGGATGCACGGTGACGTCTTACTGCCCCGACCGGCTGCTGACCCGGCAGGAAGCCGCCGTATTCCTGACGCGTGCTTTTCTGAATTAGCGCCGGCGGCAGAGCCAACTCACAGGATGGTAAACTGATCGTGCGGCCCTGTAGCTCAGTTGGTCAGAGCGTCGGTTTTACACACCGAAGGTCCACAGTTCGAGCCTGTGCGGGGCCACCATAAAATCAATAGCTTACGGGTCAAACCACCCTTCCTGAAACCGGTCTGGTAGCAACCCTGGTAGCAACGGGCGACTTAGGCCCAAGAATCTCGTCCATCGTCGCAGCGGTCTGCCTCTGCACTTCGGGCAAGACATGAGCGTAGGTCTCCATGGTAAAGGAGACACGGGAATGTCCCAGGAGCTCTGTAATTTATCGCGCGCTGACTCCCTGGGCCAACAGAAGCGTCGCGGCACTGTGCCGGAGATCATGGAACCGAATGGCCGGAAACGGCAGTTTTGGGGGCTGCTCGCCCTTCTTCGGCTTCGGCCGTGTGATGGCGTAGTAGTCCCTCAACAGGTCGCGGGCGTCCATCGGCGTGCCGATCCTGGTAGTGAATACATAGCCTGTTTCTTGCCACCTCGCCCCCGCCCACTTTCTTTCAAGGTCCTGATCCGCCTTGCGCCGGGCGAAGGAAGCCACGCATGCGGCGGGCAGCAGGATCGGGCGCCGGCTCTTGGGCGACTTCGGCTCAACCTGTACGAGCTTTTGTCCACGCGTTGAAGGGCGGCCCGAACTGTCAGCCGGCCGGACTCCAGATCCAATTCCGGCCACTGCAAGCCCAGAATCTCCCCCTGGCGCATTCCGACCGCGACGGCGCCGGTGTAGGCTGCTTCAAAACGGCTGGTCCGTGCGGCTTCCAGGAAGGCGCGGGCTTGCTCCGGATTGAACGTCTGGACTTCCTGTCTCGGTATCCGTGGAGGATCTACGAGAGTGGCTACATTGCGCGGGATCTGGCCATCCTTCACGGCAACGGCGAGAGCGGCGCGGAGCGTAATCAGCAGGTGCTTCACCGTGCGTGGGTGGAGTTTCGCTTCAAGCTTCGCGTTTAAAAACTCTCGGACGTTTTTGCGGTGAGAGTTTCCCGAGCGGAATCTCGCCGAGCGCTGGCGCGATGTGGATTTTGATATGGTCCGAATACGTGCGGAGCGTCTTCGGACGCACCCGCGGCGTTACCACCTGTTTCAGCCAGTGCTCAAGGAAGTTCGCTGTGGTCTGTTTTTCGCTGACGATCGGAATGCCAAGTTTGAGAAGCACTGGTGGATATGGTACTATACCTGTGGGTATAGATAATTTCCCCACTTGACTGATGGTTGACATGTAGGCTAACTTTAAAACTGGTGGGCCGCAGCTCTGCTCATGTCGTATTCGGTGACCCTGGTCGAGGGCGTTGGACTCAACTCGCATCGCGGAATCGCTTTTCTTGAATGCGCAGAAGAGAAACGAGTTGATGCGAAAAGGACTTTTCAAACGCTCAAGGAAAAGAGCAGGCGCGACTTGCGCGGCAGAATTGATCTTTGGTTGAGCGGATATAGGTTCGACAGGTATTTCCACGGATGGCCCAACAACGAGGCTTACAAGCACTGCTTTGTTTTCAAATGGAAGCAGGCTGGAGCCAACCATCGTCTCTACGGCTTCTTATTTCATCCAAAGCCCCTGACAAATCAGGCGTTTCAGGCATGCATCCTCGTATTGCATTCACAGAAAAAAGACGAGACGGATTTCTCGGAGTTGGACTACATAAATAGGCTAAGGGTAAGCCCGAATGTTATCCGGGCAGTAAGATTGGCATTTTCAGATTAGGGGAAAACGTTCATGGTACCGGCGGCGGAACAGCAGGACCAGCATTGGACCGAAGAAAGCAGCGACGCCTTTGCCCATAGGCTGGCGTTCGATTTCATTGCTCAGATCGAGCAGAGGATGGACGATCATTCGATAAGCCAGAGTCTGCTGGCGCGGAAGCTTAAAATCTCTGAGGGCGCTGTCTCGAAGCTCTTGAATAACCCTCAGAACCTCACGCTACGAACGATCGCAAAGTACTCAAGGGCGCTCGGGATCAAAGCTGCAATAGTCGCGTACGACGATGGAGACTCACAAAACAAAGCCGGCCCGATCGCTTCTGAGGTCTTTACTGCATGCTGGGAGCGTTCTGGCAGACCACATGACGCATGGGATTTAGATGCCGCGCAATCTCAGCATGCGGCAACGATGACGGTTGCCTTACCTTACGGAATCTATTACGGTGCATGGGCGACTGGTTCGAACTGCGATTACTGGAATAGTCCTTGGACTGTGCACCACACGGTCCATGGAGGGCTATCGACTCACGGCACGTTCTTCCACAGCTCTACAGGTTGCACAACAGTAGGAGCGCGAGCTGATGCCTGAAACAAAGAATTACGTTTTCGAACACACGGAACTCGCGGAGATTCTGGTGAAAAACCTCGGCATCCACGAAGGGTTCTGGGGTATATACATCGAATTTGGACTGAAGGGTGCAAACGTGCCAGTGGGACCGGATAGCAGAATAATTCTGCCTGCCGCCATTAGTTTTGTGCAAAAGATTGGAATACAGCGATTCGATGAACCCAACAGCCTTTCGGTGGATGCAGCGCTAGTGAATCCTCCTATGGCCAAGAAGAAGCGTTGAGGAAGGCTGCCAGGTGTGCAATGGCAGCCCCCCCTCACGCCGAACCAACGGAGGGAGCTGGCAATGAAGGCAGCCGCGGCGCGGTGGCAAAAGGACAAGGCAAAAAGGGAAAGTAATATGGTGATAACCACTCAAGCGGCTAGCGTCGTCAGCGGTCCTTCACCCGCCAATGTTCGAGTTGAAGGTCCGGAGGTCTGTCCGATCTGCCATCACGCGATCGAACCTCTGGTGGTTCACAATACGGCCTGTTATGGCCCCGGAACAGGCTATCCGCTAGATCTCCAAGTAATATTGCGCTGTCCCCGCACTCCATGTCACCGGTTGTTCATCGTGCATTTCCGGCGAGCATCGGGGCTGCCTTCAACGCTTCAGAATCCGTCAGATCAGGCATACTGGGTATTTGCGAAGGTTGAACCGCAGTCCCACCGTGAACGCGAATTCCAAGCGGAAATATCAAGAGTCTCTCCGCGATTCACCAAAATCTACGACCAGTCCGCCGCTGCCGAATCCGCAGATCTCGATGAACTCTGTGGGCCTGGATATCGGAAGGCCCTGGAGTTTCTCATCAAGGATTACGCTAAGTCGTTAACGTCAGGGGCCGCCGATCGAGTCCAGATTGAGAAGACGCCTCTGGGGGGATGCATCGAAAACTTCATCTCAGACCCAAGAATCAAATCTTGCGCGAAGCGTGCAGCGTGGCTCGGTAACGATGAAACGCACTACCTGAGAAAATGGCCGGAGAAGGACGTTCAGGACCTCAAGAAACTGATCGAGCTGACGGTCCACTGGCTCTCAGCCGAGATCATAACTCGTGATCTGGAGTCATCGATGCCCGAGAGCGATCCGCCGAAAGTGGAAGCCAAGCCCGCCGGAGAATAAGCCATGGCTTTAATTCCGCCCCACCACACTGACCCGGATGTGACGCAACACTTCGAACTCGCGATGAGGGACCGGTGCCAATAGTCGTTCCGAGCCAGGTGTGCGACTTTATCGACAGGGAATTTGCGCGCATTCCGAGGGACAATGCTCGATCCCAGGTTGTGGCACTCGGGTCCCATGCCTGTGGGTCGTTGCGCGCTCTGGTTTCTCTACTGGAGGCAATTCCGTCCGCCCTACTCCCTGCTGATCCAAACGATTTTGGGGCGCTTGTGTCAAGCATCGAAACGATTAAGTTCCAAGTTTCGAGAGCCGAGCGCGAGGGCTTTCCGCGGGACACTTTCGCTCCAGGCGGCGACCGCAATATTTCTGGAAACATCCTTCTGACCCCGACTCCAACGTCAGGTAATTGGAACCCGGTGATGGTGATTCGGCAGGCCCTGGAGCGGTGTTCGGACGATGTGGCTCACGCCGCCTCGAAGGAGTTCCCGTTCGTAAAGGATCCAGATGTGCGGCAAGAATTACTGGCCGATCTGGAATCTGCCCGCTCCGCATTGAGGAACGCCGAATGGAAGCCGGCCACGGTGATCGCCGGGGCTCTCGCGGAGGCCTTGCTCTTGTGGGCTATCGACCAGTACTCCGAGCCTGAAGTCCGATCGGCCATTGACGGGGCGCTGAAAAATAGAGAGTTGACGAAGCGGCCCGCCAGTGACCCTGACGGGTGGGTGCTGCACGAGTACATTGCCGTTGCACACCTGCTGAACTTCCTTCAAGACGACTGCTGGAAGCAACTCGACCGGCTCCATGAATTTCGCAATCTCATTCACCCAGGTCGCACGCGCCGAGTCAGGAAGCGCTGTGATCGGGGTACGGCCCTCGCGGCAAACGCAGGTGTTGAGCTGCTGGCCCGGGATCTGGAAGCCAAGTTTCCATAAGGTGACATTAGGTAGCAACCCCATTTCCGCGTTTCGGGCTGCCTGTTGCGTTCCAGTAGCCTCGGGCGGACGTTCTTGTACCATGGGCGGCAGGGGGCGGTTGCCTGGCAGTTTACGCTTTACCTTCACTCCGATTTTGGTAGCAACCGTGGTAGCAACGCCGTTCGTCTAGGACCGTCTACAGCCGTTTTCGCCGTCTCCGCGTGTTTCTAAGTCATTGATAATAGACAGGGGCGATTTCAATAGACAATACCCCCCTCGGTTTTACACACCGAAGGTCCACAGTTCGAGCCTGTGCGGGGCCACCATCTTCCCAGGGGCCTCTCCGCTCACGGTTCCAGATTCAGCTTTCCCAGGAGTGCGAGGTGGCGCAGCCGCCCGGTCACCCGATGGCGGGCATCGGGACGCGGAACCGCGCTCCGAAGATCTCGTTGAAGATCTCGAGCACCTGGTCGTGTAGCACGCCGTTGTCGGCCAGCAGGTGCTCGGAGGCGGTGACGTTGTGCGGCGCGCCTTTCATGTCGGAACAGCGCCCGCCGGCTTCCTGGACCAGCAGCGTTCCGGCAGCCATGTCCCACGGTTTCAGACCGAACTCCCAGAAGAAATCCAGCCGGCCGCAAGCCACGTAGGCCAAGTCGATGGCCGCCGAGCCGGTGCGCCGCACGCCGTGCGACGCCATGGCCAACTGGTAATAAAAATGGATGTTGACGTTGTGATGGCGCTTGCGGCTGGGAAAGCCGGTGGAAGCCAGGCTGTCGGCAAGGGTGGCGGTTTTCGAAACGTGAATGCGGCGGTTGTTCAGATACGCGCCCGCGCCGCGCTCGGCAGTGAACATTTCCTGGCGCAGGGGGTCGTAGACTACGCCGGCCACCAGTTCTCCCGCGCGTTCCAGCCCCAGCGTGACGTTGAACATGGGGAAGCTGTGGGCGAAGTTGGTGGTGCCGTCCAGCGGGTCGACGAACCAGCGGTACTCGGAGGGGCTTTGGTGGCCGCCGCCCTCTTCCGCCACGATGGTGTGCGAGGGGAAGTGCGAGCGGAGGCGTTCCACCACCAGCTTTTCGGAGGCGCGGTCGGCTTCGGTGATGAGGTCGAACTCGCCCTTCAGCTCGAAGAGCACGCGGCGCTCGAAGTAGTTCGCCAGCAGCGCGCCGGCTTCGCGCGCGATCTCCACGGCAGTTTCCAGGTAACCCATGAGTTGCGGGGCGGAGGCGGTAGTGCGGCGTGCAAGCCGGCGCTACGTCTCTTCCTCCAGATACTTGATGTCGTGCTTGAAAATGAACAGATTCGGCTGGCCGTGGCGGGTCAGCCGGATGAAGGACTGGTCGTAGTATTCGATGACGCCGGCGACCTCTTCGCCGTCCGCCAGCTTCACGCGTATGGGCGTCGCGTTTTCGATCAGGTGCTTGAGGTAACGGGCCTCTTCGAACGTCTGTTCCGGCGCGCGCCCGGTCTTTCCTGGTGGTGGTTGCAGCGTACTCGATTCTCCTACGGAGTTTTCTTTTTTCGGCCGGGCGATACCGAGATGCGGTCGCTCTGCGATCCGGTATTACCCTCGGAATCCCCATAATAGCCGTTACGGGCCGATACCCGCAAATCGGGCGGCTTGACGCGAACCTCCAGCGTGTGGAACGGATTCTTGGGGAGCGGCACGTCGTGGGGGTAGAAGCCCAGCACGTACTGCGTGCGGAGCTCGGTGATGATGCCGGCGAAGGCTTTGTCGAGCTGCCCGGCAGTGGTTTGCAGGAAGGTTCGCCCGCCGGTGCCCTGGGCCATGAAGGTGAGGGCGTTCTCGCCGCCGACGTTGCGGCCGGCGTCGTTGGTGATGGGCATGACGACCACCGGGTAGATCACGGCATCGGCCATCTGCGCCTCTTTCAAGGCCTGCTTGAGGTCGCGCACGCTGGTGGTGTCGCCGCCATCGGTGACGATGACGATCACCTTGCGGCCGCGCCGCGCCTCGAGATCGCGCGACGCGTAATAGATGGCGTCATAGACCGACGATCCCCCTTCGCCGTGAAGCAGCCTGAACTGGCGCTCCAGCGACGGGTAGTTGCGCGTGAAGTTCTGCAGCATGGTGACGTCGTAATTGAAGCAGTAGAGCGCCACCGCGTCTTCGGGGTTGCCTTCGGAGAGCAGCGCGCGCAGGAACTCGGCGGCCGAGGCGGACTCGTACTTCATTTCCTTCGCCGTGGAGCCGCTGGTGTCCACCACCAGGGCGACGGAAAGCGGCTGCTCGGTCTGCCGCTGGAAGACGGCAACCTCCTGCCGGACACCGTTGTCGGAGATCTCGAAGTCCTCCTTGTGCAGGGCGCCCACCAGCTCGCCCTGCCGGTTCTTGACCGTGGCGATGACGTGCACCAGGTTCACGTTGACGCGGATCACCGTGTCCTGCGCCGCGAGGACCGCGGCGAGCAGCACCGGCGCCGAAGCCAGTCTCGGTATTTTACCCGGCCACGGGAACATCGCGGTCCCACTCTCCTTCCACCCAGACTTCGCCATCCACGAAATGCTCTTTTTTCCAGATGGGGACGAGCTTCTTCAGCCGGTCGATGCCCTCCAGGGCGGCGGCAAACGCGGGACGCCGGTGGGGCGCCGTCACGATCACGGCGACGCTGGTTTCGCCGATCAGCATGCGGCCCAGCCGGTGCACGATGGCGACGCGTCCCACCGGGTTGGCCGCGGCGATTTCGAGCCCGATTTTGGCCATCATCTCGAGCGCCATGGATTCGTAGCATTCGTAATCCAGGCAGAGGGTCGGCCGGCCCTTGGTGTTGTTGCGGACGGTGCCCTCGAAGGTCACGACCGCGCCTTCCCTCCCGGTCATGACGCGCCTGGCGATGGCCCGCGGGTCGATGGCCTGGCGGGTCAGCGCGAAGTAGTGGCCGTCCGCGACGACTTCGAGTGGACCGCCCGCGGCGCCGCCGCTGACCGGGGGCAGGAATGCCACCTCGTCGCCTTCCTCGACCCTGGTCGAGAGATCGGCAAACTCACGATTGCGTGCGATCACGATGCTTCGGGCCATTTCGCGCAGCCGCGGATGGCGGGCGGCGTAAATCTCGAAAATACCGCGCAGGTCGGACCCCTCGGGGAATTCGGTTTCCTCCCCCGAGCGCCCCACCATTTCCTTCAACATTCCAAAAAACAACACGCGTACTTGCATTTACGGGCTGATGAACTATCAGTCTAACAGACGGTCCCGGCGGCTCCCCCGTTGCGCCCGATTGCGGGCGGGGCGCCGGCTTCAGATGGACCGCAAGAACCGCTCTCTCACGGTCGCGGCTCGGTAACGCGGCTCGGTAACGCGGCTCGGAATGAGGACAGAGCCGCGACCGTCGGGAGCGGTTTCGTCCAGGAGGACGGCGCTTCCAGATAAAGCCGCGCCCAGAGGCGCCCGGTCAGGGAGCGGTTAGTTTGCGCCTACGCCTTCACGATCACTTCCCGAAGCCGCTCCTTGGTGAGGAAAAACTTCACCGATTCGTAACGGCCGAACATCTTCTCCAGGCTGCGGTTGTTGAACAGTTGCGCCGGACGGCGGGAGCCCTGCTGGCCAACCTGGAGGACGTTCACGTCCTGAATGCGAAAGCTGTAAAACGGCGCGGCGTCCAGTTTGTCGTCGGCGTGAAAGAACGCCAGCATATAGCTCTTGGGCCGCACGATCTTGTGCATCCGCTCGACTACCGCGGTGAGCAGCGGGGGCGCCAGGTATTCGAGCACATCCCAGGCCAGAATGCCGTCGAAGTGGCACTCCGGGTAATCCAGCGACTGGCGCAGGAAGTACTCGATGCGCCCGGGATTGGACTGGTCGACGGTATCGTCCAGGCCAAAGGTGTCGCTCAGAATCTGGAGAAAATCCTCGGAGTAGAGGCGGTGGCCCAGGTTGGTGATGAAATTGATGTTCTGCTGGGTGGCGCCGCCCAGCTCCAGGATGGTCAGGCCGGACTGATCGCGAATATAGGTGAAGAACTCGTGGAGGCCGCGGCTCTGCCGCGAGGCAAACGCCTCGTTGCCCATGCCGTTTCGCGGCGGCAGGACGGTCCGCGCGGCGGCATCGGGTGAGGGCGGCCCGCCGGGCGCTCCTCCCCCGCGGCCGCGCATGATGTTTTTCAGCGGTCCTGGGAGCAACATCTGAGCAACCTGCCGGCTAGCGTTTGGCCTCCGGTGCGCCGGCCACAGCGGGCGCGTGCGCGACAGGAGGAGCGGGCGGCGGCGCCGGCGCCGGCTGCGCCTTGGGCATCGGCACCCTGGCCGGTTCGGGCTTGATGATGTCGATGCTTCCCTTGAAATAGGCGCCGTCCTCGATTACAATCCGGGCCGTCTTGATGTCTCCGACGAGCTTGGCATCCTTGCGGATTTCGATCTTCTCGGCGGCCTCCACGTTGCCCTGAATGGTTCCCAGCGCGACCACCTCGCGCGCTTTGATGCCGGCGTGCACGGTGCCGTTGGGCCCGATGGTAAGCTTATGCTCCAGCGCTTCCACGGTGCCTTCGAGATCGCCGTCGACATACAGGTCTTCTCTGCTAAAAATCTGGCCGACAATCTTCACGGCCTTTCCAATGGTGGCTGAGCTTCCGCCTCCGCGAGTATCGGGCTCAAATCTCCCAACGGGCATGCTGGACACGGGTATACTCTCCTTTTTCGGTTCTGGGGCACTTGGCAACACTGGGGCCGGCGCATTGCTGGGGGCCGGCGGGTTGAATGGCCTGGACGGTTCGTCCTCCCGGCGTTTATTCCACATATGGCCGCCTTCCTGTATAAATAAAGATAAGCACATTCATAACGCTGTTCCTTTAGTCTAAGGGGGAGCGCGAGAAAAACGCAAACGGAGAATTTCAGCGTCCCCGGGCGGCCCCCTTCGGCCTGGTCGTGAGCACGATGGGAGTGCCGCGAAATCCGAACCTTTTGCGGATCTGGTTCGCCAGGTAGCGCTCGTGCGAGAAATGCAGGGGACCGCGGCCATCGGTGAAAACCACGAACTCCGGCGGCCGGATGGAGGCCTGGGTGATGTAGAAGATCTTCCGCTCCTCGAACCGCAGATGTTCGACGAAGCGGTTCATCTCACCGGTGGGAATCCGCAGCGAGGCCGCATCGTAAACCTCCCGGATGAGGCGGAACAGCGGCTCGACTCCCGCGCCGGTCCTGGCCGATAGGAACACCACCGGGGCGTAGTCCAGGAACTTGAACTGGTCGCGCACCTGTTGCTCGAACGCGTTTTTCCTCTGCCCTTTCTGGCCCTTGACTTCGTCCCACTTGTTGACGCAGACGATCAGCGCGCGGCCGCCCTCGTGGGCGTAGCCGGCGATAGTGGCATCCAGGCCCAGCACGCCTTCCACGGCATCCAGCACCAGCAGCACTACGTGGGCCATGCGAATGTTCCGCCGCGCCATGACCACGCTCATTTTCTCGGCCATCAGCTTGGTCTTGCCCTTGCGCCGGATTCCCGCGGTATCGATGAAGACGTAATCGACGCCGCCGCGGGTGACGGTTTCGTCCACGGCGTCGCGCGTGGTGCCCGCGACCGGAGAGACGATGGCCCGCTCCTGGCCGGTGAGCGCGTTGAGCAGCGTGGATTTGCCCACGTTGGGGCGCCCGATGATGGCGATTTTGATGCCGGCGGCGCCCTCCGAGTCCCGGGCGCCCTCCGCGCCCCCGGTTTCCGCCGCCGTTGGAAAGCCGGCGGTGACGTGGTCCAGCAAGGCATCGACGCCGGTGCCGTGCTCGGCCGAAACCGGATAAACGCCGGAAATTCCGAGTTCGTAAAAATCGTTAGCCAGGCTCTCGCGCGCGGCCGTATCGGCCTTGTTGACCGCCAGCACGACGGGCTTGCCGAGGCGTCTCAGCATGGCCGCCAGGTCGCGGTCGGAGGCGGTGATTTCGGCGCGGCCATCCACCAGGAAGATGATGTACGAGGCGGCGGCCAGGGCCACTTCCGCCTGGCGCAGGACCTGGGCCGGGATGTACTCCTGGTCGTAGACTACGATGCCGCCGGTATCGATGACTTCAAAGCGGCGGCCGCGGTGCTCGGCAAATCCGTGGATGCGGTCGCGGGTGATGCCGGGCTCGTCGCCCACGATGGCGCGCCTCTGTCCGGTGATGCGGTTGAAGAGGGTGGATTTCCCAACGTTCGGCCGGCCCACGATCACAACCGTGGGGGTGTCTGACGGCATGAGACTCCATGATAACAGGCGGCTGTCACCGCACGCCCGGATTTCGCATCCTCCATAATGGAACCAGACCATGCCGCTCTACGAATACCGCTGCCGCACCTGCGGCAGGACCTACGAATTGCTGCGCCGCATGCAGGATGCCGACCGCGACCTGGAGTGCCCGGAGTGCCGGTCCGCCGAGGTGGAGCGGCTGCTTTCGACCTTTGCCACCGGCGGGTGCAGCCCGTCCGGCAGGTTCACTTGAGCGCGATAGAAGGCGGCCGGTCGGCCGCGAACCAGGCGGAATACGACGTCCGATGCGAGTGGGGCCTCGACGGCCTCACCCGCCTGGCGCCGATTTCGGACGTTCTCGTCATTGTCGACGTGCTCTCGTTCTCGACCGCGGCCGACATTGCGGTTTCGAACGGCGCGGCGATCCTGCCGTATCCCGCCAATGACGATTCGGCCGTCGGGTACGCCGCGGCGATGGGAGCGGAGCTGGCGGCGCCCAGGCGCGCCGGTTCCGGCTTCTCCTTGTCGCCGGCTTCGTTGCGGAGCATTCCCGCGGGACACCGGCTGGTCCTGCCGTCGCCGAACGGCGGCGCTCTGGCGTTTTCCGCGGCCGGCGGCAATACCTTCACGGCATGCCTGCGCAATTGCGGGGCGGTGGCCCGGCTCATCGCCCGGGTGTGCTCGACCTTCGCGGTAGTTCCGGCCGGCGAACGCTGGCCCGGAGGCGCGCTTCGGCCGTGCCTGGAGGATCTTGTAGGCGCCGGCGCCGTGCTGGCGGGCTTGCCCGGACGAAAGTCGCCCGAGGCCGAGATGGCGATTCAGGCGTTCCGGTGTTTCGAGGGCGATCCCGGCCGCGCGCTCTCCCAGTGCAGCTCCGGCCGGGAACTCACCGGGCGCGGCTTCGCGAAAGACGTGGCCCTGGCCGCGGAACTCAACGTCAGCCGCGCGGCGCCCTGGCTGAAGGATCGGGCCTTTGTAAATCATCCGGGCTGCGTTTAGTGGCCGTGCAGTTCCGGTATGATGACGAGTATGAGTAATCCCCCACTGTCCGCGAGAGCGGAGCCGCGTGTGAAGTTCCCCGAATAAAATGCCGGGCGGGCCCGAAAGCGCAGAACCGAACATTATTCGATCGTGCCGGAACACTATCGACCTCTGGTTTTGCGCCAACGAGAAGATCGTCGATCCGCCGCTACTGAAGCGGTACTATCGGCAACTCGCGCCGGATGAACGAGAACAGCACGGCCGCTTTTGCTTCGAACGGCACCGCCATCAGTACCTGATCACGCGAGCGATGGTGCGCAATGTTTTATCCCTGTATGCCGATAGTGTGTCTCCGGAGGAGTGGCGGTTTTCGCGGAACGAATATGGGAAACCGTGGGTGAGCGGTCCGATAACCCGGCCGGTGCGATTCAACGTCGCGCATACTCGCGGCATGATCGTGCTGGGGGTCACGGGAAGTCACGAGATCGGCGTCGATGTCGAGTCCCAAGGGCGAGGCCATGCGTCGTTGGAAATCGCAGACCGGTTCTTTTCTCCGGCCGAGGCGCAGAGCCTCCGATCACTGCCGATCGACCATCAGGCCAGCCGCTTCTGCGACCTCTGGACCCTGAAAGAAGCCTATATCAAGGCTCGCGGGATGGGTCTGTCACTGCCGCTCGATGGCTTCGGATTCGAGTTCCTGTCCGGCGATGGACTGGCAATTTCGTTTGGCGAAGCCATTTCCGATGATCCACGGCAGTGGAGATTCCGGCTGCTGAGAGCGAGCGAAGAACATAAAGTGGCGGTGGGCATCAAAGGCGATTCGGCGGACGGGCAGTTCGATATTGCCATCCGGGAGATTATCCCTGCCGAGCGGCACAAGTTGGTAAACTGGCCCCTCCTGCGATGCACGAGCATCTGACGACAGGACCTGCTGAACCCGGCTCCCCACCGTCCGGTGGGACGGCCCGGTAACACCTACTGCACTTTCTTCAGCGCGACCTGAAAAGTCGCCGACTCACCTTCGTTCTTCTTGAACTGTGCCTCCCCGTTGATTTGGTCTCCGCTCGCTTTCAGGTCGAAGTAGATTGTTCCTTTGCCGCCCACGGGGACTTGAAATTTCAACCGGTCGCCTTCGACCGTGCCCATCTCCATGGGGTGCTGTTCTTCCTCGGTGGGTCCGCCGCTGCCCGTCAGGGTCGCGCCGTCCTGCTTGAAGATGAAGAACAGAGATTGGGTCTCGTCGCCCCTCTCCGGTGCTTTGGCCGCGCCCGACCATTTGCCGGTCGCGTCCGCCCACAGGCCGGCCGCCGACAGGATCAGCAGCAGTGCAATTCTCTTCATGAAAACCCTCCATGAAGGTCACAGACGCAAGGCGGTACGCCGTTGTTCCCGATGCGTGCCAGAATAAGTGTCTTGCCTATGGAAATTATCCAAGCGGCCTCGGCGGCCAATGTAAGGGTAGTGCTCTTCGATTTCGATGGCAGCCTCTCGCTCATCCGCACCGGCTGGATGCAGGTGATGGTGCCCATGATGGTGGAGGTGCTGGCCGAAACCCGCTCCGGCGAAACCGCGGAGCAGCTCCGCCACGTGGTGGAGGGATTCGTCTGGCGGCTCACCGGCGAGGAGACCATCTACCAGATGATCGCGCTGGCCGGGGAAGTCAAGCGCCGCGGCGGCGCGCCGCTCGACCCCCTGGTCTACAAGAAGCGCTATCTCGACCTGCTGTGGCACGTCATCCGCGGCCGCGTCGAGGACTTGCGCCGCGGCCACGCGCCGCCCGACCGCTATCTGGTCCCCGGAGCGCGGCCCCTGCTCGAAGCGCTGAAGCAACGCGGCCTGCGTCTCTACCTCGCCAGCGGCACCGACGAGGCTTACATGAAGGAAGAGGCCGGCCTGCTCGACGTCGCCCGCTACTTCGACGGCGGCGTCTACGGCGCGCTCGACGACTACACCAGTTTCTCCAAGCGCATCCTGGTCGAGCGCATCCTCGCCCTGCCGGAAATGCGCGGCGACCGCCTGCTGGGCTTCGGCGACGGCTACGTGGAAATCGAGGAGGTGAAACGCGCCGGCGGGATCACCGTGGGGGTCGCCACCGACGAGCCCGAATGCCGCACCGTCGATGAATGGAAACGCCAGCGCCTGATCGGCGTCGGCGCGGACTACATCATCCCCAACTACCTGTGCCACGAGGCCCTGCTCGCCGCGCTATTCTCTTGACCATGAGCCGCTACCAGATCTTCGACCGCTCGCGCCTCGAATTGAAGCCCCTCGCCGAACGCCGGAACGACCTGCAGCTGGACCGGTGGCTGGCGCTCGACGATCCCGCGCCGCCCTTCTCCCATCCCGATCTCCCCGCAGTGGCCCAACGATTGGGGCGCGCCAGGGACGCCGGCGCCGCGCGCATCCTCATGATGGGAGCCCACGTGCTGCGCGCCGGCGTCAACCGGCACATCATCGACATGCTGGAGCGCGGCTGGATCGATCACATCGCGGTCAACGGCGCCGGCGCCATCCACGATTACGAATTGGCGCGCATCGGCGCCACCACCGAAAGCGTGGACCGCTACATCCGCACCGGCGAGTTCGGCCTGTGGCGCGAGACCGGCGAGCTGAACGACTGGATCGCGGAGGCCGCCGCCCTGTCGCTGGGCCTCGGCGAGAACGTCGGGCGCCGCATCGAATCCAGCGGCTTCGCCCACAAGGATCTTTCCCTGTTCGCCGCGGCCTATCGCGCCGGGGTCCCGGTCACGGTGCACGCCGGGATCGGCTACGACATTATTCACGAACATCCCAACTGCGACGGCGCCGCGTTGGGCGCAGCCAGCTACCGCGATTTTCTGATCTTCGCCCGCGCCGTGGAGCGCCTGGAAGGCGGCGTGCTCCTCAATTTCGGCTCCGCCACCATGGGACCCGAAGTGTACTTGAAAGCCCTCGCCATGTCCCGCAACGTGGCGCGCCGCGAGGGCCGCTCCATCCGGCGATTCGCTACCGCCGTCTTCGATATCGTCCCCATTCGCGGCGACCATCGCAAAGAGCTGCCCAAGACCGACCCCGGCTATTATTTCCGGCCTCACAAGACGATCCTGGTCCGCACGGTCGCCGATGGCGGCGAGAGTTTTTACTTCTGCGGCGAGCATCGCGCCACGCTGCCCGCTCTGTGGGCCGAGCTGAAGAAACTGGCCCCATGACCACCGCCGAAATCCTGGCCGGATTCCCCGAGCTGCGCGCGCTCGTGGTGGGCGACGTCTGTCTCGACCGCTGGTGCCGCTACGACCCGGCGCTCGCCGACCCCTCGCGCGAAACCGGAATCCCGCGCATCGGCGTGATCTCGACGGAGACCAGCCCCGGAGCCGCTGGCACCGTGGCCGGCAACGTGGCCGCTTTGAAAGCGCGCGTGGGAGTTTTGGGCCTGGTAGGCAACGACGGCTTCGGCTACGAGCTGAAACTGGCTCTCGGGCGCCGCGGCATCTCGAACGACCTGCTGGTCTGGGCCGACGAGATCCCGACATTCACTTACACCAAGCTGATCAACCACCTCACGGGCCAGGAGGACCTGCCGCGCGTCGACTTCGTTTACACGGAGCCGCTACCCGAATCTTTCGATCTGGAGCTGGTCCGCCGCCTGGAAAACGTGGCCGCCGATTACGACGTGATCCTGGTCTCCGACCAGGCGGAAACCGAACACGGCGGCGTGGTCACCCCCCGGATGCGCGCCGCTCTCGCCCGCATCGCGGAGGCGCAGCCGCGCACCGTTGTCTGGGTGGACTCGCGCATGCGGGCGGAGCACTTCCGCCGCGTGATCGTGAAACCCAATCAGGCCGAAGCCGAGGCCGCCTCCGTGCGCGCCTTCGGCCGCGTGGACTTCGCCGGGCTGCGCCGCCACATGCAGGCACGGCTGCTCGTCATCACGCACGGAGGCGAAGGCGCGTTGGTGGTGGACGAGAGCGGCTCGGCGTGGGCTCCGGCGCGCCACGAGCCTCATCCCGTGGACATCTGCGGCGCGGGCGACAGCTTCTCCGCGGGCGCGGCCCTGGCCCTCCACGTCACCGGCGACCCTTTGGCCGCCGCCCGTTTCGGCAACCTGGTGGCGTCCATTACCATCATGAAGAAGGGCACCGGTACGGCTTCCCCCGAGGAGCTGTTGGCGCGGCCGGAATGGCAATCCGGGTTAAAATGAGGCTGCTCTCCTGATGGCTCGCCGTTCCCCCACGCCTTCCGCTCCAGTCTTGCCGAAGCCGGCGGCCGCCGCGCCGCGCTGGCTCCACGCCGTCATCCTGGCGCTGGCCGCGTTTGCGCTGATGGCCCACACCTCGCGCGAAGTCTCCGACAACGACACCTGGTGGCACCTCGAGACCGGCCGGTACATGCTCGAGCACCGCGCCCTGCCGGTGCCCGACCCGTTCGCCTTCACCACGTACATGGGCAAGCCCTTTTATGCGGGAGAAGACCGCACGCGCTATTTCAACCTGACCCACGAGTGGCTGGCGCAGATCGTCTTCTACCTGTTCTACGCCGCCGGCGGATATGCCGGGCTGGTCCTGCTGCGCTCGGCGCTGCTCACGGCCTACTGCGGAGTGGTGGGGTGGGCCGTGTACCGGCGCACCGGCGGCTTCTATCGCGGAGTGTTGGCGGCGCTGGCGGCCGGAACAGTTGCCTGGCAATTTGTTTCCGACCGGCCGTACCTGATCACCTTCGTCTTCCTGGGCCTGACCATCGTGATTCTCGAATCCCGCCGCCGCTTGTGGCTGCTGCCGCCCATGTTCCTCGTCTGGGCCAACCTCCACGGCGGCTTCTTCATGGGATGGGTGATTCTGGGCCTCTACTGCGCCGAAGCCCTGTTCCTCCGCTGGCGCGGTCAGCCGCCCCCTGCCGAGCGCCCCCTTTGGATCTTCTCCCTCGCGTCCATCCTGGTCACCGGTCTCAACCCCAACTTCTTCCGCGTCATTCCGATCATGCTGTCCTACCGCGCGAGCCCCATGCAGAGCAGCATCTGGGAATGGCAGTATCCCCTGCCGTGGCCGCCCGTGCCCTTCAGCATCCTGCTGGCTGGCGCGCTGGTGACGCTCGTCTGGCAGCGCCGGCGAGTGCGGCCCGTCGATTGGCTCCTGTTCCTGGTCTTCGCCACCCTCTCCCTGATGGCGGTGCGCAACATCATCCTCTCGGCGTTGGTCGGCCCCCTGCTCATCTTCACCTACGTGCCATGGAAGCGCGTGACCCCGGTCGCGCTCGAATATGCCGCGGCGGCGCTCCTCGTGCTGGCCGCCCTGCCGCCCATCGCCCGAGGCGACGCTTTTCAATTCCGCGCCTCCGACTGGAAGTATCCGGGCGGCGCGGCCGACTTTCTCCTCGCCCATCACGTCACCGCGCCCATGTTCAACACCTACGAATTCGGAGGCTACCTCATCTGGCGCCTGTGGCCGCAGGAGCGCGTCTTCATCGATGGCCGCGCGCTCAACGAGTCGGTCTACCAGGACTACCAGCGCATGGCCTTCAACGCCGACGCCTCCAACGGCAAGAGCGGCGAGGATCTGCTGAAACAGTACGGCATCGAAGTGATCGTGATGGACGGCTTCGAATACACCTCGGGCCAGGTCTACCTCCTGCCCGCCGCGCTCTCCGATCCCAGGCAGACCGAGTGGAAGCTGGTATATCAGGACGCCCAGGCCGTCGTCTATATGCGCCACCCACCGCCCGATGTCCAGCCGCTGAACTCCTTCGACGCGCTGGCCGGCCTGGAGCTCCAGTGCACCACCTACCTGGAGCACGACCCCGGCCGCCCGCGTTGCGCCCAGGGCCTCGCCGGCCTGTTTGCCCGCATCGGCGACCGCGCCCGCGCGCAGCGCTGGCAAGCCATCTACGCCCAGCATCCGGAGTGAAGCCATGGCACCCGAGCCGCACAGCGCTTACCGCCAACTCCTCCAGGAACGCCGCGAGGAAATCGCCCGCGGCGACGATCGGCACCGCACGCTGGGGTATGCGAAAATCGCCGTGGTTCTCGCGGCCGCGGCGATCGTCTGGATTGCCCTGTCCACGCCCGCCCTTTCCATCGCGTGGGTCGTCTTGCCGGTGGCCGCGTTCGTTACTCTGCTGGTCGTCCACGACCGCCTCCTGAAACACCTGACACTCCGCCGCCGCGCCGAACGCTTTTTTGAGAAGGCCCTGGCGCGGCTCGACGGCAAGTGGATGGGCGACGGCGAGCCCGGCGACGGCTACCTGGACCTCGAGCATCCTTACGCGCAAGACCTCGACCTTTTCGGCAAGGGGTCGCTCTTCGAGCTGCTCTCGACAACCCGAACCCACATCGGCGAAGACACGCTCGCGCGATGGCTGCTCTCCCCTGCCCCGCCCGAAACGGTGCGCGCGCGCCAGGCGGCGGTCGGCGAGCTGCGTCCGCGCCTGGATCTCCGCGAAGACCTCGCCATTCTCGGCGAGGAAGCGCGTACCGGCGTCGACCCGGTCTCGCTGGCCGCCTGGGGCGAGGCCCCGCCGCTCGTGGGACCCGGCCACATGCTCGCCGTGGTCCGCGTGCTCACCGTCGTCGGTGTCGCCGGGTTTCTGGCGGGGGGCGCGCTCCTGCTGAACGAGCTGAGCTTCCTTTCCCTTTCTGAGCGCGCCGCGGCCGTCTCGCGCGATGTCTTCCTGCTGGTCCTGCTGGTCAACGGCCTGTTCCTCTATCGCAATCGCCGCACCATGGAATCCGTGGTGGCCGCGGTCGAAGAGGCCGCGCACGAGCTGGGCCTCCTTTCCGAGGTCCTGTTCCGCCTGGAGCGCGAGCGGTTCGCGTCGCCCCTGCTGGCTTCGCTGCGCGCGTCGCTGGATGCCGAAGGCGAACCGCCCTCGCGCCGCATCGCGCGGCTGAACCATCTTATAGACCTTCTGGATTCCCGCGACAACGTCTTCGTGCGGGTGTTCGAAGTCTTCATCCTCTGGACCCCGCACCTGGCTCTGCGAGTGGAGGATTGGAGGCGCCACTCCGGAGCCGCCGTCCGCCGCTGGCTCACCGCCACCGGCGAAATCGAGGCCCTGTGCTCCCTCGCCTGCCTCGCTTTCGAACATCCGCGCGACCCGTTCCCGGAGTTTGCCGAGGACGGCGCCTGCCTCGAAGCCACGGCCATCGGGCACCCTCTGATTCCCGAAGACCGCGTGGTCCGCAACGATGTTTCTATCGGCGGCGCCCGTCCGCACGTCCTGATCGTCAGCGGCTCGAACATGTCGGGCAAGAGCACCATGTTGCGCACGCTCGGCGTGAACGCCGTGCTCGCCCAGGCCGGCGCGCCGGTCCGCGCCGAGCGCCTGCGCCTTTCGCCCCTCGACGTGGGCGCTTCCATCCGCGTCACCGACTCGCTTCAGGGCGGCGTGTCGCGTTTCTACGCCGAAATTCTGCGCCTGCGAAAGATCCTCGACAAAACAGCCGGCCCGCTGCCCGTGCTGTTCCTGGTGGACGAGTTCCTGCACGGCACCAATTCGCACGACCGGCGGATCGGCGCCGAAGCGTTGGTGCGCGGCCTCGTCGAACGCGGCGCCATCGGTCTGATCACTACCCACGACCTGGCGCTGGCCGATATCGCCGCCGTCCTCGGCGCTCGCGCCGCCAATGTCCACTTCGAAGACCAGATCGCCGGCGGCCAGATCCGCTTCGACTACCGCATGCGGCCCGGCGTGGTCGAAAAGAGCAACGCCATCGAGCTGATGCGCTCCGTGGGGCTGGAGATTTGACGGCGGAAGAGATTCGCGCCCTCGCGCGCCAATGCGGCTTCGAGCTTGCCGGCGTGGCCCTGGCCGAACCGTTGGAGGATCGCCAGTGGTATCACGACTGGACCGCCGCGGGCTACGCGGGCGAGATGCGCTACCTCGAAGACCGCCGAGCCGCGTTGCGCGACGATCCGCGCTTCCTGCTGCCTTCGGCGCGCTCCATCGTGTGCGTGGGCCGGCTCTACAACACGCCTTGGCCCTATTCCACGCAGTTCGCCGAGCAGGATCGCGCGTGGATTTCTCGATACGCCTGGGGCGATGACTACCACCACGAAATGCGCCGCGGCCTGGAGCGCCTGGATGCGATGTTGCGCGAGACAGCGCGCGAGCCCTTCGAATCCAAGATCTGCGTGGATACCGCGCCGCTGCTCGAAAGGTCCTACGCGCGCATGGCGGGGCTGGGCTGGATCGGCAAGAATACCTGCCTCATCAATCAGCAGGGCGGTTCGTGGTTCTTTCTCGGCGAGCTGCTCGTTTCGCTCGCCATCGCGCCCGATTCCCCGCCCCCCGGCCGGTGCGGCACTTGCACGCGATGCATCGACGCCTGCCCCACCGCGGCGATTCTGCCCGGGCCTCCCTATGCGGTCGATTCGCGCCTGTGCATCTCCTACTTCACCATCGAGCTGCGCGGGCCGGTGCCCGAGCCGCTGCGCGGCGCCGTCGGCGGCCACGTGTTCGGATGCGACATCTGCCAGGACGTCTGCCCCTGGAACCGCCGCGCGCCCTCAACGGCCGGAGCCCCGTACCGCCCGCGGAATTACGCGCCGCCTCTCGAGAAACTGGCCGGCATCACGGAAGACGAGTTCCTCGAAATGTTCCGCGGCACGCCCGTCACCCGCGCGCGCTACGCCGGCTTCCTGCGCAACGTGGCCATCGCCATGGGCAACCGCGGTCTGGAAAAGTTCCGCGCTCCGCTCGAAAAACTGGCGGCATCCGCCGATCCGGGCATCGCCGAACATGCGGCCTGGGCGTTGAAACAAGTACCATGAAATTGTGCGCCTGCTCCTTCTGCCGCTGCTGGTGGCGGCGAGACTTGCCGGCCAGAACGCGCTGATCGAACAGGGCTTCGACCACTTCTACAACCTCGAGTACCCGGAGGCCATCGCGGCTTTCGAGCGTGCCATCGCGCTCGACCCCGGCAATCCCGATCTGCACAACCACCTGGCGGAATCCCTCGTGTTCCAGGAGATGTTTCGCAACGGCGCGCTCGAAAGCGAAATGGTCTCCGGGACCAATTCCTTTCTGCGAAGGCCGCGCTTGAATCCTGGCGCCGGCGCCGAGAAGCGCTTCCTCGACGAGGTATCTGAGGCCATCGCGCTTTCCGAAGCGCGCCTCGAAAAGAACCCCGGCGATACCCGCGCCCTTTACGCTCTCGGGATTTCCTACGGCCTGCGCTCCAATTACTACTGGGTGGTGAAGAAGGCCTGGCGCGATTCCCTGAAGGATGCCACGGCCGCGCGCCGCGCGCACAACCGCATTTCGGAGCTCGATCCCGGCAACGTGGACGCGCGCCTGGTCCAGGGCCTTCACGACTACATCATCGGCAGCCTTCCGTGGACCTACCGCATGCTGGGCTTCCTGGTCGGTATGCGCGGCGACAAGGAAAGGGGCATCCGCACGGTCGAGGACGTGGCCCGCAACGGCAAGCTCAACCGCCTGGAAGCGGAGATCTTTCTCGGCGCCCTCTACCGGCGCGAGAACCAGCCTCGCAGGGCCGTCCCGCTGGTGGAGGACCTGATCCAGCGATTTCCGCGGAATTACCTGCTGCGCCTGGAACTCTCGCAGATGTGCAGCATGGCCGGTGACAAGGCCTGCGCGCTCTCGGCCGTGGAGCAGATCGCGCAGCTCAAAACCGCTCATGCGCCGGGATACGACCGGGTCCCCTGGGAGAAGATTTACTTTCAAGAGGGCACCATCGAGTTCTGGTACAACGACCTGGACGGCGCCCTGCAACATTTGAAGAGCGTGATTGCCGCACCCGAAGACGTGGACCTCAACACCGGAGTATTTGCCTACATGCGGATCGGCCAGATCTACGATATGACGCATCGCCGCGCCGAAGCCGTCGACGCCTACCAAAAGGCCATTGCCTTCGCCCCGCAAGCCGAGGCCGCGCAGGAGTCTCGAAGGTACCTGGCCGCCCCGTATCGCCGCTGAGCCCAATGTGGGGCACGGTCGAAAACCTATACCGATGCACCCGCAGTAGGGACGGGTGGAATGACCTGATAGCCCAGGGATCGAAGTTCCCGCACGAACTTGGCTACCCGGTTCCGAAGCAGCTTGGGGTTGGGGGCTTGTCCAT
>DASQZT010000086.1:0-9167 GCA_035638575.1 Bryobacteraceae bacterium
GCCGCGCTGCACTGGGTCCTCCGCGCCGACGATGCCGCCCGCGCCATGGCCGACTCGCTCAAACCGGACGGGCGCTTGGTCGCGGAACTGGGAGGCTACGGCAACATTCGCGCGCTGATCGAGGCGGTCCGGCTGGCGCTCGAGTCGAAGTTCGGTACGGCGCCCGAGCGGGTGAACCCGTGGTTCTTCCCCAGCGTCGCCGAGTACGCGGCGATCCTGGAACGGCACGGACTGGAGGTCACCTTCGCCGCGCTTTTCGACCGTCCCACCGCGCTCGAAGGAGGCGCCCGCGGCCTGGCAAACTGGTTCGCCATGTTCGGCGGCCCCTTGCACGGGGAACTGCGGCAGCCGGCCTTCGTGGAGCTGGTCGAGCAGTTCGCGGCTCCGCATCTCCTCCGCGACGGCGTCTGGTTCCTGGACTACCGCCGTCTGCGCGTGGCCGCCCGCAAGAGGCTCCGGTGAGATTCTTCAAATGGAGTTTCGCAACGGGACCGTCTGGCAGGATTGGCGGCTTGTGATACGCTAACCAGAAACCGGGAAGCTAAATATGGATTCCCGGATCAAGAGGAGATCACCGTGAAAGCACCCAGCCGAAAGCTCTTTCAAATCGCGATCCGACTTTCCTTGTTGGCTGCCCTGGCCGCGGCTATCATGGCCCAGAACGAGGCTCTACCGGATGGGGCATTCAAGACCAGCCATCTGCTGAATCTCCCCGTAGACGTGACGGAAGGCGCTTTTCTGTCAGTTCTTAGCGATATGAACCAGGCAATTGCGAAGGCCGGTTGCCCCACCTGCCGGTATGCCCTGTTCAAGGTTTACGGACAGCAAAACGGACCCTACTCCTACATGTGGGAGGCGACGTGGCCTGGTGTCGCGGTCTACATGAAGGTCCACAGCGATCCGGGGTACCAGGCCGCAATGAACCGTCATCCGCAATTCGAAAGAGTGATGAAGAACGAGATCTATAACCGCTATGTAGAAGTGTTGCCCATGAAGTGATGCGGTAGGGGCTAGCCGGCTAGCCTGGCTAGCCTGGCTAGCCTGAATTTTCGCGGCAAGTAGTCCCCTAACGTTTTGGCGCCATCTACCGGAACTTTAGGGCCAGCCGGCGTCCGTCCCACCAGGGAATCGGTGTGGCGCCCTGACCGAAGCCGGCGGCAATCAACAAGGGATTATGGGCACGCTTGGGTAGTGTAACTTCGACGCGTTTGTCGGTGATCTCGACTTCGGCTGGGGTGTTCAGGAAGTGTCGGAACAGTTGGCGGGAGTGGGCGGATTCATATCCGGCGAGCCGCCGGCCCAGCATCCGATACAGTCCGCTGGCCACTTCGGTCAGAGTGACGTCGAAATCGATTTTCAAACGGACCGCAGAGCTCAACGCATCCAGATGAAAGAACTGGACGGCGTCGGCTAGTCCGTTCTCGATCAACATGCGTTGCGCGTAGCGGGTAATGCGTTTGGCCGCGGTTGAGCGCAAATCATTGGTGAGCAGGACCGTTGGCACCTCATGCCCCAAGTCGGTGATCAACATTTGCCGAACCGGACCCTTATAGTCGCGCAAAGTCACCTGCTGGTCGACCACTTTGGGAGTCTGATACATGCGGTGCGGCACATCCAGGTGTACGGTGCGCCAGGCCGACCGAGGCGTATTGGCCACTTCCTTCAAGATCCCCGGGGATCGGCGCCGGAGGGTCATGAAGGTGATGCCCATCTGGTTCAGCCGGTTCAGCTTGGCATAGGTGGTCAGCTTGGAGTCGAAGACCAACTCGGGCGGCAGTTCGCCGTAGGCCGTCTCCCAAAACTTGACGAAGTCCAAGACCGCATCGGCTTGGTCCCGTTTGAGCAAATCGGCCTTGGAGTAACAGAATATATGGCTTTCGGCATCCTGCGCTAGGAAAACCAAAATCGACTTCTGGCTGCGGCTGCGCTTGGAGAGGTAATGACGTTCCACAAACTCGTCGGCCCCGAAGAACGGAATGGAGTGGAAATCCAGATTGAAGCTCTCGCCCTTCAGTATTTTCTTCTGCCGCAGGACACCGATCCAGAGTTTGCGGAGCTTCTCGTTGATTTTGGGTGAAAAGCTATGCGAGTAGGTCTCCAGGTAGGTCGTCTTGGGCGCCACGTTCAGCCCCGCAAACAGAGCCAGTCCTTCGTCGAAAACCAGATCCATGACATGGCTTTTGCGTTCGGTGCTGGAGAGCTTCAGTCCCAACAGGGAGAGGCATGCCTGAGGGGCCGGGATCATCTTGCTCCCGGGATAGCCGGCCTGACGAACCAAACCGGGCAGATCGCAATCCACCAGCAAGGGCAGAAACAAGAACAAGCCGCCGAGTTGGGTCGAGAAGCGGCGCGGGGCCAAGGAGAACTCGCGGCAATCGGCGACGGCAGCGGCGGTGGGATGGAGAGTGGCGGGGCGTTCGTCATCCTGGCGCCTGGGCAAGCGTGCGAAGCCTTCATCGCGCAAGATTTCCCAAATGGCGGTGGCACTCAAGGGAGTCTGCCGGGCCTTCAGAGCGCTTTCCATTTCGTAGATGGAGAGGTTCTGCTTGCGCATTCCCAGGATCAGTTCGCGGACGGCGTCTTTCTTGGGTTGGGTATGGGGGCCGTGCTTGAGTTCCCGGAAGAAGTCGGGCTTGGAGCGACGGAAATGATGACACAAGACGCGAAACGAACCCGGGGTGTAGCCAAAGCGGCGGGAGACATCAGCCGAGGGAAGACTTTCGACGAAGTAGGCCCGGAGGGCCTCGTACTGGCGTTGGGCGGGGGAGGCGGGTTCGAGGAAGAAGCGGGTCTCGGAGGTTAGGACATCTGGTGAATTCTCCATAAAACAAATATTGACACATATGTTCTAGCGAGTCAACGGAAATCGTGTTAATCTCGGCGCAATAAACGAGAATTACGCCTGAAACTGGCTTAACGGTGGCATGGATGCGCTCACAGAGGGGCGAAATACCATTTCCGGTGAATACTAACAGACTTTCTCTTATATGTTTATATATTCACTATATTAATAACGAATCTGCTGATGAAACCTGCGGCAGATGGGGCTATGCGGAAGCCGAACGTTATCTCAGACTTTGGCGCGAAAATTCAGGCTAGGGCTTCACAAGCTCCTCAGCGGGCGACTCGCCCCCGATTCTCGAGCGATCACCGCTTTGCGAGCAGGCGTTCCACATCGCGCTTGCCGTGCAGGATGGCGACAATGGTGAGCGGTATTAGGTCGATTCGGTAGACGATCAGGTATGATATGAGAAAACCGGCCAGAAGCGAAGCTCCTCACGGGAGGTGAGGTCGCTCCGCCGGTGTCCCTGGCCTGGCGTTCTGGCAACCGCGCGAAATCCGCTGACGAGCCCCAACGACGTAGCGGGCGACGCTGAAGCCGCCTTCGTCAAGAACGTAATCCCGGATCTCCTTCAGGTCGTGTTGGGCTTCGGCCGTCAGGAAATAACGGCTCATCTGGCGCGCCGTCTGTGTTCGATGTCATCCAGTTCGGCGAGCACCCCGGCGCAGAACGCCTCGCCATCGGCAACCTCGCCCCGTTCCGACTGCAGATACCCCCGGTCAATTTTCGCGCGGGCCTCTTCATCGGTGAGTGGAGTTCTTCGGGCGTCCGACCGCTCAATAGTGGAAGCCACCTCTTCCTGCTCGTTGATCAGCCGCTCTACGTATGCGTCTACCGAAACACCTTCCGCTTCAGCCGAGGCTATCAATCGCGATTCGTTCTTAAGGGAGATGTCAAGACTCATTACCACGTATCTTACCCGGACCTTCGGTTTGCCGCCACCGCCCTGCGGTCGACGAAACGAGGCGGTAGCGGGCAAAGTCAATCGAGGGCAGGATCAGGAGCCAGAGTGCGCGCATGGCGCTATGGACGGGACGCGGCGGCCGCGCGTTCCCAGGCGATGGTGCGGGCGATGCCTTCTTCGCGCGGGACCACCTCGGCGTAGCCCAACTCCGCGCGGATGCGGCTGGTGTCCACGGCCATGTGATGCGACCAGTCGTACGGCAGTCGCTGGTTCTCGGGAAGCTCATCGGCGGCGACCGGCACGACGCGCCCGCGCCAGCCGGCGATTCGTCCCCATTCCTCGAGGCGCCCGGCCCAGGTGGGAGTGGATGGCTCGCCTACGTTGTAGGTGCGTCCGGCGGCGCGATCATTGGTCACCGCGAGCACTACGGCCTCGGCCACGTCCTCGGCGAACCCGTGGGTCCAGCGCCAGCCGGCGTGGCCCTCGCTGATCTTCAGCTCCCCGGAGGTTTCCAGCTTCTGGAGCCAGGGACGGAAGCGATGGTAGTCGTGGGGACCGTAGACCGCGGGATAGCGCACAATCGTCACCGGCAGCTCGGATTGCGCGCGAAGCGCCGTCTCCACCAGGACCTTATCGTACTCGTCCGCGTTGTCGAGGGGCGCGTTTTTGGCGCCGCGGTAGGGGTATCGCGATTCCCGCAGCGGGGCGTCTTCGGGGATGGGAATGTCGCCGGGCGGTCCGAATTCCGCACGGCGCAGGCAGCCATAGGCGCGGTAGACATCGCCGCTCGAGATCACCACCGCGCGGCCGGCCGCCCGGAAAAGCTCCAGGAAGCGGACGGCATGCGCCTCGGTGGCGGTCCACATGTGGACCACCACGTCGGGCGCGGGGGCGGTCAACTCGCGCGGCGGGCGAGTCCAGTCGCCGCGCAGGCGCCGCACGCCCTCCGGCAGGTTGGTTTCGTGTTCCCCGCGGTGGAAGACCGTGACCTCGTGTCCCAGGCCGTGCAGGCGGCGCACGAGGAACGGCCCGGTCAAACTCGTGCCGCCCAGAATGAGTACTCGCATGGCCCCTCCCTGCCTCCATGATACAATTCGGAAGAAAGATACAATTCGGAAGAAATACTCTTTATGAGGACTCGCGCAAAAAGGCCGCGGCGCGATCAATTCCAGTGCTGTGTGGCGCCGCGCCGCGGCCTTTGCGCTTTAACGAGGAATTCGTGCAAAACGGCCGCGGCGCGATCAGTTCCTGTGCTGTATGGCGCCGCGCCGCGGCCTTTGCGCTTTAACGAGGTGCTGTTCGTATGCCAGAGAATGACGATCTCTCGCGCCGCGATTTATTGAAGGCCGCAGGCGCCGTGACCGCGGCAGCCGCGACCTTGCCGGTTGCCGCCCCTTTCATCCAGGCCGCCCCTTTCATCCAGAAAGTCAAGGCCGCAAATGAGCAGGTGCAGTTCGGAATCATCGGCAGCGGCAGCCGCGGAACCTACCTGATGAAACACATGAAGTCGATCGACACGGGCCGCTGCGTGGCGATCTGCGACATCCAGCAGGAAGCCATCGATCACGGTGTGCAGACCATCGGGACCAACCCGAAGACGTTCAAGGACTACCGCGAACTGTTGTCGATGAAGGATGTGGATGCGGTGTTCGTGACGGTGCCGCTGTTCGTGCACTTTCCCATCACCCGGGACGCGCTGATGGCCGGCAAGCACGTTTTCTGCGAAAAGTGCCTGGTGTTCAAGCCGGAGGAAGTCCACGCGCTGCGCAAACTGTGCGCCGAGCACCCGAAACAGACGCTGCAGACCGGACTGCAGCGGCGTTACAGCTACTTCTACCAGACCGTGAAGCAGATGGTGGACAAGGGCATCCTGGGCGACGTCCACCACATCCACGCGCAATGGCACCGCAACATGATCAACAAGCCGAGCGCTCTGTGGACCATGAAGCCGGACGGCGAGAAGAATATCGCCAACTGGCGGATCTTCCGGTCGATGTCGGGTGGCCTCACCGCCGAGCTGACCTCGCACCAGGTAGACGTTTCCGACTGGATGTTCGGCTCCTCGCCGGAATTCGTAATGGGCCTGGGCAGCCTGGACACCCTCAAGGATGGCCGCGACGTCTGGGACAACATCCAGTTGATCTACAAGTATCCGAAAGGCCAGAAGCTCACGTACTCTTCGATCAGCACCAACCAGTTCCTGCCGTACTTTAACGGCGGGCGGCCCGAGATGGGCGAGATCATCATGGGGACGGACGGCACCATCGAGATCACGGTGGGGGACGGTCCGAACACCTATGAGCCCCACGGGTCTCCGTGCATCGCCTGGTGGTACCGCGAGCCGCCCAAGGTGACGGAAGTGACCAAGGCGGGCGAGAAACCCAAACCGTTCGTGGCGGGCGCGACCATGGTGGCTTCCGGCGGGGCCAACGGGCCCATCCCGATCATGACCACCGACCTGGACTTCACCGGCAAGGAGAACTTCCTCGACCGCGAAGTGAAGTTCGCGCGCCGCTGGCTCACGGCCAAGGGAGTGATGATGCAGGAGGAGCAGCGCAACGCGGTGGACGTGGAACTGGAGAGCTTCTTCCAAAACTGCAAAGACGGACAACGTCCGAAGGCGGACCTGGAGATCGGGCTGGCGGACTCGGTGGCGGTGATTCTGTCGAACCTGGCGATGGACGAAGGCCGCAAGGTGTACTTCAACGAGATCGACAAAATGGGCTTGGGCGAGGCGAAGAAGTCCTGAGCTAGCTTAGCTACCTTCACCAAACCCTCGGCCGTCACCTTGATGTTGGCCGGCTTGAGGCCGCGATGGATCACGCCCTTTTCGTGCGCCGCCTTTAGCGCCAGGGCGATTTGCCGCGTATGGTCGCGCGACGCCGGCGCCTCGCGCTCCAAGCGCGCCATGCGGGCGCCCTCGCCAATCTTGGCCGTAATGCGGTAGTGGGCGGTGGTCTGATCCGCCCTCATAGCGCCCCGAACACCTTCATCATGTCGCTGTGTGCCAGGACCACCGCGGGGTCGCGCTGCATGGCATCGAAGTATCGGCGCCGAAAACCCACTCCCTCTTCCGACGGTGAGACCAGGTCGCGAGCCTGGGCGATCAGGCGGGCGGCGTCGGCGTCGGTCGCGGGCTCGTCCAGATCCAGCGTCTCGTCCACCAGCACGATGAACTGCGAGAGGTCGCGCAGCCACGCGAACCACGGGTCGTTGAGGACCAGCCCGAGATACTGTCCCGCGGAAGTGATGCGCGCTACATCGCGCTCGTACGCCGCACGTTCTGAATCGAGCAGCGATTTGTGCAGGTGCAGCAATCCGTTCCTCAGGCTGGTGAGACGTTCACGCGCGGGGTCGGCCATCTGGACCATGTTATCGTGACTAGAAGCGCATGAGTTTCCTCGATAACCTGGAAAATAATCTCAAGAGCCTGGAATCGCACGAGGAGGGCAAGGACGACCGGGCGCGGCAGCAGCGGGCGCGCGAAAATGAGCGTTCGCAAGCCCAAGCAGCAGCCCCGAACGCCGAAGCCTTGAAGAAAGGGCCGTACACCGCGGAGTTGCTGCGGCAGGCGACGCGCATCGGCCACGCTATGCGCACGAAGGTGCACATCGCGTGGATCGGGTCCACGTTGCGCCTCGAAGCGCGCGAGCGGCGTCTCGAGCTGCGGCCGACAGCCACCGGCATCGTCGCGGTCTATCTCGAGAACAACCAGGAGCAACGCAGCGAGCCGCTCGATCTGAAGGGCAGCCCCGAAGATCTGTTGCGGCCCTGGCTGGAGGGCGGTTAACACTCGCCGCCCGCACGCCGTCTTTCCCTCGAATCCCTAAAAGGAGGGGAAGGAACGATGCGAAACACATTACCAGTACTGGTGCTGGCCGGCCAATTATTCGCCGGCGGATTCTGGCTGCAATTGGGGAATCCCGAGGCCAGCGTAGAAGCGCGCAAAGCCGGCGCGGTGGTCACCATCAAGGCGGTGGGTTGCCACGATCCGGCCACCGCGCACGTCACCGCGACCGCCATCGGAATGGTGGATGGCCGGCGGCAGACGATCCCGCTCAAGGTCACGCGGCTCTCCGAGACGGGCATGTTCGCCCTGTCGCAGCAGTGGCCGAAAGAGGGACGCTGGGTGATCGAACTGGTCGGCAGGAACGGCGAGCAGTTCACCAACACGCTGGTCCCGGCCGGTCCCGACGGACTGGACCGCATCCACGCCAAAATGGAGATGAAGCAGTTCGGCGATCGCGACGTGGCGGCGATGCTGCAGGAGTAACGCGGGCATGAATCCGGCTGCGCACAGACAAGTGCCTGTGCCACGATGACTCCAGTGGCGATCGCAGTGGAAGAAGACGATGGCTTGATTCTCGCCGCGGCCGCAGGCGACCGCGGCGCTTTCGGAGAGCTATACGTCCGGTACGCGCGTATGGTGCACGGGATCCTGCTGGCGCGCGTACCGCCGCGCGATGCCGAAGACCTGGTGCAGGATGTATTTATGTCGGCCATGCGACAACTGCGGGGACTGCGCACGGCGGCCGCCTTCCGGGGCTGGTTGGCAGCCATCGCGCGCAACCGCGCCATGGACTACTTTCGCGGTGCCTGGCGCAATGCGCCCCTCGACGAGGCCGCGGAGCGCCAGCACGGCGTGCCGGCGGCGCCCGAGGACGCCTTCATGGTGCTCGACCTGATCCGCAGCCTGCCGGAAGCGTACCGGGAAACGCTCATTCTGCGGCTGGTGGAGGGCATGACCGGGCCGGAGATCGCGCAGAAAACGGGCCTCACGCCCGATTCCGTGCGGGTCAACCTGTGCCGCGGCATGAAGATGTTGCGCGAGTTGTTGGGAGGAGCAGAATGAACGACGACTACTTATGGGACCGTTCCGGACCGCCCGATCCGGAGGTTGCGCGCCTGGAACAGACGCTCGCTCCCCTGCGTTACCGCCATCGCCCCGGCCTGGCGTTGGAGGCGCGCCGGCCGCGCATCTTGTGGGCCGCAGCGGCCGCTGCCGTGCTGGCCGCGGTTGCCACGTGGCAGGTCGGCCTTCGTCCATCGCCGGTCACCGCCTGGCAGGTCGCGGGTCTCGAAGGCACGGTGCGGCTCGGCGGCCGGCACGCGGAAGTCTCCATGACGCTGCGCAGCGGACAGTTGCTGCGCACCGGGGCCGATTCCCAAATCACACTGCAGGCGGACCAGTTCGGCCAGATCGACGTGGGCTCCGACTCCCAACTGCGCGCAGCCACCGACCAGCACGTTCTGCTCGACCGCGGACAACTCCACGCTTTCATCTGGTCGCGTCCGGGAGTGTTCCAGGTCGCAACCCCTTCGGCCAGCGCCATCGACCTCGGCTGCGAGTACACCATCAACGTGACGGCGGCCGGCGACGGTTTGCTCCGCGTCTCCAGGGGCTGGGTGGCGTTCCAACAC
>DASQZT010000087.1:0-2107 GCA_035638575.1 Bryobacteraceae bacterium
CAGCGCCTTCCGGAAGCGTTGCAGCAAGGCGAACTGGGAGGGGTTTGGCGGTGCGGTTTTCGATGGTGACGGGGAGCGCGGCGGGGACATCCTTGGTGAAGCGGAGGGAGGGTGGGGTGCTGATGCCGATCGCGGCGATGCGATTCGAGGCGGCGATGGCATCCGCGATGGCGGTGATGGCGAAGACGCCTAGGACGGCGGCGCACGGTGCGAGCAGGGATGGGTAGAGACCGGCAACGGTGGCGGCTGGGACCGCGATGGCCGCGGCGTATAGCAGCAGGCGGTGGGACGGAACGATCATCGCGGCACCGGCACCTCGTGCAGGATACGATCCAGCACCTCGCTCGGGCGCATGCCTTCCAGCTCCGATTCGGGACGCAGCAGCAGGCGGTGCTCGATCACCGGGAGAGCCACCGCGCGTACGTCGTCGGGGCTCACGAAATCGCGGCCGGCGAGGGCCGCCCAGGCACGCGACGCGCGCAGAAGAGATTGCGTGGCGCGCGGACCGGCGCCCACCAGGACGTTGTCGTCGGTGCGGGTGCGGCGCACTACCTGCACCACGTATTCGACCAGTTGATCGGTGACGCGAATCAGGCCAAGCGCCTCCCGCAAACGCGCCAGGTCGGCCTCCGAAAGGCAGGGGGTCACTTCGCCGCGTTGGAGCACGGCCTCGGGCGCCTGCTCGGTGAGGCTGCGCTGGGCGAGCGAAAGCTCCTCGGCGGCTTCCGGCCAGGTCATGGAGATCTTGAGCATGAAGCGGTCCTTCTGAGCTTCGGGGAGCGGGTAGGTGCCTTCGGATTCGATGGGGTTTTGCGTGGCGAAAACGGTGAAGTCGGGCGACAGGCGATAGCTTTCGCGATCGATGGTGACGGTGCGCTCCTGCATGGCTTCGAGCAGCGCCGATTGCGTTTTGGCGGGAGCGCGGTTGATTTCGTCGGCCAGCAGGAAGGTCGTGAACAGCGGGCCTTTGACCAGCGAGAATTCGTTGCGCTGGAGATTAAAGACGTTGTTGCCGGTGATGTCGGCGGGCATCAGGTCGGGTGTGAACTGGATGCGTTTGAATTCGCAGCCGAGCACGGCCGCGAAGGTGCGGGCGAGCAGAGTTTTGGCGAGGCCGGGGACGCCTTCGATGAGTGCGTGCTGGTTGCAAAGGATCACGACCAGGGAATAGCGGATGGCGTCTTCCTGGCCGATGATCACTTTGCGGACGCCGGCCACGACGGTCTCGATGGTGGAGTGGAATTCGTCGAGGGTCAAGAGTTTCCTTTCGGGGTGGAGTGGAGGGCAACCACGCTCTGAATCTCGCGCACAGCTTCCAGTGGGCTTTTGGACGTGCCAGCGATGGCGGCGGCCTGCCGGAGCCGCTCCGGCGGGATAGTGCGGCGGTTGGCGGCGAGCCACTCCTGCCAGCAGGCGGCCACCAGATCGCCGGGTGGAATGTGGCGGCGGAGAAGCGTGAGCAGGCCGGCATGCGCGGTCCTTCCGGAGAAGCGGACGGCGTCGTGCGCGGCGGCGGGCGGCGGGAATGCAGACGCGCTTCTCCAGATGAACAACGCGGCGCAAAGGGCGAGGCCCAGGACCATCCCGGTAAGGCGGAAATGGCGCGCCAGGCCCACGACGCTGCCGGACTCCGCGATTCCCAGGTGGCGTTCGTCGAAGACGATGTGCGGATAGGAACCGAGGGCCGCGGTGACCATTTCGAGCCGGTCGGCGGCGATGGTGGAATCGTTGGCGAAGTCGTCGCTTTCGGCGAACAGGACGACGCTGCCATTGCCGAAATCGCGCTCGATGGCCATCATCTTCGGCCCAACGCGATCGAGCACGTTCCAATCCGCGGCTTCGGCGAAGTACAGTTTGTGGACGTGCTTGCGTTCGAAGTCGATGGCCAGGCGGACGTGCCATCGGTGAGCGAGCTCGTCGCCCAGACCGGCTTTCAGCTCGGATTTCACCGCCATGGCGGCGACCACGCGATTGCCGCGGCGGGCGAACTGCTCAATGCCCTGCAGGGTTTCGGCATCTTCGCCGAACGATTCCGGGTCGAGAGCCAGCATCAGCACGGTGGCGCCGCTTTCGCGCAGGGTTTCGAGCGGCAGGTAATTGCGGCTGG
>DASQZT010000088.1:0-28082 GCA_035638575.1 Bryobacteraceae bacterium
GGCCAGGGGCCAGGGGGCCGGGGGTAACGTCACTGCGTTTTAATTCAGGAAGGCGCGTACGATAAACACCGCCGCCTGCTGGCGGGTGATCGGGTCGTCGGGGCAGAATTGCGTGGCCGTGCATCCCGAGGTGATGCCTAACTCGAACAGTTTCTGGATGTACGGAAACGCCGAAGAGGCCGGCGCCACATCCTCGAAAGATGGTGTGGAGGGATACGTAAAACGATCCCCGAACAGCGCTTTGAGCTTGCCCCGCACGATCAGCGTCGCGGCGGCCCATCGCGGAACCAGGTCGTTGGGACAAAACGTGGTGGTGGTGCATCCCGAGGTGATCCCCAGGTCGCGCAGCTTCTGCACATACGGAAAACTGGTATCCGTAGCCAGCACGTCCGTGAAATACGGCGTGGCCGTATAGGTGAAACCCGCGGCGCAAGCGGTGTTGTTGGGGCAGGGATTGCCCTCCATCGAGCGGATGAGGAAGATCGCGAACTGCCACCGTGTGATGGTGGCGGTGGGGCAAAATGTGGTGGCCGTGCAACCCGTGGTAATGCCCCACAAGCTCATGACGTTGGCGTAATCCGCGAAAGGCTCCTGGACGTCCGTAAACGCGGAAGCCGTCAGCCAGGGAAAGTATCCCGCCCAGGTTCCCCACACGCCGGCGAACCCGATGTTGACGCTGGCCTGCCGGGTCTCCGCATATCCGCCCGACGTCCACAACCCCCCGTTGATGGGGTCTACGGCGCCTCCGAAATAGTCCCCCCAACGGTTCGAAATCACCGTTAACCCCCCGGTCAGATCGAAGATGTCTTTGCCGGCCTTGAGACTGGAAATGCCGGCGTACGTCAGGCTCCCACTCCCATCCTGTGCCGTGGTCGTGCCGGTAATACACCACGGGCATGCGGAACCAGTGGTCGTGTTGGCATACTGCATTCCCGAGGGGACCGTCGCCGGAACATCGAACGCCGGGTAGAACGAATTGGCGTTCACCAGCCTGGCCTGCGAAACCAGCGCCATTTTGGACGTGTTGACTACGTCATAAGTCACCGTGGTCGCGGCGCTTTTCACGTCGGTGTATCCCGTGTCCCTGGCCGTATAGAGGAAACCGTTGCGGTAGACGGCCTTCAGGATGCGGCTGTCGCCGCTGTCCAGGACCGCGGGCCAGTTGAACTGCGGCGCGGCCGCCGGAAAATTGTACGACAGGAGCCCCGTCACCGTGCTCCGCGTGGCGGCCACGGGGTTGGCGGTGGGATCCACGATTCTCCAGACCGTGAGGTAAGTAGCCGGCACTTTGATGGTGGTGGCATTCACCAGCAATTGGGCGTTCACCGCCGAGGGATTGCCGCGCTGATGCACCGGAACGATGGAGTCCGCCAGCGAGCCGTCCGCGTTCATGAGCTGGAAAAGATCCTGGTAGGGCAGGGTAGTGGCCGCCGGATTGTACAGGTCGGACTTCAGCAGCACGCGAATCTTCGCATACTGGAAGGCCTGATCCGAGTTGTACATGTTCCCCGAGAGGTACACCGCGATATTGTCGAAACCCAGCCGCCAGGAGTCGGCCCAGTTCCTCGATGGGGTGGCGCCGTCGAGCCCGGCATTCAAGGCCCACGTTTTCCATCCGCTGTTATACGTGGCGCCGTTGGTGACTGCGATCAGGTTATAAGACGTCAGCAGGTCGGGCAGCGTGCGGGATGACGCCAGGAACAGAAAACGGCCGTGCAGTTGATCGTACTGGATCCAGGGGTCGAAAATCTGGCAGTTCCCCACGCCGGAGGGGCAGATGGTGGGCAGCAGCGCGCTGAAAAAATCCTGGAACGCGGTCAGTTGCACCTGCGTGCCGGTCTTGGTGTACTGCGCGATGTAGGAGTTGATGACCATCACCACGTCGCTGGGCCCGGCGGCGATGTCCGGCGTGGGCGGCTGCTGCTGCGATCCCGCCGCCTCCAGGATGCCCTGAAAACCGACCGTGGGAGTCTGCACGATGGGGGCGGGAGGCGTGCCCGGAGCGCGTGGAACCGGCTGCGGCGAAATCTGAATCGCGACGGGAGACGAAAAACTCGACTGCGCGTAGGGCGCTATAGCCGCTTTGTTGGCGGCATATTCGCTGAGGGAAACCACGGGCAGCGTTCCCTGAGTGAAAGGCGCCAGCGCGGGGCCGTTGGGGGCCTTCGGCTCGGGGGCATGCAGCGGATCGTAAAACCCGTAGGTGGCGCTCTTCCCGGAAGCGGTATTGTAGGGAGCCTGGGCCCGCAATCCCCAGTGGTTGGAGCAGGCCAGCCAGGCCATCATCAAAAACTGGACTCCGCCCGAAACGGCGGCCCGATATCCTGAGCGATGCGCGTGGGTACCCATGGGTCTCTGTTCTGCCGCGGACCTCCGAAAAGCCTGGTGCTTCACCTCCCCGGAAGCTCGGGTCCTATTTTAACGCAGCGGCCTTGACAGGAGGATGGGAACCTGGACAAGGCGGAACCAAACAGGAAAAACCAAGCTCACCGCAGAGACGCGGAGGCGCCGAGAACGCGCGGAGAAAACCACAGCCGATGGCGCGGACGGATTCTGCCCATCTCGGCAAGAATTTGGCTCGGCAGGCGCTCACGGTCGCGGCTCTGGACGGAGCCGCGCGCTAGCAAGCGATCCCGCGATACGTTAGTGAACTTCTGAAATGGTGTATTTAGTGGTGGTAACCTCCAGCCAGCTTCCGGCCGAGCGTTTTAGGCGATGGATTCTTCTCGAAGTATTCGATGGCGCGCTGCAGGTCCTCAATCAGCAACCCGGCTAGATCGCGGCTCACACCGAGGCGGGCCAGAACGCGCTGCACCACCAAGTCCCCGCGATTGGCGGGCATGGGATAGGCGGGAACCTGCCATCCCCGGACTCGCAGGCGGTCCGCCAAATCGTACAGCGTGAAGTTGGTGTCCTCGTAGTCCTTGATCTTCCAACAGCATCCCGGAACACCCCCGCGGCCGTCATACACCAGGTCGAAGACTCCGAGTTTGGCCACCTGCCCGGCGAGCCAGGTGCCCACTTCCGCGCAGCCCTGCGCGTTTCTGGCGTACCCTTCGCGGCCCAGGCGAATGAAATTATAGTACTGACACGCAATCTGGCCGGCCGGCCGGGAGAAATTGAGGGCAAATGTAGGCATGCTTCCGCCCAGATACTTCACCCGAAAGATCAACTCCCGCGGCAGATCCTCCGCTTCCCGCCAGATAACCCACCCACAGCCGAGGGGTGCTAAACCAAATTTGTGCCCGGAGGTATTGATCGATTTGACGCGTGGAATTCGAAAATCCCAAACCAGGGCCGGTTGGAGGAAAGGGGCGAGAAAGCCGCCGCTGGCGGCGTCGACGTGGATGGGGATGTCGAGTCCGGATGCCTCTTCCAGATCGTCCAGAGCGGTTGCCACGGCTCGCACCGGCTCGTACTGCAGGGTGAAGGTCAAACCGAGCGTGGGCACAACTCCAATGGTGTTTTCATCGCAGCGCTGGATTACTTCCTCGGGTGACATCATCAGCCGGCTGCCCTCGCAGGGGATCTGGCGGAGCTCCACGTCAAAGTAGCGCGCAAATTTGTGCCAGCAAATCTGCACCGGCCCGCAGACCAGGTTGGGCCGTCCAGCCGGCTTCCTGTCCTGCTGTCTCCGCTTGCGCCATTGCCACTTGAGGGCGAGCCCTCCGAGCATGGCTGCCTCGCTCGACCCGGTAGTGGAGCAACCCAGCGTATGGGCGGCATCCGGTGAGTTCCAGAGGTCTGCCAGCATGTGGATGCAGCGGGATTCGATCTCTGCCGTCTGCGGATACTCGTCCTTGTCGATCATGTTCTTGTCTAAGCACTCATGCATGAGCTGGCTAATCTCGGGCTCCACCCACGTCTGACAGAAAGTAGCCAGGTTCTGGCGCGAATTCCCGTCCAGCAGCAGCTCATCGTGCACTAACTGGTAAGCGGCTGTACGTTCGATTCCGGCCTTCGGGAACCGGTACTTGGGAACCGGCTGGGAGTGAAAGCTGGATCCCGGCGTTGGGCCCGCAAGCTTGGGACGAATCTCGTTCTTACTATGAAGCGCCATGAGTCTCCCGCCACGCGCGTTGGCTACGAGTAACAGGCGTGTAACATGCGGAGCTGGTGCGCGTTTCCGGATCGGTTCGAAGCCTCAAACCGGTTGCCTGCGCCCGCGGGTTCCGGAATATTCCGTGGACGCGTGAGCGCCACGCGGCCAGGCTTCCGGAGCGGCTCCATGAGCGGCGGCCGCCCGACCGAGCTCCGGCATGCGGGCCACCATGGCTGCGCGGGAGCCAACCCCGAGTTTGGCGAAGATCCGGCGCAAGTGCGTGCAGACGGTCCACGAGCTGATGTTGAGTACGCCGGCGATGATCTTGTTAGAGTGTCCCCGCGCCACTAAGCGTACGATTTCCTGTTCGCGCGGACTAAGCCGCACATCAAGCTGGGCGGGCTTCGGAAGGCGGATCAACAGGTAGCGGGATCCTCCAACCTCGATATCGAACATGATGTCTTCGGCGTTCGGATCCTGGTTGGGGACGGGGCCATGCGCGTTGCTTCCGGAGCTCCGCTCGACAACAAGCCGGACCAGATCGTCAATGCTGGCTGTTTCCGCGTCGGTCATAGGCGCAACCTAACCGTGGTGTTCGGGCACCACCTCTTGAGGGCCAACTGGAAAAAAGGTGCATCCGGGAGATGGTGTCCGCTCACCTCTCCCAGCACCGGTAAGGACTATTCCCCTCGCGGCAACCACCGCTGGAATTCACGATATATATCATCGCATCTCGCGTGCTGCAAGTAACATCTTTAGGGGACCAGTTTCATCGGTATCTTCGAGTACGTAGCTTACGAGGGAGCGATAACGAGTTACACCGCACCGGCTAGCTATAAGATGCGACTGGACGGTTGCCGGGCGGGAAGTTTATCGTTGCCTCTGTTGCACCATTTCAAAGGAGGTGAGCGCAATGGCAGACCACGAAGGCGAACTCGAGTTGGAACTGGAGCAGGAGTTCCACGAGGGCGAGCATGAAGGAGAATCGGGCGAAGGCGAAGGGTGGCTAGGCACGATCGGCAACGTAGTCGGCAGCCTCCTTGGCGAACAGGAAGGCGAAGGCGAATTCGAAGGGGAATTCGAGGGCGAGTTCGAAGGCGAAGGGGAAGGCGAATTCGGCGCCATCGGCAATGTGTTGGGCAGCTTGCTCGGCGAACAGGAAGGCGAAGGCGAATTCGAGGGTGAGTTCGAAGGCGAGTTCGAAACCGAGCAGTTCTTCGGCGGCATCGGGAAGTTTCTGAAGAAAGCCGCTCCCATCCTCAAGAAGGTGGCCAAGGTGGCCGCGCCTATCGTGGGCACGGCGATCGGCGGGCCCTTCGGGGGCATGCTGGGCAAAGCCGCCGGCTCTCTTCTGGGCGAAGGCGAGTTCGAGTACGAGTACGAACAGGAATTCGAGTTCGAGGGTGAAGGCGAAGGCGAAGGTGAAGGTGAATTCGAGGGCGAGGCCGAGATGGCGCACGAGATCGCGGCCCACGAATTGACGCATCACGAAGCGCTGGCCGAAATGTTGGCGGAGTCGGCGTCGCAGGAACAGCATGAAGGCGAAGCCGAAGCCATGGCGGGAGCCGCGGCTATGACCGTAATCTCGCCACCCGACCGGCGCGCGCTGCGGCGCATCCTTCCGCACCTGGTGCGCGGTACAGCCATCCTGACCCGCATCCTGCGGCGCCGCCGGGCTACCCGCCCCGCGGTTCGGGCCGTGCCCGCCATTATCCGCCGCACGGTGAAGGACTTGAAACGCCAAGCCGCCAAAGGGGCGCCCATCACCCGGCAGAGGGCGGCTCGCGCGGCTGCCAAACAGATCAAGCGCGTGCTCAGCAGTCCCAAGGCATGCACGGCAGCGGTGGCCCGCAACGTCAAGGTGAGCAAGGCGTACAAACGCCCCCGCCGCCGCATCCGCCGCCGCCGCATGGCGATGCGCGGCTGACGGGCCGTCCCCGAAGGCGAATCATCGAAGGGAGAAACAAACAATGGCACTTCTGTGTGAGTCCTGTGGTTCCCAACACGAACTGGAGATCTTGCCGGAGCTCGAGAGCGAACTCGAGATGGAGGGAGAGCTCGAAGGCGAATTCGAACTGGAGGGAGAGGGCGAATTCGAGTTTGAGGGCGAGGGCGAATTTGAACTCGCGGGTGAATTCGAGTTCGAGGGGGAAGGGGGACTCGAATTCGAAGGGGAAGGCGAGTTTGAAGGCGAATTCGAAGGCGAGGGAGAATTCGAGCTCAGCCCCATCCGCAAGATCTATCCCGACGCTATGATGGAGCACCTGGGAGAGTTGGCGGCGGAGGCCGAAAGCGAACAGGAAGCCGCGGAGCATTTCCTGCCGTTGATTGGGATGGCCGCCTCCAAACTCCTGCCGGTAGCGGCCAAGGCGCTTGCGCCGATGGCCAAGAAGCTGCTGCCGCGAGTCGCCAAAGCGGTCACCAAGGCGACGCCCGTGCTGACTCGCGGGGTGGGAAAGATCGCCCGCAGTCTCCATCGGGTACCCGCCACGCGGCGCTTGTTGCGCACGGTTCCGGCGATTGCCCGCCGGACCGTACACAGCATCGCCAAGCAAGCCGCGCACGGACAAAAGATCACGCCGCGGACGGCGGTGCGGACCCTGGCGCGGCAGACCCGGCACGTGCTGGGGCACCCCCGGCGCAGGGCGCACGCGCTGCGCCGTCATCATCACATGGAGCGGCGCTTCCACCGCGCCGTGGGGCGAGGGATGGCTCGACCGCACTGGATCTGGCGCCGCATCGGCGGCCGATTGGTTCGGGTGCCGGGGCGTAGGGTTCGCAGCACTCCCGTCGTCCGCAAGGTTGTTGGCGCTCCCGTGGTGCGTACGGTTGCCGGCGCTCCCGTGGTCGTGCGGCCCGGTGTCCGCGTGGCTCCCGCTGCGGTGGGGGTGCGGCGGACCGTGCCCGGGCGGATGGTCGGCGGCCAATGCGTCTGTGGCGCCGCCGCTGCCGCCGCCCCAGCCTATTGCCGTTGCTGCGGACAATTAATCAGGTAGGCTCACGATGGCGACGCTGCCCGGCACAGTGCCACAACCCGTGGACCGCGAGGATCCGCCGCCGCGCCAACCGTTGAAGGCCGTCGGCTCGGCTCCGGCCGTGCTGCCGGCCTGGTTGCGGGCGCAATCGATCAACGTCACCCGCCATGCGGCAGCGTTGCGCCCCTTCCGGCGGGAAGAATTCGGCACGGGCCCGGCATCGCCCTCCGAAGGCCACATCCGCGTGGTGAACGGGCTGATCTCCAAACTCCGGGGCGGGCTGCTCAAGATGTCGAAGAACGTCACCACGGCCATCGCCGCGGCCAGTGAGGATTCCCGCTCACCGCGTTTGCAGAGGGTGGTGGTGCACAAGGAGCGCGCGCACAAATGGGTGCAGGGCATCGAGAAGATCTGGGACTTCTACTTCGAACTTTTCGGCCAGCGGCAGTCCATGCCTTATGGCGAGTGGCTGTTGAGTTGCGACCGTATCGCCATGGATTGCTACCAGGCGATCTACACCAATCTGGGCGTCGCCAAATCCATACCCGCTCCGCCGCCCTTCTGCTTCATGCGCACCGGCTTTGCCCCTTCGACCATCCGCCGGGGAATCGCCATGAAAAAGTTGGGCCGGCAGTTGAACCCGTTTCCGCTGGTCCAGTTGCCTTACCACCGGCTGGTCAATCCTTGGACGCTGGGCGCCGTGATGCACGAGGTCAGCCACAATTTTCAGACCGAGTTGGGCCTGAGCAAGGCTGTTCCGCGGAACGTGGCGCTGCGGCTTCTGAAGGCCCGGATGGGGCGCCCGGTGGCTTCGGTGTGGACTCGCTGGAACCGCGAAATGTTTGCGGACATGAGCGCGCTGCTCCTCGGGGGTCCCGAAGTGCTGGGATCGCTGATGGATGTGGTGGGGCGGGCGCCGGCCGTAGTTTTCAATTTCAATCCACGCGGCGTGCACCCCACGCCTTACTTACGCACGCTGATCAGCGTGGAGCTGCTGCGGCGGATGGGCTTTCCGGAGGAGGCGGAGCAGTACCGGCGGGCCTGGACCCGGCTCTATCCCGATCCGCGCGCCGGGAACATTCCGGAGGCCATGCTGAAGACCTTTCCGGAAGCCTGCGCGCAGGCCGTGGACGCCATGTGTTATCAGCCTTACAAGGCGCTGGGGAACAAGTCCCTGGCGCAGGTGATCCGCTTTCAAAAAAAGGAATACCGGATGATGGAGGAAGCTGCGCGGCGGATGGCGTCGGGCGCCGACCCTGGCATCATCCCGGAGCGGTTCCTGATCGGCGCCAGCCGTATCGCGCTGAATCGCCGCCTGGCGCGTCCGGGCGTGGTGACCGAGAACTTCTACAAAGAGCTGGTGAGGAGATAACACCGTGCCGATGGAAGCGACTTTTCAGGAGCTGTTCACCGAGATGCGAAAGCTGCAGGATACCCTGGTTGCGGTCCGCCTGACGGCGGTGGAAGATAAACCGGTAAAGGGCGAAGCGGCGCTGGTGGATCATTTGGAGGACGCCATCCTGGAGATGATGGGATGGCTCGACGAGGCGCTCAAAGCGGCACGGATGGCGAAAAAAGCGGTCGGAAATCTGACGAATTTGCATGCCGCCCGGCGGGCGTTGACGGTCTGCCAGGAGCGTTTTCATCGCATCGAGCAGCAGTTCGCGGCCGACCTGGTCTCTTACGAGAAGCTGAGGGATCTCGCCAGTTTGGGGAGCGAGCGGCGCGGGGAATGGCTCCCCTGGTCGAACAGCGTGAAGCAAGGGATCGAGCAATGCCGGGAGCCGCTGGACGGGGTAAGCCATGCGCTGGCGGCCTGCTGGCAGGAGATTGCGGAGCGTGTGGGGATGACGTCGGTTTCCGTTACGTCGACCAACATCGGGCAGAAGATCGTCTCGAGGTTGGAGGATGGCGCGGAGATGATTCGCGAGGCAGTGCGCGACGGAATTACGTGAAAGGCAAACGCGGGAGGACAGAGGATGGCACGCCGACAACCCAAGGAAGTCCGCCGGAGCGAAGATAAGGAGGTTACTGTGCCGGTCGATACAACGAGTACGGGAGGACTAAATGCACCGACGGGCGGGAACTCAGTGGCGCCAACCCCGGTGCCGGCGTACGCGAGCCCAGTGACGCAGCCGCCCCCGGCGGCGGCGTACACGAGCCCAGTGCCGCAGCCAACCCCGGCGGCGGCGGCGTACACGAGCTCAATGCCGCAGCCAACCCCGGCGCCGGCGTACACGGGGTCAATGACGACGTCAACCCCGGCGCCGGCGTACGCGAACTCAGCGACGCCGCCAGCCGGCCAGCTTGTTAAGACCACCCCAGTAAGTATGATGGACTGTTCTTGTGAGTATGCCGTTGGGCTGTTCTTGCAAGCGGTTAGGTGTGCCCAAACGTCTGCCGGCAGCTCTGCCAATTGCGAGAGCTATGGATTGGCTGCACTGCAGAAGATGTTTACGCAAGCTCCGGGCCAAAAGATCGACGCGGCGACGTTGGCAGAAGCGGCTATGATCGTTCGGACGCAAGACCCAAGCGTCCGCAAAGCGTTCGTCCCACTGTACCGCGCCTGTGTCCCGCAAACCGGGGCGAGCGGCGCCTATGACGGAATCATAAACCACTTGGCCTGCTTACGGAGCATCCTCACCAAGCTTAAGGAGGAGCTAACCGTGCCTTGTGCCGTCATCTCCGAGGAGCTCGGGCCAGATTTGGCACAGCCGTTCTGCGACCTGTTGACGTGTACTACGGACCTAATCAACCAGTTATGCACGGCGGGGGCCGATCCATGTTGCGGGTCTGGTCCGGCGCCCAAGACCTTCGAGAAGGACCTCGAAAAAATGGACGCCTTGTTTTGTACGGGCATCTGCAAGCTTAAGATGATGGGGGACCTGGTTATGCCGACGGCCTACCCCGGAATGCTCGCACTAGGGGACGACGCTGCCCGGTTCCTTGCTCTGCTAGGGGAGGCGGCAGCGAGGCTCGGGGCGGAGACCCGAGACTGGCTCCGTGAGATCGCGCAAGATTTTGAAGGCATCCGGCAGGGAGTTCGCAAGTTGGACAAGATCCTCAAGGCGCTTGAATCCGATAGTTGCGGCAAGTCAGTGCAGTACTTCCGGGAGAAAGTCAACGGATTCCATACCCTCTCGGATCAATTGAGCGCGTTGATCCAGGATCTCGCGAGCCGTAGAGGCCCGGCTCTTGAAATCTTCGGGAGTCTCGACAAGTCGGTCTCCAAACTGTTGGAAACTGTGGAAGACCTGCGGCGTTGCGAAACCGAGGTTACGGGGCTGCACGAAGCCCTCCGTCCGTTCTACCCGATGTATATCAGGATCAAGACAGCTCTAAGGCCGGCGGCAGCCGCGTACTTTCAGCAAGCGCCAGCGATCAAGCCCAGCGCCGGGGCAAGGAGTACCGAAGCGCGGGAGGGCGGCCCAGAGGGAATCGTCATTAGCTTCGAAGAGTTTCCAGCCAACGCGCCGATCACGGTGCAGGTTTTTAAGGATAGGAAGCTCATCGAGACCTTTGAGACTGGCCCGTCGGAGGTGGTCAGGTACCCCGCGAAGCAGGAAGAGGAATTTGATATTGTCGTGCTTTTAGAAGGAAGGCTGGTCGACAGCTTTAGCATGAGAGGCTAGAAAGCCTAAATTTGGAAAAGGTGAAAGCTATGCCGCAACGCACAGTCCGGTTCAAGCCCAACGGGAACCCGGTTTCCGACCTCCAGTCGTTTCCCGTCCTGACTCAGGATTTCTCTCCCGGAGCATTGCCGTCCACGACCGGTCCAGCCACGCCGGGCACCATCGGCGGGACTTCTTCACTGGGACAGGCTGCCGACAGAGCTATCCGCGAAGTCTTGAGCTGGCGGACTAAGGGCTCCGACCCAAAAGGGTTCGTGGGCGCGCTCAACCAGGCCTTCGACCTCAAGGAAGTTGAGGGACACACGGAATTTACGTGGACGCCGCGCAGCTACACCGTGCAAACCGACATGGGCGCCGTGACGGGCGCGCAGGCGAGCATCTACACCCGCGCCAAGGTTGCGCTGGACCAGTCGATGCCTTTGTTGGACGGACTCTACCCCTTGATTCCTTACGTCGAGGCCGAGGACCTCGCCACCGTGCAGGCCGTGGTGCGCACGCAGTTTACGGCGCTGGTCAATGAATTTGGAGTGGTAGGCGGTCCGCGGGTTCCGCGCGTCGACGAGTTGTTCGAGCTGCTGCTGGGCCCCGGCACTCCAAGCAATCCGGAAGACATCAAGAGATCGGGAAGCCTGGGACTCGTAAGACAGCGGTTTGGTTTGGAGCGCAGGTTTGTGACGACCGTCGACGACGAGCAGAACCTGACGAACTACCTGATCCTCGTGGACTATGTGATCGGCCTGAAGAAGAGTTGGGACTACGACAGAACCTTCTTCATCCGGACCTTTATGGGCGAAACCGAGAGGAGGCCATTCTTCGGCACGCAACTGGTACTCATGTCGCGGGCGCTCGAGGTGGTCGCGCAAGGAGTTCAGGACGCCTACTACACGATGGATTCGGTGTTCATGGGCGACGCGGAGCGGCAAACCTCCCAGCTCGACTTTGCCAACCTGTGGATTTCGATCCCCGATAGGAAGGGCGGCGGCGAACACCAGTATCAATTTCCCAACGACACGTCGGGCCTGTTTGTGGCGGAGTTGTTGGACTGGGTGTACCGGGCCGCGTCCGAGGAGCTGCCCGGCCTGCTGCAAGACGCCGGCAAGGACGGGCTCGAGTCGTTCAAGGCGAGCACGGACCGGCTCCGCAAGTTTGTCCACGGCGCGATCTCGCCACCGCAGAAGGCCAGAGCGCTCCCGCCCGGATACCACACTCCGCGAGTCAAGCGTGCCATGCAGCTACTGGCCGATGGGTTGGACGAGGCATACAGCCTGGCCTTCCAGATCCCGTCGCCCGAGTTTCTTGCCGAGTTCACGGAAGATGAAAAGAGGGATATCCGCGAGCTGCTGAAGAAGGAGCACATCATCTGACGGGAGGTTCTGGACGGACTCGGGTCGAGAGAGCACCTGTGAATTGAGGAGACGCATTTATGGCGACGGAGAAGGATTATCAATCCCTATATGACCGCATAGCGGCCTTGCGCGAGACGGTGACCAGCCGTCTCTCGGCCGACCTGATCACGAACCCCCAGCTCGCCGACGCGCTCAACAAGCAGATTGACGACATGCTGCAGTCGGTGGTGGACACCGACAGCAAAACGCCGCCTCCTCCCGATAAAGGCCTGGCGCAACTGGCGGGCATCGGCTCGGATGCCGCCAGCCAGCTCGGCCAGACCCGCATCCCGCCGGGCGTCGAGCCTTACGACGAGACCATCACCTCCGAGCGCATCGTCGCCGTGGGGGACATGTACTACCTCTGGCAGCACGAGAAGATCGGGGTCTTCCGCGCGGTACAGAAGCTGCAGGAGCTGTTCCGCGCCGGCACCGTGCGGCTTTCGGGCGGGCCGGGCGCTTACGCTCTGTACCAGTTCGACCGCAGGGAAGTGCTGCGCTACACGCAGCGCGAACGCCTGGCCGCTTACAAGCGCATTTTCGATTACGGCAGCGGCCCCGTTCCTACCGGCTCCCGGGCCAACACCGACTTCCACAAGCTGTTCGCCCACTTCGTCCACCAGGTCACGCTGTTCTGGCGCGACAAGCGCATTTCGGACGTCATCCGCGAGCGCGCCTACGATCCCAGCTTCGGATCGATCGCCATCGTGCGGCGCGCCGGCCTGGACCTGCGCAATAACCTGAAGTGGCTGTCGTTCGGCCACCTGAACGTGCTGCGCGTGGAAGTGATGCAACTGCTGGAAGAGTCTTTCAAGATCCTGAACGCGCCGGATGTCAAGCGGCTCTTCGGCGCCGATAACGCCTGGGACGTGGTGGAAGAGGTGCTGATCCGCTACTACAACGAGCGCCTGGTGACTTCCCCGCGGCAGAGGATGGGGGTGACGGGCCGCGAAATCCTGCGCTGGCTGGGGCAGCCGCACATCCTGCAGACCACGCGGGCCCAGTTTGAAACGCTGCTGCTCGAGATCGCGGAACAATCGGAAGAGTGGCTCACCAGCGCGCAGGCCATGGGACTGGCGGGGCGGCCGGCTTCGCACCGCGTGCTTCCGTGGGAACAGTCGTCGCCCACACCGGTGCGCTCCAGTTCTAACGGAAGGACCAAGCCCGTCGGGAAGCACCCCGCCGAACGCGAGTTTGAATTCGAGTATTGATCTGGCGCCAATGCCACTTGCTTTGGCGGTGGGGCGGACCCCCTGGTCCGCGCGGGACGCCCTCGTCCCGCTTTCTCCGACAGAATCAAACAGGCCGACGAGGGCGTCGGCCCGCGGACCATGGGGGTCCGCCCCACAAGATATGCGGAATCGCAAGGTAAGATGGCCCGCCCCACGAGCCACTGGCGGAGTTTGAGATGAAACCATGGCGCCTCTTCGGGTCCTCGCGTATGCCCGGCAGCATCGGCCGCGATTTCTCGCCGAGCTGCAGGACTTTGTTCGCTTCCCGAGCATCAGCTCGCATGCGCGGCACTCGGGCGACGTGAAAAAGTGCGCCACCTGGCTGGCCGGTCAACTGCGGCGCGCGGGCATGCAGAGCGTCAAGGTGGCGCCCACCCGCGGCCATCCCATGGTCTACGCCGCATGGCAGCGGGCGCCCGGCCGCCCCACGGTGCTGGTGTATGGCCACTACGACGTGATGCCGGTGGACCCGCTGGGCGAGTGGCGCACGCCACCGTTTGAGCCGGCGGTGCGCGGCGAGGATCTCTACGGCCGGGGCGCTTGCGACGACAAGGGACAGCTATTCACGCATGTCAAGGCTTTGGAATCGTACTTGAAGAGCGAGGGCGCCCTGCCGGTCAACGTGAAGTGTCTTTTCGAGGGCGAGGAGGAGATCGATAGCCCTAACTTGGCCTCTTTCGTAGCCCGCAACAAAGACATGCTGGGCGCGGACGCCGCGGTGATGTCGGACACCCGCATGCTTGCTCCCGGCCAGCCGGCGATCGGCTACTCCCAGAGAGGGGCTTTGGTGGTGGAACTGGAGGTACAAGGTCCCCGGCAGGACCTGCACTCGGGAAACTTCGGCGGCGCGGTTCACAACCCTCTCCAGGCTCTGTGCGGGATGATCGCCACCTTGCACGATGCCCGCGGGCGCGTCGCCATACCCGGCTTTTACGAGACGGTGCGGAGGTGGAGCGGCCGGGAGCGCGAGTATATGGCGCGCACCGGACCACCAGACGCGCAGATTCTGAAGGACGCGCGGACCAGTCGAAGCTGGGGCGAGCGCGGATACAGTCTGTACGAGCGGACCACCATCCGCCCGTCATTGGATTTGCACGGGGTATTGGGAGGTTACCAGGGCGCTGGGATCAAGACCGTGATCCCGGCCCGCGCCTTGGCTAAGCTCACGTTCCGGCTGGTCCCGGACCAGGACCCGGATGAGGTGGCGCGTCTGTTTCGCGGGCACATCGCGCGCATCACGCCACCCACCGTGAGATCGGCGGTCCGCATTCTCTCCGGCGCCAGGCCGGCGCTGGTGAATCGCCATCATCCGGCCCTTCGCGCGGCGGCGTTCGCCTGCCGGAAAGGCTTCGGTTCACCGGCTGTTTTTCTGCGGTCCGGCGGCACGGTTCCGGTAGTCAACACCTTCCAGGAGATCCTGGGAATCCCGACGGTCCTGATGGGTTTTGCCCTGCCCGACAACCGCATCCACGCCCCCAACGAGAAATTTCACCTGCCCAACTTCTATAACGGCATCGCCACGTGCATCTGGTTCCTCGCGGCAGCCGGCGCGGCGCTCGAGCGTACCCGGCGCACGCGGGAGGAAGCGGCCTGGAGCGCGGCAACATGATCGTGGATTGGCACTGCCACGCCGGCAAGGGCGACATCCTGACCGCTCCCTGGAACACGGATGCGCCGATCGAGCCTTATCTGCGCCGCGCCCGGGCCGCGGGAATCGACCGGACGGTGGTCTTCGCGCCGTTTCACAGCGACTACTCGCAGGCCAATGTGCAGACCGCGAGAATCGTCGCCCGGCATCCGGACCGGCTGGTGGGATTCGCTTTTGTGCATGCGGCCAACGACGCCGGACGCATCTTTTCGATGATCGAGCGGGCGGTAAAGCAGTGGCGCTTTCGCGGCGTAAAAGTGCACGGCCACGACGCCATGCCGACACGCGAAGTGTGTGAAGCGGTTCGGGCATTCCGCCTGCCGCTGCTGTTGGATGTGGCGGGCCGCGCCGAGGTGATCGACATGCTGGCGCCCGAATACCCGGACGTCACGTTTGTGGTTCCGCATCTGGGCAGCTTTGCGGACGATTGGCGTGCGCACCAGCGGGTCATCGACCAGCTTGTCCGCTATCCGAACGTCTTCACCGACACGTCGGGAGTCCGCCGATTCGATTACATCGTGCAGGCGGTGAAGCGCGCCGGCGCACGGAAGGTGCTGTTCGGCTCGGACGGGCCGTGGCTGCATCCGGGGCTGGAGCTTCACAAGATCCGGCTTCTGGGACTGCCCCCCCGGGAGCAGGCTCTGATTCTGGGCGGCAACGCGATCCGCCTGATGCGCCGGGTGCGGGCCGGACGAGAGGCGGCGGAGGCGGTGCGGCGGTTCCATCTGGAAAAGCCCCGGGCGCCGCGTGTCAAGGTGAGTTGCGGGCCGTCGCCCGAGACCGAGGAAGAGTTGTGAAGGAGGTTGGGAAATGGCTAACAATTTTCATATCGGAGCAAATCTACACGCGCTGGGACACAGAATGGAGGACGGTCTGTTTGTAAGGGACCGGTGTGCGTATTGCGGACTGGTCACGGTGGACTTCTGTCCGGAGTGCGGGATTTTCGTTTGCCGCCGGTGCGACATGCGCGAACACTGGCCGGCCGTGGGGATCGTGCCGGATGTCGGGTTCGGATGGGCCCGCCCGGAGAAGTGGGTGGGAAAAGTGCCGCGCCGCTGAGCCGCCCGTCGAGCGCGTCTCGGATGGTGGGCCGCTCCGGAGCGCTACACTGGCAGCTATGGAACTGCAACTCACGCCGGAAACCGAGGCCAAGCTGAACGATCTTGCCCGGCGCACGCACCGCGGAACAGACGAGCTCCCGCAGGAAGCCGTGGATCATCTCTTCACCTATAACGAATGGTTCGAGCGCAAGGTGAGTGGCAGCCTGGCCGCTGCGGAGCGCGGCGAAACCGTTCCCGATGAAGACGTGCGCGCCTGGATCGAGCAGCGGGAACGCTCTTGATGCGGATCGAATCCGGAAGTGTTGCTACCTATTCTGCAGCCTCTCGATGTCCCGTGCGCCGTGGATCAGGTGAACCACCTCGATGCCGTTCCGTTTCGGTTGATAGAAGATCAGCCAGTTCTCAAAACCCCTCACAGCCCAGCGTCGCAGGCGCCGCGTAGCTGGCCGCCGGAAGCCGCACGGAGCACCCATCCTTGGCATCGTGGCAAGAGTCTCGAAGCTATCCTGCACCGCGGCAAGAAAGCGGTCGGCGACCTCGGTTCCAGCCTGTTCTTCGAGATAAATGCCGTGGGCTTTGATTTCCCGCCTGGCCGTGGCGCGGACGATGATACCGGCACGGCTACGCGCCCGGCGCCGGGTGTGTCTTTGCCTCGCTGCGGATTTCCGCACGCAACTTGGCCCACCACCTTGGGCGTCACCGTCTCCGGGTCCGACTTCAGCGCTTCCAGCAACACTGTTTCCAGTTGTTCTTTTGCCTTGCGCTTCTGATCGGCGCGGACCAACTCGCGTACATATTCGCTTGCGCTGCTGTAGCCGCCCATGCCCACTTGCTCTTCGACGAAATGTTTCATCGGATCGGGAAGGGAAATGTTCATGGTCTGCATGGCAGCACCTCCAACTGTAGCCTTATTCCATTTAGCAAGTCTTGTCAATTCATGTCATGACTCACGCCTTTGTGAGTCACGGGTTGCCGGGGTGGCCGCCGGTCAATTCCTTGCGCACACCGGAAACCCCCGCCGGGACCGCGGTGCTCGGGTACGTACCAGCTACGGCCCGACGCACGCGCAGCCCTGGGTTTATTGAGCCAGGCACCGCCGCGGAGCGCTCGGAACTGCCCGGTCGCCGGACCCTCGGGATCGGTCGCGTCGCCCGGCGGGTAGCGTGCAAACCAATCCGCGACCCACTCCCAGACGTTCCCGAGCATGTCGTGGAGTCCCCAGGCGTTGGCCTGCTTACCCGCTACTTGGTGCGTCTGCTTTTCGCTGTTACCGTCGACCCAGGCGATTCGGTCGAGCTCGCCGTAGCGGCTCCCGGTGCTGCCCGCACGCGCCGCATATTCCCACTCCGCTTCGGTCGGGAGCCGCATCCCTATAGCCTGGCAGTAGCTTCTCGCTTCGTCCCATGTAACGTTGTCGACCGGACGGTTCACTCCCCGGAAAAAGCTGGGGTTTCTTCCAATGACCTTTTGATAGGCTTCTTGCGTCACTTCGGTCTGTCCCATCCGGAATCCCTTGGTAATCGTCACCTGGTGCGCGGGCTTCTCGTTCTCGAAACACTCGTTGTCCTCCGGGGAGCAGCCCATCTGAAACGTCCCCGCCGGTATCCAAATGTAGGTCAGCCCGTCCCGGGGATTGGTTTTCGACTCATAGGGGCCCGAGGGTTGGGGAAGGACGCCCGCATGGCTTGGGGCCGTACCGGCCGCGCGCGACGGCGGTGAGACCCTGGCTGGCACTGGCGCGGCGATCGGAGCAGCCTTGGCGGAGGACCGCTCGCCCGAAGCGGCCGCGGCCTGCCGATCGGGCGGATTGGCCTTGGGCGGAGTGTCCATCGCCGGTGGAGAAGCGATGGGGTCCGGGCTGATCGCACTGGCCTTCTGCTCGTGACGGACAGGCTGCGGGCGCAACCGCCAGGCAATACCGGCCGCCGCGAGCAGGCACGCGAGCACCGCAGCCGCCAAAATCCTACGCCGTTTCGTCCGGCCGGTCTCCAGGTTCGCAGCCGGCTTCTGGATGCAGGCAGCACGCAATGCCGACATGAACGAGCTGCACGATTCAAATCGCGCCTCCGCATCCTTGGCCAGGGCGCGCCGCAACACACCGTCGGCAGGCGGGTTCAGAGAGCCGCTTCGCGGCGGCTCGTGCGTCAGGATTTTCGATATCAGCGGCATCAATTGGTCGCCGTCGAAAGGCCTTGAGCCCGTCAGTAGAATCCACGCCACCACCGCTAGCGAATACTGGTCCGAACGCCGCGTGGCTTCCTCGCCGCGCAGTTGCTCCGGCGACATGAAGTAAGGCGTGCCGGCCAGACTTCCCGCCAGTGTGACCGTGTCTGTCACGCTCCTGGCGATTCCGAAGTCCGTCAGCTTCACAATTCCGTCTGCCTGGATCATGATGTTGGAGGGTTTGACGTCACGGTGAACAACGCCACGGCTATGCGCGAAATCCAGCGCCGTCGCCGCCTCGGCCAGGATCTCCAACGCACGTTGGGTGGGCACGGGCGTCCCCGCGCATGGCAGCATGGCATCGAGCGTGGAACCCCGGATCAATTCCATCACGATGTAGGTCACGCCCGGTTCTTCTCCGGCATCGAACACCGTCACAATGTTGGGATGCGCCAGACTGCCGGCCGCGCGTGCCTCCCGCATCAGGCGCGCCCGAAGTTCCACTGCCCCCTGGGAGGATCCCAATCTGTCCTGAAGAATGGTTTTGATCGCCACTGTACGGCCAATCACCGGATCGGTGCCCTCATACACCGTACCCATTCCACCTGCACCGAGCCTGCCCGTGATCTGGTAGCGCCCCAGATGGGCCGGCTGGCTCGGTTGTGCGGTCCGGGCAATCCGCAAGCTGTCCATCTCCCGCTTCACCCGCTTCAGGTCGGCGCGCAGATCCGCGGCGTGCTGATACCGCACCTCGCGGTCCTTCTCCAGGGCCTTGCCGATCACGTCGTCCAATTTCGGCGGCAGCGAGGGATTCAGTTGGGAAACCGGGGACGGCGCGCGGTGCAGAACCGCATCGCAGATATCTGCGTTGGAGTTGCCGTCGAAGGCCCTTACGCCCGTCGCCATCTCGTATAGCACGGCGCCCAGGCTGAACAGGTCGGTCCGCGCATCGAGATTTTCGCCGCGCAACTGTTCCGGCGAAAGACACGCGGCCGCGCCGGGAGCGAGGTCGAGAAGGGGCGATGCCGGCTCGGTCCGGATGGGCGTCTCCGCATGAAGTGAGGCCAGTCCGAAATTCAGAATCTTCGCCTGGCCCCGCGTAGTGATGAAGAGGTTGAGGGGTTTGAGGTCGCGGTGCAGCAGGCCCCGCTGGTGGGCGGCGTCCAACCCGTCGGCAATCTGCAGCGCCAGATCGAGCAATTCGTCGACCGCCAGAGCTTTGCCCGCAAGGCGAAGATCGAGGGTCTGGCCTTCCAGGAACTCCATGGCGATGAACGGCGCGCCTTCGAATTGGTCAATATCGTAAACCGTGCAGATATTCGGGTGATTCAATATGGACGCCGCGCGCGCCTCGCGTTGAAAGCGTTCCATGGCCTGGGGATCTCCGGCCAGGCGAGGCAGAAACTCGAGCGCCACGGGCCGCCCCAGCCGGCTGTCCTCGGCACGGTACACCGGGGCTTCACGGGCGCGTCCCAACTTCTCTACAACCAGGTAATGCGACACCGTCTTGCCGGCCAGGTTCCATCGCGCCTCGGCCTGCGCCAGAGACTTGGCGGCCACCGCGACCGCGGGCGTTTCCAGGTAGGCGTCGTCGCCCTCGGCGGCGGCCAGCAGGGACTCGACCTCCCGCCGCAGCGCCTCATCGCCGCCGCACGCCTGCGCTACGAAAGCGGAGCGCGAATCCGCATTCTGCTCGAGGGCCAGGTGATACAGTTGCTCGATCTGCCGCCAGCGTTCAGACGCCATGAGACTTCTCGCCGGCCAGTTCCCGCCGCAGCCAGCTCTTGGCCAGCTTCCAGTCGCGCATCACCGTCTCTACCGAGACCTTCAACACCGCCGCGGTTTCCTCCACGCTCAAGCCGCCGAAAAAGCGCAGTTCCACGACGCGGCTCTTGCGAGGGTCCACTACCTCCAGGGCCTTCAGGGCGTCGTCGAGGGCCACCAGGTCGATCTCCGTTTCGGGAGACACCACCAGGGCTTCATCCAATTGCACCGGACGCCAGTCGCCGCCGCGTTTGGAGGCACCGTGGGACCGCGCCCAGTCCACCAGAATCCGCCGCATCAACAGCGCGCACATTCCGAAGAAGTGCGCGCGGTCCTGGAAACTCGCCGCTGAGGCGTCGATCAGGCGCAGATACGCCTCGTGAACCAGCGCCGTGGTCTGCAGCGTGTGGTCTCCCCTCTCCCGCACCATGTAGGATCTGGCCAGGCGATGCAGCTCTTCATACACCAGGGGCATGAGCTGATCGGGGGCGCCCTGCTGCCCATCGCTCCAGGCTCGCAGCAGGCGCGTGATTTCGTGCTGTGGGGACGCGTTCATCCAGTCGCCTCGGGCGGCGGCATCCGCGATCACCCGAAGTTACCACATTCGTAGGGGACCGACAAGAACCGATCGCGCACTGCCGGAAGATTTTTCGGACCTCCCGTGACAGTTTCTGCGCGCCTGGTCCGCTCTAGAGGGTGAGAGAGTTCGGGATCAACCCAAACTCAGGAAACGGAGGAACTTCAAATGTCGAAATATCAGATCATCCACAACGTCCCAATCGCGGCATGCGCCGCGATCCTCATGAGCGGCCTGGCCGTTCCGGGCTCAGCCCAGAACGCCGTGATCGCTCCGGAACAAGGCTTCACCATCCCACCCAACGTCCAGACCCCTGTGGTCTTGCAAACCCAGCCCGACGCGGCTTGCGATCTGCATCTTCCGGGTGTCAACGACGCGGCCCATACCATGAGGCTGTACGCCAATGAAGAAGGCTATGTTCGCGTTCACTTGACTGTACAGGAGGGGTCCCAAGAGGGCCAGCGAGTACAACTCGATTGCGCGGCTGGCGGGACAGTCACAACTTATCCCGTCCGTTTGCGCGCCGCCGTTTCTGCGACGGCGGACATGCCGGCGCCGCAGGCTTACGTGCCCACGCCCAAGACCGCGCGAGTCCTGCCTGCCCTGACGGAGGAAACTGCGCAGCAGTTCTCCGATCGGTACCTGGCCAGCCTTGGATATCCGCCGCGACCCGACGCTACGGCTTCGCCCGACCGTTACGCGAAGTGGCTCGATCGGGTTTCCCGGCCCATGACCGTGCTCCCACCGCATTTGATCAGCAATCCCAACATTACTCGCCAGCCACGCGGTGTCGAGACGGGCGTCGAGGCGACCACCGAGACGTCCAACAACTGGAGCGGTTTAGAATTGCAATTCAACAGCGGCTCCTATTTCGAGATAGATGCCCATTGGAATGTGCCCTCCGTCACCGGCGAGACGGGCAAGGCGACCTATTCGACCATGTGGATCGGCATGGATGGCGACCCCAATAATCCCCACGATCCCAAGGCTGGCAACGATCTGGTGCAGGAAGGAACGGAACAGGATTACTCCGATCTTGGCGGCGGGATTGGCGCCGCCCACTATTACGCGTGGGAAGAGATTTTACCGAACCAGCCCACCGAGCAGTATCTCCCCGGCCTCTCCAACATCAATGCCGGAGATGTGATCCAGGCTTCTATCTATATCTGTGATTCGGATGGGCTTAAGGATGAGAATGGCATATACGCCTGTTTTGTCCTCCTTGACACCAACGTCGCCCAGTCCGTCGGCCCCATCATTGTGCCGTTCGGCGACACCAAATTCCACGGCAGCGAGGCGGAGTGGATCATGGAGCGGCCGACGTTGAAGGGTGGAGTTCTCCCCAACCTCGCCAACTATGGCGCTGCCTTGATGACTGGGGCAGACGTCGAGAACTCGAAAGGGGTGGGGCAATCCTCCGCCAAAGGTGTCAATATCACCATGACCAACGGGAAGGATACGTTGTCTACCGCTACAAACTTGCCTATCGTCTTCACGTGGCACCATTTCCACTAAAGACCGTCGCAAATACCGGACCTGGCGTCGCGCGCGGGGGCGTGCCGCCAGGTCTCGTCACATGGAGTAGCCTAACAGCAGGCCACCGGGCCAGGGCATAAAGAGAGGAGGGGAGAATCCATGAAACGTTCGATGGTTTCGAAAGCTATCGTCTCAACCATTCTCCTGGCGGGCCTTCACAATGCCGCGGCGCAGCCGGCCCCACGCAGGCCGCGGGGCATCACGCTTACGCTGGCCATCACGTTCAGCCAGAACTTCGCGGGCGGGCGGATCTTTTACCTATCGGCGCGCAACGCCAGCGGCCAGGACTCGGGCTGGCAAGCGGCGGGGACCAATACCGTACCCTAGTCCGCAACCGCCCCGTTACAGGCCGGCCCAGATATCCGTCAGATCCAGTTCGAAACCGGCCACCGGCCCTTCTCCGGCGATTTTGAGAACGCCTGTTTGCGTCTCGGGCCCCGCCTGGCCCGCCCGGTAAACGTACACGGTCTGCTGATCGCCATCGATCAGCCAGCCCAGCTCGACACCCGCCCGCATCCACTCTTCCATCTTTTTCTGAGCGGCCTTGAGGCGGTCCGAGGGTGACATCACTTCGACAATAAACTCGGGACATATCGGCTGGAACTTCCGCCGCTGCTCTTTGGAAATCTGAGAGAGCCGCCGATTGGACACCCAGGCGGCATCGGGCGACAGAGCTGCCCCGGTCGGCAGGATAAACTCCGTGCTGGAGCCGAACCATTTGCCGCGGCCGTCGCGCTTTGCCCAGACGCGTAATTGACCTACCACGTCCGCACTCTGATAGTCGGATTCGCCGCCGGCGGGTGGCACGATAACAATTTCTCCTTCAGCGGTCCGCTCGAACCGCACATCCGGGCTAGCCATGCAGAACTCGTAATACTCGTCGTCGTTCATCCGCAGCTCCGGATTCAAAGTGAGCTTGGCCGGAAGGGCCTCCTTCGGAAGGGTGACTTGCATGTTCACAGCATACCGGATTCGCGCACCGCGCAGGCTGTGGCTGTAATGCGCTTGCGACCGCCCCGTTACAGCCCCGCCCAGATATCCGTCAGATCCAGCTCGAAGCCGGCCACGGGCCCTTCTCCGGCAATCTTGAGGATGCCTGTTCGCGTCTCGGCCCCCGCCTGTCCCGCCCGGTAAACGTACACGGTCCGCTCATCGCCATCGATCAGCCAGCCCAGCTCGACGCCCGCCCGCATCCACTCTTCCATCTTTTCCTGAGCGGTCTTCAGGCGAATCGAAGGAAACATCACTTCGACAATAAACTCGGGACATAGCGGCAGAAACTTCCGCTTCTGCTCTCTGGAAAACTGAGAGAGCTGCCGATTGGACAGCCAGGCGGCATCGGGCGACAGAGCTGCTCCCGTCGGCAGGATAAACACCGTGCTGGCGCCGGACACTTTGCCACGGTCGTCGCGCTCTGCCCAGCCGCCTAGCTGCGCTCCGACGTCGAGGCTCCGATGGTCGCATTCGGCGCCGACGGGTGGCACAATCACGATTTCTCCTTCAACGGTCCGTTCGAGCCATAAATCCGGGTTGGACATGCAGAACGCGAAGTAATCGTCGTCGTTCATCCGCAGTTCCGGATTCAAAGTAAGCCTGGCCGGAAGGGCCTCATCCGGAAGGGTGATTTTCCTATTCACAATTCACAGCATACCGGATTCCGCGCCCAGCGCACGGGACACAAGCGCGTTGAAACAGCCCCGTTACAGGCCGGCCCAGATACCCGTCAAATCCAGCTCGAAACCGGCCACTGGCCCTTCTCCGGCGATTTGGAGAATGCCCGTTCGCGTCTCGGCCCCCGCCTGGCCCGCCCGGTAAACGTACACGGTCTGCTGATCGCCATCGATCAGCCAGCCCAGCTCGACGCCCGCCCGCATCCACTCTTCCATCTTTCTCTGAGCGGCCTTGAGGCGATCCGAGGGTGACATCACTTCGACAATAAACTCGGGACATAGCGGCGGGAACTTCCGCCGCTGCTTTTTGGAAAGCTGAGAGATCCGCCGATTGGAGACCCAGGCGGCATCGGGCGACAGAGCTGCCCTCGTCGGCAGGATAAACTCCGCGGTGGAGCCGGACGCTTTGCCGCGGCCGTCGCGCTCTGCCCAATTGTATAGCTGCGCTCCGATTCCGAGGCTCCGATGATCGGACTCCAATCCCGCGGGTGGCACAATAACGATTTCTCCTTCAGCGGTCCGCTCGAACCGCACATCCGGGTTAGCCATGCAGAACGCGAAGTACTCGTCGTCGTTCATCCGCAGCTCCGGATTCAAAATCAGCTTGGCGGGAAGGGCCTCCTCCGGAAGGGTGACTTGCATGTTTACAGCATACCGGATTCCGCGCACAGGGACGGCTGGCGGGCTTTTCCGCACAGCCTCGGTACGGCGATCCGGGTTTGACCCGATGTCAACGCCTGTCAACAATCGTCTACGCTGCTACCAGACGTAATAGTACTCAGAGTCACAAAATGGAAATCCAAAGGCTTCGGAGCCGTGCCGCCGGGAGCTTCAGCGTCCTGACCCAAGCAGATTTCTGGAAGTAGTAGGAGCCCAACTCAGATGCGGATGCAACAGAGAAATATTGGACTATTGATAGGCTTGGCAACCCTGCTGGCGCCGGCCGCGCTCCAGGCGCAGACGGTCAAGATCAACCCCGGCTACACCACGGTCGGCGTCAACGGGACCGTGCAATACACGGCCACGGTTACCGGACTGACGAACACCACCGTGACGTGGTCGGTGGTCAGCGTCAAAGGCGGCAATGCCACTTACGGAACCATCACCACCGCCGGCCTCTACACCGCACCCGCCAAGATCCCGGCCAACGGCATCACGGTCACCGCGCTGGCTTCCGATAACAAGACCTCGGCCACCGTGTACGTGGCGGTCGAGCCGCCAGGCCCGGCGATCACGTCGGTCTCTCCGAATCCCGTTTCCGTCGGCTCCAATTCGATCATCCTGACCGGCAGCGGCTTCAAGAGCGGTGCGATGGCGCGAATTCCGGGCGCTAACCTTTCGACCACCTTCGTGAATTCGACCACTCTCAAAACGGGCGTCTATTTAGGCACGGCAGGGAGCACCACCTTCCAGGTGATGAACCCCGGAACGCTGTGGGGTCCGTCCTTCAGCGTGCAGGTTGTGGCCAGCGGACCGCCTCCGCCGCAGACCATAGCGCCAACGTCGGCGACCGTGAAATTGGGCGGAACCCAGCAGTTCACCTCCGCGGGCTCCACCGGTTGGAGCGCCACCGCGGGCAGCGTCAGCTCCGCCGGCATGTACACGGCTCCCTCCGTCATGCCGTCCTCCAGTTCCGTAACCGTGACGGCTACGGGTCCTGGCGGCTCGGCTTCGGCCGCGGTGACCCTGCAGGTGCAGAATCCGCAGACCATCTCGCCGCCGTCCGTTTCCTTGAACCTCGGCGCGACGCAGCAGTTCACGTCCGCCGGCGCAACCACTTGGGCCGCCACGTATGGCACCGTTACTTCCGCCGGAATGTACACCGCTCCCACGGCCCTGCCGGCCACCGGCGCCGATTCCGTCGCGGCCACCGGACCTAACGGAACCGCCACCGCAACCGTCACGCTCATCCCGCCCACTCCCGTCATCACCGGCGTCGGCGCCAACGGGCAATTGCCGCTGGGCATCTTCACCACCGCCATCACCGGGAGCGGCTTCGCCGCCACGTCGGTCGCGGCATTGAACGGGACCGCACTGGGCACCACCTTTTCTAACGGCGCTCTGACGGTCACCGGCTTTGCGAGCGTATCCGGCCCGGGCAGTATCACGGTCAGTAACGGCTCAGCGGTTTCGCAGCCCTTCCCGGTTTACATCGGCGTGCCCAACGCGCAGGTTACCGCAGCGGCCGCACGCCGCTTCCTCGAGCAGGCCGCCTTTGGACCCACGCCGTCCGACGCCTCCAATGTGCAGACCCTCGGCTTTCAGGGGTGGCTGACCCAGCAGTTCAACATGGCGCAGGTGTCCAACTACAACCCGATCGTTTCCAGCCAGGGCGGCATGCCGGCCCATTTCCTGACCAACGCCGTAACCAATTCCGATCAATTGCGGCAGCGTGTGGCGTTCGCCCTCAGCCAGATCTTCGTAACTTCGCTCCAGAAACTCATCTGGAACTCGAATATGGTTCTGTTCCAGAACATGCTGCTGGCCGACGCGTTCTCCAACTACCGCCAGATCATGGCCGACGTGACCCTGAGTCCCGCCATGGGCCAGTATCTCGACACGGCCAACAACGCCATGGGGAATGCCGCGGAGGGCACCCTGGCCAACGAGAACTACGCGCGCGAGCTGATGCAGTTGTTCACCATCGGGACGCTGACGATGGACCCGGTGAAGGAGGATGGCTCCCTGCTGTACGACAGCAACAATCTGCCCATCCCTACGTATTTGCAGCCCACCATCGCCGAATTCGCGCGGGTCTACACGGGCTGGACCTACGCCCCGGCCGCGGGCCAGCCGGTCCAGTGGGACGCATACATCACCAGCAACGGGCCCATGGTCCCCTACCCGCCGCAGCACGACTCCGGCTCCAAGCAGTTGCTGAACGGCTATGTTTCGCCGGCCGGCGCCACGCCGCAGCAGGATTTGAACAACGCCCTCGACAACATATTCAATCACTCCAACGTCGGACCGTTTGTCGGCAAGCAGTTGATCCAGCACCTGGTGAAGAGCAATCCCAGTCCCGCCTATATCGCGAACGTGGCGGCGGCCTTCAACAACAACGGCCATGGCGTGCGCGGCGATATGATGGCCGTCATCTCGGCGGTGCTGCTCGATCCCGAAGCCCGGGCCAACGACAACGGCGGCAGCGACCAGGTTTCCGATGGTCATCTGCAGGAGCCCGCCCTGTTCATCGCCGGGATGGTGCGCGCCTTCGGCGGCCAGATGACCGACCAGAATTACTTCCCCTGGGACCTGGTGAACCTGGGGCAGGACCTCTTCGATGCGCCCAGCGTGTTCAACTATTACTCGCCCACCTACGTGGTTCCGGGGACCGCGCTGCTGGGCGGCGAGTTCGAGATCCACACGCCCAATAACGCCATCTGGAGGGCCGACGTGGTGCGAACCCTGTTCGGCCAATGGTCCAACCCGGTGGAGAATTACGGCCCCGGCACCACCGTCGATGTGACGGCCTTCGTTCCGCTGGCGTCCACGCCGGCCACGCTGGTCAACGCGCTCGATCTCACCCTGACCCACGGAACCATGCCCGCCGGAATGAAGGCCACCATCGTGAACGCCATCGCGGTCGACGGATTGTCCCCTTTGCAAAAGGTGGAAGAGGCCTGTTACCTGATCCTGACGTCCAGCTATTACAACGTCTGGCACTAGCGTGCGCAGATCGCAAAAAAGGAGACTCTGACATGTACATTCGTTCCAGACGTGAATTTCTGAAAGACACACTCCGCTCGGTGGCCGCTTTGGGCGCGGCGGGCAGCATGGCCAAATTCGGCGAGATGAACGCGCTCGCCGCCGGCTCGGGGTATCAGGCGCTGGTGTGCGTCTTCCTGCTGGGCGGCAACGACGGTCACAATACCGTGGTCCCCATCGCCACCGCGCAGCAGAACTACAGCCAGTATCAGCAGTACCGCGGCGGCCTGGCGATCGCGCAGAACGCTCTGTTGCCGATCGCCAACGGGCCGGACACCTACGGCCTGCACCCCAGCCTGGTGGAGATCCAGGGCCTCTACAACCAGGGCAAAGCCGCCGTGCTGGCTAACGTCGGCATGCTGGTGCAGCCCATCACCCGCGCGGTCTATCTCACCAACAACAGCGCGCTGGTTCCCTCCGCCCTGTTCTCGCACTCCGATCAGAGCAGCCAGTGGCAGACCGGGATTCCCTCCGGCACCGGCAGCTCCGGCTGGGGCGGCCGCATCACCGACCTTTTGCAGCCGCAGAATACCGGCGCGAAGTTCCCGCCCGTGACGGCCACCAACAGTTGCCAGTTGTTCTGCACTGGCGTCCAGACCTTCCCGGCCACCGTCCCGCCCACCGGCATGGCCACCCTGAGCGCGCTCTCGAGCGCCTCCGGCAACGCGGCATTCCAGCAATTGCTGACCTTC
>DASQZT010000089.1:0-11617 GCA_035638575.1 Bryobacteraceae bacterium
ATCTATCGCTAGTTTCCCGGCTGCGGATCAACGTTCCAGGTCCGCTACGTTTCCGGAGGCTTGCTGTTCCTCAAACCTCTTGGAACCTTTCGCAGTATGGCGCGAAAGCCGCGGGCCGTCAACAGCTTTTGTGCCCCTAAACACCTTATTTCAACAATATTTATCTACTGTGTTTCGAGTTGGTTACAGGACGACTCGCGTGAATTATCTGTGAATAAAACGAGGCGGGGCGCTCTTGTTCCGGCGGCTACTGCGCCAGCTTCAGGATCATGCCGTTGTCGGTCGCCAGCCAGATATTGCGGTCGTCTATGGCGGAGAAGACAACGTTGTTGGCCGTCGCGCGATAGTCCACATCGAGTTTGGCCCACACCGTGTAATCCGTGCCGCGGCTCCTGAGCACCTCCACCTTCCCGGGAACCACGCTGCGGAGCTGGCCCAGCACCTCGACCCCCGCGAGCCAGGCCGTGCCGTCGCTGGAGAGCCAGATATCGCTGACGGCGAAACGGCGGTCGCGATAAATGGTTTCGTTCTTGCCGGTCGCCCAGTCGATCTGGTAAACCTCGCACGGGTAGCGGAAGGCGTTCGAATACTCCACCAGGCCCAGTCCTTTGCCGCTGGGGTTGAAGCGGATGCGCGTCACCTCTCCGAACAAGGAAGCGGAGCCGGCCTTCCAGGTCTTGCCGCCGTCGCTGGTGACCAGCGAGTAGGAGAGGTGAGGCGTGTCGCGCCGATTGACCGCCTCCTCCGGCGCCATCCAGTCGGGGAACTGCTGGGGGAACAGGCGCGGCGGAATGTTCCACCCGGTGATGATGCCGAGCTTCGGCGTGGCGAATGCGATCCAGTTGTAGGCGCTGTACTTTTCGGCGCCGGGAGTTTCCGCGGCGGTAGCCAAAGGCTTCCAGTGCTGGCCGCCATCGTCGGTCTGGACCACCTTCTTCTTGGCGCCGACGGCGTAGCCGGTGTTCTCGTCCGTGAAGTAGACGCGGAAAATTCCGGCGGGGAGCCCGCGGATTTTGTGCCAGTCCTTGCCCGATTCCCTGGTCTGCCACAGGCCGTCGGTAGTGACCATCCAGCCGACATTCTCGTTGAGGAAGAAAAGCGAAACCGGCGGTTCCTGCAGGTCCACGGTCTGCCAGTTGGCGCCGCCGTCGGAGGTAACCACCGCCACCGGCTTGTGATGTTTGCCTTCCACGATGCTTCCGACCGCCAGGCCGCGCGAGGGCGAGGTGAAGCGGAGGTCGGTAAGGACCAGCGTGGATTTGTCCTTATCGTAGAAATACTGTAACTGCCAGTGCTGGGCATGCGCCGGCGCCAGCCACCCGGTGAGCGCCGCCAACAGGGCGACCGGCCGAAAGGATGAGAAGGTCACTCTGGCTTCTATTGTTTCATTGAAATGGGCCCTGAGGAAAGCACCAGTTCCACATGGTTGGCCGTTTCCACCGCGGTCGGTTCCATGCGCGCCAGCACCAGCACGCAGCCGATCTGCTCCCCTACCGTGGTCAGCACTTCCATCTCGCCGCCGGTATGCTGGTGCGGCGCGCGGTGCTGGATGTTGATGACGCCGACCACGCGGTTGCGCGCGATAATGGGCGCCGAGAGGAACGCCTCGAACGTGTCTTCCTCCAGCTCGCGGAAAGCTTTGAAGCGGGGATCCTTATAGGCCTCGCGCGCGATGGCGATCATGCGGTGCTCGCGCGCCACCCACCCGGTGAGTCCCTCGCTCCATTTCATGCGGAGTTTTCCGATGGTGGAGGGGTGCGGCGTATTGGAAGCGCACAACACCAGGTCCTCCCCGTCCAGCAGGTAGACCAGGCAGGAATCGCACACCGTGAACTCGACCATCAGGGAGACCACGCCTTGCAGGACTTCCTGAAGGCTCATCTCGCGAACCATGAAGCGGCTGATCTTCTGGAACAGGCGCAACTGCTGCTCGGTTTTCTGGAGGCGCAATTCGACGTCTCTGGATTTCGGCACGACTTCATTATACTGAGGGCCGCCAGGATTAAACGGGGGACTGTCAAGCCGGGCGGCTGGCGCGTACCTTCTGGTACTGTTCCAGGGGGCAGGCGCCGGGCCGAGGCACTCCCCTGGCCGGAGGGGCGATCTAGTACTAACCTGTAGGACGTTAACTAGCTGACGGGCCGTTCCAGAACGGCTACAATCAGGGGTGCGGAATCTGAACTCGATGGAAAGCCACACCGCGAGCGACGTAGCTACCTGGAAGGCGCCGCAGTGCGCGGTAACGGTGGAGTATTCCTTGCGGGTGCTTGACGATATCCGGTTGGCGGTGGTCGAGGCGTTTTTCTCCCTTCCGCGGGGCGGCGCCGAAATCGGCGGCCTGCTTCTGGGCAAACACGCGGGCGGAAAGGTGACGATCCAGGACTACAGGCCTCTGGATTGCGAACACGCCTACGGGCCGTCGTTCACTCTCTCGCCGAAGGACCAGGTGCGGCTGGCGGAACTGCTAGCCTCCATTTCCGGGGAGGCGGGCGGCCTGGAGCCAGTGGGGTGGTACCACTCCCATACTCGCAGCGAGATCCTGCTTTCCGAACCCGATCAGGAGATTCATCAGCAGTATTTCCCGGAACCCTGGCACGTGGCCCTGGTGCTGAAGCCCCACACGTTTCAGCCCACTCGCGCGGGCTTTTTCTTTCGGGAGGCGGACGGCTCCTTTCATGGGGCGTCCAGCCGCGGGGAGTTTGTCGTGGAGCCGTTGGGGGCGCCGCGGGGTCCCGATGAGGCAACCACGCCGCGCGACCCGGACGTTCCCGTGACGCGGCGAGAACCCGCAATTCCGATGCCGCTCCGGAACGGCGCGAATGGCGATGTTCGGGAGGCGGTGGAAGAAGCGCCCGCCCAGGCCCTGGAGCAAATCCATCCGCCCGATCGCCTGCAGGAAATGCCCCGGCCGGATGTCCCGGCAGTCCCAGCGTTCCTGCCGAGCTTCACCCACGTTGCGCCGGAATCATCCAGAAACTGGTGGAGTGTAGTGCTGGCAATCCTGGCGGGCCTCGCCATCGGCGCCGGCGCATACCAGACGCGTCAGGTGTGGCTGGCGCCCGTCGCGGCATGGCTCCGGCCGGGGGCATCTCCGGGCGGCGCATTCCAGGCCGGCGTCGCGCCTTACCTCGGGCTTCGGACCATCGATACGGACGGCCAGTTGTGGATCCTGTGGGACCGCAATGCCCCCACCGTGCGCGGCGCCACGGGGGGCACCCTGGTCATTCACGACGTTTCCGAGACGCGTTCGGTCCCCTTGGACGCGGCGCACTTGCAGGCCGGCTCGTTCACCTATGGACGCGAGGGGGAACAGGTCGATCTGACCCTGACGGTCAACGGCCCGAACGGCGAGAGTGCCAGTGAAGTGGCCACGTACTTGGGCAAACTTCCTCCCCGCCTGGCGCCTCTCCCCGATCCCGTGCGCGAGGAACGCGACAGCCTCGCCAAGAAGACGGAAAAGCTCACGACCGACCTGAATGCCGAGAAGGCGCGCAGCAGGAAACTCTCGGATCGCGTAACCCAGCTTACGAGAGACCAGCGCCGGCGGCTGGGGAATCAAGCCCCGGACGCCGGTAAGTAGAGCGCCGGCCGGCCGGAATGCTCACCGCTTGAGGATCTCCTCGAAGAATGCCGTGGCGCGCGGGTCGCGGGACGTGCCCAAAGTCGACATGGCTTGCTTGCGGACCTCGGCATCCTTGCTGGTCTTCACAAGCTGAATCAGCAGCGGGATTCCGGCGCCGTCGGGCAGCGAGTGGAGCGCGGAGACGGCGCGGCGTTTCATCTCGGTGTCGGGATCGCTTTCGATCACTTTGAGGAGTGTCGCGACTACCGCCGGGTTGCGGCCGCGCGTGGAACCGAGCAACGTCACGGTCCTCTGACGCAGCGATTTCGGCTGGCCCGCGGCGAGGAAGCGGTCGAGCGCCTGGTCGGCCGCCGGATCGGCATGCTGCGCGATGGCTCCGACGGCGCTGTCGCTGTCGCGGCCGGACACGAAGGTCAGGAGCAGGGCCACGCTCTGGGCCGGCTGCACATCCGTCAGCCAGTAGAATGGCAGCCCGCCCGCATCGATTTCGCAATCCGGCGAGAGCGAACGAATCCGGTTGACGGCGTTTGCTTCCACGCGGAACAGGATCACGGCGTGGTCCGGGGGCTCCAGGTGCACCACGCCGGGCATGGTGAAACTGTCGCGGACGTACTCGCAGCCCAGGTTGGTGCGGACCGAGGGCACGCTGTAGCCGATCCAAGCCGGCTGCGGCTGAGCCGCCAGGAGCGCGCGGAAGGCCGTCTCCAGGCCCGCGCCGGCCGGCAGCGTTTTCACCTGCGCGTTCACCAGCAGCTTGGGCTGCGCGGCAAGCGGCAGGACCAGCGCCAGCACGCACGCCGCGCGTTTCATTTGGACAGGATCTCCATCAGGTAGTCCTGCGCGTCTTTATCTTTCATGTTGGAAAGCCGGTCGACGATGCGCAGCTTCATCTTGGTGTCCTTCTCGTTGCGCGCGATCGCCACCAGCGCTTTGGCGTTATGCTGGCCGGCCAGCGCGTCGACGATGGCCTGCTTGTTCTGCGGGTCCTGCTCGGCGTTGTAGATGGAGACGAACGTATCGCCGGAGGTGGCGGACCTCTGGCTCGACAGCACCCGGACGGCCGCCCGCCGGAGCTTGGGATCCTTATCGGTGCGCGCCACTTCCGCCAGCTTCTCGGAATTGCCGTTGCTGTACATGCACCCCAGGATCTGCTCCTTCACGTCGGACGATGTCTCCGACTGGTAGATCTGCCAGAGTTCCGGCTGGCCGGCGTTGTTGCCCAGGTGAGCGAAAGCGTCCCGGCGAAGGTCGGGGCTCTTCTCGTTCTTGGCGACATCCGCGAGGTGCGGGGTGTCGCGGTTGGCCATGTAGATATTCAGAATGGCGCGCTTCACGTTGGGGTCGTTCGAAGCGGCGTAGATTTCCGGCAGGATGGGCGGCGTCGTGGCAGTAGTGGAGCCCTGCTGCCGCCGCCGCATGGTGCCGATGTAGTTGATGGCTTTCAACTGGAGGTCGGGATTGCCGCCGCCGCGGGCGATCTGCTCCACGGTCTGCTGCGCGACGGGCGAGCTGCTCTGCGCCAGAACAAACAGGGCGCGCTGCTTCACGCGCGGGGGGTTCGAGCCCTTGAGCACGTTCTCCACCAGGGGAATCGCCCGTTCGGGATCCGACTGCATCAGGCCGTTGAGCGCCATGAGCTTGAGTTCTTCGTCGGATTCGCTCTCGGGCGAAACACTCTGGCCGGATTGCTGTTTGACCTCCAGCTCCAGCGCCTTGGCGTCGTCCAGCCAGCGGCTGCCAGGGAAGCTCTTGCGCAGCTCGGCGATGGCGGCGATGGCCTCGTCGCGGCGGCCGAGCTTGTTCAGCGTGTAAGCCTTCCAGTACCATCCGCCATCCGCCCTCGATCCGGCGTGCGCCGCCACCTGGTTGAAGTCCTCCAGGGCGGAATCGTAGCGGTGATTGTCGAGCGCGCTCAGGCCCGATTCGTAGAGGCGGTCATCGTTCGCGCGGCGGACGCCGGCCATGGCCGCGTTTTGAAAGAAGGCCATGGGCGCGGTGTCCATCTTGAACGCCTTCATCTGCCCTTTCATCATTTCGGCGTCCATCTTGAACGCGTTCATCTGCTCCATCGCATCGGAGTCCAGCTTGAACGCCCTGAGCTGCTCCCACGCCTCGGGCGCATCCAGCGGAGCGAGTGGCGCCATCGGCGCCATCGGCGCAACCGGAGGAAGCGGCCTGGCCGGCGGCGCTGGAGGGGCGAGCTGGTAGAGCGGCTCCGTCGGAGCCAGCGGCGCGGCCGGGGGCGTCTGGGCCGGCACGGCGGACGCCGCCAGCATCAAAGTCAGGGGGAACCATACGCGAGAGTGGATCATGTCGGTAACCTTTTTCATAGTTTTTGCCGGCCTGCCGGGCCGGGCTCTTCCTCGTTCCGGACGTTGGAGCCCAGAACGCGAATCTTGAACAGAATGCCTTCGGCTTCCAGCCGCTGACGCAGCTTATCGAGTTCTCCCGGCGAGAGGCTGGAAGGGCCGTGGGCGATTTCGAGCAGCACGCGGTCCAGATCCTCGAGGACCGTGGCGACCGCCGCGTCGCCGGTGTGGGCCGCGGTCTGCCGGTACAGCCGGCTCTCGCTGACCAGGTCCGCGGCGCGCGCCTGCTCCGCCGAGATGTCCAGCGGACCATCGGGGCGGGCATTGGCCAGCTCGACCAGGACCATCTGGGAGCGATCCAGGTAGTCGCCCACCGCGACCAGCAGGATGCGCTCCCGCACCTGCGGATCGGCCGCGGCCATCGGAGCCGGCTTTAGCTTTTGCGCCTGCGGATAGAAACGGCCAGCCACGAAAGCGGCCGCCAGCAGCAGCGAAAAGGCCGCGGTTGCCGCGGCGACGCGCAGCGGCGTGCGCGGAGTGAGCCAGTTCCAAAGCGATCGCGGCCAGGAAGCCGGCGCCGCCGCCAGCCGCGATTGGAGGCGCTCGCGGAGTTGGGCGCCGTACTCCGGGCCGCGCTCCGGCACGGGCAGCGAGTCCACTACGTTCAGGACGCGCTGCAGCGACCCGTACAGCGTGCGGCAGTCCGCGCATCCCTCCAGGTGCTGCTCGGCGGCGAACGGATCGGCCTCTTCGCCGTAGTAGTGCAGGATCAGTTGCTCTTCGCTCAGGTGGTTCATTTTGCGGGACTCACTACGGGCTCCAGCGCCCTTCGCAGTTTCTGCACGGCCCGAAAGACGCTGTGCTTGGCCGCGCCGGGCTGGCACTCCAGCACGCGGCTCACCTCTTCGATGCACATGCCCTCGAAATGCCGGAGCACGAAGGCGGTTCGCTCGGTGGGGCTCAGCTCGTTCATGGCTTCGGCCACGCGTCCGCGGACCTCGGCCGAAAGCGCCATGCGCTCCGGCCCGGGATCGGTTGAAGGCAGCGACAGGGTGGGATCTTCCATTTCCGAATCTTCCTGGACCATTTGTCCGGCCCGCCGTTTGCGGCTGCGGACCAGGTCGAGCGAGCAGTTGGCCGCGATGCGATACAGCCACGTGCCGAAGCTGGCCCGCTCGTCGAACTTCGAGAGCTGGCGAAAGGCGCGCATAAAGCTCTCCTGCACAACGTCTTCGGCGTCTTGTTCGTTTCCGGTCATACGAAAAGCCAGCCGGAACAGGGAGCGCCCATGACGTTCCACCAGCACGCCGAACGCGTGAGTATCGCCCACACGCGCTTTGGCCACGAAGGCTGCGTCGGTCAACTCCATCCGGCTGACAGTTAGACTACGGCGCTCGGAACTGGTTAGCAACGCGCACCCCCAGGGGCGGCAGCGCCTAGTGTCCTGTCCAGCGCAATATTCGACAATAGACGTGGGGCGGGCAATCCTGCCCGCAGCCGGCTTTCAGCCGGCTGGACCCGCTGGAAAGCGGGTCCGCCGCCAAGAATGGCTGCCCCACATCGGGTTGTTGTCAATTCTTATGCGAGACACCACACAAGCCGCACTGCCCCAACGGCGCGGTCCCCCGGGGCGGCAGCGCCCAGCCGCACTGCCCCAACGGCGCGGTCCACAGGGCCACGGTGCTAAAATTGTGGAAGAATCCGGAGGGATGAAATTGTGAAGATCTTTCTCGACACTGCGAACCTGGACGAACTGAGGAAAGGAGCCAGCTGGGGAATCCTGGATGGCGTGACCACCAACCCGACCCTTATCGCCAAAGAAGGGCGGCCGCTCGAGGAACACATCCGCGAAATCTGCACCATCGTGGACGGCGACATCAGCGCGGAAGTGGTCTCCACCGAAGCGCCCAAGATGATCCGCGAAGGGCGCGAGCTTTCGCGCATTCACAAGAACGTGGTCGTCAAGTGCCCGCTCACCCGCGACGGCATTATGGCCACCTCGACGCTCAGCAAAGAGGGGATTCGGGTCAACGTGACGCTGTGCTTCAGCGCGGCGCAGGCGCTGCTGGCCGCCAAGGCCGGCGCCTATATCATCAGCCCGTTCGTGGGGCGGCTCGACGACGTGGGCTACACCGGGATGGACCTTGTCCGCAGCATCACCCAGATCTACCGGAACTACGGCTTCAAGACGCAGATCCTGGCGGCGTCGCTGCGGTCGCCCCTCCACGTAGTGGATGCCGCGCTGGCGGGCGCCCATATCGGCACCATGCCGTTCAAGGTGCTGGACATGCTCTTCAACCACCCGCTCACCGACAAAGGGCTGGAGCAGTTTCAGAAGGACTGGAACAAGGTGTTTCAGGAGACGCCGGTCACCCGGTAACATTGTGTCAGGTTCGTATTCGGCCAACGAGCTGCTCACCCTCGGGCTGGCCGCGGTCCTCGCCATCTTGCTGGCGCTGATCGCTTTCAAATCGTGGACGAAGTCCCGCGTCTCGCCGGATGAGCGCGAACGGCGGCGGCGCGACCTCCTGGTGGCATACGGAAAGATGGGCGACGCCACGCTGGTCGAGGCCCGCGAAGGCCTGATCTTTTATTCGTACGATGTGCGCGGCATGGAGTACACCGCATCGCAGGACGTTTCGCGGCTCGCCGGCCAGATCCCCTCCGACCTGGTGTTGAGCGGACCGGTACTGGTGAGGTACGACCCGCGCAACCCGGCGAATTCGATCGTGGTGGCGGAGCGCTGGTGCGGACTGAGGGCCAGCAAGGTGAGCTGAGCCCTACTGCCCCGTCTTCTTCTCCGTCGCTGCCGCGGCGCTGGCCGGCTTCGCCACCGGTTTCGGCTTCCAGAAAGCCGGGTCGGCGTCCACCATCTCCTGGGGAGGATAGCTCATGCCCGGTTTCACCTGGAGCAGCGTGTCCTCGATCGAGACAAAGACATCCCCGCTGGCCTTCATGAGCCGCGCGAGGTTTTCCGCTCCCATGGCCTGCTGCACCGCCTGCATGCGCTCCGCCTCTCCATCCAGCATCTTCATCGAGTCCATCATGGTAAAGAACAGGTACGAACCCGCCGGCGCTCCCGCCACCACCTGGTACCCTAGCATGCACATGTCGATGTTGGCTTTGTCATGGCCGCCGAACCACTGCTTGGCGCCCGCCATGAAGTCGTCGTCGTGGCCCAGCCTCACCCGCATGCTGCCGGCCACCACGTAGCGCGTCTTCCCCGGATTGAACTTCTCCGGGTGATAGCTCAGGTCGGGACGATACACCGCCCACATGGTCCGCGACGACGCGCGCAGTTCCCCATCCCGCGACTCCAGCATAGCCATCGTGCTCTTGACCGGTTCTTTCTCGGATATCTTGTCGTAGTCCTCGTTGGCCGCAAACGAAGGCATCGGGTTGATGAACCACACCTCGCTCGATCCCGAGAGCGCTCCCAGCGCTATGTAGTGGGCTGGATGGTTCACCTTGTGCATCGCCGCGGCCCAATCCGCCTCCACCTTCTCATGAGCCGGGCCTCTCCCCTCCTTGATGGCTTCCCGGGTGATCTCGAGCACCGGAGCCGGCTTCGTCATATCTTGTGCGGACACCGGCAAGACGCCGGTCCCCGAGAGAGCTATCAACGTCAACACAAATCGCATGAACCTTTTCCTCCGCTTTCCGCCTTATCAGGCCGGGATGAATCCGTCACCCAAAAGTTGATTCCATCTAAGATACCAGACCAGCGCCGTAGCGCGCTGACTCAGCCTGAGTGAACAGCAGGACCCGCGCGCGATGGCCCTCAGGACCGCGGACGGCGCAGTAACCCGGAGTTTGCGGTCTCCATTCCTTATCCGCGGGATGTGATAGACTGCACGGCAACCGAGGGGCCCCTCCGCAATTTCGTGGAGTCTTGCTTCGGCCGGGCTCGACGCAGAGCTTCCAGCGAAAGAGGCGATACGATGAACAGACTCCGCGCTATCTGTATGGCGACCTTGCTCGGCGGCCTGGCGGGCCTGGCCCCGGCACAGACACTCACCTTGAGGACCGATCCGGTCAGCCCCATTACCTACGGGACGCCGGTGACCCTGACCGCATTTGTGGATGGAATCGATAACTGCGGGGGAGTGGAGGTATTCTTTTTCGATCATACCGTAGATATCAGCGGACCCATAGGCACCGCAACTGCGGTTCAGATTGCGTTTCCTCCCAGGGATCCGATTTGTGAGGCAATCTTGGCGAACTCCTACACATCGGCCTTACCAGTCGGCACACATAGCCAACTGGAAGCCGTATACGAGAACGGCACCACTTTCCCAACCGGCCAAGCCACCACTCTGGTGGTCAACCAGGCGCCCACCACTATCAGCCTCGCGACGGTACCCAATCCTTCCACCGTAGGCCATACGGTAACGCTGACCGCGACCGTGTCCCCCGCCGGCGCGACGGGAACCGTCACCTTCCTGGATGGCGCAACCAAGCTTACCTCCGCCAGTGTGTCTGGCGGAGTTGCCAGCGTGGGGACGACGGCACTGAAGCCCGGTAAGCACAGCCTGACAGCCTCATACAGCGGCGATTCGAATTACCTCGGATCGGTTTCGACCGCCGTCAACCAGACAGTCAACCAGATCGTGACCGTTACGTCTTTGCAGGTGGTGCCCACCGTCGGTCAAACCGTGGCGTTGACGGCGACTGTCGCGCCTTCCACCGCCACGGGCACGGTGACCTTCCTGGACGGTTCCACCACCCTGTTCACCGCCCCGTTGAACGCAGGGACGGCCAATTCCACCGCCACCCTGTCCGTCGGCAGCCATTCGCTGACCGCTTCCTATGGCGGCGATACCAACGATGCGCCGAGTGTCTCGTCGCCGGTCGCGGCGACGGTCAACCAGATAGTAACCACTACGACTTTACAGGCCGTTCCCACTTCGTCCAACACCGGTCAAACCGTGGCGCTGACGGCCGCTGTCTCGCCTTCCACCGCCACGGGCAACGTGACCTTCCAGGACGGCGCAACCACCATTGGCATTGCCCCGTTGAGCGCCGGGACGGCCAACTTCTCCATCTCGACGCTGGCCACTGGCCGCCATTCGCTGACCGCATCCTACGGCGGCGACACCAACGACGCGCCGAGTGTCTCTTCGCCGGTCATCGAGTCCGTCGCCCTGCTGACCACCGCCACCGCGCTGGCGGCAGCGCCCAATCCCTCCGTTGCCGGACAGAGCGTGACCCTCACGGCCACGGTAACGCCCGGCAATCCGACCGGGACCGTCTCGTTTTTCGATGGCGCGAACCTGCTGGGAAGCGGGGCTCTGAGCAATGGCGTCGCGACCGTGGCCACCAGTTCCCTGACGGCCGCCAATCACTCGCTGACCGCTTCCTATGGGGGCGATGCGAACAACGCGCCGAGCACATCGCCGGCGGTCACTCAGTTGGTCAATCCCGGCAGTACCGGGACCGGGGCGCCCAATCCTATCGCAGTCAGTCCGGCATCTGGCAGCGGATCGAGCGAGGTGATGAGTTTCACCTTCAACGATCCGCGCGGCTGGCAGGATCTGGATATCGTGAACGTGCTGATCGGTAATTTTCTGGATGGACGGAACGCGTGTTACCTGGCTTACAGCCGCAGCGCAGGGGTGCTCTACCTGGTGGCGGATAACGGCGGGACGCTTTCTTCGGGGCTGGCGCTGGGCGGATCGGGAAGCGTTTCCAACAGCCAGTGCACGGTGGCGGGCGCGGCCTCTTC
>DASQZT010000090.1:0-68983 GCA_035638575.1 Bryobacteraceae bacterium
CTCCGTTCGGTAGATTTGGTTCTGGCTTGAACCCAAGTTCACCGTATCAGAACTTCCGCCTGAACTCGATTTCCAATTTGGACAGGCGTGGTTGGCAACCTGCGGCGGGTTGTCAACCCGCCCGGCGAGCGAAGCTCGCCTCTTCGCGCAACGTTTCCGGCGCCAGAGACGTTCCCGCCTTGGCTTCGACCACTGTGTCACACCCGCGAACAATGTCGTGACGGGACCGGACACCGCAGGCAACGGAGCCTGCGCCCCACAAATCCCGGGGTCCCGAGCGGTCTTGCGTGCGCCCGTCCAAATCCCGCGTAAAATCCGCTAATCAACTGAAAAAAATAGGGTTATATCGGAAAATCCGGATGGAAAACTACCGCTTTGCGCACTTCTGTGGCATACTTGATTATAGAACAGGTTTTCAACCCGCACATGTCTCAGTTGGTCGACGCTGTCGCCAGATACAACAAGTCGTTGGAGAACGGCCCCTTCCGCGACCCGTCGTGGGCCGAAGCGCTCCATCAGCGTATGGAGGAAGTAGGGCTGTCCGCCGGCGGAAGGCTGATCTGTCCTTTTCTGCGCCCCAATTTTATCACGCGGCGCCAATACGAATCGCTGGTGAAGACCGGCGAAGATCTCATCGGTGCCATCGACCGCATGCAGCAGATGGTGCTCTCGACGCCGGCGTTGCTGGCGCGTCTCGAACTGCTACCGGCCGAGAAGATGCTGGCCGCCATCGATCCCGGCTACCAGGCGCTGGAAGTCGCGGCGCGGCTGGATTCGCACCTGTGCAACGGCAGCCTGCACTTCGTTCAGTACAATGCCGACTCCCCCACCGGCGCGGGATACGCCGACGCCCTGGCCGAGCTGTTCTATGACGTTCCTCCGGTGAAGGAGCTGCGCAAGAAATTCAACCTGGCGAAGGTCGGCAGCAGAAAGCACCTGTTGCAGGCGCTGTTGAAATCCTACAAGCAGTTCGGAGGCACGAAAAAGCCCAATATCGCCATTGTGGAGTTTCGCCCGGCCTATCATTCCAGCAAGAGCGAATACGAGCTGTTCCGCGATTTTTTCCGCCAGGAAGGGCATGCCGTCGAAATCGTCTCGCCCGAGCAGTTGGAATATCGCGGCCGCGTGTTGCGCAAGGGCAATTTCGAAATCGACGTGGTCTACCGCCGCGTGGGCGTGCAGGAGTTTCTCATCCGCTTCGACCTGACCCACCCGCTGGTCCAGGCTTACCGCGACCGCGCGGTGTGCGTGGTCAACAGCTTCCGCTCGGAGTTGGCCCACAAGAAGGCCATGTTCGCGCTCCTCACCGACGAAGCGTTGACCGCCCGGTTCCCCGCCGCCGAACGCAAAGCCATCCGCGACCACGTGCCGTGGACCCGCCTGGTGGCGGCCGCCAAAACCACCTACGGGGACGGCACCATCGATCTTCCGGAATTCATCACCCACAACCGCGAGCGCCTTGCCCTGAAGCCCAACGACGACTACAGCGACCAGCATTCCTATTTCGGCTGGGAAATGGATGCCGCCGGATGGGACCGTGCGCTCAAGCAGGCCATGCGCGCGCCGTACGTGGTGCAGGAGCGCGTGGAGCCGGTGCGCTCGGTATTCCCCCTGGTCAGCTTCGGCCAATTGGAGTTCCGCGAGATGCAGGTGGATGTGCACCCGCACGCCTATCTCGGCAAAGTGCAGGGCTGCTCGAGCTGGCTGTCCACCGGCAAGACGGGGTTCTCCTCGGCTGCCGGGATCGTCCCCACGTTTATTCTCGATGCGAAGTAGAAGTCTGTAACCGGAAGCTCACCTGCGCCCGCAGGTTCGCCACCCCCGCCGTGTACCTGCTGTCGCTCACCGCGAATGCCACCGCATCCTCCAGCCAGTCGTGCCACACACCGTCCGGATCGTGTGACGCCACGGTGAGAGTGTACTCCTGGGGGCACAACTCGCAGCGAAACGCAAAAGTGACTTCCAGCGTGTCACCCGCCTCCCGCGGCCCGAGCTTCAGCCGCTCCAGTTCGGTGTTTGTCCCGTAGACATTGAGCCCGATCGCCGTGCGGATCATCATCCCGATAACGGGATCGGCCACCGCGGCGCGGAAACGCACGCCAACCTTGACCACCGCCAGCTCGCCCGAGCGCCAGATCGCCGTGGGCCGCCCGTCCTCGCCGAACGTCTCCGCGCCCAGGACCTCGGCGCGCCCGTCGCCGCGCCGCATGCGCGGATTCAGCGGCGCACTCGCCTGTTCGCCCCATGCCCGCAACCGTTGGGCGATGTGCTTGCGGTATTGGCCGAGTATTTCCTGCGGATCGCCGCGGCCCGCCATTTTGCCCTCGTCGAGCCACCAGATCTCGTCCGCCAGCCGCCGGAGCAGCTCCTCTTCGTGCGAAACCAGCAGCGTGGTGACGCCCGCCCGGCGCATCCGGTCGAGCGTGATGGCGGCGCGCTCGCGCTCCAGCGCATCGAGTTGCGAGAACGTCTGGTCGATGAGCAGCACCGCGGCAGACGCGAGATCCAGCGCGTCCCCCGGCCCCAGCAGCCGCGCCGCGCCGGACCTCTCCACCGAGCCCTCGGCCGGCGTCTCCACGCCCGCTGCCAGCCGCAGCAGCCGGCTCTTTCCCGAACCGTTCTCGCCGATGATGCCCACCACCACCCCATCGGGCGCGGCGGCGTCGATCCGGTCGAGCGGCGCGCTGCTCACGCGGCAAAATCGAATTGCCATAAAGGCTAGAATAACAACTGCCCCAATGGACGATCCTGAAGTGCTCCGGCGCATGCGCGCCGATTGGAACCATCGCGCCGGCGAAGATGCCTACTACTATGTCGCGTTTGGCCGCCGCGACCAGGATGACGAAGAGTTCTTCGCCACCGCCACCGACGTCCTGAGGCTACTGACCGGCGAGCTGAAACGCCTGCGGCGCCGCGACGCTGCCCTCGAGATCGGTTGCGGCCCCGGCCGCCTGATGCGCCCCCTGAGCCGCCATTTCGCCGAGATCCACGGCGTGGACGTTTCCGATGAGATGATTCGCCTGGCTCGAGAGCGTCTGCGGCAGACGCCCAACGCGCACGCGCACCACACCTCCGGTGGCGATCTGGCGCTGTTCCCCGATGGCAAGTTCGATTTCGTGTATTCCTACGCCGTCTTCCAGCACATTCCCAGCCGGGAAGTGGTCCTGCACTATCTGCGCGAGGCGCGGCGCGTGCTGAAGACCGGCGGAATTCTGCGCTGCCAGATCAACGGCCTGCCGGCCCACGCCCGCCGCTACGATACCTGGAGCGGCGTCCGCATTTCCGCCGCGGAAATCTCGCACTTCGCCCGCGAGCACGATTTCGCACTGCTGGCCCTCGAACAGGTCTGGACCCAGTACACGTGGATCACGTGCCGCAAGATGCCCGGCGGATGGTCGCGAGTGTTGCCCCTGAAACCCCGCCCGGCGGAATTCCCGTGCCACATCCGCAACATCAGCAACGCCCTCACCGGCGAGCGCGCCGCGCCCGCCACGGGACCCATGGCCGCGCTGTCCGTGTGGATCGATCGCCTCCCTGCCGATTGCGACCTGAACCACATGACCATGGCGGCCGATGGCGCCCCGTGCCGCCTCTCCTACATCGGCCAGCCCGAAGCCGATGGTGTCTCGCAGGTCAACGGCGCACTGCCCGAGGGGATCCGCACCGGCCTCGTGCCCATCGAACTGGCGTGGCTGGGCCGAGCGCTCTCGCCCCCTGCCTGGGTCCGGATCGTGCCCGCGGGCCCATCTGTTCCGCGCATCGGCGCCGTCACCGACGGCGTCAACCTGCTCTCGGGTAATCGCATCGCCAGCGGTGTCCTGAAGGTCACCGTGTTCGACCTGGCCCGCGCCGATCGGTTTCGCGCGTCCGTGGATGGCTCAGACGTTCCCGGCATTGAATCTTTCTGTGTCGATCCCGTCGCCCAGCGGTGGGAGTTCAATGTCCCGCTGCCGGGCGAAATCGGAAAAGGAACCCACGACCTGCGCATCGCCCTGGGCCGCCGCTCGTTCGCGCCCGTAGCCATCGAGGTGGTGTGAGGACATTCCTTGCCGCGGCCGCCATGGTGGCGTTGGCCGTCCTGTATCTGTGGCCGGGACCCCGGCGCCGGATCCTGCAACTTCCCGCCGGCGTGACCGAAGTTCACTCACCGACCTTTGTCGAAGCCGGGACGGAAGTCTTCGGCGGCAACCTGCGTGCCGCGAGCGACTTCGCGGGACCGGCGATCCTCGTGGTGCGGGGAAACAATGTCCGCCTTCACGACTTCTCGATCGACGGCAACCGCGATGCTCTCGAGGTCCGCTCGCCCCTGCCGCCCTCCGACGTGCCCTTCGAAAAATTCACCCGCGCCAATGGCATCCTGGCCGCCGGAGTCTCCGGCCTCGCCGTCGAAAACGTGCGCTTCCAAAACATCGCCGGTTTCGCCATCCTGGTGAGCCGGTCGCGCGGCGTCGCCATTGATCGTGTGAGCGTTCAGGACAGCGGCTCGCGCAATCCGGCCGGCCGCAACAACACCACCGGCGGCATCCTCTTCGAGGAGGGCACGGCGAATTTCCGCGTCACTCGCTCCGAGCTTCGCGACATCCGTGGCAACGGCGTGTGGACCCATTCCCTTTACACCTCTCCCCGCAACGTCCGTGGCCTTTTCTCTCTCAATTCCTTCGACACCGTCGGGCGCGATGCCATCCAGGTGGGGCATGCCATGGACGTGCAGGTCGAGCGGAACCAGGGCGCTCGCATCGGCTTCCCTGCGGAAGATGTGGACATCGAGAACCTCGCCGTGCCCGTTGGCATCGACACCGCCGGCAATGTCGAGCGCAGCTCCTATTCCGATAACCGGTTCACCGATGTGAATGGCAAGTGCATCGACCTCGACGGATTTCACGATGGCGAAGTCACCGGCAACGTATGTATCGGTCTCGGCAACTACGGGATTGTCATGAACGACAGCAACCCCGACATGCGCTCTCAAAACATCCGTATCACCGGCAATACCATTGTCAGAGCACTGTTCGGAGGAATCTTCGTCATCGGCGCCGGACATTGGATCGCCCACAATCACTTACTCGATTTGAATCAGGCGCACTGCAATGAGAATGCGGCTAAGTTTGGATGTTACTACGCTTCCGGTGAGCCCGACATGTTGCGCAGCGGAATCTATCTGGGCCGCGGCGCCGCCCGGCCCGATCCCGCGCGCGGCAATGTCCTCGAAGACAACGAAATCACCGGCTTCCATATGGACGCCCGGTGCATAGCCGCCGCGCCCGGCATCCTGCCTGCCTGGAACACCATCCGCCGCAACATCTGCCGGCCGGGTATCTGACTTGGTGGGGCATGCTTTAGCTTGCCCGGCGTTAACATATCAGCTTGCCCCTCAAACACACTTCTCTCTCGCAGATCGCTCTGTTCGCCGGCCTGAGCGAAAGCGAAACACAGGCGCTGGCGCAACGTGCGGTAGAGCGCCGTTTCGCTCCCGGCGAAATGCTCTTCTGGGAAGGCGAGCCGTGCGCCGGCATCTTTCTCATCGTCCAGGGGAGCGTGAAGATTTTCAAGACTTCCCCCGGCGGCCGCGAGATGATGCTGGCTCTCGAAGCGGCGCCCTCTTCGGTGGCCGAGCTTCCTCTCTTCGATGGCGGCCCCTACCCGGCGTCCGTACGCGCGGTCGAGCCCGTCATTGCGCTGTTCATCAACAAAAACGATTTCCAGCAGGTCTGCCGCCAGTATCCCGATGTGGCCTTGAAGGTTCTCGCGGTGGTCGGCCGCCGCCTTCGCCACCTGGTGGGCGTAGTCGAATCCATGACCTTCGGCAGCGTGACCCAGCGGCTGGCGCGCGTGCTGCTCGACGCTTCCCGGCAGGCCGGCGCCGACGAGTTCGATCTGCCCCTGACGCATCAGGAGCTGGCCTCGCGTCTCGGCACCGTGCGCGAGGTGGTTTCGCGCAACCTGGCCCGCTTCCGCGCCGAAGGGCTGATCCGCATCCAGGGCCACCAGCTTCACCTCCTCGATCGCCCCGGCCTCGAGCGTGAGTCCGAGCCGCAGGCATAGCTACCCGCGCCGCTTCCGTTCCGCCGCCCGCACTTGCAGCTCGTTCATCCCGAAGTAATGCGCCACTTCGTGCCACACAGTATCTTCCACCAGCCGCGCCAGGTGCTCGGGGCTCTGCGCCAGCCGCTCGTGTGGCCCCTGAAATATGGTGATGCGGTCGGGCATGGAAAAAGGCTCGAACACGCTGCGCACGGTGAGCGGCCGGCCCTCGTAGAGTCCCAGCAGCGTGCTGCCGCGTGCCACCCGGCCGCGCGCGAGCTGCTGCGCCGTAGGTTCCGGCTCCACCATCAGCGCCACGTTCTTCAGCCGCTTCCGGAAGCGCGCCGGGATTCGTGCGTATGCTGCTTCCACCAGGCGGTCGAATTCGTGCGGCCCCATCCTGCCTGTTATTCTATTCGCTTGGCGGACCCCCAACCAAGAAGAGTCGTCGTGGCCATCGACGGCCCGGCCGGCGCCGGCAAGAGCACCATCGCCAGGCGCCTGGCCGCCCGGCTCGCGTTCACCTACATCGATACCGGCGCCATGTACCGCGCCGTCGCCTTGTGGGCCTTGCGCCAAAGCGTTCGCTGGGACGACATGCACCGCATGGAGCAGTTGGCGCTGGCCGCCGATATCGAGCTTCTGCCCGGCCGCATCCTCCTCAACGGAGAGGATGTCACCGAGGCCATCCGTACACCCGAAGTTTCCGGCGGCGCATCCCAAGTGGCCGTGATCCCGGGCGTGCGCCGCGCCATGGTAGCCAAGCAGCGAGAGATCGGCCGCCGCAGCAGCGTGGTGATGGAAGGCCGCGACATCGGAACCGTGGTGTTCCCCGATGCCGACGTCAAAGTCTTCCTCGATGCTGACCCGCGCGAGCGTGTGCGGCGGCGGCTCGAGGAAGTGCGCGCCAAAGGCGGTGCGGTCTCCGAGGCCCAACTGGCGGCCGAAATGTCCGAGCGCGATCAGCGAGACAGCACCCGCGCCGATGCGCCCCTGGCCCAGGCCCCCGATGCCGTGTATCTGGACTCCACTCCGCTCACCATCGAGGAAGTGGAAGAGGCCATTCTCAAAATCGTGCGGTCGCGCGTCTCCAACGGAAAGGATTTCAGTTGAAAGATCTCGTCGTCATGAAATTCGGCGGCACCAGCGTAGGCTCCGCCGAGCGGATCCGGGCGTCGGCGCGGATCGCCGCCGAAGAGGCCGCCAAGCGCCCCGTGGTCGTGGTCGTCTCGGCCATGTCGAAGATCACCGACCTCCTGCTCGACACCATGCGGCACGCCGAGGCTGGCGGGGCGCAATCCGGCTCCACTGCCATCGCCGCGAACCTCGCCAAACTGCGCAGCCGCCATGAGGAGGCCTGCCGCGAGTTGCTCCCCGAGGCCCGCCAGCCGGCGGTGATGGTGCGGATCCTTGCGCTCATCGAGGAATTCGAGCGTATCGTGAACGGCATAGCCATGCTGGGCGAGCGGCCGCCGCGCTCCGTGGATGAGGCCGTGGCCGTGGGCGAGCGCCTCTCGGCGCTGCTCCTCAGCGAGCACCTGGCGGCCGAAGGCATCGCCGCCGCGGCTGTGAACGCCTGGGAAGTGGTGGTTACCGACGCCGTGTTCGGCAACGCTTCTCCCCTCATGGAGCCGACGCGCGAAAAGGCGCGCGCGATCCTCCTGCCGCTGCTCGAGCGCGGCGTCATGCCCGTGGTGACCGGCTTCAACGGCGCCACCGCCGATGGCCGTCCCACCACCCTCGGCCGCGGCGGATCCGACTATTCGGCTTCCATCCTCGCCGCGGCTCTCGACGCCACGGAGCTGTGGATCTGGACCGATGTCGATGGCATCATGAGCGCCGATCCCCGCCTCGTGGCCGACGCCCAGGTCCTCTACGAGGTCACTTACTCGGAAGCGGCGGAGCTGGCTTACAACGGCGCCAAGGTCTTGCACCCCAGGACCCTCGCGCCGCTCGCCGAAAAACAGATTCCCGTGTGGAGCAAGAACAGCTTCGCGCCGGAGAAGCCCGGCACCCGCATCGTGCCCTCCGTTGCGGTGCCCAGCGGCGCGCGCGCGGTGGCCTCCATGGGCAACGTCGCCCTGGTATCGCTCGAGCCCGCCAGCTCGGAACTGAACGGCGTGCAGGTGATGGCGCGGTCGCTCGATGCCGTGGCGCGCGCCAACGTCGAAGTGCTGCTGGTCTCCAGTTCCAGCTACCGGCAGAGCTTCTGTTTCCTGGTGCGGCACGAAGAGCTGGACCGCACGCTGGAGGCCTTGGAGTCGGCGCTCGCCCTGGAACTGGCGCACAACTATATGCGCCCCATCCAGGTGGACCGCAACGTGGGCCTGTTGGCGGCCGTGGGCGAGGGCATGCAGGGCAAGGCCGGTCTCGCCGGCCGGATCTTCACCGCGATTTCGCGCGTGCAAGTGAACATCATCGCCATCGCCCAGGGATCGAGCGAGCTGACCATCGCGGTGGTGGTCCGCCGCGACGGCCTGGAAAAGGCGGTGCAGGCCGTGCACGCCGAATGCGGCCTGGGTATGCGCCCGCCCGTGCCGGTCTTCACTTTTCCGATGCCGCGGCGCAAGGACACGGAATAGGGAGCGGCGCCGGCGTCACCATTCCGGGCATGGCGATCAGCCCCGGCTAGTGCGCTGCGTTTGCCTGCGAGGCGCGCGCGGCCGATGGCCAATTCACGGCGCCGCCTTCGGTGCTCCTCGGTCTGCCGGCGAGCCGCTTGCCCCCAGGTTCCCACTGTGGGAACCTGGGGACGTGAGGATCGTGAGCGAAAAACGGATTCGAGAGTTCATCGAACGGGAACCGCGTTCCGCTGATGCGATGTGGCACTGGGTTGATTCCATCGAGTCCGCAAGGTGGCGCAATCCGGCCGAGCTGAAAGGGACGTTCGCGTCGGTTTCCTTCGTTGGCGACCTCACGGTGTTCAACGTCGGCGGCAATAAATATCGTATCGCGGCGTTTGTACACTATCGCAAGCAGATCGTCTATGTCAAGAGAATCGACGCCCACGAGGAGTATGACCAATGGGATCTCTAACCGCATCAATCGACCTGAAGCGCTACGGACGGCTGTTGGCTAAGGCCGTGCCGCGTGTTATCGCCACGGAAAAGGAGAACGCGCGCGCCCTTGCCATCGTTGAGTCTCTGATGGAAAAGGGTGAGCGCAATATGACTCCCGAAGAAGACGCTCTCCTTGACCTGCTGACGAACCTGATCCGCGATTATGAAGCTTCGACGCATCCGTCGCGGCCTGAGTCCACGCCCCACGGGTTGGTGGCGTTCCTCCTGGAACAGCGCGACCTGAAGCCAAACGACCTCTGGCCGGTGATTGGGTCGAAGGGCCGGGTCTCCGAGATTCTGGCGGGAAAGCGTTCCATCAGCAAGGAGCAGGCGAAAAAGCTCGCGGAGTTCTTCCGTGTTCGGGCGGACCTGTTTCTCTGAGCCGAACACGCCGCACCTCGGTCCCCCCGCGCGCAGGCGCGCCGCGCCGGCTACCCCGCAACACCCCGCCACGCCGCTCCCGCTTCTCCACGCCTCCCCGGCGAGCCTGATATACTGGTATTTCCCCTTCTGAACACAGGAGTTCTCTGAGAAATGTTTGATCTCTTTCGCAGCCGGGATAAGGCCGTGCGCATCCTTCTGGGAGCGCTGTTGCTGGTGGTCGCTCTTTCCATGCTCACGTATCTCGTCCCCAGCTACAACACCGGAGCCAGCCTGAACGACACGGTGGTCGCCGAGGTCGGAAAAGAACCCATCGGCCTGGTCGAGGTGCAACGCCTTATCCAGAACACCATGCGCGGCCGCCAGTTGCCGCCCGACATCCTGCCGAACTTCATCCCTCAGATGGTCGACAACATGATCTCCGACCGCGCCCTCGCCTACGAGGCCCAAAAACTGGGGTTCGAAGTAACCGACGCGGAGGTGGCCGATGCCATACGGCAGTTCGCCCCAAGCCTGTTTCCCGACGGAAAATTCGTCGGCACCGACATGTACGCCGGTTTTCTGCAGCAGCAGAACCTGACCATCGCCGAGTTTGAAGCCGACGTCAAGCGCCAGTTGCTCATCTCGCGGATGCGTGACGTCGCCCTGGAAGGAACCATCGTCACTCCGTTCGAAATCGAGCAGGAGTATCGCAAGAAAAACGAGAAGGTCAAGATCGAATACGTCAAGATCTCCTCCGACAAGTACAAGGCCGAAGTGCAGCCTTCCGCCGCCGACATGCAGGCCTACTTCAAGACCAACGCCGCCAGGTACACCGTGCCGGAGAAGAGAAACCTGGCCATCCTGATCGCCGACCAGGCCAAGCTTGAGCAGACTGTCACCATCCCCGACGCCGGCTTGCAGCGCGCCTACACCCAGAACCTGAATCAATACCGCATGCCGGAAACGGTCAAGATGGAGCACGTCCTGCTGATGACCCAGGGCAAGCCGTCCTCCGACGAGCCCGCTATCAAGGCCAAGGCCGACGATCTTCTCAAGCAGGTGCGCGCCAACGCCAACTTCGCCGACCTGGTGAAGAAGTATTCCGAGGACCCCGGTGCTTCCTCCAACCAGGGCGTCTATGAGGTGCAGCGCGACTCGCAGATGATGCCCGAATTCAAAGAGGCGGCCTTCCGCCTCAAGCCCGGCGAAAGCGAAGTGGTCAAAACCGCGTACGGCTACCACGTGGTCAAGGTGATCCAGCACGACCAGCCGCGGGTGAAGCCCTTCGAAGAAGTCAAAGGCGAAATCGCCTCGCAGCTCAAGAAGCAGCGCGTCAACGACCTCATGGAGCAGGTCTCGGACAAGGCCCCCGGCCTGTTGCAGAAGGACCCGATGCATCCCGAGAAAGTGGCCGCCGATCTCAACATTCAATTGGTGCGCGCCGATAACTACGAGTCCGGCAAGCCGCTGCCCGACGTGGGCCCCAGCCCCGATTTCGACCAGGCCCTCACCGGCCTCAAGAAGGGTGAGGTCTCGCAGCCCGTCGCTATTCAGGGCAACAAAATCGTCTTGGCCGTGGTCACCGACGTCATCCCGCCGCGTCCCATGACCTTCGAAGAGGCCCAGAGCCAGGTACGCGACGCCATGGTCCAGAATCGCCTGGCGACCGCCGTGCAGGACCACGCCAAAGAACTCATGGACAAGGCCAAGGCGATGGGTGACGACTTGGCGAAAGCCGCCAAAGCGATGGGACTCGAGGTCAAAACCTCCGCGGAGTTCACCCGCTCCGGCTCGGTCGAAGGACTCGGCTCGGCCAGCTATTTCCAGGAGGCTTTCGGCCGCCCGGACGGATCGCTCATTGGTCCGGTCTCGGTGACGGATGCCACCGTGATCGGCAAGGTCGTAGCTCACCTGGCCCCCGACATGTCCAAGCTGCCCGAGGAACGGGCTTCGATTCGCGACGAGCTGAAATCGCAGAAGGCCCAGAACCGCTATGCCCTGTTCCAAAGCGGGATCACCGATCTGCTCGTCAAGCAGGGCGTCATCAAGTATCATCAGGACGTGATCAACCGCCTGATCACCAGCTACAAAACCAGCAGCTAGCCGAATGCTCCATTCAGTGATAGACTTCCTCCGGAGCCTGACCAATCCGGAGCGGCTCATTCATCTGCTCGGCACGCTGCTCTCCGGGTGGCTGGGATATGCGGCTCTGTTTGCCATCGTGTATTCGGAAACGGGGTTGCTGGTGGGCTTCTTTCTTCCCGGCGATTCGCTCCTGTTTACCGTGGGAGTGGTCGCCGGCGCCGGCCATCTCGACATCGTTCTGGTGATCGTGATCCTCTCGTCGGCGGCCATCCTGGGAGATTCCACCGGCTACCTGCTCGGCTGGAAGACCGGCCCGCGCATCTTCAGCCGCCCGGATTCGCGCCTGTTCAAACAGGAATATGTCACGCGGACCAGGCACTTCTACGACCGGTACGGCGGCAAGACGATCATTTTCGCCCGCTTTGTGCCGATCGTGCGCACCTTCGCCGCTTTCGTGGCCGGCGTGGGGCGGATGCCCTATCTCCGCTTCCTGCCCTTCAGCGTGTGCGGTGGAACCGGCTGGGTGTTCTTCATGACCATGCTCGGCTACGAGCTGGGCGAAGTTCCCCTGGTGCGGCAGAACTTCGACAAAGTGATCCTGTTGATCATTTTTGTGTCCCTGCTGCCCACCATAATCGAAGTGGTCAAGGCCCGGCGGGCTCCGAAATCCTCATGTGGGGCAGGTTGGTAACCTGCGGACCGATTGTCAATCGGTCCAGGCGAGCCATGCTCGCCTGTTCGCCTCGTCGCGCAATGTTTCTGGCGCTCCTCGGGACGTTCCTCCGTTGCACCTGTGTGAATTTGGCCCCGGCGCGCCTTAGTCGCCCGCTTCCGCCGTGCGCTCGCCTCTCTCGAAGTCCAGGACCGTCTCGCGGCCCGGCGCTCCCTTCCACTTCGTAAACGACTCCTTCACGATGCGGAAGATCGTGCCTCGATTGTGCGCCATCACCTTCAGCCAGCCCCATGTTCCCTTCGGCGGGAAGTAGATCCCGCGGAAGAAAATCCGCGCTAACAGGTGGCTGATCTTGTACGGAACAGGCTCGTCCGCGATGGATTCGATGGCGTTCGCCGTCGCCGCGGCGCTATAGGAGTTCCACCAGGCGTAGCGGACCTCGGCCTGAACTTCGTCGACGCTCATGTTCCGGGGTGTGTGCGCCATCTGAAACGGCGCGAACTCCAGCCAGTGTTTCGGTCGTGTCAGCCGCCCCTCCCTCTCCAGCCGCTCATACAGCGGAGTTGCCGGAAACGGCGTAATCTGTCCAAAGACCGGCAGCACCGGCGGCCATTTGCGGATCTGCGCCAGGGTGCGCTCGCCGACGCCCGCCGAATCGTGGTCCAACCCGAAAATGAACGAAGTGATCGCGTAGACGTGCCGGCGCGCCAGCCGCTCCAGCACCTGGGCATATTCGCCGGGCTTGTTGAAGCTCTTGTTGACGCTGGCCAGATTGGCCGGGTCGAGCGACTCCATGCCGATGAAAATCCATTTGCCGCCCGATTCCGCGATCAGGTCCACCAGTTCTTCATCCCGCAGCAGGTTGGCGCTGATCTGCCCCACCCACGAGAGTTGCGCCCCCGCCGCGATGATGTCGCGCAGCAGCGCCTTCGTGCGCTTCACGTTGATGGCGAAGTTGTCGTCCACGAAAAAAACCGCGATCTTGCCTCGCGTGCCCCGCGAACGCGCCTTCAGCCGCAGCATCTCGTCCACGATGCTCTTGTTGGAGCGAAAGCGGATCGAGTCGCCGAAAAAACCGGTCACCGTGCAGAACTCGCAGCCGTAAGGGCAGCCGCGCCCCGACTCGATGGGTATGATGTGGAATGTCTCCCAGTCCCATTTGAATTGATGCATCACCGCCCGAACCGCGCTGGGAATCCGGTTGAACTGGCGGATATCCATCGTTTCCCACGGGATGGCCGGGTAATTCTCCAGGCTCGGCTTGTGCTCCTGCCCGAATGCATCCACCGGCGCGTAAATCTCTTTCAATTCGCCCCGCGCCGCGTCTTCCACGATCCGCGGCCACGTCTCATCGGCCTCGCCCAGGGCTATGGCATCGGCGTGCCGCGCGCCGCCATCCCGCCCCAACGCTTCGCCGGGAATCTCCGTCACATGTGGTCCGCCCATGATCACGCGCACGCCCGCGGCCCGGATCGCATCGGCGACGCGGTACGCCTTGGCGATCATGCGCGTCATCGCCCCAATCCCGACCAGGTCGATTTGGTTCACCTGGACATACCGCACCAGCTCGGCATCGCTCAGGGGCTGAGTGTTGCCGTCGATCAACAGCACCTCATGATTCGGCGGCGTGATCGACTGCAGCAGAAACATCCACAGGTGCGGCATGAAATTCTGGGTCACACCGTTGTCCGGGCAATACAGAAGGATTTTCATTTAGGTATAAGCCGGCTCGCTACAGGATCCCCCCCGGGGCCGGCGGTCCCGGACCATTGCCGTAAACCTTAGTGCCGGAGTGTCGCGGCGCGATCTCCAGTATCCCACCTTACGGCTTTAACCGCAGGCGTGTCTGGTCAATATTGCTCAGTTTTGGGCGGACAGGTCGAAGGACCCGCTCCTGGAAGCGGCTTCAATCGTGCAGCACAACGTGCAGCAGGGAGCTGTGAACCTCCAATCCGCCGTTGTAGTGGATGAATCCCAACTTGCGAAACCGGTTCATGAAATAGCTCACTCGGGAACGCGTGGTGCCAACGATGGAAGCCAGGGTTTCCTGGCTGAGCTTCGCGACGACTTTCTCGGGTTTCCCTTCCTTCCCGAAGTTCGCCAAAAGGAGAAGCACGCGGGCCAGTCGTTTCTCGCTGGAGTTGAACAACTGATCCACCAGGTCCTCCTCGATCCGAATATTGCGCGAGAGCAAATGAGCCAGAAACAGCTCGGAAAAGGCGGGCTCGTCATGCAGCACACGCACGACGGTCTCTTTCTTCAGCTCGATGACGGTGCATTCCGACAGTCCGGCGGCGGTTGACATGCGAACCATCTGGCCCGCCATACAACCCTCGCCGAAAAAGTCTCCCGGTCCTAGAATGGCGATTACGGCCTCCTTGCCCTGCTTGGAGACCACGCTGAGCTTGACCTTTCCTTTTACGATGTAGAACACGGCGTTGGCCAGATCGCCTTGCGCGAAGAGCACCTGGCCCTTGCCGTAATCCGCCTTGATCGTCTTCGCGCCGAGTCTGGTCAAAAACGCCTTGGGGTTGAACGTTCGCTTCTTGGGTGCTGGTGCCATATTTCCGTTGCGGCCTCGTTCTTCAAATATATACCCTGCGGGCGCTATACTGGAAAGCCACCATGGGCACGGCGCCACCCGGGGCTCCTCCGATCGGCCGCATCTTTCTCAGTCACTCCGGCGCCGACACCGAAGCCGCCCGCCAACTCGCGGAAATCCTTCGCCGCAGCGGCCTCGACATCTGGTTCGACAAAGACAACCTGCAGCCCGGCGACCCCTGGATGGCAACTCTCGAAGAGGCCATTTCGCGTGCCTCCGCCATGATCGTGTACATCGGACGCTCCGGCATCCAGGCCTGGGTCGATCGTGAGGTTCGACTCGGCCTCGTGCGCAACACCCACACTCCTGATGCCTTCCGTTTCATCCCCGTCCTGGGCGAGGGAGCGGACCCCGCCAGGCTCCCGCCGTTTGTCCGGCAGCAGCAGTACGTCGACCTCCGCGACCCGGAACAGATCCGGCGTCTGGTAGACACCCTCAGGAAGTCATCGCCGTCCTAGCCCGCGATCCCCGCGGAATACTGGACCACGCACAGCCCCTTTCGCAGCCTCCGGATCTTTGGCCCCGACGATTCCTGGTTGTTCTTCGGCCGCGACCGCGACATCGATGAGTTGCTCACCCGTCTCCGCCGCGCCCCCGCGCTGGCCGTCATCGGAAACTCCGTCAGTGGCAAGTCGTCCCTCATTCAGGCCGGGTTGATCCCGGCGCTCCGCCGCGGCCGCTTTCGATCCGGCCAACTGGCGCCCGAGTTGAGCGCGGCCGACCGCGCGAAGTTCATCGACTACTGCAAGGGCGGTGATTCCCTGCGCACCGCCATCGCCGCTCTCATCAGCCCGTCGGAAGGCGCCCACGTTCCTACGAAAAATAACCGAATCAAAAACCCGCAGGATCAATAACTTGACCGAAAAGCACCCTGGCCCAACCCCAGAAAAACCGCCGCTGCGCGGAGCGCTTTTTCATCCGTCCCGGTGACGGACCCGCAGGGGCCGTGAAGTTGAGTCACAGAACTTACAAAAATATAATCGCTTTATTTTCAGAGTCTTTTCTCCGAATCTTCCCGCCCGCCGCACTTCCCCGTGCCACACTGAAGGTGGCTGGATCGTGCGGCCTCATCGGCCGCCCGTCGCCCGGCCGGAAATCCGTATGCATGCTTACGGCCTGAAAGTTGTAAGTTAGTCATTCTTCAGAGGGAGTCACTGAAAAAACCGTATGCATGCATACGGTTTGCTGGAGTTCATATGGTTACTGAAATTGAAAGCTCGTTGGAGTTGGGCGCGTGGATGGGGAGAGGCGAAGCCCTCGGCGCGATGGCCAACCGTTGCTCGATGACCAGGGCGGAGTGTCTGCGGAATATCCGAGACTCCGAGTCCTACCGGTTGTTGAACCTTACGTGGGACGAATTCTGCGACCAGCATGTCGGCCTGAGCCGTCCGCGGGTCGATGCCTTGATCCAGAATCTGGAAGAGTTCGGCGAACCCTACTTCCGGCTGGCCGAAATGATCAGCATCTCTCCCGAGACCTTCCGCCGGATCGCACCCAAAATCCAGGGTGAGACTATCGAGGTCGATGGCGAGATGCTTCCCATTCAACCCGAGAATGCCATCCGCATCCGAGGCGAAGTCCATCGCCTGCGCAGCCGGCGCCAAAAACCGGACCGGCCTGCGGACCAGCATATCTCGCTCGGCCATAACATCTTGGGTCTGAAGGCCAGGCTGAACGAAATCGTCGAGGAAATAGGCCGGATTGCTCTGATTCCAGGCCAGGAGACCGTCGTGCGGGTCGCCGTCCGGGACTCCATCCGGCGTTTGGACGCCATCCTCCAAACGGTCTCGAGCCCCTCCGCCGGCTAGCCTTGTGGGGCAGGTTGGCAACTGCGGACCGATTGTCAATCGGTCCAGGCGAGCCATGCTCGCCTGTTCGCCTCGTCGCGCAACGTTTCCCGCGCCAGAGACGATCCCGCCTGGGATCGCCCTCCGCTCCTCGCGACGCCCGCGCGGCCCCATCGTACCGGCCATCACATCCCGAACCCCGCCCGGATGCGCTCGGCAGCGCGTTGCGATATGCTCGGAGACCGGAGGTTATCTCGCATGAGATTCCGGAAATCGCTCTCGTCCCTGGCGGTTGCCGCCATGCTCTCCGCCGCCGTCCTTTCGGCCCAGGAAGCCCAGCCGCGCCACCATCCCGACGTGCCTTTCGTCCCCACGACCGAAGAAGCCGTCCAGGCCATGCTCAAACTTGCCGGCGTGCAAAAGACCGACATCGTCTACGACCTCGGCTGCGGCGACGGCCGCATTGTCGTCTCCGCCGCCAAGGATTTCGGCGCCCGCGCCGTCGGCATCGATATCGACCCCCAGCGCATCGCCGAAGCCAAGGAAAACGCCAAGAAAGCCGGTGTCGAAAACCGCGTCCGGTTCGAAGAGAACGACCTGTTTGAGGCCGACATCCACGAGGCCACAGTCGTCACCCTCTTCCTGCTGTCGAGCGTCAACCTCAAGCTTCGCCCCAAGCTGCTCCAGGATTTGAAACCGGGCACGCGCGTGGTTTCGAACACCTTCGACATGGGCGACTGGAAACCGGAAAAAGAGGTCACCGTCGGCGACCCCGAAGAGCAGTCCTACCTCAGCCACCGTCTGTTCCTCTGGACCGTGCCTAAGAAATAGGGCTGCCGGTCCTACCCGAGAATCTTCGCGCGCAAACCCGCGACGTCGAACCCCGCCGCCCGGTAAATCTCGTCCGGCTTTCCGGACCGTGAGAAGCCGTCCATGCCGAACGTGCGCCCCCGGTGATCGCCGGGCAGCAGGAACGGGTATAGGAATCCGCGCCACCCGTTGTGCAGCGTGACCACGTACTGCCGTTCCTCGTCCGAGAGTACGGCATTCGCCTTGGCCGGCTCCGTCTCGCGCATCTCTTCGAAGAGCTGCGGCGAAGTCACGGCCACGATCTTGACGTCGAACCGTTCCTCGATCTCGGGCAGAACCTCCAGCGTGTTCGCCATCACCTGGCCGCCGCTGATTACCAGCACCTTCTTCGGCTTTCCGTTTTCGCGGAACGCCCGGAACACGTATGCTCCGTTGACCGCCTCGCGAGCCGCCGGCACACCGTTTCCGCGCCGGAGCACCGGCGTGCCCGGCCGCACTGCCGAGAACACCACAGGCTCTCCGCGCTCGGCCGCCAGGAACAGCATCTCGATGGCCTCGTTCGCATCCAGCGGCTTATACACCTTGATCCCCGGATACGCGGTGAAGAGCGACATCCAGAACAGTCCGTGATGCGTGGGGCCGTCCTCGCCCGTCTCCGGCCCGTCGTGCGCCGCCAGCATGATGAAGAACGCCCGCGCCCGCGGGTTCAGGTCGTTGTTGATCAGGGTCATGCGCACCGCGTTCGCCATCATGGGCGTGAAAACGCCGTAGGTGGCGAAAGCGGTCATCGGCCGGAAGCCCCCCGGCAGGATGTCCTGCGACATCGCGGTGGACAGCATCGCCATGTTCTGCTCGGCGATGCCGAACCGCAGCCCGCGGCCCAAAATGTTGTCGCGTGTCTGGATTCCGTAAACGCTCTCGGCCTTGCCCGTGAGGATCGATTTCATCAGGTCGCCCGCACCCACATAGAAGAAGGCCGTGTGCTTCATGGCCCATGCGAACCACGCTTCGGTGGCCTTGCGCGTGGCCACCGAATCGCCCTCCCGGAACACCAGCTCCGGCGGCAGCACTGCGGGCCGCAACAAGCTGCGGTAATCGGCGACCGGGCGTCCCGCCAGCGCGCCCCGCATCTTCGTCACCAGCTCTTGTTCCCGCGCGATCCTGCCGGCGCCCTCGCGCAGCCGCCTGGCCAGGTAGTCGCGCTCATCCGCCGCCAGCCCGCCGATGACCACCTGTATGTCCGCGGCGGCATCGCCCTGCCGGCCCGGGATGTCGAAGCCCAGCCGCCGCATCGCCTCCACGTACTCCTCGTGCTTGAGCGGCATGCCGTGGGAATCGGCCGTGCCCTCCAGCCTTCCGTAGTGAATGCCCTTGGTGGTGTGGCAGATCACTACCGTCGGCCGCGCGCCGCCGAACCCGCTGGCCGCCAGCCGGTAAGCATAGGCCAGCTCGCGGACGTTGTGCCCATCGGCTTCGATCACGTTCCACCCCGGCCCGAACCAGTGGTTCTGATAGGGCGCCGGCATGGCCTCGGTGATCGGTCCGTCGATGCCGAACGTGTTGTAGTCCAGCGTGACAACCAGGTTGTGCACCCCCAGGGTGGCCGCCAGGTTGCGCGCTTCGTAGCTCATGCCCTCTTCGGTTTCGGCATCGCCCGCAATCACGAAAACCTTGGTGTCGAGCCCGCAGGACCGGTGCAGCAGCGCGAACCCCAGCCCGGCCGAAAACCCGTGCCCCGAAGCTCCCGTGGAGGTATCGGCGAAAGCGTAAGTGGACTCCACGTGCCCGCTCGGCCCGCCCCACCGGCGGAACCGCGCCAGTCTTTCCGGATAGACCGCGGCCTTCGCCGCTTCCGGGGAGAGGCTGATGCCCTTGGCGCGCAGCGTATCGTAGACCAGTGCCATCACCGCGTGGAACAGCGGCGAGCAGTGGCCCGCCGACCACACGATGCGGTCGCGCCCCGGGTGCTTGGGGTCCTCCGGGTCGAACCCCACCACGCCGCTCGATAGCAGGGTGAGCACCTGCTCGGCCTTGGATGACGAGCCGCCCGGGTGGCCCGACTGTGCCGCGTCCACCGCGGCAAACGCCAGACCGCGCACGATCCGGCAGAGACCGCCGATTTTTTCTTCGTCGATATCCTGCAACGGTTCCAGCGGCAGGCCTTTGAGGTTGAGGTAGGCGCCTCCCTCGGCGTGGTATTGCAGACGCTCCGGCTCGCTGGCGGCGAGCTCTTCGCGGCCCTCCTGTTGCAAAAGGTCAAAAGTGGTGATGGCTACGGACACGCGGACCTCCCAAGGCGGATTTCAACCCTAACAGTATTTTATATCCATTTATCCGGTTATTGGGGAATTGGGAGGACCTCGGAATCGGCGGCAGGCCCCGGCAAATCACGCTGCGCAACGCGCCGTTGGCCCCGGGTAAACGCCCGTCTTAGCTGGCCGACGTGTTAGCCGCCGCAAGCTGGCTGTTGCTGACGCTCCAAATGCCGCTGATACTACCCCCGGCGCCAAGGAAGAGCGCTGCCGACGCCAGCGCCACGAACGCCATGAGCAAGGTGTATTCGATGAGGTCTTGCCCCTGTTCATCTTTCCAAAACTGCATGATGTGATGCACGTCTCTTACTCCTTTGCTTAATCATGAGGCGCATAAGGTTGGCGGTCAAGGGTCGGGAACGATTTCAGAGTACGGTAAGGGCGGTCCCGCCAACTCGGACTGGTACTTATCGTTGGTTTAGCATCGGCGGTGGCGGATTCGGTTATTACCGTGCGCAATGGAACCCCGGCGTGTCGGTGCGGATCAAGGGGCAGGCGCGGGGGAAGGGTCTAGGGACGATCCGCTTACCGCGCCTGCGTTGCAGGTGGAAGCCACGGTGACGAAGATGAGATGGCGGATTTCAGCGTTCAAACTCTCCGCTTACGGAGGAAAACCCCAAGGCCGAGAAGGCCGAAACCCGCTAAAGCCAAAGTGGTGGGCTCTGGCACCGGCGGTGGATCCGGGAGGACCACGCCAAACCGCTGGACCGAGGGATCGTCAGGCACCCACGTTGGGTAGAGAGCGGCATCCGCGGTAGTCCATGTGCCGTCGGCCACAGCCGTGGACGCTTGGAGTTCATATGGTAGCGCCGCCGGGTCGCTCGGAAACGGCGTGAGACTGGTGGTGGAAGACGGGTTCATAATTTCCCAGATCGCCATGGAGATGGCTCCTCTGGTGGCCAGGGGCGCGCTGAGCAGGCCATCCGCATTCAATACGTCGACCAGGTAGGTCGCTTCCATTATCTCCGTGAATGTGGGGTCGCTGAAGCCGGTGATCGGGACGATAGTACCGGAATAAGGCGTTCCGACCTCGGTTGGGCTGTTAAAGTCGTAACAGAACGTAAGGACCGACACATTGTCATAGCCGTCACCGTTCAACGTCGTAATGTACGGGCCAACGGGTTCGTTATGTGCCACTCCGTAGATATCTGTGTAGTTGTAGAAGGCATAGTCGGGCGGAGCGAAGTTGCCATCCAAAGTGAGGAAGGTGCTCGCGTGGGCGACTGTAGACAGCGCTAGACAGATCGTCACGAGGGCGAGTTTGATTACTATTTTAGGGCTCGACAATTTGGATGTCGTATAGTTCTTTATCATAGTCAGTTTCGAGTATGAGGCTCCGGGAATTCGTTGAAAAGTCACGGTCGTACTAGCCGAGTACGGGTCCATACGGGGTACGGTACTAACTTCCGGAGGAGAACCGAGTTGCCCGGCCGCGGCCGTCTGGCGGTCGACTGGAGATCGTCAAGGCCGGCTCGCTATGAGGGGAGCAGTTACAGCTTCAATCCCGAGATCTTCAGGACGTACGCGTAGTCGCAAGGCCTGGCGGAGGGCAGCGTCACCGCGAGGCCGCTCCCATCCTGCGTGAATTTCAGTGTGCCGGCCGCGCCGAGCATCTCCACCCTGGAGGCCTTTCCGGCCGCCCCCAGCGACGCGACTACCGCTTGGTCTTCGGGCCACGCCATCAGGATCGCGTACAGCACATCGCCCTTGCGCGTGAAGCGGATGTCCTTCGGGGTGTAAGGCGGCTTATTGTTGATCGACTCGCCTTCGCCGAACTTCACCCACGGCCGCGTTCCGTAGATGGCTTCGCCGTTGACGTCGAGCCACCGCCCGATGCCCAGCATCAGACCAACCTGCTCTTCGGGAATCGTGCCGTCGGCCTCAGGCGCGAAATTCAGGAGCAGGTTGCCGTTGCGGCTGACGTTCTCGACCAGGCGCCACACGATTTCGTGGACGTTCCAGTAATGCGCGTCGGCCAGGTATCCCCACCTTTGGAACGGCGAATCGTCCACCTGCCACGGCTCGTCCTGCATGGTCGTGGGGCCCCTCTGCTGGCGCTCGTAATCCTTGATGGCGCCCGCCAGGTACGCCGCATCCTTGGTGCAGATCGAGACCTGCTTCTTCCACTCGGCCGCGCGGTTGTAATACGGGGATGTCGCGTTCCACAATTTCGAGATTCGCCTTCGGGTGGGAGACCTCGACGGCGCGCATCTTGGGCATAACACCTCCTATGACTATCTTGTCATCGTGGAGCGGTACGTGAGAATTAGCGCCTCGCATCGTCTGCGCCACTCAAGACCTGGCCAGGATCGCGGCGGCCGCCACAAGAAGATTGGCGACCACCACGGGCATCGATCCCTTCGCCAGGCCGTAGGCAATCCACAAGCAGGCAGCCGCGGCCTGGATGCGGCGGAGAGTTGCGGGGCGCCGAAAGAAATAGGATGCGGTGAAGACCGCGGTGGCGGCCCATCCGACGGCTTCCGGCATCACGCTGCCTCACTGGCCGGCACGGGGCAGATCGTGAGCGAATCCGTCTGCACCTTGTCCCACTCCCGGAGCGCGAAACCGCGCGCTTCAAAGAACTCCCGGATCCGGGTGGAACTCCAGCCCACAATGCTCTCCAGAACCGGCACCAGCACGCTCAGGGCGTCGTCGCTCAGGACGGTCCGCTGCGCGATCTGGGTGATGTACCTGTTTTCGGAGACCGCGATGGTCAACCCGCCGAGACGATTCACGTGCAACATTACGTTCACGTCCGAGCTGCCATCGCCAATGTATGTGACCCTGTTATGGCTGATCGGCAAGGCCGCTCGCAATTCGTCCACCACCGCCACTTTGCCGTAGCCGGCCGGAACGCGTAAGATCGATTGGATCTCGCCGCTCGCGGAATCGTATTGGAACCGGGTGCCGATGATGTGGTCCTCGGAAACCACGCCCTCGAGCGCCGACTCGATGACCTCGTGCGGCGCCGCGGAGACAACATAAAACGAGAAATGGTGTCCGTCCAGATCCTCGAGAAACTGCAAAAGAAGCGCGATGTTCCGCTTCAGGCGAATGCGGCGGCCAACCTCGCGCAGGTGCTCCCCGCGGACGCACCGGTACTCGGGATCGTGCAGCAGCAGGTAGGCGAGTTCCCCGCCCTGCTGCACGAGGTGGATATCCGCCAGGCCTCGGATTCTCTCCTCAAAGCCCTTCAATCCGATCAATTCGCTCAGGACCAGCCCGGAGTCGTTGAAACTCAAGGTCTGGTCGAAGTCGCTGACGAACAGGTGTTCCCTGGCCCTGATTTCCGCCACTGTCTGCATGCGATTCTCCTTCACTTTCTTTGGATGTGCCGCCCGCATCTAAGTTGCTATAGTCAAACGAAAAGCTGTAATATCAGGCATGAACCGGCGCAAATTCACCGCGGAGCCGCACGTGCCCAAGTATCAGCAGGTTTTCGAAAACCTGTCGCGCGACATCCTCTCCGGAAGATACGCGCCGGGCCAGAAGTTCCCCAGCGAAGCGGCGCTGGTTCAGCAGTTCCGGACATCGCGAATTACCATCGGCCGCGCTCTGCGGGAACTGAGCCAGCGCGGCCTGGTGGAACGGGTGGCAGGTTCCGGGACCTACGTCGGGCGCGTCCATGTTTCCGAAGGCAGCCTGTTGTTCGGCCTCCTGATCCCAGATCTGGGAAGAACCGAGATCTTCGAGCCCATCTGTCAAGGCATTGCCGCCGCTCCCCAGGCAAGCCGGCACGCTTTATTGTGGGGACACGCCGCTCCGGGTCAATCATCGCCCGGCGAACAGGCGCTGGGACTATGCGACCAATTCGTCAAGAGAAATGTAGCGGGCGTTTTTTTCGCGCCCATCGAAACAGGCGCAAAGGCCCGGGAAACCAACCTGACTATCGTGTCGCGCCTGGAAAAGGCGCGCATACCGATCGTGTTGCTCGACCGCTGTGTCATGCCGTATCCAGGCCGCTCGCGGCACGACCTGGTGGGAATCGACAACCGGCGGGCCGCATATCTCGCGACCGAACATCTTTTGAGCCTGGGACCGCACCGCATATCGTTCCTGGCCTGCTCGGGCGGAGCTCCCACGATCGAAGCTCGCATCGCCGGATTTCGGGAAGCCTTGCTCGCGAATGGCATCCCACTCGAGCGCGGCCCGGTCCATCGCGTCGACGAGGTTACGGAAGCGAGCATCCGCCCATTGCTGAAGCACCGCAGGCAGGGCGACAGTTTTGTGTGCGCGAACGACCGGACGGCCGGCGAACTCATGAGAGTTCTGCTGGCGTCGGGATACCGGATACCGCTGGACGTGCGAATTGCCGGGATCGACGATGTCGAATATGCCAGCCTGCTGCCCGTGCCGCTGACCACGGTCCGCCAGCCATGCCGGGAGATCGGCGAGGCCGCCATGGAGGCGATGCTCAGCCGGATCGAGCGGCCCGACAGGCTGGCGCGCGACATCCTGGTGGAGTGCCGGCTGGTGGTTCGCGACTCCTGCGGGGCAAGAACCGCCGCACCGTAAGAGGGCTATACTCGAAGTGACAACTTGAGTCGCGCGCTTCGTGGTGGACAACCCGCGCGCAACCGCTCATGGGTTCGGAGTTGGTTGGCACTGCCCAGGCTGCGCCGGCTGTCGCAGGTAGTTTCCCTCGCGCTGTTCGTGGTCCTTCTCTGTCAAACCGAATACCGCGGCGCTCTTCATTCCGCGGGGAACGAGATCCGGCTGCCGTATCCGGTGCGGCTTTTCCTGGAGACCGACCCGCTGCTGGCCATCGCGAACGCGCTGGCCACGCGTGCCCTTTACCGCGGGCTGCTGTGGAGCCTGGCGATCCTCATCCCGACCTTTTTTCTAGGACGCTTTTTCTGCGGCTGGATCTGCCCTTTGGGAACGCTGAACCATTTCGTGAGCGGCATCCGGTCCGGAAAGAAGGCGGGCCGGCGACGGATCGATTCGAACCGCTACAAGCCGTGGCAGGCCTTCAAGTATTACCTCCTGGTTGCGCTGCTGGTGGCTGCCTTTTTCGGCGGCGCGCTGGTGGGGCTCGCGGACCCCATCTCGCTGGCGGTGCGCTCGCTCGCGGTCTCGATTCTGCCCGCGTGGAACCTGGCGCTGGACGCCGGCTTCCGGCAGCCGTATTTTCGCCAGGCCTTTCCTCTCGGCGTGATCTTCATCGCCATCCTGGCGCTGAACCTGCGCATCACGCGGTTCTGGTGCCGGGCGGTGTGCCCGCTGGGCGCGCTGCTGGGCGTGGCCTCGCGCTGGAGCGTGCTGGGCCTGGAGAAGCGCGCCGGCGATTGCGACGACTGCAACCGCTGCCTGCTCGATTGCCAGGGCGGAGACGACCCCATCCCGGGCGTCCCCTGGCGCAAGGCTGAATGCCATCTCTGCATGAACTGCGTGGCGGAGTGTCCGACTGGCGGCATCCGGTTCCGCTTCTTTCCGCAGCCGCCCACCGCCCTCGAAGGCCCCGGCCTCGAACGCCGGAAGGTGCTGACCAGCCTGGCCGCGGGCGCCATCGCACTTCCCCTGCTGCGGGCCAACACGGGCCTCGCGGCGGAGCCGCACGAACGGCTGATCCGCCCGCCCGCGGCCCTCGACGAGAGGCGCTTTCTGGCGCGCTGCATCCGCTGCGGAGAGTGCATGAAGGTGTGCCCCGGCAATGCCCTCCATCCGGCGTTTACGGAAGCCGGGTGGGAGGGAATCTGGACGCCGGTGCTGGCGCCGCGCATTGGCTACTGCGAGCCCAGTTGCGCGCTCTGCGGCCAGGTGTGTCCTACCGGCGCCATCCAGGAGTTCACCGCGGAGCAGAAGGCGTGGGTCGCCGCCGGCGCGGACGCGAAGCCCATCCGGCTCGGGACGGCGTTTCTGGACCGCGGTCGCTGTTTGCCCTGGGCCATGGCCACCGAATGCATCGTCTGTGAGGAGCGCTGCCCCACCTCGCCCAAGGCGGTGTACCTGCGGCCTGCCGCCGTTATCGGCCCGGCCGGAATTGCCGCGCAGGTGCGGCAGCCGTACGTCGATCCGGCCCGGTGCGTGGGGTGCGGGGCATGCGAGTTCGCCTGCCCGGTCCGCGACCGTCCCGCGATTTATGTCACCAGCGCCGGAGAGAGCCGCTCCGGGAACAACCAGATGCTCCTGGGCGGCCCTGCGATACCGCCCGCCTGGTTTCCCGATACTGGTGAAGTGCCGGGCTGGACCAGGTCGGGCGAGACCCGCTCGTTTGAAGCCGCCGATCTCTGGAAATACGTGGATGGCGATGCGGAGCGCTATCTGCGCGCGGGCGTCCGCCGGACGCTCACGGCGAACTACCGCTATCGGGGCGGCCTCGAGGCGGTGGCGGACATTCACGTCCTGGCGGGAGCGGAGGGCGCCGCGGCGATCTTCGAATCCGAATCGGCCGCGGGGAGTCACTCCGTCGCGCTGGGTGATGCGGGCCGGAGTTATGGGCAAAGTCTCACGTTCCGCAAGGGCCCGTTCTTCGTGCGCCTGGTGGCGTTTCAGGATGTGGCGGGCGTGGAGGCGGCGCTGGTGAGCCTGGGGCGCGGCATCGAAGCGAGACTGGCGTCTCAGGCGCAGAGTGGGTAGCGCGGTCGCCAGCGTCCGCGGCTTAGGAGACGGGCGTTGACCTGCGACGGCAGCGGTGGGACTGCCGGACCTCAATTCACCAACTCCGGGTGAAGCCGATACTCGCGGTCGTGTACCAGGGCACCGTGACAACTTTGTTGAACGTTTCCTGGATCCAGATGGAGCTGTGGTCATTGAAATGGACGATGGCTCCGAAAGATTCGCCGTTGTAAAAGCGGCTTTCCAGGTGAGCGTAGCCGGTCATGCTGGTCATGCCCCCTTGAATCCAGGTATAGGCACTCACACGCCTGGTCTTTGGCAGGCCGAAGTTTTTCATCAAACCGACAGCTTCGGTGTGCGATCCATAGTCCGTATGGAGAAAAGCGTGCGAGCCTCCATTCTCGTAGGTGTAGGAAAACGTAATCTCATCGCCGATCGGGTCCTTTTTCAGAAACCCGAACGTGTGGCCGAGACCAATGTTGTAGTTGGCCTTTGGCGCGAGGCCGGGTCGAATCACGTCCGAACCGAACATCACAAACAGGTCCGTTGAGGTTCCGCCAGTGGGAACCTCGGAAGAGTCCTGTGCAAACCCAATCACAGGTGGAATGAGGCATGCCAGAATCAGCGCGCGTGCCCGATGGGATCGCTTGTGAATACATGCAGCCATGGAGGGTCCTCCGTTCTTCATCAAAGACTGTGCGTCCGGACTTTGCGGCTTGGCAAAAGGGACTCGTGAACGTGGAGCGAGGGCCGGGCTTGCGTGGCCCGGAATCGGAAATCAGTACAGTATAGCCGGCGAAACGTGAAAAAGTCATGAAAGCCAAAGGCCTGAAAAAAGACTTTCAGCCGCCGATGAACGCGGATCAACGCCGATAAACCAGTTGTTTCCAGCGCATCTCTCAGCACCCGGCGCGCCGCGCCGCGAGCCAAGTGGTATAAAGGAATCGGAATCTCCGCAAGGGGCGTGTATGGAGCGACACACCGGCACCAGTCGCCGCAGTCTCCTCGGAGCCTGCCTGGGCGGCGCGCTTCGCCTCGTCGCCGCCACGCCCCCCAAGTCGAAAGTCGTCCTTGCGCGGGACCCGCAATTGCGCTCCCCGGGTGGCTCCGCCGATTCCGCACGCGTGCTGAAGATCGTGGATCGGGCGATGCAGTCGCTCTACGGCGCCGATTCGCCGGTCGAGGCCTGGAAGAAAGTGGTGCGGCCGGGCGAAGTGGTCGGGCTGAAGGTGAACTGCCTGTCCGGCAAGGGCGCTTCCACCAGCACGGTGCTGGTCGAGGCCGTTTGCGAGCGCCTCCAGCAGGCGGGAATCGCGCAGAACAACATCGTCATCTGGGATCGCCTGAACTCCGACCTGGAGAGCGCCGGGTTTCGCGTGACCTCGCGCAAAGACCGCATCCGCGCGATCGGCAACGACACCTCCGGGTACGACTCCGAACTGGCGATCGCCGGGAGCGCGGGCAGCCTGATCTCGAAGACCCTGACCAGCGTCTGCGATGCCGTGATCAACCTGCCGGTGCTCAAGGACCACGGCATCGTGGGAGTGACGCTGGCGCTGAAAAACCTGTTCGGCGCCATTCACAATCCGAACAAGTATCACATCAACGGCGGCGATCCCTATGTCGCCGACGTGAACACGTTCGGGCCGATCCGCCGCAAGGTACGGCTCACCATCTGCGACGGCATCACGGCGCAGTATGAAGGCGGCCCTTCCTATATGCCGCAATGGTCGTGGCCCTACAACGGCGTCATCGCCGCGCGCGACCCGGTGGCGCTGGATTACACGGGGTGGCAGATCCTGGAACGCAAACGCGCGGAAAAGGGCATGAAGCCGCTGCGCGAGATGAAACGGGAACCGTTGTACATCGCCAGGGCAGCCGACGAACAACACCGGTTGGGCACCAACGACCCGCGGTTCATCGACGTGGTGGAGGCCTGATGGCCATGGATCGCAGGACCTTTCTGACAGCGGCCGCGCTCCCGTGTTTCGCGGCCCGCGCCGCGGAGAGCGAGGCGCGGTTCACCAAAGAGGCCAAGTTCTACGAGAAGCTGCCGTACAAGAAGATCAAGTGCAAGCTCTGCCCGCGCGAATGCGTGATCGACGACCGCGAGCGCGGATATTGCGGCGTGCGCGAGAATCGCGGCGGCGCCTATTACACGCTGGTGCATTCGCGAGTGTGCGCCGCGCATATCGATCCCATCGAAAAGAAACCTTTCTTTCATTTCGCGCCCGGCACCATGGCTTTTTCGGTGGCCACGGCGGGCTGCAACGTGAACTGCAAAATGTGCCAGAACTGGGACATCTCGCAGTCAAGGCCGGAGCAGGTGGACAGTACTTACTTTCCGCCGGAGAGGCTGGCCGCCGCGGCACGGCAGGCCGGCTGCCCCTCGATCGCGTATACCTACAGCGAGCCGGTGGTGTTTGTGGAGTATGTCCTGGATGCCGCGGAGGCCGGCCACGCCGCCGGTGTGAAGAGTGCGGTGGTGACCGGAGGCTACATCCAGGAGGATCCCCTGAAACAGTTGTGCCGGCGGGTGGATGCCATCAAGGTGGACCTCAAAGGATTTTCGGAGAAGTTTTACAAGGAAGTGGTCAACGGCGAGCTGAAACCCGTGCTGAACACGCTGGCCACCATCCGCAAGCAGGGCGTGTGGAACGAGATCGTCTACCTGGTGATACCGGGGCTGAACGACTCCGAGCAGGAGTTCCAGGGGCTGGCCAGGTGGGTGAAATCGGAGCTGGGCCCGGACGTTCCGCTGCACTTCACGCGCTTCCACCCGGAGTACCTGTTGAAGAACCTTGCGCCGACTCCGCTGCCGACCCTGGAACGGGCCAAGGCCGTGAGCGACGCCGAAGGGCTTCACTATGTCTATATCGGCAACGTTCCCGGCCATCCGGCCGAGAGCACCTACTGCCCGAAGTGCCGCCGCGCGGTGGTGGAGCGCGCCGGCTACGTGATCCGGGGGATGCACCTCGACCAGGGCAAATGCCGGTTCTGCAAGCAACCCATCCCGGGGGTCTGGGGAGGAACGAGTATTCTATGAGATTTCTGCCTTTGAGTATCCTGGCTTCGGCCGCGGCCGTGGTCCTGCTGTTCCACAGCGGGAGCACCAGGGCGGGCGAAGTGCAAAAGATCAGGCCGGCGGCGGTCGCGGGGAGCTTCTATCCGGCCGACCCGAACGAACTCGGCAAGATGCTGGACGATTTTCTGTCGCGGGCCGCGCCGCCGCCGCTCGAAAACGTCGTGGCGCTGGTGGCGCCGCACGCGGGGTATGTGTATTCCGGCCCGGTGGCCGCGTACTCGTACGCGCTGCTGAAAGGCCGGAAAGTGGACCGGGTGGTGGTGATCGCGCCGTCTCACTACGAGGCCTTCGGCTTCTCGTCGGTCTACGACGGCGCCGCCTACACCACTCCGCTGGGCCGCGTGCCGGTGGATCAGGCGTTCGCCGCGCAACTGGCGAAGGCGAGCCCGCTCATCAAGCTGTCGGGCGCCGGACACACGCCTTCCGCCGACAAGCCGGAGCACTCGGTGGAGGTGCAGTTGCCATTTCTCCAAAGGGTGCTGGGGCAGTTCCAGGTGGTGCCCATCATCATGGGCGATCAGAGCTACGACAACTGCCGCGCCCTGGGACTCGCGCTGGCGAAACTCATCAAGGGCACCAACACGTTGATCGTGGCCAGCTCCGACCTTTCGCACTACCACACCTACGACGAGGCGGTGCGCATGGACCGGAAGACGCTCAAGGGCGTCGAAGAATGGGACTATCTCAACCTGTCGCGCAACCTCGAGCTGCGCGTGTGGGAAGCGTGCGGCGGCGGCCCCATCGTGGCCGCCATGATTGCCTCCGAGCGGCTGGGAGCGTCGCACGCCAAGTTGCTGAAGTATGCGAATTCGGGCGATGCCAACGGCGACCATAGCCGCGTGGTGGGCTACGGCGCCCTCGCCTTTGTGAAAGCGGCGGGCAGCGCGAAGTCCGCCGAAGCGAAGTTCTCGCTCACGCAGAAGGAGAAGGACGACTTGCTCAAGATCGCCCGCAAGTCGGTGGAGAGCGCGGTGCGGGACGGCAAGGAGTACGCGCCCCAGGCCGCCGAATCGGCCGCGCTCGCGCAGGAGCGCGGGGCGTTCGTCACGCTGAAGGAGAAAGGCCAGCTTCGAGGCTGCATCGGCTACGTGGCGCCGATCAAACCGCTGTACCTCACGGTGCGCGACGTGGCCAGCCTGGCGGCCTTGCGGGACAGGCGTTTCCGCCCGGTGGCCGCGGCCGAACTGGGCGCCCTGGAGTACGAAATCTCGGTGCTGTCTCCGCTGCGCCGCGTGCTGGACATCAAAGAGATCCAGGTGGGAGAGCATGGCCTGATTATCCGCAAAGGCGACATCGAAGGACTGCTGCTCCCTCAGGTGGCGACCGAGGAGAAGTGGGACCGCGTAACGTTCCTGGAGCAGACCTGCTACAAGGCCGGCCTGGCGGGGCGTGCCTGGCAGGACGCGGACACCGACATCTTCCGCTTCACCGCGGTGGTCTTCGGCGAACGGAAGCAGTTGGAATCGGTCACGGCGCCGGATCTGTTTCAGAAGCCGGGCGCATGGCCATCACCGCCGGCGCCAGGCTCACCATCGCCGACACCACTGCCGTTTTGAAGAAACCGAATACCGGCACGAAGTACGCGCTGAACAGGATCGCGCCGAGGCACGAGCCGGCCAGATCGAGCGCATAGAGAGTCCCCGGACCGCTCGTCCGGCCGGGGACGAAGAAGACCCGGCTGGCGATCGGGAATTCGGCTCCGCCCAACATCCCGCAAGCCACAGCCAGCCCGGGGAAAAGAACCTGGCTCACGATGAATAGACCCGCGGGGCTGGTGACCCGCGCGGCCCCTTGGAACACCGCGCACAGCAGCAGCGCGGTGAGAGCGGCGGCGATCTGCAAACATGCCAGCGCCCGCATGTTTCGGGCCTCGAACGAGCGCATCACCAGCCAGGCGCCTAGCGCGATTCCGGCCATGAAGCCCGCGATCAATACCGCGAGCTGATGGTACACGTAGCCGTAGATTGCCTGAAACGCCAGCAGCAGCATGATCTCCAGGCCGATCAGCGTGAACCCCATGGCGGCGGTGCAGCAGGCGGCGGCAACCCGCGGCCGCCGCCGGCCAACCACCAGCGCCAGCAGGAACGCGCCCACACCGCACGCCAACCTGGCGAAACCGACGTTGGCCGCCGCACGGAAGAGCCGGCGATATTGCTGGTTGAACCGGCTGCTCCACAGCGCGACATCGAAGTAGTAGGCGATCGGAGCGAAGTCGTGGTTGACGGGCGTCGCGGAGTCCGGCCGGATGCGCGCCTCCAATTCGCGCATGCGGTCGGGCGCCATGCGAAAGGGGATGTAATACTCCCGCACATACGTGGTTTCGAGGTGGCGTTCCCGAAGCCGCGAAAGAAGTTCCGCGGCGCCCGACGCCAGGATGCCCGCCCGCTTTGCCGCGAAGAAGTGTACGGTCTCGCCAGGGATGGCCGCCACTTCGGGAAACACCGCCCGCAGGCTCTTGTGAATGGTGCGAAGGAACTCCGCAAGCTCCGGGCTCATGTAGTCTTCCGACGACGAAAGCCGGAACGAGAGCACTCCGGTTGGCGTGAGTCTGCGGGCCGCCTCTTGGAAGAATTCCACCGTATAGAAGCGGTTGAGTTGGGCGGTCTGCGGATCCGGGAGGTTGACGATCACGACATCGAACGTGGCATCGGTGGTCTTCAGAAACAGGCGCCCGTCGGTGACGTGAACGCGCACGCGCGAGTCCGCCTCGACGGGGCTCCATTCGTCAGGGAAGTAGAGGCGCGCCAGGTCGAGGATGGCGGGGTCGAGCTCCACGTAGTCCACGCGTTCGAGTCCGGGGTGACGGAGCGCCTGCGAGATGCTGCCGTTGACGCCCCCGCCGATCAGCAGTAGCGTGTGCGGCGCGGGATGTTCGAGCAGCGCATAGTGGACCGACTCCTCGGCCGCCGCCGGATCGGGTGCATGAAAAAGCGCCACGCCGTTTTCGTAGACGCTGCGGCTGGCCTCGGACCCCACTACGGCCAGGTTCCCGTACACCGAGTTGCGCGTCGCGATCAGGTGGAAGCCCCTCCAGAGGTACCGTTCGGAGATGCGCTCCAGTCTCGGAACACCGCCGGGAAGCGCGGCCAGCGTGCAGAGCGCAAGGATTCCGCACAGGGCCGCCAGGCGAGGCCGCGGCGCCGCGACGGTCAGTGCCGCCGCCGCCGCGAGATTCAGCAACGCCACCAGCGATGCAATTTCGAGCGAGCCGAGATACCGCACTAGCACCAGCCCCGCCAGCATGCCTCCGGCCGAGGAGCCCAGCGCTTCCAGCAGGTACGCGGAGCCGGTGGCCGACGCGGTGGAACTCGCGGACTGGTTCGCGTAGAGCCGGCTTCCCGCAGTGAACAGGGTCCCGGAGAGAATGCAGAACAGGCTGAGAGTGGCGAGCGAAGCGTACAGCATGGGACCCGGCCCCAGCATTTCTCCGGGCACAGCTCCGAGCGCGATTTTCACGCTGCGCACGGCCAGTATGGTGCAGGGAAACGCGAGCGCGAGGAGCGCCTCCACAGCGGCCGTCAGACGGCGCGGCGATCCAACGGCGAAACGATTCGCCAGGCGGCTGCCCACGGCGGTCCAGAAGAGCCAGCCCGCGAGCATCAGCCCGATGGAGATCTCGTTGCCCGAGAAGACCACCATCAGCTCGCGCAGCATCACGATCTGGGCGATGGCGGCGGTGAAGCCGATCAGGATCAAAACACCTCGGGCTCCGAATCTGGCCTGCACACCACCAGGATTAGACTTAAACTGGTCATGAGTCAAAGGTGAGGCGGGCATGATCGCCGGCAGCGGCCCCCAAGGACGACGCGAAATGCTGATCCAGCTCCTGCGGCTGGGCGGGCTGAGCGGAGCCGCGGCCGGCGCGGGAGTCTGGCTGAGCCGTCGCGGCCTCCGCCCCGAAGAGCCCGCCGGCGCTGTTGTGCGGTCCGATTTCACGGTCCCCTCCGACCCGCGCCTTCCGGAGATGGTGGTCGTTCGCGGCGGCGACCCCGGCCTCATGGCGCGCAGGGCAATCCAGGAAATGGGAGGCATCGGGCGGTTTGTCGCACGCGGCGACGTGGTGGTGCTCAAGCCGAACATCGCCTGGGACCGGACGCCCGAGCAGGCGGCCAATACAAACCCTCTCGTCGTGGCGGAAATCGCCCGGCTCTGCCGAGAAGCCGGCGCGCGCCGCGTGGCGGTGACGGATGTCTCGATCGACGAACCGCGCCGCACGTTTGCGCGCAGCGGGATTGCCGCCGCGGCCCGCGTGGCCGGGGCCGAAATCATCCTGCCCGAAGAGCACCTGTTCCGGAACGTGGACCTGCGCGGCGACGTCCTGCACTCGTGGCCGGTATTGGAGCCCTTCCTGAACGCCGACAAGATCATCAACATCCCCATCGCCAAGCACCACAGCCTGACCGGCGTCACGTTGGGCATCAAGAACTGCTACGGCATCCTGGGAGGGCCGCGTAACCGGCTGCACCAGCGCATTCACGAAAGCCTGGCGGACCTGGCCTCTTTTCTGCGTCCCACGCTGACCATCATGGATGGGTACCGGGTCTTGATGCGCAACGGGCCGGGCGGCGGGAATCCAGCGGACGTGGCGTTGAAGCAGACGCTGGTTGCGGGGACCGATCCCGTGGCGCTCGACGCCTACATCGCCAAGGCCTGGTGGGACCTGGACTGGAACACGCTTCGCTACCTGAAGCTGGCGAGCGAGCGAAATTTGGGGAAGCTGGATTTTGAAAGCGTTCGCACCCGCTTCGTGACGGTCTAGCGCACGGAGGCATTATGCGGCTGCTGCCGGTATGGGTCCTTCTGATCGGCGTCAATGCCTGGGGCGCCGGCCCGCTGTTCAACATCCGGTCAGCATCAGCAGCGCCGACCGGAACAGGCCGGTGACCGCCCTGACCATCAACATCGAAGGGTTGCCGGAAATGCCGATCGGCGTGTCCGCGCGGAAGCCGGTGGCCGGAAGTCCCGTGATCCGGCTGGACCGCTGCGCGGGCGCGGTGGTGCGGGGAAGCAGGGCGTTCCAGGCACGGGCACGTTTCTTTCGGTGGCCCCGGGCGAGATGAAGACCGTGGTGCTCGAAGGGAATGCGCTCGGAAGTGCGCGGAGAGCTACGGAGGAGGCGTCCACCGACTTTTGGCAGGCGCCTCGGGCGAAGGAGTAGCTACCGCGGCGGCGGAAGCGTGGAAGAAGCCGCGGGCTTGCCGTCCACGGTATCGATCTCCATCATCTCGACGCGCGTACCGTCCGGGTCGAACAGGCCCACCTGCCGCTTGTTGTCCACGCCCAGGTTGATTTTCATCTCGCGCGCGTAGTTCTTTCGCGCGGGCCGCGCTTCGAGGGTCGCCACGGCCTTCGCGATATCGGGCACGACCAGGCAGATGTGGTGCGGGCTGCCGCGCCGGTCCGGCGGCGGAAGATCCTTATAGAGCATGAACTCCACGTGGTTGTCGCCATCCGGCACGCGCATGTTGACCCAGGCCAGTGTCGTGGCGGTGAGGCTGTTGCCGCGCCACGTCTCGTGGCAGCCCAGGATCCCGCCGTAGAACCGCGCGGCCGCGTCGAGGTTGCCCACGAGGATTCCCGCATGCATCATCCGGTCGGAAATGCGCGTCGCGGGCATGTGCTTGCCGGTGTCTTTGCCAGTCCAGCTATCGGGCAGGTATTCGACGATCTCCACGGTGTGGCCGTCGGGATCGACGACCGAGATCTTCCGATTGCCGATGCGGTTCACGGTCACCTGGTCCGGCACTTTGACGCCGCGCGAAGCCAGGTACCGCCGCATGCGTTCGACGTCATCGGTGTAGAGCCCCAAGTGGTTCAACTGGCCCTCGCCCCGGTTCGGTTCGTTCACCAGCTCGACGTACTGATGGTCGTTGATTTTCAGGAAGGCCATCTGCACCGTGCCATCGGGCTTAGGCAGCGTGAAGGACTCCTCGTACCCGAGAAAGTCCTCATAAAATGCGCGCGCCTTCGCCAGGTCGCCGACGAAGATGGAGTAGTGGGCCACACCGAAAACTTTCGGCCGCGCCGGAGGCGCCTGGGCGGAAAGCGACAAGCACATCAGAAACCCGAAAATATACCTCATGGGTTTCAGGGTAAGTCGCCGCGGCAGGCTGAGGCAAGCGCCACGGCGGCGGTTGGAAAATCCTGGAGCAATGGGAATAAAAGGTCCCAATCAGACGGCTGGACGTATAATCGTTGGGGAACAGTAAGCCAAACGGAGATCCTGGCTGCGAACCGGTCTCAGGCAGAGGTCACGCCGTCGGCGGAGGTTGTGCGATGAGGGTCCGGTTCGGGTTGTTTCTCCTGTGTGCGTTCGTGTGTGCGGTGCCGCATATTACCGCTCAGAGCGGAACGTCAGGCATAGTGATCAGCCAGGTGTATGGAGGGGGCGGTAACTCCGGGGCCACGCTGCGGAATGACTTTATAGAACTTTTCAATCGTGGCGGCGCGCCGATTACGGTTACCGGCTGGTCTGTCCAATATGCCTCGGCAACAGGAACCAGTTGGGACCTTACGGCGCTCAACGGCGTTATCCAGCCCGGTCAATACTATCTGATTCAGGAAGCGCAGGGCACCGGCGGATCGGCGTCGCTGCCCACACCCGATATTTCGGGTGGTATCAACTTGAGTGCCACCGACGGCAAGATAGCCCTTGTGAACAATTCGACGGACCTGAACGGGGCGGCTCCCTCAGGCCCCCAGATCATCGACTTCCTGGGCTACGGCGGGGCAAACGCCGCTGAGGGAAGTCCCGTTGCGGCGCTCGACAATATTACGGCGGCAATCCGCAAGTCTGGCGGCTGCACCGGCGCCAACAACAATCGGGCAGATTTCAGCTTGGGTTCACCCGCGCCTCGGAACAGTCATTCGCCCATAAATCTCTGCTCACCCATCCCTTCCAAGGCGGACCTGGTGGTGACGGCGCTGGCGGCGCCCACCAGCGGAACGGTTGGCGGCACTCTGACCCCAACGACGACGACAGTGAAGAACCAGGGCGGGGCGGCAGCGGGACCGTTCCGCGTGGGATTCTACTTGTCACCCAGCGCGAGCATGACGTCCTCGACAGTGTCCACGGGAACGTATTGCACAGTGAGTAACGGGCTGGCGGCGGGCAGCACCTTCAGTTGCAGCAATAGCATCGGGATTCCATCGAATCTGCCGCCGGGCGCCTGGTATCTGCTGGCAGTGGCGGACGACCAGGGTCAGGTGGACGAATCGGACAAGACCAACAACCTGCGCGCGTCCGATAGCGGCGCCATCACTCTGAGCGGCGCGGCGGGCGGCGGGCAGCCGTGCGGCGTAGAGCGCTGGCCGGTAAAGACCGGGACGGATGCCGATGCCAAACTGGTGAACCTGAACAATGTCACTCCCACGACGATCGCGAACCTGGTGGCCCTGTCGGCGCCTTCGAACAAACCGGAGAGCAACCGCGTGCAGCCGACCGAAACAACCCTGTTTGTGCTGGGCGCCACCCTGACCGAGTACACGCTCGAAGACGATTCCGACTACCACCTTGTGCTCTCGGACCCGGCCGGAAAGACCATGATTGCCGAGATTCCCAGCCCAAACTGCATAGGCTCGCTCAGTCCGTTCGCCGCGGGCATCGCCAGCGCCCGCCCGGAGTTCGATGCCCGCTTTACAGCCAGTACCGATTTCAAGACCGCTGACATTCAGGTAAAGGTCACTGGCGTTGGATTCTTCGATTTTGTGCACGGCCAGACGGGTGTAGCGCCGAATGGGATCGAACTGCACCCGGTGCTGGACATCATCTTCAACCCAACGCCAACGATCACGTCGGTCAACACCGCCGGCGGCTTTCCAAACATCGCGCAGAATGACTGGATCGAGATCAAGGGGATAGGCCTCGCTCCTTATGCTGTCGGACCGAACGGAATGACGTGGAGCAGCGCGCCGGAGTTCGCCGCCGGAAAAATGCCCACCCAACTCAGCAACGTTAGCGTCAAGGTCAATGGGAAACCCGCGTACGTGTACTACATCAGCGAGACACAGATCAACGTTCTCACGCCACTGGACGGCGCCCAGGGTCAGGTGCCGGTCGTCGTGACAAATGCAACGAACGCCAGTACGGCCTTTGCCGCGACCCTTGGCGCCGTGGCGCCCTCCTTTCTCCTATTCGGCGCTAGTAAGTACGTCGTTGCCACTCACGCCAACGGATCGCTGCTGGGCCCAGTGTCGATATCGGCCCCCGGCTATTCCTTTACGCCGGCCCAACCGGGGGAGACGATCATCCTATATGCCGCCGGGTTCGGACTGCCCGGTACGACCATAGTTGACGGTTCTTCGACCCAGGTCGGCGCATTGCCAGCCCTCCCCGTTATTCAGATTGGAGAAGCCTCCGCCGAAGTGCAGTTCGCCGGCGTCATCAGCCCGGGGCTATACCAGTTCAATGTGGTGGTTCCGGCCTCGGCGTCCAATGGCGATAACCCGGTGACCGCCAGTTACGGCGGCCTCCCGACCCCCGCCGGCTCGCTGATCGCGGTACAGCGTTGAGCTATGCGCGGGGCGAGGCGTGCGACGCCACAAGACAACCCGGCCCACCGATTGAGGAATCGTTTTTGATAGACTCTGTGGCGGTGACACATATGGGCTGGTATAGAATCGCTTTCTCCGGTTTGCTCTTCACGGCATTGGCCGGCGCGCAAACTCTCAACTGTAGTTTTCAAGGCTATAAGGCGCTCGACGGATTGAAAGCCGAGATGCGCGCGGGTTCCTTGGAACTGATCTGGCAGGGCGAACGGGGTCAGACCCTGCGCGCCACCCTGGGGGTCAACGGCGGCCAACCCGTGGTGCGCGAACTGGCCGTGGAGAAGAACGGCAAGTGGTCCGCTTTGGGACACGACCTCACGCCGGAATACCAGGTCACCACCGGCCGGCGGCGCATCTCCGCCCAGCAGGAGGTTCCACTGCGTCAACTGGGCATGTTTACACCCGAAATCATTGAACGTCAGAAATGGTTTGCGTTCTGGGATGCCCCCCTGAACGTCCCCGGGCGTCCCGGCAGCAATGCGGCCGTCGATCTGCCGCGCAAACCCGAAGAGATCCAGCGCGCCCCGGCCACCTTTCAAATCACCGGCTGCCAGGTCGATACCGATGGCGCCCGCATCGAAGCGAATTTCCCGGGAGTCTCGCTCGGCCTCTTCTCCGGAGGCCTGCGCTACACCGTGTATCGCGGCACCAACCTGATTCGCCAGGAGGTGATCGCCAAAACCGACGCACCGTCGGTGGCCTACAAGTTCGCCGCCGGCCTCAAGGGATTCAGCATCGGCAACGATACGCGCCTGATGTGGCGCGATATCGCCCGCGGCTGGCAGCACTACCTGTTCGGCGGCGAAGTCAATACCGATGCCGTGGCAGTGAAGACGCGCAACCGGGTGGAAATCATCGAAAGCGGCGCGGGCTCGGTGGCCGTCTTCCCCGCATCCCACAAGTTCTTCTTCTCGCGCGAAGTGGAATCCAACCTCGGATACAACTACTACCGTAAGGACAGCGACACCACTTTCGCCGTGGGAGTGCGCCAGGCCGATCGCGAGGAATCGTTCAAGCCTTACGGCAAAACCGACGCCGTCTGGCAGCGCCGCGTCAGCCAGGCGCGCGAATTCGAGGAGAACTTCGCGCTGTACAACGCTCCTCCGGGCAGCATGCAGCGGATGGCCGTCTACTTCTATCTGGACTCGGGCAACGCGGAGGCCGCCCAACAGGCGGTGATGGCCTTCACCCACGACGATGTCTACAAACCCCTGCCCGGCTACCAGGTGATGGTCAGCCACTTCCACTTCCATTTAAACGAGGAGTTGACCGACGCCGGCACCCTCGATTACGAGCCGCAGTGGATTCCGACGTTCAAAGCGCTGGGCATCAATATCGCCGCGTTGTGCGACTTCCACGCCGATTCGCATCCCACCGATACGGGCAAGATTCGTCTGGACGAGCAGCGCGTCTACTTCGAGGGCAGCGCCCGCCTCTCGGATCGCGATTTCCTGATCATCCCCGGCGAAGAGCCCGACGCCACTCTGGGCGGCCACTACATGTTCCTATTCCCCAAGCCGATCTACTACACGCACGCTCCGCTGCGGCGCGCGGGTTCCACACAGCCGGCGCCGCCGGAGCAACCGTACGTCGAAAACATCGCGCCCTACGGCAAGGTCTATCACACATCGTCCCCCGAAACCGAAATGCGGATGCTCAACGACGAGCACGCCCTCATGTGGCAGACTCACCCGCGAACCAAGAGTTCCGACGGCTACCCGGATGCGGTGAAGGACAAACCACACTTTCTCAGCGACCGTTTCGCCGGCGCGTCCTTCCAGTCGCTGCCCGTCGATCAATCCCAGAAGCGTCTCTGCGAGGTGCGCTGCCTCGACCTGCTGGACGATATGAACAACTGGGCGGGCGCCAAATACCTGATCGCCGAGGGCGACACTTACACCAAGTCCCCGGAAGACGAGACCTTTCCGCAACTGGACGTCAACTACGTCAAGCTCGACCGCCTGCCGAAGTTCTCCGACGGTTGGACGCCGGTGCTGGATGCCCTTCGCGCCGGCAACTTCTTTGTGACCTCGGGCGAAGTTCTGCTGCACGACTACTCGATTCAGGGGGCGGGCGGCAAGCGCACCTTCGTCGCCGACGTGGATTGGACCTGGCCCGCCGAATTCGTCGAGTTGGTTTGGGGCGACGGCAAGACCAGCGGCCGCGAAATCATGTCCGCGACGTCGCTGGCGCCTTTCTCGCGCCATCACTACAGCATCCCGTTCGATGCCGCCGGCAAGAAATGGATCCGTTTCGCCGCGTGGGATTCGGCGGGCAACGGAGCATTCACGGAGCCAGTGCATTTGCAGTGAACGATGCTTCCCGACGGGATGCCGCGGCCGACCGCGTTTGTCCCTGGTGGATCGGATACCTGCTGGCATGTCCGCTACGGCGGTGGGCCCACCGGCAGGGCCGTCGCCGTGGGCCGCAGAGCACAAGCTACCCTCAATTGGTGTAGTGTTTAAGTTGCGCGCAAGTTTCATACGAGAGGATTCCGATATGGGATTTCGATTTTCACGACGAAAGATGATGCAGGGGGTGGGTGGCGCCGCCCTGGCGCAGTCCCTCGAGACTGCCGAGGCAGCGCCCGCGCCGCGCAAATGGCCGATTGAGGAAGGTCCGGACACGCCCAAAATCTGCCTATCGTTGGGAGACGGCGGCGGGCCTCTGCCTGCCAGTATGCGGCCAGAGGCTCCGGTCGCGGTTGCTCCGGGCGCGGCGGGTCCTGGAGCTGCGGCGGGCCGGGGAGGAAGAGGCGGTGGTGGCGGAGGCGGCTACGGCGGATTTCTTCCGCCCAAGACGGAAGCCGCACCGGTTCCACCCGCGGATGCGGCTGGACGCGGAGGCCGGGGCGGTTTCGGCGGCAATCCCGCCGCCAGCTATCAGCGCATCCGCCAACTTGGCGTGACTCACCTGCTGGGCGTCGGAATCGGGGGCTCGCCCTGGACCGAAGAGAACGTACGCCGCGCCGTCCAGACCGCCAAGGATGCCGGATTGGTGGCCTACAACGCGATGATCAACCTCCCCAGCAGCGTCATCTACGGCAAGGAAACCCGGGCCAAGGAGATGGAGCCGTTCCTCGCATCCATCGAGGCCGCCGGGAAGGGCGGGCTGACGGTGGTGGAGTACAACTTCTACGCGCACCGCGCCATCGAGGGCTATTACGAGACAGTGGGCAGGGCCAAGGCGGGCTACACGGGTTTCGACTACGAGCTCGAATTACTGGTAAACGAGAACGGCGCCGTGGTGCAGCCGATCTACCGGGACGAAAACGGACAGATCACGCCCGAGACACTGGCCGAGTTCCCGAACGCCAAAAAGGTGAAGTTCAAGGACCTGCCGCCGCTGGCCAACGAAGGAGCGCACAACCTGCAAGAGATTTGGGCCAACATCACCTGGTTTCTGAAAGCCGCGGTTCCCGCCGCCGAAAAAGCGGGCGTGCGCCTGGCACTCCATCCCAACGATCCTCCGGCGCCGATCAGCCGCGGATCGCAGCAGATCATGGGAACGGTGGCGGGCTGGAAGCATCTCATCGAGATCGTCAACAGCCCGGCGAACGGCATCACCTTCGACTGCGGAGTGACCCGGGAGATGGGCGACGACCCGGTGCCGGTGGCCGATTACTTCGCCAGCCGGAAGCGCATCAACCACGTGCACTTCCGCAACGTGCAGGTAGTCAAGCCTTACGAGAAATACCAGGAGGTCTTCATCGATGCGGGCATGGGCGACATGTTCGGCGTCATGAAGGCGCTGGTGAAGAACAAATATACGGGGACGATTTACCCCGAGCATCCGCGCGCGCTGGACGCCGACAGGGACCGGGTAGCGCCCGGCGGCCGCCTGGGCGGCTATCCCGGCGGCGGAGGGTACACGGGCATCACTTACAGCGTGGCCTACACCAGGGCCATGATGCAGGCGGCCCTGGAGTCGGTGTAACAACGCGCGGCGGCAGGAAGTAAGGCGACATTGGGCCGGGGCCCGGGGTGCGCTCTCGCGAGGTCCGGCCACACTGACAAGACGGGCGTCAAGCGCGACGGAATGGAAAGCTCAAGGGAAGGTAACCCCACTTTAATGCCGCTTACCGTCCCCGCCGATATACAACACGCTGTTTTGGAACGCGTCTCCGCCCAACTTGGGAAAATGTTTTTTGTTTTTCCCCGTAGTTGGATACCACCCTTCACGGGTCTTTGTATTGATGAGCGGTAGAATCGCGCACTGGACGTGGTTGCTGCTGTCCAGCGCGGGCGTGGCGTTTGCCGCGCCGATGCTGCGCCTGTCACAGACCGTGGCGACCCCGCAGGCCAATGTAATCCAGGCCTACAATGCGGGCGATGGGACGCTATCCCCAGGAGTCTCGGTCCCCTCCGGAGTGCCTTGGTTGACCGCCTCCCTGGGCGGTGCATGCCCATCCGGGAGTCCGCCGCAGTGCGTTTTGATCCAGTTCAACTTCAACACGGCAGAGTTGGCGCAAGGAATCTACACGGCCAATGTGACGGTGTATGCGCCGGGCGCCGTGGATTCGCCGCAGAGCGTAATCGCGACGGCGCTGGTGGGAGATAATCCGGGCGCAGCGGCGGACTCTTATCTAACCCCGGGAGTAGTGATCATCGGGTATTCGTGTGGATTCGATCTTAGCCCCCCCACGGTGAATACGCAGGACGGGGGTACGTGGCTGACCGTGGCAGCTGAGAGCGAGGGCACGTTCGGGTTCGACTATTACATCGATTTAGCTCCGCCCCTAACCATGGCGCCAACGAACTATACGGGCAAGGTTGCATGCGGTCAGACAGCCAATGTCCCCGTCACGATGCATTTGACGGCGCAGCCTCTAGCCGTTCCTGCGCCAGGCCAGATCGCGATGACTGTCGTGCAAGGTGGTCCGCCACTGGCCTATCCGTTTCTGCCGGCCATCTCGCTCAATCCGGCGGGAGCAATCGTCGCGACCAGTGTGACCGCGAGTGGCGCCGGCATCAGCGCTTCCCTTTTGGGAGGGAATGTGGCGGTTACCGTGGACCCAGGTTCGCTACAGCCGGGCCCCATTAACGGGTCCGTGACGATCGGATGTGGCGCGGCAAGCTGTCCCGTAGTGGTGCCAGTGAGCCTGACAGTCTCCAGCCCAGGCCCGCCGGTCATCACCGGCTGTGGGCTTTTTCCCGGTTCGGGCGTCTGTGATTTCAGTCTTGGTGTGTTTGACAACGTGACATTCACATCAGGTCCATTTGCGCCCGGCGAAGTGCTAGTCGTCCGGGGAGTGGGCCTATCGGATGCTCCACCTGCGTACGCGAACGGACCTCCGCTGCCGACCACACTGGGAGGAGCCCTCGTGCTTTTCAATGGCACACCCGCTCCTTTGTATTACTCTTCGTCGAACCAGATCGCGTTCCAGTTGCCGTCGGCCACGTCAACCTCGCAGCCGAATCAGATTCAGGTGCGCGACGGCCAGTCCAGCGCTTTCGTCACGGTGCAGGTGCAACCCCACGCTCCCCAAATCGCAGCCATCACCGACGCGGCCTACAACCCGCTCGATGCCTACCACTCGGCGCAGGCGGGCGACACCATCATTGTTTGGGCAATCGGCCTAGGCGCAACGAATCCCGCGGTTCCGGACGGGACAGCCGCGCCTTCCAATACGCTGGCGATCGCCTCCGCTGTCCCGGCAGTGCAGTTCGGTTCCAGCCCCGCGGTGAACCCCAGTTTCGCCGGTCTCAGCCCCGGAACCGTGGGACTCTACCAGATCAATGTCACAATTCCGGCCGCCCTGAGCGGAAATCTCGCCGTCAAACTGGTCTATCCCGATGCGGTAAGCAACGCTGTTCCGATAGCTATTCGCTAGACAGATTGGCCGCGCTGGCGTTCGGCCATCTATTGCTCCGGTCCGGGTCTCCGTACATGACTTGTGGACGAAAGACGGAGTTTGCGGAAACTCACGGGCGGCAGCAGCTAGCCAATCAGCTCGAGCAACCCGTCTACCAACTGGTCCAGCATCTCAGGACCGAGGGTCGCGATCCTCTTGCCAAGACGATCGATAGAAATTGTCCGAATTTGTGAGATCTTCACCCATGAGGACTTGGGCAGCATTTCCGAGGGAAGTGCCATCGTCAATGGGAATCCGGCCCTTTGCGCCTGACTTGTGATTGCCATCGCGATTACGGTTTCGGACTTCCTGTTGAACAGGTCGTGGCTGAGAATCAGTACCGGCCGCAATCCGGCCTGCTCGCGGCCTCGGACCGGGTTCAAGTCTGCCCAGTAGATTTCGCCTCTCAGTATTCGGGCCAAGCGCGGTCTCCCAAACCCTGTTCGGCTAACTGCACTTCCTCTTGCGGGTCGATCTTAGCCAACTCGCGCGCGAGCCGGGTCCGCTTCTCGCGCTCACTCAGCAGGTTCACGGCCGATTGCAGCGCCCGGCTTCGGTTCGGGTACCTACCCTCTCTGACCCACCGGTCGAGATCCGCGACGGTCCTTTGATCCAAGGTTACGGCAATCTTCTGCACCACATCTTGAGTATGACAAAATATCCTACTCGGGCGCAACCCGCGCATGGTTCACGGCAAGAAAACGGGCTTACCGTAGATTACGGCCGGAGGAAATCGTCTACGTCGATTCCAGCCTGCTTCGGAATTGCCCTCAGCGTCCCTTCGGGCATGTCACCCGGGTGATTGGGGACAGTCGTATAACGATTGGCGCGGGCATTGAACCAGATCTCATGACTGCCAGCAGCTTGCCGGTCAAACTCGAAACCAAACAGTTTCAATTTACGGACGACTTCGCGATAGCGGAATCCCGCGCGTCGACCCATTACGCGGCGACCACTATGGTGTAATCACGTCGCTGACTCGTCGTCGGCAGGTTCGGTACGCCTTCGCGCTCACGGCGTGCCTCGATCAACTTACGGGCGACATCGCGCGCGATGTCCAGTGCCTCGCCGACAGTGCGCCCCTGCGCCACAAGGCCTGGGAGTTCGTCCGAGGTAGCGAGGAAAACGCCTTCTGGGAGTTCCTCGATTTGAATTTGGATCGCCAACTCCATACGAGTTGATCCTACCACTTCGCACGCCGCGGTTCTGATAGGGGAGGGGCGTTCGTTCGAATCATTGGTTGTAAGACGGAATTACCGGAAACTCCGACCCTTTCGGTCCACAATGGCCTCAATGGACGAGAGCCCACGTTTCCCCAAGGCCAGCCGGGCCGCGCGCCTGGAGTCGAACCGCGAAACGGGCTTGCGCTCCGCCGACGCTCCCGGTACCGATGAGGGGGCACAAATCTTAATACTCCGGCGTCTGATTGTATATGTGGAGCGGTCTCTTTTCGGAAGCCGCGGAGATGCGGCCATGATGACCCTCGAACTGCGCAACGTCTCCAAACGATTCACCGGCATCGTGGCCGTCGATCATGTTAGTTTCTCGGCCCGCGAGGGCGAGATCACCGGGTACCTGGGGCCGAACGGATCCGGCAAGTCGACCACCATGAAGATGATCACCGGGCTCATCGAAACCACGTCCGGCGAGATCTTCTTCGACGGCCAGCCGATCCGCGGCGACCTGATCGCGTTCAAGCAGCGCATGGGCTACGTGCCCGAGGAGCCGTATCTCTATTCGCACTTGAGCGGCCTCGAGTACCTCATCATGGTGGGCCAGTTGCGCAATCTCCCCGCCAAGGCGACGGCGGACCGGATCGACGGCCTGCTGCGATTGCTCTCCCTGCACAGCGACCGGCATGTTCCGATGTCGTCGTACTCCAAGGGCATGCGGCAGAAGGTGCTGCTTTCGGCCGCCCTGCTGCACAATCCGGACCTCATCCTGCTGGACGAGCCGTTTTCGGGGCTCGACGTTTCCACCTCCCTGGTGCTGCGCAGCCTGGTCCAGGAATTGGCCGCGCGCGGCAAGGTGGTGCTCTTCAGCTCGCACGAACTGGAGACCGTGGAGCGGGTCTGTTCGCACGTGGTGATTCTGCACCGCGGAAAGGTAGTGGCCGACGATTCCATCGAGCGGCTGCGGACGCTGATGGCCCTGCCCACGCTGGAGGAGATTTTCTCGCAGCTCGCCGTGGAGCAGGACACCGCCTCGGTCTCGCGCGAGATCGCCGACCTGATCCGCGCATGAGCGGCGCGCCCCAATGAACACGAAACTGCAATTCCGCATTCTCTATCGCCAGTTCCTGTTCCGCCTGATGGATGTGGAACTGTTGTCGGCGTCCGCCCGCGGGGACTCCAGCCAGTTGTTCGGGCAGTTTGGGGCGCTGCTGATCGCCGTCAGCGTTGGTCTCACGTGGATGGCGATTATGTACGGCGGCCTGAAGATGCGGCCGGAGACGCTGGCTGCCTCGGCCTGGCATTATGAACGCGACTGGGTAACCCTCACCCTGCTGGTAGTGGGCTTGTTCGTGGTGTTGAGTTGGGACTCCACGTTTCTCGACCGGCGCGATGTGCTGGTGCTGGCTCCCCTGCCCGTTCGCGGGCGCACGATGTTCGCGGCCAAGATCGCCGCGGTGGCGTCCGCGCTGGGCCTTGTCGTGGCGGCGTTGCACTGCCTTTCCGGCTTTGCATGGCCGATGGCGTTGGCGCCTCCCGGCTCCGGAATCGTGGGGACGATTCGGTTTGTGGCGGCGTTTTGGATTACCATGCTGGCGTCGGGCGCGTTTCTCTACTGCGCGGTTTTGGGCGTGCAGGGGGTAGCGGCGCAATTGCCCAGAAGGTGGTATCTGCGCGTCTCGTCGTTTCTGCAGATCGCCGCGTTCATCTTGTTCCTCGGTGTAGTTTGCCTCCAACCGTCGTTCGCCACTGCGAAGGCCCTCGGCGCGGCGGAGAATCAGCGGATGCTGGCGCGGCTGCCGTCGTACTGGTTCATGGGCCTTCTGAGCGAACTGAGCGGCGCGTTCCCGGCCCAGGCCCACGGTCTGATGGCGCCGCTGGCACGGCGCGCGCTGGTGGGCCTGGCGACCGCGATATTGGTTGCCGCCGGAGCGTTCCTGCTCTCCTATTTCCGCACGCTGCGGAAGATCGTGGAAGAGCCGGATATCGTGCCCGGCTCGCGCGGTGGCGTGTGGCTGCCGCGATTCGGGAATTCACAACAGACCGCGCTCGTGCAGTTCACCATCCGCACGTTGGTGCGGAGCCGGCAACACCGGTTGATCCTGTCGTTCTATCTCGGAATCGCGTCCGCCCTGGTCGCCGTCTCCATGAAAATGCCGGGGGCGCGAACGTTCTTTGGCATGCTGGCTTCGAGCGTGTTGATGTTGGGCGCCTGGGTCCTGGGGACCCGGGTGGTGTTTTCTCTGCCGCTCGACCTGCGCGCCAATTGGGTATTCCGCGTGACGCCGGTGCGTGGAGGCGCAGGCTGTTTATCGGCCACACGGCGAGCGTTGCTGACGCTCTCGGTGCTCCCGGTTTGGGTGGGCTGCGCTGTGCTGTTTCTGTGGGAGGGGCCGTGGCCGGCGGCAGCGGAGCACTTGCTGCTATTCGGACTTCTCGGCAGCATCCTCGCGGACCTCTCGATGCGGGGCTTTCGGAAAATTCCCTTCACCTGCTCCTACCTGCCGGGGAAATCGAAAGTCCACATGGTGGTCTGGCCCTGCATGTGGCTGCTGGTCATCGCCATTCCGAAGTGCGTGGAACTGGAGCTGCGGGCCATGGCCGATCCGCTGAGCTATTGGGTGATGGCCGTGATTTTGGGCGGGGCCGCGGTCGCGGCACACTGGCTCGCCACTCGGAGCGCCAATCGGAACGCGCCCGAAATTCAGTATGAAGAATCGCCGTCCGACGCAGTGATCGTGCTGAGCCTCGAAGGGCCGGCGTAACCCGACGGAATTCTCAAACGCCGGCGCCTTCTGCAACCAGACGGCACTGCGGCAGCAACTCTCGTAGCCGCGCTCTCCCCTCGGCCGTGATTCCCGTCCTGCCGACGGCCAGCTCACGCAGAGACTTGAATTGAGACAGCAGGCTCACGCTCGCATCCGTGATCCGGCACTGGGAGAGCCACAGCACTTCCAACCCGGTCAGGCCGGAGATCGCGCCGACGCCCCGATCCGTGACCCCGGGAGCGCACACGTCGAGATGCTTCAAACCCGTCATGGCCGCCACAGCGTCCATTCCGTGGTCGGTGATCCGCCCTCCCAGCCAAAGCACTTCCAGGGGTAAGTGTGCCAGGTGGCGCACGCCCTCGTCGGTGAGTCCGGTCATGTGGATCTCCAACTGGCGGAGGCCGGGAAAGGCTGCCAGGGTCTCGGCGCAGCGGTCGCCCGCGCGGCGGCAACCCTCCAGGCGCACATCCCGCAGGGGCAGGCCGGCAAGCGCGGTGAAGTCGCCCTCAATGTTGGTGTAGGCGAGATTCAGGTACGAGAGTTCCCGCAGGGTCTTGAAGTGCTGAAACACGCCATCGTCGATCGCCATTTCGCCGAGCACGAGGCCCTTCAGCCGAGTCAGGCGGCTCAGGGGCGCCAGGCGGCCGTTGCCGATCTCACCGCCCCAGATGATCAGCGTTTCGAGATCGGCATTCGATTCGAGGGCGCACAGGCGCTCTTCGGTGACTTCGCCGCCGGCGAAACTCAGCTCTCGACTGTTCGACATGGGAGTCAGGCTATCACAACCTGGCATGCCGTTTGGAGCAACGAGAGCCCGCGGGAATCGCCCGCCCCACCTTAGTCTAGTTGACGGTGCGTGCGAATACCTTTACGCCCACTCCGGTTACCGGCACGAAGATGCGGTTCGTCTCACTGTCCACGGCTATGGAGTGCCCACCCGCGAAAGTGACGAAGCCCAGGGGGTAGTTGGTCTCGGCATCGACTACCCCCACGCTGGCGGCGCCGAAGTAGTATCGATTGTCCCCGGGGTTGAACCAAATCTCGTCGCCGCTTAGCGTCTGGTCGCCATAACCCTGGCTAAAGGCGAGATGCAGGCCGTTCCTGCCATCGATGAGGTCGCCGCAGGCGGGCATTACGTGCTGCAGCGGCCCCAGCGCTAACCCCGACGGGCTGCAGGACAGAAAGAAGCGGTCGGTTCTCTGCATGGCAATCGGGTCAATGCGGTCCACCGAGCCGCCGGATCCGCCCGAAGCCGGCACGGAAATCAGGAACCTGTTTACCTGCCCGTCCCAGACGGCCTGCTCGAGGCCGCTTTGGTTCAGGTAATTGAGCGTACCTAATATCTTCTGTGTGTCGGTCGAGATGAAGGTCAGGAACGGCGGGTTATCGCTGGGGTTTGCGATCATCACGATGTGGTCGAGCGGGTCGTACGCCAGTTCGTCGGCGCGGAATTTTCCGCCGGTGGGGATAGTGGCCACAATACTCTTCATAGTCAAATCGACTACTTTGACTGTGCTGTCGCCATCGCCCACGTAGAGCTGGTTCAGATAGGGGATAGCCACGACCCCGTTTGGCCCCGACTTGGCGCCGGAACCGGTGTTTCCGACGAACGCAGTCCCGGTGGTGTCTTGCGGAATGGCATAGAGAAACTTCAGCGTCTGAGTGTCGATCACATCGATGCGTCCGGTGCCCGCCGTAGCAGTTCGATCCGCCAGGTAATACCTCCCGTTAGCCGAATCGACCCAACTGATGTCGAAACCGGCGAGTCCCCCCGGGACAGGAATGGTGGCGATCTGTTGGTAGTCGGTCAATAGCTGAAGCGACTGTGCAGCCAGCGTTCCAGTGGCTCCAACAGCCGTCAACAAACACGCCCCGGATACGATCAGCTTATTATGGTTCTTCAAGGTCTCTCCTCCTTTTAAGTTCGATTAGGCAAAAACCGAAAGCTCCGGTGGCCATGATACGGAATACCCGGTTGGTTCCGAGTTTCCGACCAGTATACACACAGCCGCCAACCTCCGATCCTCCGCGAAGTGCGATTCATCACTCAAGCCGCATGGGAGCTTAAGAAACTCCCGATGTGCGGAATGACACGAGGTCGAACCGCCTATAATGGCCGATATGCAGAACCGGACCGCTCTCGCAGCCACAGCTATTCTGATGTGCGCGGCATGCCTGAATGCGCGTGTCACCCGCATCGTCGTCGAGCAACGCGAATCCCCCGCTTATCGCGGACAGTCGTTTGGCAAGGCCGGCCAGTACGAGACACTCAGCGGCCATTTCTTCGGCGAGCTCGACCCTCGCGATCCGCACAACTCCATCATCACGGACATTCAGTTGGCTCCTCGCAATGCACGCGGCATGGTGGAGTATTCGGCGACGTTTGCGCTCTCGAAGCCGATCGATATGTCGAAGTCCAGCGGCGTGCTCTTTTACAGCGTGCCGAATCGCGGCAACGGCGCACCCACGGGGGGCGAGGACGGCTATGTCACGTTGGTCAGCGGATGGCAGGGCGACGTGCTGCCGCGCGCCGGCGCGCAGACCATCAGCGTGCCGATTGCCAGAAATCCGGATGGGTCGCCCTTGACCGGTCCTGTGATCGAGCGCATCATCAACGCGCGACCGGACACCAACACGATCGATCTCACCTCGGCGGCTTACGTCGGCCTGACTTACCAGCGCCCGCTCACTCTCGACACGGCGAAAGCCAGCCTGACGAGGCGGACGTCGCAGAGTGCCCCTGGCACGCCCGTCGGCAGCGCGGAATGGGCATTTGCCGATTGCACGGCGAAGCCGTTCCCCGGCATTCCCGACCCGGCCAAAATCTGCGCGAAGGCAGGCTTCGATCCGGCATCCGAATACGTGCTGGTGTTCACCGCCAAGGATCCGCTGGTGCTGGGCATCGGCTACGCCGCCACACGCGACCTGAATTCGTTCCTGCGATACGCCGAGCGGGACGACACCGGCGCGTCCAATCCCGTCGCGAAGCAGATCAAGTGGGCCTTGAGCCGCGGCAGTTCGCAGTCGGGAAACTTTATCCGGAGTTACATTCACCTCGGCTTCAACCAGGACGAAGCGGGCCGGATCGTGTGGGATGGAGCGAATCCCCACATCGCGGCGCGGCAGCTTGCGCTCAATTTCCGCTTTGCCGTGGGCGGCGGCGCGGCGGGCGTGAACGAGCCGGGCAGCGAAGCAGTTCTTTGGTGGGAGGATACCCCGGATCCGGTCCGGCGCCGGACCACCGCGGGCCTGCTGGACCGCTGCCGCGCCAGCAGCACCTGCCCGAAGATTTTCGAGACCTTCGGCGGGCTGGAGTTCTGGTACCTTCGGGAATCGCCTGACCTGGTTGGCACGAGCGGGAAGGCGGACATTCCGCTGCCGTCCAATGTCCGCCGCTACTTTTTCCCGGGAACCACGCACGGAGGCGGCCGAGGGGGATTCAGCACCGCGACACCGGCCGCAGCGACCGGATGCGTGCTGCCGGCGAATCCCAATCCGGAGACCGAAACGATGCGCGCCCTGACCGCGGCTTTGGTGGCGTGGGTGACGAAAGGAACCGAGCCGCCGCCGAGCCGCTATCCGCGTCTCGACCAGGGCCAACTCGCGCCCGCCACGAAGGCCGCCATCGGGTTCCCCACAATCCCGGGCGTCCCCTCGCCGGACGGCCTGGTGAACCCGGTGTTGGATTACGACTTCGGACCGGACTTCCAGTACAACGATCTCTCCGGCTTTATTACCAAAGAACCGCCGGTGATCAAACAGGTGATTCCCGCGCTGGTGCCGAAGGTCGATGCCGACGGCACGGACGTGGGGGGAGTGCCCTCGGTGCTGCGGCAAGTCCCGCTTGGTACGTATCTCGGTTGGAACGTGACGGCGGCGGGGTTCGACAAGGGCAGGATCTGCACTCTGAACGGCGGCTATGTCCCATTCGCGAAAACCAAGGCGGAGCGGCTGGCCTCGGGAGACCCGCGGCTTTCCTTGGAAGAACGATACGGCAGCCACACAGCTTACGTGGATGCGGTGAAGGCCGCGGCGGAGAAGGCCGTCGCCGAGCGCTTCCTGCTGCCGGCGGACGCGGATCGCCTTATCGCGGAGGCATTGGCCAGCGATGTGCTGGCCGGCAAGCAGCCCTAGAGAATTCCGAATTTTTCGAACGCTTCGCGCGCGGGCATTCCCTGCTCCAGAGCTTTCCTGACGGTCTTCTCGCCCCGGGCTTTTTCGAACGCTCCTCGAAACACGTCCCGCTCCGCTGCCCGGGGAACGATCGAGACGCCATCCAGGTCGCCGAAAACGATATCGCCGGGTTCGACGCGCGTGCCCGACATTTCGATCGGCACGCGGTAGTCCACGACCTTCCCGCGAGGGGCCTGGTCCTGCGCGTAGGATCCGTGAGAGAAGGTGGGGAAGCCGAGCTTCAGGATGCCGCTCGTATCGCGCGAGTAGCCGTCCAACACCGCGCCGGCGGCGCCGCAGTGGATGGCGCGGGTGCTCATCAGCTCGCCCCACAGGGCATAACGCGGGGAGCCTCCCGTGCAGATGTAGACCTCGCCGGGTTTCAGGCCGTCGAGGGCGTCCAGCATCAAACCGAAGGGCCGGCCGGAAAGCGGATGGTGACTCGCGCCGGCTTCCTCGAAGAAATCGGCCTCGAGGACGGTCATGGCCCTCCCGATGGTCACCATGTTCCGTTCCAGCGGCCGGATGGCCGGCGGCAGGAACTGATGCCGGAACCCCAGCTTGTCCATGATGTCGCCGACTACGGCGGTGAAGAGTTCGCGGCGAGCCTGCGCGAACAGATCCGCGTCGTCTTTCCAGAGATCGGTCATTTCGGATTGCGGGCCACTTCGCTGGCCGCCAGCAGGTAAGCGCCGGTGCCCCAGGTTTCGGTGCCCACCGGCATGGCGCGATAGGCGTCGGCTCCCTTCGGGCCGGTACCGGCGGACACGCCGACGACCAGGCCGTCTTTGACGTACCTTTCGTTGATGGCGCGCCAGGCCTTCAGCGCCCTGGCAGTGTAGGCGGGAGGCAACACCCGCAGGCGCACGAGCTTGAGCATGCCATAGGAGAACATCGCCGTGGCGGAGCACTCGGGGTAGCTCCGGGGATCGTCGAGGACGGTGTGCCAGAGCCCGCCGGCATCCTGCGTGGACTCGAGGCCTTTGGCCAGTTTCCGCGCGATGGCAGCGAGTTCCTGGTACTTCGGATCGCGCGGGTTCATGACTTCCATGGTCTCGGCCAGCGACATCAGCACCCAGCCGTCACCGCGGCCCCAGAAGCCCTCGGAGTGCGTGCCGGCCTGCCAGTCCCACATGTGGTAGATGAGTCCGGTCTTCTCGTCCTGGAGGTGGCGCGCGTGAACCACGATCTGTTTGGCGGCATCCTGGGTGTACTCCGGCCGATGCTGCACCTGACCCAGGCCGGAGAGCAACGGGCACGCCATATACAAGGTGTCGACCCAGAGCTGGTGGCTTCCCTGCCAATGCCCGAGGCCGCCGTCGGGACTGCGCTCGGCGGCGGTCTCGATGAAATCGGCCACGCCCTGCGCCAGTTTCAGGTGCTCGGGCTTGCGCCGGTCCTGATAGAGATAGAGCACGGCGCTGGCCGGGCTCCAGTGGCCGCAGTATCCGCGGCGCGCGGGGTCGGGAACGGACGGGCCGATATCCAGAAGCGCCGGGATGTCCCGGGCCTCGTAGATCCGCGCCCATCTTTCCACGTAGCCGGCATACCGCGTGTCGTGCGCCGCGCGGGCGGCCCGCATGAGGCCCATCATCTGCACGCCTTCGCCCCAGTTGAACGGATAGGTTTCCACCGGGGTGCCGATCAGGCGATCGGCCACGCTGGTCAATCCGGGTGGAACCTTGTCCGCGCCGGCGGCGAGCGCTGCCAGCACCGAGGCTCCCGACAGGAGCACGAGAACACGGAATCGCGAAATTGATTTCATGAGAAAACCGCGGCGCTACAGGATCCCTTTCCGATACACTACCCAGCGGAAGTCGCGGCATAGCCCGCAGTCCGCGCCCTCGAAGGTGCGTGCGGCCGCCTTGTCGCCGTCCAAACGCCAGGCGAGCCAGTCCAACTCGATCTTGGTGGCCTCGCCATTGGGTTCCAGGAAGAGTCCGACGTGGCCGGCCCCAGGGTGATCGGCCACGAAGACGGGGACAGCAATTCTTTTGAGGTCGTCCAGGGCGTTCGGCTGGGCCACATCGTCCGGTCCGGAGACCATTTTCTCGGCGCTGGCGCCGCCGCCCGGGCCAGCCCCCCGTCCGGCGCCCGCCTGCGCCTCGCTCCGGGGAGGCGCCTCGGGGCCGCTCAGAATACGGCCCGGAGCGATGGCGATGTAGCCGCGGGAAGCGATCTCGGTGAGGTGGAAGCGCGCGGTTGCGCCGTCGGCGCCGCACCCGCCGTTTCCCCAAATATGGACGCCGAGTTTCCGGTTCCGGGTGGCCGCGGCCAGGTCGTTCGGCTGATACACGACGTATTCGAGTCCGCCGGGCGCCATTTCATAAGCGGCGGGATAAGGCCCGCTGCCCGCCATATCCGGCATCGTCGCCCATACGGCCATCTGGGAGAATGCGCTGGCCGCCTTCTGCCCCAGAGCCGTCGCGGGCGTTGCGGCGCCTCCCGGCGGGTTCTGGGGCTGAGCGGGAGGCTGCATCTGCCCGGCCCCAAGCCCAGCAAAAACCGTGAGAGCCGTTAACAGGACGGCCGCGGCAATGAATCGTGGATGGTGAGTCATGTTTTTTCTTACGAGGAAGCCTGCCGGATCAATCGCAGGCCTGCGCCTTCCGGGTCGTTCCGGATCGCACTGGGGGTGTCGAACACCATGGTTGCCCGGGATTTCTCCGTGTACGCAGGCCATTCCGGAAGGCCTGCGTGGCCCGGCTTGCCCGTCCGCGCGAAACTCGCCCAGGCTTCGCCCATCTTGCTCGACAGCGCCAGCGCCTCCGCTCCGCCGCCTGAATAGTTCGTGCAGAGGCTGGCGTTGTCGAAAACAAACGTGACTTCGCTGCTGTGGAACGTCCCGATCTTGCCTCCCAGCATGGGCGTGCGCCAGGCATACAGATACGTGTAAACGGGCGCTGCGCCCTGGGCGGCTTTGCGCTCGGCCTGGGTGATGGCGCTTTGGCGCATGCCAGCGGCCGAGATCGCCGCCCAGAGGCCGAAAGCGGATTCCTTCGGGTACTCCTTGCGGTAGGCGGCGATAAGATCCGCGGCTTTGTCCTTGTACCGGCCGGCGGCCCGTTTCAGCAGGTCGGCATCGGTGAGCGTGTCTCGTTCGGGGTTGTCCGTGCCGTTCACCATCTCGTTGAGGCAGGTACCGATCATCATGGGAATGTCGGCCGAGATCGCCGGGGCCGCGGGATCGAACGGCGGGGCCGGTATGATTGTGCCGTCCGCAATCGGGCCCCACCCGCCGATGCCCGCCCCCGCCGTGCCCGGCGCGGCGCCTCCGCGAAGCCGGCGCTGGGCCGCTGCCTGCACACTGCACAGCGTGGCGGTGGGCACCGACTGCAACTTGTCCAACTCCGATTTGGAGATGCCGAGTTCTTCCAGAACCGCCGACGCCAGGCGGGCAGCCGTACCGGGAGAACCGGTGCGCATCATGGAGCCGCTTTGCACAACGGCCCGATGGAACAGGCCCTTGGCCGCCGGCATCGCCATCAAGTTGCTCACCTTTCCCCCGCCGCCGGATTGGCCGTAGATGAGCACGTTGCCCGGGTCGCCGCCGAAATTCGCGATATGGTCGCGCACCCACTCCAGCACGGCCACGATATCCAGCATGCCCACGTTGCCCGAAGCGGCGTAGCGCTCCCCGCCAATTTCGGCGAGGTTCAAATACCCGAACAGATTCAGCCGGTGATTGTGCGTCACCACGACTGCATCGTGATGGCGGGCGAGGTTTTCGCCGTCGTAGGAAAGCAGGTCGTTGCCGCTGCCGCCCGTGTAGCCCCCGCCATGCATATAGACCATGACGGGGCGCTTTCGGCCCGAAGCCGCGGGGGACGGCGTGCAGACGTTCAGCCGCAGGCAGTCCTCGCCCCTGATCCAGCCGTTCGTCCGGTACAGGAGAAAGGCATCTTCGTCGGTGCTGCGCCGGGCCTTGTCATTCTCGATGGGACCGGTACTGCCCTCCGGACAGGAGTGTCCGTAGCTCAGGCAATTGCGCACGCCGGGCCAGGGCTCCGGCTTCGCCGGCGGCAGGAACCGGTTCTCACCCGTGGTGGATGCGCCGTAAGGGATCCCGCGAAAAACGGCTACGCCGCGGCTGGAGTACCCGCGCACTTTGCCCGAAGCCGTTTCCACCACGGGATTGGCCGGCATCGCCGCGTTCGCCGTCCGCGCAGGTTGCGCCACTGCGGGCGCGGTGAGCACAGCCAGGCCGGCTGCTCCGACGAAGGCCTGAACGGCCTCGCGACGGTTCGGTTTTTGAGGAAGATGATCCATGTGTTCCTTTTCTCCTGCCTCTATGATCTCTCTGCTACAGGATGCCGCCGGACGGGAACTCCCGCAGCATCGCGCGCTCGTCCTGGTCCGGGTCGTTTCCCGCTTTGCACTCCGTCGCGTCGCACATCATCGTGGCGCGCTCGCGGTGAGGTCAGCGAGACCGGCTGCTCCCATAACGAATTCCTTTGCTACCCGCGGCCGGCGCGGCCGCCGCGGCCGCCGGACGGGAACTCCCGCAGCATCTCGCGTTCGTCCTGGTCCGGGTAATTTACCGCTTTGCACTCCGTCACGTCGCACATCATCGTGGCGCGCTGGTCCAGGGTGTATTTCGGCCAGGGCAGGCCCTTCTGGCTCGGATTCCCGGTCCGTGCGAACGCCGCCCATGCGCCGCTGAGTTGCCTGGAGAGATGTTCGGACTCGGGATAGAGCGTGAGCCGCATTTCCAGCGGCAGATCGGAGGTGTGGAATGCGCGCAGCTTGCCGCCCTCCAGCGGGGTGTTCCACTGGAAATAATAGACGAAGACACTCGCGGTGCCTCCCGCAAGCTTCAATTCCGCCTGCGTGGCGGCGTTCCGGCGGGCGCCGCGATCGGTCGAGATGCGGAAGTACAGGTCGGACGGGCTGTCCTTGGGATGATCGCGATGGTATAGGGCGAGCAACGGGTCGACCTTGTCCGCGGGTATCCCGCTATTTGCCAACGCGGCTTTCAGGCCTGCCTCGTCGAGGCTGAACAGGCTCGGGTTGGACATGGCACCCAGCGTGGTTTCATCCTTGCAGTTTCCGACAAGGAAAGGTACACCCGCGGATTCCGCCGGCGCTGTGGGATCCCAGGGCTGCTTCGGGATGGAGTGACCGTCCAGCACAGGACCACCGCCTCCTCCTGCTTTGAAGAGATCCGCCGCGGGAATCTTTTGCAGATCCTCGGGTTTGGTCACGTTCAGCTTGTCCATCAGGGCCTTGGCTGTTTTGGTTGCGGCATCCGGATCCCCGACGCGGAGCATAGAGCCGCTTTGGACGATAGCCTTGTGGAACAGGCCCCTGCCGCCCGGCATGCCCATCAGGGTGCCGACCTTGCCGCCGCCGCCCGATTCGCCGAAAATAGTCACGTTTTTCGGGTCGCCTCCGAAATGAGCGATATTGTCGCGCACCCATTCGAGAGCCGCGATTAAATCGAGCTGGCCGACATTGCCCACCGCGAATTTCTCGCTCAGGCCGCCCAGGTAGCTATAGCCGAAGACGCCCAGCCGGTGGTTGATTCCGACCAGCACTACATCCTGTTCGCGCACGTGGCGGTCCGAGAACAGGCTCAACAAGCCGGACTGAGTGCCATATCCGCCGCCGTGCATGTAAACCATAACCGGCCGCCTGCCTTTCAGCGCCGGAGTCAAGACATTGAGCACCAGGCAGTTTTCACTCATGGGCTCCTTGACCAGCTCGGCCCTGTCCGGCCGCCCGCCCGAGAAGTACGGCCCGATCTGCTCACTGGTAAATGCGTTGCCGCCGCGCTGCACGCATTGCGGCCCGTTCACCGTAGCGTCTCGCACGCCGGCCCACTTTTCGGGTTTGGAGGGGGGCATGAATCGTCCGGGGCCTTCCGTCGGGCCTCCGTAGGGAATGCCGCGAAAAATGTCGACGCCATTCGTGGACGACCCGCGGACTTTGCCGCTCGCCGTCTCGGCAGCAACCTGCGCGGCGCCCGCGTGCAAGATGCGAGTTGCCGGAATGGCAGAAAACATGCCAATGAGGTACGATCTTCGGTCAATACTCCGCATTTTTTCGCTCTTCTCATTCGGGCCCGGTTCACGAAACGACCCTGGTGAATTTGGGTGGGAAATCAGGTCAAAGGTAACACGGAACTCCGAATTAGAGAAATGAATAGTTTAGATTCGTTGTATCCAGGGCGTGGATACCCGCTGAGCTGAGTGTATCATGGCGATAGGCGATTTTCCGGCCTGGAGGTATGTTTGAAGCACTGGTTTCCGGCCGTCGGCAGCGTGTGGTTGCTGCTGGCGTTCCCGGCGGCTGCCGCGACTGAAGTGACGAATGAGGTTCCCGGCGCGGTGAGCGAATTCGGCGCGGCCGCCATTCGGAACGCCGCCGCCGGGCTTTCGCTCGGCCGCGTGGCGATCTCCATCGCGAAGGATTTGGAACCGGAAGCCTTTCGCATTCGCGCCACCAATGGCGGTTATGCGGTCACGGGCGGCGACGCGCGCGGCGCCATGTACGGAGCGCTGGATTTCGCCGAGCAACTGCAATTGGCCGGGAAGGTGCGCGACAAAGAGGAGCAGCCGTCGCTCGCGGTCCGCGCGCTCAAGTTCAACGTTCCGCTGCCAGGCACGGGCTATTTGTCCGAAGAGGACCTGGCCAACAACCAGTGGTTCCGGAGCATGGATTACTGGCGGAAGTTCCTGGACACGGCGGCGCGCAACCGCTACAACGCCATCACGTTCTGGAGCGCCCATCCTTACGGCCAGATGGTGCGGATCGCCAGGTATCCCGAGGCGGCGGACGTGCCCGCGGCCGAACTCGACCGCAACATCGCGTTCTTCCGCCAGTTGTTCCGGATGGCCGCCGACCGGGGCCTGGACACCTACCTGGTCACCTGGAACATCCACGTTTCGCGCGCGTTCGCCCAGCGGCATAACGTTCCGGCGGCCGGCTTCGACTCGCCGCTGATCCGCGATTACCAGCGCGAGGCGATCAAGGCGCTGTTCGCCACCTATCCGATGCTCACCGGCCTGGGGACCACCGCCGGAGAGCGCATGGACGCGATGACGGCGAAGCAGAAAATGGACTGGATCGCCGACACCTACCTGGCGGCGCTGAAGCAGGTGGGACGCCCGGCGCCGTTCATCCTGCGCTACTGGCAAGCGGAACCGGAGGCCCTCGCCGCGATGCTGGCATCCGCCGATTATCCCGGCCCCGTGTACCTGGATATCAAGTTCAACGGCGAGCACATGTACTCGTCCCCCGAGGCGCACGTGCGCGATCCGAAATGGGTGGCGCTGGCGCACGGCCGCTACCGGCTGCTCTGGCACCTGCGCAACGACGACCTGTTCATCCTCCGCTGGGGCGACCCAGACTTCGTGCGCGACACCGTGCGCTCCATGGCCGGCCCCGATACGGCCGGCTTCGTGGAGGGCTCGGAGATCGATGTGCCGGGCGTGGACCGAATCCACACGGAGGCTGCCAAAGCCCACATGGACTGGCAATACAAGTTCGAGAAGCACTGGTTCCGCTACATGCTCTGGGGACGTGTGGGCTACGACGCCGGCGAGCCGGATTCCACCTGGCGGGGATATTTCCGAGAGCGCTTCGGAGCGGCGGGCGATGACGTCTACGAGGCCATGCATCAGTCCGGCAAGATCGCCCCGCTGATCACCTCCTACCACTGGAACTACATGAACGGCGACTGGTATCCGGAAGGCTCGATCGGGAGCTGGAACACCTCTTACGAACAGCCGCGGGTGAACTACCGCCGTGCCGCGATGTACCACGACATCCGAACGTACATCTTCAACAACACCATCGGCGGGGAGATGGCGAACATTCCGGAATTCCTGGCGGGGTCGAAAAAGGTGGGCCCGCTGGAAGTGGCGGACCGGTTGGAGAAGTACGGCACGCGCGCGCAGGAGTTCGCCGCTCGTGCCCGCAGCCACGTGGAACGGGGCGCCAAGGAGTTTGCCTGCACGGAATTGGACCTGGCGGCTTACGGCAATCTCGGCATCTACTACGCCGAGAAACTGCGGGGCGCCGCGCACCTGGCCCGCTTCCTTTTCGGAGCGGGCGGGCAGGAACAGAACGAGGCTGTGGCGCACCTGGAGCTGGCGCTCGAGGCGTGGCGCGGCGTAGTGGCGGCCACCGAGAACCACTACGTGCCGCACGAGGTCTGGCTCTTCGGCCAGTTCGACTGGAAGCGCTACCTGCCCGACGTGGAGGCGGACATCCGCATCGCTCGCGAGGCGAAGCCGCTGCGGCAGGGCTCGACGTACGACGTCGATGGTCTGCACGGATGGCTGGAGTACACCAACGGGCTGCTGGGGCGCAAGACGGAGCCGACGGTTGCCGCGGCACAGCCGGTTCGCGTGGAAGCGGAAGCGGCGGCGTCGATCACCGCGCCCCTGGTGGTCGGCGAGGACGGTTCCGCCTCCCAGGGCAAGTACGTAGGGGTTGCGGCAGGGGAAACCGGGCGCGAGGGTGAGAGCATCACCAGCTTCCGCGATTTCGTCTCCCCAGCCGCCAGCGCCACTTACCGCATCGAGATCCCGGTGGACGGCGCATATCTGCTGAGCGCGGCCTGCTGGTGGCCGGCGCGCGCGGGCGCCTTCACCGTCCTGGTGGACGAGAGCAACATGGGCGACCACGTGCTGCGCCCTTCGAAGGATGAGCCGCTGCGTTCCTGGAACATCGACAAGCTGGGAACGCCTCTGTACCTGGGCGCGGGGAGCCACACGGTGCGCATCGTCAGCCGGACGCCGGGCGCGCGGATCGACTGGTTCGAACTGGCGCCGGCCGGTGTCCGATAGCTACTCGTAGCGCAGTGCCACTACCGGCGAAATGCGCGTCGCCCGTAGCGCGGGAACATAGATGGCCAGCAGAACCACGAGCATCAGTCCCGAGGGCGCCGCGGCAAACGTCAGCGGGTCGGTGATGCCGATGCCAAACAACATCGTCTGGAGAAGCCGCGTCAGGGCCAATGCTCCGCCGAGGCCGAGCACGATTCCGACGGCGGCCAGCGACGCGCCTTGGCGGACCACCATCCGCTGTACGTCGCCTTGCGCCGCCCCCAAGGCCATGCGCACGCCGATTTCGTGCGTGCGCTGCGCCACCGAGTAGGCGATCAGCCCGTAGACTCCGACAGCCGCCAGCAGCAGCGCGATTCCCGCGAACAACACCAGCAGCATGGTGTCGAAGCGCGGCTGCGAAACGGACAGCGCCAGCGCCTGCTCCATGGTGCCGATCTGCGCCAGGGTTACGCCCGGGTCGATGGATTGAATATTGCGGCGAAGAGCCTCCGCCAGGCGAGCAGCGTCACCCGAGGATCGCACTGCCAGGAACATCCGCGCCCCGTACGTTTGGGCGAACGGCATGTAGTAGGCCGCGTCCGTGTCGACGGTCAACCCGAGGTATTTCACATTACCGACGACACCCACAATCTCCATCCACTTGTTGCCGAATCCCGACCCGCTTTGCATGATGCGCTTGCCAAGGGCTTCCTGGTTAGGGAAGAAGCGGCGCGCAAAGCCGTCGCTGACGATGGCCACCGGCGTCGAATCCTGACTATCGTGGTCGGTGAAGTACCGGCCCTTGACCAGCGGGACGCCCAGCGCCCGGAAAAAGTCCGGACCCACGGTGACGTCCGAGATGATGGGGTTCAACTCTCCCGGCGCCAGGGGCTGCCCCTCGATCACAAAGGAGTCGGCGTCGCCCTGGCGGTCGGGAGGCAGAGAGTCGGTGAGGGCGGCCGCTTCCACGCCCGCCACATCGCGGGCGCGGCGCAGCACTTCCTCGTAGAAGGCCAGGCCGGCGCGGGGGTCGTCGTACTTCCGGTTGCCGGGCGAAATCAGCATCGTGAGGATCTGCCGCGGAGGCGTGGAGAATCCGCCGGTCACCCGCTGGAGATTCACGAAACTGCGGAACAGCAGCCCCGCGCCCACCAGCAGCATGAGCGAGACCGCGATTTCGGCGACCACCAGGGCCGCCCTGGTGCGTCCGCGGGCCTGGCTGGCGGCGCCGGCGCGTCCGCCCTCTTTGATAGTCGAGTTCAGGTCCGCGCGCGCGCTTTGGAGCGCCGGCGCCAGGCCGAACAGAACTCCGGTGAGCGTAGCGACGAAGGCCATGAAGCCAAGCGCGCCGCCATCCAGCCGGACGGAATCGATGAGCGGGAGGTTGCCTGGATTCCACGCGCGGATCAGTTCGATGCCTCCCCACGCAATTGCCAGGCCCGCCGCGCCGCCCATCAGGGAGAGGAGCACGCTCTCGGTGAGCAACTGGCGCACCAGGCGGCCGCGGCCGGCGCCGAGCGAGAGCCGCAGCGCCATCTCGCGCTCGCGGACGGTGGCGCGCGCCAGCATAAGGTTGGCCACGTTGACCACGGCGATCAGCAGCACCAGTCCCACCGCGCCGGCCAACACCAGGAGCGCGGGCTTCAGCGTGGTTCCCAACAGCGCGTCACGCAGGGAGAGAACCGGCAGCGTCAGGCGCCTGTAATGAGGATTCTGCTGCATCATGCGCAGCCCGATGTTATTAGTCTCCTGCTGCGCCTGTTGGAGCGTGACGGGCTTCAGGCGCGCCACGCCGCGATAGAACCACGGGCCGTATCGCGCCGGAGGATTCAGCACGAGGTTGGTCCAGACTTCCGTCTCGCGCCTCGGGAACCGGAATACGCCGGGCATCACGCCGATCACCGTGGCCGGAGCACCGTTCACCATGATGGTCTGGCCCAGCACGGCGGAGCTTTGGGCGAAGCGTCTCCGCCAGATCGATTCACTGAGCACAGCCAGCGAGCCCGAGGCCGGCTGGTCCTCCCCCGCGGCGAAAGTGCGGCCGATCAGCGGACGCACTCCGAGCGTCGGGAAGAAGCCCGCGGTGACCGACGAGCCCTGCACCTGCTCCGGAACGCCCTCCTTCCCGCCGATGTCCATGCGCAGGTTCGTGAAAAGGGAGGGATCTTCAAACGCATGATTGTTCTCCTTCCACAGCAGGTAGTCGCGAATCGACAGCGTGCCGAACGCAAAGTCGCGCGGGAAAAAGCGCATGTAGACCACCGCCACGCGATCGGCATCGGCATAGGGCAGGGGCCGCAGCAGGATGCCATAGGCCACGCTGAACATGGCGGTATTGGCGCCGATGCCCAGTGACAGCGCCAGCACGGCTACGGCGGTGAACGCGGGGTTCTTGCGCAGCGTACGGAATCCGTAGCGAAGATCCTGCAGCAGCTCTTCCAACATCCGGCCGGTCCTCACTTGCCTCACTTCTTCTTTGACCTGTTCCAGGCCGCCTGACTCGATGCGGGCGGTCCGCCGCGCTTCCGCCGCGTGCATGCCGGCAGCGCGCTTCTCCTCGGTCAACAGGTCCAGATAAGCGCGCAACTCCTCGTCGAGGTCCCGCTCGACGCGCGGCCGCGTGAAAAGATTGCGCCGAAGGCTGGCCAGTCGGCTCAGGAGTGGCATGGCGGGTTGCCTCAGCTTGCCTCGAGGGCGCTCGAAATGGCCAGCGCGATGGTTGCCCACTGCCGCGTTTCGGTCTGCAACTGCCGCCGGCCCGCCGCGGTGAGGCGGTAGAACCGGGCGCGCCGGTTGTTTTCCGAGTCGCCCCAGGCCGAGGAGAGCCATCCGGCCTCCTCCATGCGGTGCAGCGCGGGAAACAGCGAGCCGGGTTTCACTTGAAAGGTGCCGTTGGTGATCTGCGCGATGCGGTGCGAGATGGCGAGCCCGTGCATCCCGTCGAGCGCCAGCGCCTTCAGGATCAGAAGATCGAGGGTTCCTTGCAGGAGATTGGTAGCAGGCATACTCGTATAGAGATTCTATACGGGACTCCTATAGAATGTCAATATGTGGGTGTTGTTAATTTGCCGACGGCTTTTCCACGCGGTCGATGACCAGGACGTCCACGGGAGCCTTCGTGGATTCCAGCTTCAACCCCAGTTGCTGCTGGAATGCGAGGAACAGATCCGGTGGCGCATCGGCGGCATTTTCGGTCGGGGGCGGTGGATTGAGCGCCGGGCCGCCGATCTGGGATTGGGACGGGTCGGGAGTCCACGTCAGGGTGAAGTCGTACCTTCCGGAAGCGAGTCCTGTCTGGTCCACCACCGGCCGCTCCAGGATGTTGGCCTGCAGCATGCTGGCGAATTCCGCCATGGTCGCATTTCTGACACCCAAGCGCCCGCGCGGCCCGCCGCCAAAGCCCGGAAGGCCGTTCGGATTGCTTTCGTTCTTGGTCATCTTGGCTCCCGTCTTGGCAACCGTGATCGCGTACACGGAGAGTTCTTTCTTGTCGCGATGGAACGTGAGCTGGAAGCGATCCGCCAGCAGTTTCTGAACCATCGCCTTCAACTGTTTGCCGCTGGGCAGACCGGGCGTATCGGGCTTGGCGGTTATATCGTACTTCTCCGATTCCAGCCAAACGGGTCCCCCCGTGATCTGCCGGGGATGAAGGTCGTAGGCGAACTTGATGAGATCGCTCAGGGACGTGGCGGTGGTGTTGAGCATGCCGCTTCGATTCACCAGAAGGGAAAAGCGCTCCTCCGGTTTGGCCGGCTTGATGGTGGATACTTCAAACGCCGGATTGGCATCCGCCACCATCAGCTTCGGCGGGGGTGGAGGTTCCGGAATCGTCCACTCGGTCCCGGGAGTGGCGCGCGCCAGGTTCAGAGGCATCGCCGGCCCTCCCTGGGTCCAGGTACCCGCGATCGAATTCCCATCCGCACTCAGCTTTCCCTCGTAGGCGCCCCCGATCCCGGCAACTGTCATTTTCACTGTCGAGCCGTCTCGAGTGATCGCGCTGGCGGGTATGCCCTGCCCTCCCTGGTCGATGCTGTACAGGACAGCCTTCAGGTTGTCATTGTCCAGCGAGATCTTGACCACGATCCGGAGGTCCTGTGGACCCTTCAATGTGCCCTGCCAGGCGCCGGTCATGTTTTGGGCGTGCAACGCGACCCCCGACACGGCTGCCAGAGCGGCAATCAGCATCAACTTTTTCATGCGCGATCTCCTGGAAAAATCTGCTGCCTCTTGGTTATGCGCGCCCATTATACTTCGTTTCCGCTCAACTCAGTTGACGCCGTTGGGCGCGCCGCGCGGATCCGGTTTGATCGTGACCGGCTGGGTGTAAGTCTGGCCGTCCACCGTCAGCCGCACCGTGTACTGGCCGGCCTGCAAGCCTGGAGCGCCGCCGCGTCCGCCGCCACCGCCGCCTCCACGTCCCCCGCGGCCGCCGCGTCCACCCGCGCCCGCGTTGGCTGCCGAGGCATCCGGAGTGGCTCCCGCGGGGGTGCATGCGTCGGGCGCCGCCGGAGCACCGCCGCCGCCGCGTCCGAAACCGCCTCCGCCGCCGCCGCCCCGTCCCGCGGGGCCGCCGAGCGAATGGCGATGCATTCCCGCCGCGGCTGAAGGCGGCTGCGGGGGTTGTAGCCAGATGGCCTGAACGTTGATCGCCTCGGTGTCCACCGCCGGCACGGGTGTGTCGCTGGCGGCGCAGGCACGCACGGCTCCGGAGCTATCCAGCACCTCCAGCTTCAGCGGCTGCCTGGCGGCGGTCTTGAGCCAGTAGTAGGCCACCACTCCGGAAGGCGGATTTTGCAACTGCGGGTCCTCGTGCGGCATCGGCGTGCCGTTCATGCCGCCTTGCCGGATGGCCCAGGTTTCACCGGGTTTGAACAGGTAAGCGTTGGAGGAGACGATCTGTGCGCCCTCGGCCGCGATCTGCCGCAGCGCGCTCATCTGATCCATCACCCAAAAGCCGCGGCCGTGGGTGGCGATGGCCAGGTCGTCGCCGTGCACCACGATGTCGCGCACCGAGGTGACCGGCATGTTGTTCTCGAGCGGCTGCCATTGCCCGCCGTCATTGAAGGAAACGTAAACGCGCAGTTCGGTGGCGGCGTAGAGCAGCCCCCTGGCTTGCGGGTCTTCCTTCACCGAGTTGACGTAAGCGCCTTCGGGGATGCCCGCGGCCACGTTCTGCCAGGTCTTGCCGCCGTCACGAGTGCGATAGATGTACGGCTTGTTGTCCGCGATGCGATGCCGATCGACCGACGCGTAAGCGGTCTCGACATCGAAATGGCCGGCTTCGATCTGCGAGACCTTGCTCCACGCCGTCATGGCCGGCGGCGTGACGTTGGTCCAGTTCCTGCCATCGTCGCGCGTGACCCAGATCAACCCGTCGTCGGTGCCGGCCCATACGGTGGCGGCCTGAAGCGGCGAGGGGCCGATGGTGTAGACGACGCCGAAGCGGTCGGTCATCTGCTGGTCGATGTCCTTGGCCGTCACCGGGTCAAGCGTGGCGGGCACCGGCGGGTTTACGCGCGAGAGGTCGGCGCTGATCTTTTCCCAGGTGCGGCCCCGGTCGCGCGAGCGCATGACAAATTGATTGGCGTAGTACAGCGCTTCGTCCGCCTGCGAGAAGACCTGCGGCAGCGTCCAGGTCTTGCGGTCGGGATCGGCGGGATCGGGCGGCGGCAACTGGCCCCCCAGCGGCGCGGCGACATTGAAGAGCTGATCGCAACGCCCCGCGCCGCCGCCGTAGAGGATGTTGCCGTCTTTGGGGTCGGGCAGGACGGTATTGCTTTCGCCCGCCTCGCAGGTGGGCTCCCAGTTGCGGAACGTCAGCACGCCCTGACGCGACCAGGTGCTCACGCCGACGCCGCCGCTGTCCTGTTGCGCGCCGTAGAGCCAATAGGGGAAACGATTGTCGGCGGCCACGTGATAGATTTGCGCGGTGGGCTGGTTGTACCACGTGCTCCAACTCTTGCCGCCATCCACGCTGACCACGGTCCCCTGATCGCTGCTGAGCACCATGCGGTTCCCGTCCCTGGGGTTGACCCAGAGCTGGTGGTAGTCGTCGCCGCCGGGCGCCCCCTTGATCGGAACGAAGGTCTTGCCGCCGTCGGTGGTCATGTAGGTCGCGGTGTTGATGACGTAGGCGCGGTCGGGGTTGGTGGGATCGACGGTCACGGCTTCGAAATACCAGCCGCGGCCCCAGAGCCGGTTCTCGGCGTTGACCAGCTTCCAGGTGGCGCCGGCGTCGTTGGAGATGTAGACTCCGCCGCCGGTCGCGGCTGCGGCCGCCGCGCCGCGTCCGCCGCCTCCTCCAATGCCCCTTGCGACACCGCTGCCGGTATCGTCAACCACGGCCCAGAGACGGTTCGAGTCGCTGGGCGAAACGGCGATGCCGATCCTGCCGACAAACTGGTCGGTGGGCAGGCCGCCGGTCAGTTGCTTCCAGGTGTCACCGCCATCGGTCGATTTGTACAGCCCGCCGCCGGGCATGTTGGAGGGCGCATACACCGGCCACGGCGGGCGGCGAGTGGCCCACAGCGCAGCGTAGAGCACCCGCGGATTCCTGGGATCGATGGCCAGATCGGCCGCGCCGACATTGTCCGGGTCGTTGGTCTTGAACAGGACTTTCTTCCACGTCGCGCCGCCGTCGATCGAGCGATAGACTCCGCGTTCCGGATTCGGGTCGTACACGTGGCCGAGCGCGGCTACATAAACACGATTCGCGTTGGCCGGGTCCACCACTACGCGCGAGATCTGGCGCGTGGCTTCCAGCCCGATATGGGTCCACGTCTTGCCCGCGTCGGTGGACTTGAACATGCCAATCCCGTAGGAGTGCTGGCTGCGGATATCGCTCTCACCCGTGCCCACGTAGACGACATTCGGATTGGAAGGCGCCACCGCGATGGCCCCGATCGAGCCGATCGGAATCCCCTCGTCGGAAATGGGGAACCAGGTATGGCCGGAGTTCTCGGTCTTCCACACGCCGCCGCCGACGGAGCCGAAATAAAAGGTGTCGGGCTGGTTGGCGTGCCCCGCAACGGCAAACGTGCGTCCGCCGCGCATGGGCCCCACGTCGCGCCACTGGAGGCCAGCCAGCAGGCTGCTGGCGTATTGGCCCCCGGGACTCATCTGCTGGGCAAACACCCCGAGTCCCAGCAATGCCAACAGGCACAGCAGCGTGAGCGAAATCCGACGGCGTCGACCGAACATGACGGCTCCTATTCGGCCCGGCATCACGGCCAGCCGAAGGAATCAGTATCCCAAAAAAGGAAGGGGCGGGCATTCGACGCTCAATCGGGGCTCGCAACCGGCGGGCCGTGGGCCGCGAATTCGAATATAATTTCAGATGAGTGGTAGTGAAACTCCGATATTGGGTTGCTGCGGAGTTGGCTTTGCTTCTCCAAGCAGGCGGGGCTCCGGGTGAGACGCCGCCGCCGGTCTCCTTCCTCTATACGGAAGCGCCGCGCTATGACTCCGCCGCCGCGCCGAAGGGCGGGGAGCGATTCCCGTCCGGGGCCGCGCTCGAGCTCGTATCGGGGGGACGCAAGCGCGCGCTGGCGCCGGGCTTCGCGGCCTCCGCGGATGCCAGCGTGTCGTTCGACGGCGAACGTGTGCTCTTCGCCGGGAAGCAGAAATCCGGCGACCGCTGGCAAATCTGGGAGATGCCCGTGAACGGCGGCCAGGCGCGCCGCATGACGAACGCGGACGAAGACGGAATCGCGCCATTTTACCTGCCGGGGGACCGGCTGGTTTATTCGCGGCGCACGCGGGAAGGTTTTCAAGTGGTCTCCGTGGCGCCGGGCGGCGGCACGCCGTTGCAGCTCACTTACGGCCCCGGCAATCGCGTGGCGTGCGATGTCCTGCGCGACGGCCGCATCCTGTTCGAAGGCCCGCACCCCGAATCGTCCGGGCGCGACCTGTACACGGTCTACAGCGATGGCAGCGGCGTCGAGACTTACCGCTGCGATCACGGGCACGACCGCCATGCGGGGAGGGAGTTGCTGTCCGGCGACATCCTGTTCGAGGCCGCCGGCCGGCTGGCACGCTTCACTTCCTCACGGGCGGTCGAATTGGAGGTGGCGTTGCCGAAGGGGGAATTTGCCGGCCCGGTGGCGGAGATCGCGCCGGGAGACTGGCTGGTGTCCTATCGTCCCGATGCGGCCGCTCCGTTCGCGCTGTACCGATGGAAAACCGGGCAGGGTTCGCCCGAGCCGGCGCCGGCTGCCGGTCCCGGGGCGTTCCAACCGGTGCTGGTGCGGGCGCGGGCGGTCCCCAAGCGCCATCCCTCGGGATTGGGCGACCGGGAAGGAGCCAATCTTCTCTGTCTTAACGTCTACACGTCGAAACTGC
>DASQZT010000091.1:0-4266 GCA_035638575.1 Bryobacteraceae bacterium
AGCTCATCGGGATCTGGTGAGCAGCTTCGGGAAATTGTAGATCACGGTGATCGGCGTCTCGACCGATTCCGAGACCAACTGCGCCACCAGGAAGCGTGGGCCGTTGGGCGCGACGTCGTAAGCGTCATATACTCCGAGCCCGTCGTCGACGCGGACGCGGAACAGTGCCTGCGGCTTTCCGGCGTGAAAAGTATCCTGTGACGCTTCCACCGGGACCGCGGTCAGCATGCCTTCAGGATCGATATAGAAGATCTCTTTGCCATCCGCCCTCCAGTGAGGCATGTTGCCGCCCGAGGAAGTGATCTGCCACTTGACACCACCCGAGTCAGTGGCCGGACGGACGAACACCTGCGTTGCGCCGGTGAAATCCGACTGATAAACGATCCAGCGGCCGTTCGGCGAGAAGGACACCTGAGAATCGCGGCGATCCGTGGGTAGGGGAACGGGCGCGCCTCCGCCGGCGGGAATGAGGACGGGCGCGGATCTCCCGTGCCGGGCGACAATGCCGATCAGCCAGCGCCCGTCCGGTGAGAAGTTGCCACCAAAAAACGTGCCCTCCACCTGGGCGAGCACGTGTTCGCTGCCTCCGTTGACAGGCCGTTCGACCACCACGGATCCGCCAGGGCGGTTCGAGCAATAGACGATGCTGCGTCCGTCGCGGGTCCACACCGGGCCGAAGTCCGCCGCGGCCTCGAAGGTGAGGCGGGTTTCCGCGCCGCCGGTTTGCGGGTACAGCCAGATGTCCTGATTGCCATCCACGGTGCGCGCCGCGGCGAAACGCTTCCCGTCGGGAGAAATGCGGAGCTGGCTGAACAGACCTGCGTCACCGGCCGGAGCCGCCTTTCCGTCGCGCGTGAACCAGGTGAGTTGGCTCCGCGGGACAGCCGCCCGCCGGAAGGCCAGGACGCCGTTCCCGGAGTGCGCAAAGGAAGGGCCGGCGTAGGCGCCCTCCGCAATCACGATCGCGTCACCGGTGTATGCGCGCCGGGCCGGATCGAAGGGGTGTGCCGTGAGTTGCCCGTCATGGATGTAGAGCAGCCAACCGGGTCCACCTGTAGGGTCAGGCGCGTACGTCACCGGCGACTCATCCTCTTCGAAGAGCACCTGGTGGCTCTTACCGTCGTAGCTGGAGATGCCGGCGACCGACCGGCCTGATGGCCCACCGGCCGCGGTGTACAGGAACTGGCGATGGCCGGCAACCGGGCGCATGCCGCCTGCGTCCTTGCCGGGCACGCCTTCCGGCATTGCCTGCTCCACGCTCCCACCGGCGACGGGAATCCGCAGGATCGCCGGCACGCCGTACAACAGGATCGCGTTGTCGGTGGTCCAGAGCACTCCGCGGGCGTTGCTGTTGGCAAGCCGCTGCGGCTGGCCGCCCATGGTGTCGAGCTTGTAGAGCGCGTCGCCGCGGATGTAGGCGAGCCAGCGGCCGGCCGGCGACCAGTTGAAGTTGGCCGCGCCCTCGGTGCCTGGCAGCGGAGCCAGGCTGCCGGTCTCCATGTTGCGCAGCCACAGGCCAGGCTTGCCGCCCGGCGGGACGATCGGCAACACCAGGCTGCGGCCATCGGGCGAGAACTCCAGGCGGGAGGAAGCGATGGGTGCGATCCGGTAGCCGGCAGGGATCGTGATCTCGGTCTGAATGATGGGCGCATCCGGCTTCGGTTTCAGGAACCACGCCGCGGGCGCGAGCGCGAGGGCCGCGGCGAGACCCGCGATCCACGGCCATGGGGAACGTTTCGCTTGCGGAGGTGCTGGGGCGGGCGCGGGCTGCGGTATCTCTTCGAGCGCCAGCCAGACATCGCCAATGTCGCGCAGGCGGAGCTTCGGATCTTTGCGCAGGCAACGCTCCAGCACGCGCTGCATGGGCGGCGAAACGGCGGAGAGGAGCGGCTCGTTCTTCAGCACGTCGGCCAGGATGTCGGAGATGGTCTCGCCCTGGAACAGTTGCCAGCCGGTGAGTATTTCGTAGAGCACCACGCCGAAGGCCCAGATATCGGCGCGCGTGTCCACGGGCTTGCCGCGCGCCTGCTCGGGCGACATGTAGGCCGCGGTGCCGAGGATCGCGCCGGCCTGCGTGGCGTCCATGGTGAGAGTGGGAGAGTTGTGGGATGCGCCCGCGGCGGCGGACTCAATGGTCTTGGCGAGTCCGAAGTCGAGCACCTTGACTACGCCCTCGGGCGTGACCTTGATATTCGCGGGCTTCAGGTCACGGTGGACGATGCCCTTCTCGTGGGCCGCGGCAAGGGCGTCGGCGATCTGCCGCGCGATGGCCAGTGCCTCGTCCTCCGGCAGCGGGCCGCTGACGTCGGCGCCCTCCACGAGTTCCATGACGATGGTGTTCTCTTCCAATCCGTAAATCTGCGCGATGTTGGGATGATTGAGCGCCGCCAGGGCCTGCGCCTCGTGCTGGAAACGCGCCAGGTAGCCGGCGTCGGCGGCGAGCGACTCGGGCAGAACCTTGAGCGCCACTTCGCGGTTCAGCTTGGTGTCGCGCGCGCGGTACACCTCTCCCATTCCTCCCGCGCCGAGCGGGGAGACGATCTCGTAGGGGCCGATTCTGGTTCCCGATGGCAGAGGCATGGGTCGTGGGCCAGTATACACCGTGCGGCGTGGGGGGATGTATGATGAACCGAAATGAGCCTTCGAAGCGTTGTATTGCTGACGGTGCTGCCCCTGGCTGCCCAGGAATATTTTCCGCCTCCCGACAGCGCGGGCGGATGGCGCACTTTGAGCGGCGCGGCGCAGATCCGCAAGACCGCGGGCATGGACCTGCAGAAGCTCGACTGGGCGTTCGAGTATGCGTCGCGCACCAGCCGGCACGGCGGGTTGCTGGTGGCGCGGCACGGATACCTGGTGTACGAGAAATACTACGGCAAAGGGAACCGGGAAGCGCTTCCGGCCATGGCGTCGGTGGGCAAGGCTTATACCAGCATCGCGTGCGGCATCATGCTGGCGGAGAAGCACGACCAGATTCCCGAGGGGCTCGAGACCAAGGTGTTCACCGAGAAGTACCTGCCAGAGGCGTTTCCGTTGAGCGATCCGCGGAAGGCCGAGATCAAGCTGGGACACCTTCTCAGCATGGCGTCGGGGATGCACGGAGAGGGCGGCAATCCGGGGTTCGTGAATTTCGAGCCCTCGGTGAAGCTCGATCCGGCGCCGCGCGCGGATCAGCCGTTGGACCAGGATCAGAGCGCGCTGCGGACGCCGATGTGGTGCGGCCCCGGCGAGGGATATTCGTACACGTCGCAATCGCCGCACGTGGCGTCGATCGTGCTGCGGCATTTGGTGGGGATGGAGATGCAGCAGTACATCGACGAGAAGTTGGCCAAGCCCATGGGATGGGGGCAATGGGGATACGCGCTCAATCGCGGCGACCGGAAGTTGCCGCACACGCCGGGCGGGGCCGATACGGCTATACGGTCGACCGACGTGCTGCGGTTCTGCTACCTGATTCTGCACAAGGGGCGGTGGGGCCGGCAGCAGTTGGCGCCCGCGGCTTACATCGAGATGGCGGGGAAGCCATCGCCCTACCAGAAGCACGCGCCGTTCAGCCTGATGTTCGAGGTGAACCAGGACGGGCACGTGGCGGGGGCGCCGCGGGATGCGTTCTTCAAATCGGGCGGGGGCGGGTATGGCGTGGTGGTGGTTCCGTCGCTCGATCTGGCGATCTACAAGATGGCGGGGAGCGACCAGCAGTATGGGTCGGCCTTGACGGGGATTGCGCAGGACTATAAATATGATGGGTCGCGGGATAACTGGAAGCCGGCGGCGAAGAGCCAGTTTAGCGATGGTCCGATCGGGACGGACGATGGTTTGCGGCGGACCATCGAGATGGTGGTGGCGGTGGTGGTGGGGTAAACACGGGCGGGTGACAGTGGAGACGGCAAAAGCGGGGTTTTGGCGCGCATTGTTTTGCGCCTCGTTAAGGCGTTTTGTTTGTGTGGGTTGCGGAGACGGCGGAAAATTGGGTGACGCGTGGGGCGCTGTTTTTTTACTCCACGCGTCACCCGTGCGGATGGTCTCGAATTGGTGTACGGCAAGGTCTCTGGCGGCAGAAACCTCGCGGGTCGCGGAGCGCCGGCTGAAGCCGGCGGCAGCCACGATTGGCTGCCCCACAGAGCAGCGGAGCCGCAACCAAACCGGGAGGGCGAGGAGCCAGAACTCAGGAGCCAGAAGCCAGAACAGCCCGGGAGCAGCGCATCGCGCCACCATGCGCCAGTTCATGACTGCGCCTGAAAATCTTTCTGGGCGGAAAAGAAATGGAGG
>DASQZT010000092.1:0-13731 GCA_035638575.1 Bryobacteraceae bacterium
GGTATGCAATCCGCTCCCGGTCAGCGGAATGGTTGGTGGGCCGTTTCTGCTCGAAGGCAGCAGCCCCGTTCTCGAAGAATTCCTTCTGCCAGCGGTAAAAGACCGTCGGCTGGAGTCCCACTTCATCGCACAACTTCGAGATGGGCTCCTTCTCCAGCAAGTGCCGCCTCAGAATGGCGACCTTCTCTTCCGGCGCGTATTGCTTCCGTTGCTTCTTCATGCGTTCTCTCCATTAGCTTAATCGGGGAACGTTTTCTCCATTTCCAACTGAACCGGAACACTATAACCCGGACACTCCGAACGAAGTGTGGGATCGAGAATTCCGGAGGCGCTTTGGACCGGCCGGCGAAGCGGTGGAGGCGGCGGTGCACCGCGCCAGCCAGATACTCCCGTATGTCGTGGGGTATTGCCTGCCGTCGAGCCGTTTTCCAACGACGCGCGGCTGGCCTGAACCCACAGTCACTGCGACCGGAAGCAGCGGCTGCGGCAGCAGGCCAAGCGGCGTGGCGGCGAATGGCGACACGCCGGTGGTCAGGATCGGTGAGACCAAGCCCTCCCCGGTTATGAACGCCAGAAACGTGTCACCGCGCTTGCCGGTCGAATAGGGAACCAGGGCGCCGGGACGATCAGGGTCCGTGAATATGCCGGGAGCCGCCAGTGAAACCGCAAACGTGAAAGACGCCACCTGTCCGTTGTTTTCGACTCCCAGGACAGCGCCGCCCGCACCGGTAGCGTAAGGAACTTGAACATTGACCTGGCCGGAGGAGACGAAGTACAGCGGCGCGGCCACTCCGTTGACCGAGCCAGGGAGGTTCCGAGAGGGTCTTCGGGACCCTGATCGTAGCGGGCCTGCGCCCACGGGTGCAGGCTTCCAGGCACGATCGCAGTGCGGGTGTCGCCGATCGGTTGAGCGAGTCTCACCGGCTGTGCCAAAAGAGCAGCGGAGGAAACGGCGGCAGCCAGAATCACCCACCGGTTCACCCAGGCCGAATTCGCCTGCTGGCAACCACTGCGCACGGCAAACGGTTTGGGCCCACCCCTCACAACCCAAAGCACAGGATATTCGGCCCAGCCGCCACGGCCACGTACTGCTTCCCCCTGGCTTCGAAAGTCATCGGCGACGCTTTCATCCGGACGTTCGTCTCAAACCGCCACAGCACCTTCCCATCCCTCTCATCCACCGCCTCGAATCCTCCGTTGGGCTTCCCGTAGAACACCACGCCGCCCGCCGTCGCCAGCACACCCGCCCACGTCTTGGCCTTCGCCGCGTCCGGTTGCGGCACCTCCCAAACGATCTCTCCAGTCTCGATGTTCAGCGCCCGTAGAAACCGCTGTCCCGTCTGGTCGGGATAACCCAGCGGGCTCCCGGTACACTCCTCCAGAGCCAGGAAGTAGAACAGCCGGGTGACCGGGCTGAATGCCGCCGAACTCCAGTTCGCGGCGTCATCCGGGCATCCCCTCGGGGCTGTCACCCGGGGCCGGCCGTCCGCGCCGATCTCCGCAGCCCAATCCACTCTCCGCAGGAATGGCCTGGCCAGCAGCAACTCTCCGCTGGTGCGGTCCAGCACGTAGAAGAAACCGTTCCGGTCCGCGTGCAGCAGTATCTTCCGCGGCTTCCCGCGATACGCCACATCCACCAGCACCGGCGGCTCGGTCGCGTCGCGGTCTCTCACGTCGTGCGGTGTGAACTGGTAATGCCATTTCAGCTCGCCCGTATGCGGATCCAATGCCAGGATGCAGTTGGTGAACAGATTGTCTCCGCCCCGGTCCCGGTCGTCGCCATCCGGGAAGGGATTTCCCGTGGGCCAGTACAGCGTATCCGCCGCCGCGTCATAGGAGCCCGTCAGCCACGTCGATCCGCCTCCCCGCAGAGGCTCGCCGCCCTGCCACGTCTCCGATCCCGGCTCGCCTTTCCGCGGCACCGTCCAGCGCCGCCAAAGCAAATCCCCGGTGTCCGCCTTGTAGCAGGCGATGAATCCGCGAATCCCTTCGTCCGCCCCCGCAACCCCCGCAATCACGGTGGCTCCGACGACGAGCGGAGCCATTGTACCGCCGTAATGCATGGGCTCCTCAGGCATGGTCTTCTCCCACACCAGTTCACCGGTGGCACGGCTGAGCGCCAACAGGTGCGCGTTGTCCGTCTGGTAGAACACCTTGTCATCACGGATCGCCACTCCGCGATTCGTTCCGAGCGCCGCATCGCCGTCCAGTCCTCGAGTCTGAGGCCGCGAGTACTTCCAAATCTGGTTCCCGGTCAAGCTATCAATCGCAAAGACCTGGTTCGGACCCGTGACGTACATCACCCCGCCCGCTTCGAGGGGAGTTACTTCCAGCCCGTAGTAAGGAATTGGAAAGATCCACTTCAGACGGAGCCCGCCGACGTTCCCCGTGTGGATCTGCCGTAACTCGCTATACCGGTTCGCGCTCACCTTCCCGTTGTAAGTAAGCCAATCCCCCGGCTCCGGCTTCCCCCATGTGACACTCTTGCCGGCAGGCGGCCCCACCGTCACCCCGGCGTTCAAGCTCCGCACGTAACCGGCGACGGCATCCAAGTCTTCCGCCGGCAAATCGAAAGCCGGCATCCCGGACTTCGGAAACCCCTGCCGCACCACCCCCCGCAACTGCTCCAGCGACTGCCCGCTCAGCCGTGGGTTCCCCGTCAGGCCCGGCCCCTTGCCACCGCCTCGAGCGTCACTCCCGTGACACCCCGCACACTGCTGCCGGAACAACTTCTGTCCATCCGCCCCCCACACAGCCGCCGGGAAAAGAAGAAACGCTGCCAGTGTTGTTATCTTCAAGGTCACTCCCTCCGGATCCCCGGCAATCCCCGGTTTTCCATGGGTGCGAGTATACACCAAGGCGCCGAAGCCCCGCCCGCGCGGCTCAGCGGAGCGCTTTCTGTGGACGTGGAAGTGTGCTCGAGCTCATCTTTCCAAGTTAATACTTTGCTCGGGTTTCCGAAGGCCGGCCATCATGGCTTTTTTGCGAATCGTGTCACCGGCGGGGAACGGAGCTTCGAAGAAAATAGCTTGAAGCACCCTGGGGTATTCGCCGAGGGAATGGATGGCTTGCGACCATTGCCGCGGATATTTCTGCTGCAGCCCGGGAGCGAAGTCGAGACAAATAGCCAGATATGCGGCGCGCGCCCTTTCCCTTGCAGTTCCACCATTCGCGATCCCTTTATCAATCTCGCCTTTTAATTGCGACCGCATGGCGGCATACTGCTTCCCGAGATCGGGGAGGCGTTCGACGTTGGCGGGCACCTCGGTATTGATGCGGTACACGGATTTGCCGTTGACCGCCATCATGGACCCGCCGTGCTCGGAGATATTAAGCCGTGCAAGTGTGACCAGCCGGTCGCTGTAGGTTGTGATGGTCTCGCCCTCCGGCATGCCGTCCCGGCTTGTGTTGCGGTACGAGTCCTTGATATCCCAACCCTGGCTCTTCAGGAATTTGTTACCTTTGAGGACTCCGAGGATCGTCCCGGATGCGGCCGCATTGTTATCGGCATCCCATCCAAAGTTGAAAGCACTACGCACAGTCTGGGCCCAGTCGCCGTCACCATATAGCAGCGCCGAGATGGTTGACGCTCCGTTGAGCCAAACGCCGTTCCGGTCTCGCATGTCCTGGCCGCCGTACTTGCAGTACTTGTCCCTGGTGAGCTTGCGAGTCGCGCGCCAGTCGCGAGCGTTCTCCTTGTACCAACGGCGTACGTCGGACATGATTTGGCTCATCACGCTCTCAGGATCGAGCGCCGCCGCGCCGGCGTCCAGGATCGCATTCATGTCATTCGTCAGGAACGCGGTGGCGATCATAGCATCGACCATCTGGGTAGACTGAACGGCTTCCCCATCGACGCTCACGTGCGTGTAATGAATCCCGATTCGAGCCGCCGTCCGGGGCATCCCGGGCGAAATCAAACCCCAACTCTCGCTGACGAACTGGCCGGAGAGGTTGAAATCGGCCCAGGGGTTGATTTCAATACGGCCGGTGAGCGGAGGATCAATGCCGAGGTCCATGATCTGCCGCAGGTACAAGTGGGAGCACCAGATCCGCCGGTTGATGTGGCTCTTCCAAATCTCGGAGATGCGCTGGTATGGAATCAACAGGGTCCCGGACTTCTGGATTTCGACGAGGTACGGCCATTCGACGTCGGTATCATCGTCGGTCCACCCGCCATCGGGCAGCGCCGGCGTGTATTCCTGGACGTTGCCAGGCTCGAGAATATACTTCATCTCGTGCTGAAGACCGTTGAGGTCCCCAACAATCTGGCCGAGGAATCCACCGCGGATCTTGTCCTCCAGAACGTCGGCCGGAATCTCGACGGTGGCCCCCTGTCTGGTCTGGGCCAACAGCGGCAGTCCCGCCGCCAGCGTGATGAAGTGGCGTCTCCGCACGGACACCGGCGATTATACATCCAATCGCCCGGATGGAAGTTGAGCCGGCACCCGGGGGGTGCGCAAGATTTCGGCATGGCGCTTACTTCTTCTGTTTCTTGAACTCTTCGAACTTCTTGCGGTTGGCCTGGTTCAATTCCGGGTAGACACCGTAAATGGGCTCGCCGCGCAACAACAGGTAGCGCTGGAACTCTTCCTGTTCGTCGTGCGCCATAGCTCTTTCCAGCACCTTGTCGACGATGGAAGCGGGAATCACCAAAACCCCGTGATCCTCACCGATCAGAATATCGCCCGGGACGATCGTAACGCCGCCAATGCGCACCGGCACCTGGTAATCCACGCTCATCAGAATCGGGCTGACGCTCGAAGCGTGGCCGCAGCGGAGATAGATACCGATGGGCATCGCCGTAAGGTCGGGAATATCGCGCATGCAGCCGTCCACCACGATGCCGGAACCGCCTCGCATCACAAATCGCGTCGTGGTGATTGCGCCCGAAACCGTGGAGCGAGTCTCGCCTCCGGCATCGAATACCAGCACGTCGCCGGGCAGCGCCTCTTCCGCGGAGCGGTAGTTGAGCTGCGGCCCCTGGGAATAGATTTCGTCGCGCAAATCTTTTCGGTTGGGCAGATAGCGGATGGTTCTGGCTCTGCCTACCATGCGCCGCCCGGTATTGAGCGGGTGCAGTTCGTTGATAAAGCACTGCGGGTACCCCTCGCTCGAAACCACCGCCCAAGCCGCCTCCAGCCCCACCTGCATCAGCTTGCCGAACAGCGCCCGGTCAGAGGGGCCAAGCCGGTCTTCCACGGAAGGGGGCAGCTTGTGAGGAGGAGCAGTCACGACCGGCAGCGCCGTCTGACCGAGGAGGGCCCCCGAGATCACCAAAAAAGCCAGGCATTTCATGACGAAGAGCATATCGAACGGAAGGCGCACCGACAAGGATTCCGCGGCGCGGCGCGCGCCCGTTCAGGCCGGAAGCGGTCCTGACTTCGCAAGAGTTTCGTTTGAGACGTCACATCCGCTCCTGGAATTTCCGCCACGCCGCCATGGAGCGTTTCAAGTTGTCTTCGATATCGCCCGGCACCTGGTAACACTGCAGCCCGATGGGGCCCTTGTAACCCGCCGTTACCAACTTCCGCAAGAAGCCGAAGACGTCGAACGCACCGCGGTCCAGCGGCAGGATCAGGCGGTCCCAACCGCCCTCGTGCTCCGCGCCGTTGATGCTCACCATCTCCAGGTAAGGCATCGCCTCGCGCAGGCGTTGGTCCAGGTTGGGCTCGTCCTTGACAGCGAGGAAATGGGCCAGGTTGAAAGTAACTCCGACGTTGCGGCGGTCCGCCAGTTTGCGGATGCGCAGCGCGTCTTCAATCCGTCCCACATAGAAGCCCATGTGTGGGTACAGCACCACGCGCAGGCCGGACTCCGCGGCCATGTCGGCCACTTCGCGGACCATGCGGACCGCGCGCGCCTCGCCATCGGGCGACGCTCCCTGCACGGTCAGCCAGACGACCGCGCCGTGGCCTTTCAACTGCCGGATGGCTTCCGGAATCGCCGCGTCGTAACCCGGCTTGTCGCCATCCACGCGGACCGCCACGTAGATGCTGAACATCTTGAGGCCGCGGCTCTCCAGGGCCTTCAGCATCTCCGGAACCTGCAAACCGCCGGTGTAGCCGAGGCCGGCGTATCCGGTCCGCTTCACCAGTTCCGCCTGTTGTTCCAGGGACAGTTTCTGATCGCGGCCGGCGCCGTTGTCGAAGGCGAAGAAGGGGTTGGTAAGCTTCTGCGCATGGGCCATGGGCAGCAGGGCTGCCAGACCCACCGCGAGGCATAGGGAACGTGTTTGCATCAGTGGTCTCCTCACCCGCGTCCGGGGTGCAGAATTGCCTTTTTCACGAAAGCGTTGGCGGTTTCGCTGTTGGTGAAGCGCTCCTTCGCGGGATCCCATTGGAGCCGTTCGCCCACCTTCACCGCGATATTCGCCAGGTGGTTGACCGACATCGTGCGGTGGCCCACCTCCGCGTCCTCCAGCGTCTGCCCCCGCGTCTTCACCGCATCGATGAAATCCTGCTTGTCGCTCTTGAACGGGAAGCGGATCTCGTCTTCGCGGATTTTCGAATCGAGAATCGCCGCGGGGGAGGCCAAGAGCGGCTTGTTGTATTCGGCGAGAATCCATCCCTCGGCGCCCTCGAAGCGCACGTACGGACTGTCCGTCTTATAGTACAGGCGCACGCCGTTGGCGTAGCGGTACTCGGCTTCGAACGTGAGCATCACATTCCAGAAGCTGCCGGCCGGCGGAAAGGCGCCGCGCGCTTCCACTTCCACGGGACCGGTGCGCTCGGTATTGTTCCCCCACTGGACGATGTCGTTGAGGTGCGCGCCCCAGTTGGTCACCATCCCGTCGCAGTAGTACGTGTGCCGCATCCAGCCGGGCCGATCGTAGGATTTCGGCGGGTGGACGCGCTTCTCGGTGTAGGGCGCGCGGGGCGCCGGTCCCTGCCAGCGCTCGTAGTCGAGGCCGTCCGGAACCGGCATATCCGGTTGCGGAGGGCAGCCGACATCGGTGCCCGGCACGCCCGAGCGAATGGTGTGCAGCTTGCCGATGCGCCCGTTGCGCACCAGTTCGACGGCGCGGTGGAAATTTTCCAGCGAGCGGAACTCACTGTCATTGCGAAACACGCGCTTGTGTTTCGCCGCCAGGTCGCTCAACTGCCGTCCCTCGGCGATGAAGCGCGTGAGGGGCTTCTCGCAGGAAACGTCCTTACCGGCCTGGATTGCGGCTACCGACAGCGGCACGTGCCAATGGTCGGGCGCGCCGATAAAGGCGGCATCGATGCTCTTGTCGGCCAGCAGCTCGTTGCTGTCGCGGAAAGTCCGGCAGCCCTTGTAGACGCCCGCGCCCGTTTGTCTGGCGTAGGACTCTTCCACCTGTTGCCGGGCATTGGCCAGGCGCCAGGCGTCGACATCGCACACCGCGACCACCTGCACGTCCGGCATGGCGAGAAACTGTTTCAGGTTGACGGTGACGGTCTGCCGGCCGACGCCGATCACCCCCACGGTGATGCGATTGGAAGGCGCCTTCCGGCCGAAGACCGAAGCGGGCAGAAACAGCGGCGCCGTGCCGCATACAAAGGCCCGCCGGCCGATCGGCAAACGATGATTCATGGTTCGGCGCCCCCCCATAGGTTGTAGCATCCCGCGCGCCTACGCGGGTTGCCCAGCGAGCCGCAGCGCGTCTTCGATCTCGTAAACCCGATCTTCCAAGAGCCGGGCCGGCTCGCCAGCAGTCCTGGCGTCTTCCAGCTTCTTTTTCGCGGTGGCAAGCCGCTGTTGGAGCCGGGCGATCTTCGGATCGGGCTTGGAGGGCTTCGGCACGGGGCGGGAGGCCTCGACCGCCTTGACGGGCGGCTGTTTCTGGCCTTTCTTCGCCTTCGGCTTCCCGGAAGTCTTGTACCGGAACGCCGTGACCGGCGCCGGCGGCTTCAGGGGCGCGCCGAAATCGGCGCGGTACTCTTCCGCGATGGAGACTGCTTCGGAAAGCAATTCGCGAAAGCGGGACTCCATTGCCTGCCTGGCTTCGCCGCGCAGGTTTTCACCTTGCGCTTTCCATTTCTTGTACTCCGAGATTACGTCGGCCATCATTTCGTTTTAGCACGCGGCGGTGCCGGGATTGCCGATTTCCACCGCAAGCTCTGACCGTATCCTTTCCCACGATGTTAACCTTTGGCAGTGTTTCGTTCGCCTGGACGCGATAGCAGAATATCCGCATGGGGCACTGTGTCGTTGCGTTCTTTGCCGATGACTCTGGCCAGGACCTCACCGAATATTCGCTGTTGCTGGTGTTCGTAGTGCTTGCGTCGGCCGGGATTTTTCTGGGGACCGGAGGAAGCATCGCGGGCATCGTGAGCACAGTCAACTGCGAGCTTGTGGCGGCGAACACTTCGGCGTCATAAATTCCGCCGCCTGCCGGGACCGGCAGATCGGCGTGGGAGAGTTACGTCTCGACGTGATCCAACATATCGTGGAGCACGTTATAATCAAACTCGTAGCCAAGACCCGGCTTGCGGGGCGCGGGCACGTAGCCGTCCTTGTCGATGCGGAGCTGGTCCCTGAAGTACGGGCGGTCGGTAATGCCCATGGGCTGGGTCATTTCGAACCACACGTTATTGGGCATGGCCAGCTCGCAATGGAAGTGGACGGCGTGGTCCAGCAGGTTGCCCCAGTTGTGAGGCTGGCATAGCATGCCGAAACACTCCGCCAGTTGGGCGACTTTCATGCCGCCGGTGATCCCGCCCAGGTTGTCGACGATGAAGCGCACTTCGTCGAGCGCCCCGTAGCGGATGTACCTGGCGTAATCGTAAGGGGAGAGAATGAACTCGCCCATGGTAACCGGGACATCCAGGGCCTTCACCAGCTCGGAGAGCCCCTCCAGATCGTCCGTCGGCAGACAGTCTTCGAAAGAGACGTAGTTCAGCTCGTCGAGCGCGCGGCCAACCTTCATGGCCTCGAGCCGGGTGTAGGCGCCCACGCGATCGAACAGCAGCGCCATATCGTCGCCGCCGGTCTTGCGAACCGCCTTGGCCACCTCGATATCCAACTTGTAATCGACCTCGTTGGCGGCGAGCCAGGGCGGGTGGATCTTGTACGCGGTGAAGCCTTGCGACCTGGCGTGTTTGACGTCTTCGACGAAGTCCTCCACCGTTCGGAGATGCTGCGAGCTGGCGTAGGCCCGCACACGGTCGCGATACGCGCCGAGGATGCGGTACACCGGCAGATTCACCGCCTTGCCGAGAATGTCCCAGAGGCAGTTATTCATGGCGGAGGCATAGGAAAGCTGTCCCACGTTGCTGTGGAACTGGGAGGTGAACCCGGGCATGTCCAGAACGTTCTTGCGGACCAGCGCCCGCTTGGCGTAGGCCAGCCATCCAAGGTTGCTCCAGTTCGAGTGGCTATACCGGTTGGTGAGGACATAGTTGCCCTCAATACCGCTATTGGTCACGATGGAGGCATACTGCTCGCTGCGGCGGACGGTGTTGCCGCCGGCCGCGGCCCTGGCCTCCTCGGGTTTCAGAACATAGACCTTGACTTCCTTGATGGTGAGGTCGGGCAGGTCCCCGGAATTGACGCCGGCCGACTGGGCCGCCGCGCGGAGCGGATCGGATATAGAAACCGTGAGCGCGCCCGCGGCGGCGGTGGCGCCGAAGAATCCGCGTCGCGATAGATTGTGTTCCGACATAGGTATCTCCTAACTCTCCACCCGAAGCATCATGTTATCGAGCACCCCGCGGTCGAACTCGTAGCCGAGGCCGGGCTTGACCGGCGCGGGGACGTAGCCTTCTTTGTCGATGCGGATCTTGTCCTTGAAATAGGGTCGGTCGGTGATCCCCATGGGCTGCGTCATTTCGAACCAGATGTTGTTGGGCATGGCCAGCTCGCAGTGGAAATGCACGGCGTGATCGAGCGTGGTGCCCCAGTTGTGAGGCTGGCACATCATGTTGAAGCACTCGGCCATGCGGGCGACTTTCATGCCGCTGGTGATGCCGCCGATATTATCGACGATGAAGCGGACCTCGTCGAGCGCCCCGCGGAGGATGTAGGGGACGTAATCGTAGGGCGACGGCACAAATTCGCCCATGGTGACCGGCACGTCCAAGGCGGCAGCCAATTCTACCAGGCCGTCGATGTCCTTGGTGGGCAGCGCGTCCTCGAAGGAGACGTAGTGCAGCTGGTCCAGCAGGCGGCCTACCTTCATGGCTTCGTCGCGGGTCAACACGCCGACCGGGTCGTACATCAAGGGCATGTCGTCCCCTCCGGTTTGCCGGACGGCTTTGATGACCTCCATGTCGAGCTTGTAATCGTGCGAGGGGGAGCCTCCGGGCGGGTGGATTTTGTAGGCCGTAAAGCCGTCGGACATGGCGTGTTTGACGTCGGCCACGAAATCCTCCACGGTGCGCAGGTGCTGAGAGCTGGCATAGGCGCGAACGCGGTCGCGGTACGCTCCCAGGATGCGATAGACCGGCAGACCGACGGCTTTGCCGAGGATGTCCCAGCAGCAGTTGTCGATGGCCGCGGCGTAGGAAAGCTGGCCGTAGCGGCGCAGGCTGGGCCGCCATTGCGAGGTGAGGGCCGGCAGGTCGAGGACACTTTTGCCGGCCAGAGCGCCCTTGGCATACTCGAGCCAGCCCATGTTGCTCCAATTGGGATGGAAATAGCGATCCGTGAGGACGTAGTTGCCCTCGATGCCGCTATTGGTGACGATGGTGGCGAACTTCTCTCCGGGGCGCTCGCCCGGCGGGCCGGTAGCGCCTCCCCGCCCGCCGCCGCCGCGGCCGCCCCCACCGGGAGCGCCGGCATTCGCCGGGCCCCTGGCTTCCGCCTTCAACACCAAGACCTTCACCTGCTTGATGGTCATGTCGGGCAGGTCCCCTCGTTTGATGCCGGCCGCCTGAGCCGCGGCGCGGCCCGGATCGGCCAGCGCCACCGCTCCCACCGCGGGGGCGGCGAGGGCAGCGCCGAGGAAATCCCGGCGCGATGCTTTCTTCCCGGACATTAGGACGCTCCTTTCGACCCACTTACTCCACCCGCGTGGAACTGATGTTACCGCAACTCACGCTGCCCATCGTGGCGCTGCTGTCGATTCGAGGAACGTCGTGTACCAGCAGACGCAAATCCTGGTACATTCTGCTAGAGGGAAGGAGATGGCGCCGCGACGGCGCAGGTCTTCTGGTGGCGCGCTGAAGGGGACAATGCAGGGGTTTCGAAGGAGCCTCATATGAAGAAGGTATTCCATACGCTAGGCATCGTTCCGCTGTTGGCCGCTGTCTTGCCGGCGCAGCGGCCCTGGCAACAAATCACGGTGCCGTCGGTACGCGAGGCCGCCCGGAATTTCAAAGCGCCGCCGCACGAATACGGCGCCATCCAGCCATTTGCCAGTTGGAACGGACCGGACGCCAGGGAAAGGATGGAACGGATCGTCCGCGATTTAGACCGGCTCTCGGCCAATGGCGTCTTCGTGGTGAACATGTCGCCGGGACGCGGCGAGCCGAAGTACCTTTCGCCGGAGCACATCGACCAGGTGAAGTTCGTGGTCCGGGAGGCGGCCAAGCGGGGGATGAAGCTGTGGATCCAGGACGAGTACGATTACCCCAGCGGGTTTGCCGGCGGCAAGATCAGCGAGCAATTTCCCCAACTGACCATGCAGGGACTCGACGCCGACATACGGATCAGCGTGATGCCGGGCCAGACGCTGACCATGCCCACGCCGCCGGACACTTTGGGCGCACTGGCGGTGTTTGCGCAGACCGGCGCGGTCCAGAGTGTACCGATCAGCCCCAGCGGAATTCAATGGATGGCCCCGGCGCCACCGCCCGGCGCAGGCGGCTACCCGAAGCCGTGGGAGCTGGTGCTGGTGCGGCATATATTTCGCAGCTCTCCCACCCGCATGTCGGCCCGAGCCGACGGCACCCGTGCCAAAGACAGCCAGTATTCGCTGATCGACTACCTGAATCCGGATGCCACGCGCGCCTTCCTCGAGATCACGCACGAAACCTACAAGGAGGCGGTCGGGGACGAGTTCGGCAAGACCGTTCTGGGCTTCTTCGGCGACGAACCCGACTACACCTGCTTCATGCCGTGGACCCCCAAGCTGCTGGACGAGTTCCGGCAACAGAAGGGCTACGACCTTCAGCCGTACCTGCCGTTGCTGTACGCGCCGAAGATGACCGACGAAGCCTGGCGCGTGAAGGCGGACTACTACGACGTCTGGAGCGGAATCTTCCGCGAGACCTTCTTCGGGGTGCAGGCGGACTGGTGCGCGAGGAACAATGTAGAATACCTGGTCCACCTGAACCACGAAGAGGAAGGGCTGAGGTTGGACCATCCCGAGGACCTGATCCGGAACGAGGGCGACTTCCTCAGAGACATGCGGCACGTGCAGGTGCCGGGCATCGACAACCTGAGCCAGCTCGTGCCGAACGCGATCCACACGCCGGACGCGACCTGGAACATCAACAACAATTTTCCCAAGCTGGCCTCCTCGGCGGCACACCTGTTCGGCAGGCCCAAGGTCTGGACCGAGTCGGCCGGCGGAACGGGCATCGACGGCAAGTTCCAGTTGGATTTTCAACTGGTGAGGGGAGTAAACGCGTTGCAGATCGGCATCCCGGGGGTGCGCCCCGGCCCCGGCGGGGCGGCCGCTCCATCCGCGGTGCCGCCGCAGGGTCCGATGCTGGCGTGGTACACGGACCGGGCCGGCTATTTGATGGCCATCGGACGCCCGGCGGCGCAGGTGGGACTGTACCATCCTTCCAACAGTATGTGGATGGGCGACGAAGAGGCCGACCGCAGCACTACCAAGCTGGGATGGCAGTTGTTCGAACACCAGGTGGATTGGGATTACTTCGACGAGCAATCGCTCAGCTCGGTGGCCACCATCGAGAACGGCGGCTTCAAGAACCTCAGCGGGCAGTTGTACCGGGCCATCGTGGTCCCGTCCACGACGGTGATTTCGCGGACCGGCCTGGAACGCTTTCAGGCCTTCGTCAAAGCGGGGGGCAAAGTGATTTTCGTGGGCAAGACTCCCAGGCTGGTGGTGGACAAGACATTTTTGAACGCCAAGGACGCACCCGACCTGAGCTTCGCCACGTTGATCGAGCCCGCGGGCGACATCACACCGCGCGTGATCGCGGCGCTTCCGAAACCGGATGTGGCGTTGGACAGCCCCTGGCAGCGACTGACATACACACACCGGAGCTGGCGCGACGCCGATCTGTACTTCTTCTTCAATGAGAGCAACCAGGAGGAATCCCGCACGGCAACCATCGCCGGCCGCGGCCAGGCGCAGGTGTGGGACTTGGGCACGGGCGAGATTCATCCGATTTCCGGCGCGACTGCCGAAAGCGATTCCGTGCGTTTCGCGCTGGTGCTCGGACCTTACGAAACGAAAGTCGTCGTGGTGGGGCCGCTTCCCGGCGGGGTGGCCGCTCCGGAGCCGTCTTTGGCGTCCGGCGACACCATCGCGGAGCTGGGCGGAGACTGGATGTTGGACCTGAACGGCAAACAGGTGACCACGCCACTGAAATCGTGGGAGGAGCTGGGCACGCCATCGTTTGCCGGACCGGCCACGTATCGCAAGCAGTTCACGGCTGCGGCGGCGCCGGCGGGCAAGCGGGTGTTTCTGGAAATCGCCGACGTGCACGACTACGCGCGGGTGAAGCTGAACGGGAAAGAATTGGAGGCGCACTCCTGGCAACCTTATCGTTGGGAGGTGACCAACATGGTGAAACCGGGGGCGAACGATCTCGAAGTGGAAGTGCGCGCGACGTCGGGCGGCCGCGGGGG
>DASQZT010000093.1:0-68723 GCA_035638575.1 Bryobacteraceae bacterium
CGGCGGTGTAGCGGCGGTTTCAGGCCGAGCTGGCGGCGGAAAGCGACACCCGGCCGGCTCGTTCGGGCTGGAAATTGAAATGGCGGCGCGCGGAGGCGACGACGCGTTCCAATTCATCCCGAGCCAGAGGCTGCGGGAGGACGTCGTAGGCTCCGACGTTGAGCGCCTCCGCCCACAGGTGGTCGTCGGCGTGGAGGGAGGTGACGATCAACTGCGGCGGCGGCGCCAGGAGGCGGAGATCCTGGAGAATCGCCTTCCAGCTCCACTGCCGCACGTCAGCCTCCGCGATGACCACGTGGACCGGCTTGCTCTCCAGGCACGCCAGGGCACGCCGCCGGTTGCGGGCCTCGAACAGGCGCCAGTCGAGTTTGCGGAAGATCTCGCGCACCAGCAGCCGGTCCTTTTCGAAGACCCCTACCAGCAATGCGCACACGGAATGCTCGCGCGGACTACGTTCCATGGACACACCTCAATTTCGTTGCGCGAAAAGAGGCCGGCCGCGTCGCGGCGCCGATCACGGGCCAGGGGCGTGCGAAACGTGATGAGGCCCTGCGGCCGAAAGCCGAGCCGCTCCTGGTGCATGCGGTAGAGGCTCTGGATCAGCAATCCCGCCGAAATCAGCAGAGGCACCGACAGCGCGATTTCGCCGACGACCAGGCAGGCGCGCGTGCGCTGGCGAACCGAGCCGGCTGCTTCGCTCCGGCCCGCGGCTTTCAACGTGGCGTGGAGATCGAGCCGCGCGGAGCTGAGAAACGGCGCGAGGGTGAACACCAGGCCGGTCGCCGCGGTGACCGCCAGGGTGAACAGCAGCACGCGCGCATCGAGGTGGATGGGCGCCGAGGCCGGGAGGTGGAACGGAACCACGCCGAGCAATCCGGCGAGAAGCCAGTAGGCGACGAACAGACCGGCGAGACACCCGGCGAGGCGCGCCAGCAGCAGGCTGGCGAGGTTGGAGCAGGCGATCAGCAACAGCAGGCCGACCGCGCCGAACAACAGCAGGATGGTCAACCGCACGTCGCCCACCATGTAGTCCTGGAAGGGCACGGCGGCGAGACCGCGATACTCGCGCGATACCTTGCCGGGGTACTCGCGGCGAAAGCTTTCGGTGACCGCGCCCATGGAGGCTTGCGCCTGGCGCAGGCTGACATCCGGTTTCAGCCGCGCGATCATCTCGGTGTTGGTGCCGGTATCGTTGAGACCGCCGGTAACGCGCAGGGGCAGGAAAGCGTCGGCGTCCTGGGGGAACCAGAATCCGCCCGGCAGGACGCCGACCACGGTGTAGCCGGTGGTATCGAGTTCGACGGAGCGGCCCAGGACCTGAGGGTCGGCGCCGAAAGTCCGCCGCCCGTGCGGAAGAAATCCGACGTGACGGTCATGGCGCGAATCCACTCGCGGCCGGTCCCGGCGAGGAGGCTGCGCTCTCCGCCGCCGCGATATCCGGCAGCGGAGGCAAAAGCGGCGCCGTGCTCTTTCCAGAAGTCGTATTCGGGAATACTGACGGAGTCCAGGCTGACCTGCTGGCCGACGCGCACCAGGCGGTCCGGCTCGGCATAGGGCAGCGGGCGGAGCAATACGGAGTTCACGACGCTGAAGACGGCCGTGTTGGCGCCGATCCCCAGGGCCAGCGACAGCACGGCAACCAGAGTGAACGCGGGGCTACTTCGAGAGCATCCGGATGGCGTGGCGGAAATCCATGACCTCAGGATAGACGGGCGGGCAGGCGAAAAGGGAGCGCCTAGCGGAATTCCACCGAGCGGGCGAAGCGGACGGCGGGATGCTCGCGCAGTTGCGCCAGCACGGCATCGGGCACCAGTTCGTCGATGGAGACCAGCGCCACGGCTTCCCGCGGCTCGCCGGGCGCGGACGGGGCGTCGCGCCGGCCGAGTGAAAAATTCGCGATGTTGATGCGGTTCCGGCCCAGCACCGTTCCCACGTGGCCGATCACGCCCGGCACGTCCTGGTTCTTCATGAAAATCAGGAAGCCGGTCAGCGGCGTTTCGCAGTAGATGCCGTCCACCTGCGTGAGCCGCGGCGTCTCCTGGAAGACCGCGCCTTCCACGGTGGTCACGGCGTGGTCGGTCACCAGCTCCAGGCGGATCGAATCGGTGTGGACTGAACGCGGCTCGCGGCCCTCCACCACGGTCCATCCCCGCTGCTCGGCCACCTGCATGGCGTTCACCAGGTTCACCCGAATCGAAGAGGAGCGCGCCAGCACGCCGGCGACTCCCGCGTTGCGCAGCAGATTGGTGTTGCCGTCGGCGATCCTGCCGAAATACACCAGCCGCACGCTGCGCGGATTTCCCTTGGCGATATGCGCGGCGAAATTTCCCAGGCGCTCCGCCAGGTCGGCGTAGGGGCCCAGAACGCGGTACTGTTCCGGCGAAAGCGACGGCATGTTGACCGCGTTGATCGCCACGCCGTGCTTCAGGTACTCCACCACCTGCTCGGCGATGCGCACGCCGACGATCTCCTGCGCCTCTTCGGTGGCCCCGCCGATGTGCGGCGTGGCCAGCACGGCTTCGGAGCCGAACAGGGCAACGCCCGGCGGCACCGGCTCGGCCGCGAACACGTCCAGCGCCGCGCCCGCCACTTTGCCCGATTCCACCGCTTCCCGGAGCGCCGCCTCGTCCACCAGCTCGCCCCGCGCGCAGTTGACGATGCGCACGCCGTCCTTCATCTGCGCGAATGCGGCGCGCGAGAGCATGCCCTGCGTCTCGGGTGTGGCGGCCACGTGCAGCGTGATATAGTCGCTCGATCTATACAGCTCCGCCAGGCTCACCAGCTCCACGCCCAGATCCTGCGCGATCTTCGAGGTCACGTACGGATCGTGCGCCACGATGCGCATCTCGAAGGAGCGCGCGCGCTTCACCACTTCGCGCCCGATGCTGCCGAGGCCGACAATTCCCAGCGTCTTGCCGCGCAGCTCGCTGCCCATGAATTTCTTCTTTTCCCACTTGCCGGCGCGCGTGGATGCGTTGGCCTGCGGGATGCGCCGCGCCATCGCCAACATGAGCGCCAGCGTGTGCTCGGCCACCGAGACGGAATTGCCGCCGGGGGTATTCATCACCAGCACGCCGGCCTCGGTGGCGGCGTCGAGATCGACGTTGTCCACGCCCACCCCTGCCCTCCCGATCACCCGCAGCCTGGGCGCGCCCGCCAGCACCGCGCGGGTCACCTGCACGGCGCTGCGCACCAGCAGCGCATCGGCTTCCGCGAGATGCTGCAGATATTCCTTGGGATTGGAAACGATCGTGTTCCACCCGGCCTCGGACCGGAACAGCTCGATCCCCGCCGGCGCGAGAGGCTCGGCTATCAGGACGTTCATATGGCAGCCGGGACCTTGATCGCCGCGCGCTCGTAAACTTCCTGCACGGCGGCCACGCCGGAGCCCAGTTGCACGGGGTGGCCGTTGGCGTTGAGGATGATCTCCAGGCCCGCGATCACCGCGAAGAGATCGGCGAAATCGAAGTAGCCCAGGTGCGCGATGCGGAAGATCTGCCCCTTCATCGAGCCCTGCCCGTTGGCGATGATCGCTCCGAAGTGGTTGCGGAACTCCTTCACGATCACCCCGGAATCCAGGCCCACCGGCGCTTTCACGGCGGTCACCGAGGAACCCGGCGAGCCCGGCGCGAACAGCTCGAGCCCCAGCCTTTGGACGGCGGCCCGCGTCGCCGTGGCCAGCATCTGCGCGTTTTCGATGAGGTGCCCCATCCCGATCTGCTTCACGTAGCGCAGCGCTTCGGCCAGCGCGAGAATCAGCGCCGTGGAAGGAGTCCAGCTCGATTCGCCGGCGTCGCCGCTCTTCTTCTCCTTCTTGAAGTTGAAGTAGTAATGCGGCAGCGTGGCCGTCCCGGTGAACTTCCACGCCTTGGGGCTGATCGACAGGAAGGCCAGCCCCGGCGGGATCATGAAGGCTTTCTGCGAGCCGCCGATCACCACGTCGAGCCCCCAGCCGTCGATGTCCAGCGGCATGGTGCCCAACCCCGTGATGGCGTCCACCACCAGGATGGCGTCGGTCTTGCCGACCGCCGCGGCCATCGAGCGCACATCGTGGGCCGCGCCCGTCGAGGTCTCCGACGCCTGCACGAACACGCCTTTAGCATCGGGGTGCCGGGCGAGCGCCGCTTCGACCTGCTCGGGCCGCACCACGTCGCCGTAGGGCATCGTGAGGACGTCGGCCTCCAGCCCGTAGGCCTTGGCGATTTCGGCCCAGCGCTCGCCGAACTTGCCCGCCGAGCAGACCACGACGCGGTCGCCTTTGGAAAACAGGTTCGAGACCGATGCGTCCATAGCGCCCGTGCCGGATGCGGCAAACATCAGCACGTCGTGCGCGGTGCCCATCACTTCCTTCAGGTCGGCAAGGCATGAGCGGTACGCTTTACGGAAATCTTCCGTGCGGTGGTGGATGTCCGACGCCATCATCGCGTGCAGGGCAGGCGGATAAAGAGGCGTCGGGCCAGGAGTGAGTAGTCGTTGCTTTCGGATGTACATCGTGAAGGTAGTCCTTTAGAATAGCAGACATCATGCCACTGATCGATCGCATCCAGCAGGACATGGTTGCCGCCATGAAGGGCCGCGAGGAGGCCCGGTTGAGCGCCCTCCGCATGATCAAGGCCGCGCTCATGAAGTTGAAGGTGGATTCCCCCAAGCCGCTCGACGAAGCGGCCGAGATGCAGGTACTCAAGTCGCTGATCAAGCAGCGCACCGACGCCGCCGACATGTTCCGCAAGGGAGGCCGGCCGGAGCAGGCGGAGAAAGAAGAGGCGGAGCGCGCGCTGATCGAAAGCTACCTGCCGGCGGGGGCCAGCGACCAGGAGATCGAGGCCGCTATTGCCGAGGCCCTTGCCGAAACGGGCATCACGTCGCTCAATCAGATGGGCGTGGTGATGAAGGCCGCGCAGGCGAAGCTGAAAGGCAAGACCGTGGACGGCAAGCAACTGAGTGATAGAGTGAGGACGAAACTGCAATGACGCCTCCCGATACCCAAAAGAAGTTTCAATCCTACGTGCCGGAAACGACCTCCATGCGGGAGTTCACCTTCAGGGCGGTGCTGATCGGCCTAGTCATGACCGGAGTCCTGGGGGCTGCCAACGCTTACCTGGGGTTGAAGGCCGGCATGACGATTGCCGCGACCTATCCCGCCGCGGTCATCGGCATGGCCCTGCTGCGGCTGATGGGCGGCTCGATTCTGGAAGAGAACATCGCGCGAACCGTCGGATCCATCGGCGAATCGGTTGCGGCGGGAGCCATCTTCACCATTCCGGCATTCGTGCTGTCCGGCGCCTGGAAGTCGTTCGACTTCGGCGAGGCCTATTGGAAGTCTACCGCGCTGATGATGGTGGGCGGCATCCTGGGCATCCTGTTCGTCACCCTGTTGCGCCGCGTGATGGTGGAGGATCCGGACCTGCCTTTCCCCGAATCGGTGGCGGCATCGGAGATCCACAAGGCGGGCCAGCGCGGCGGCAAGGCCGCCATATTGTTGTTTCAAGCCATGGGGTTCGGCGCCGCTCTCTATTTTCTGGGCGCGCTCAAACTCTACGACCAGAGCCGCGACTTCATGGTCAAGGTCGGCACGATGGGAGTGACCCGCGTGCGGCTCGGCATCGGCGCCAACCCCATTTCCGTGGGCGCCGGCGGAATCACCACCGTCTCGGCGCCCGCGGTGAGCCCCGCCTTTCTCGGGGTGGGATACATCATCGGCCCCACGCTCGCGTCGCTGAACTTTGCGGGCGGCCTGGTGGCCTGGGGCCTCATGGTGCCGCTGCTGATTTACTTCCTCGGACCGCAGCTTCAGGCCATCCTCCCGCCCGGCGCCGGCGACGATGCCTGGGGCGGGATGAACACCCAGGTCTGGAAGTTCATCGTGCGGCCCATCGCGGTGGGCGGCATGCTGGTGGGCGCGGCCAACACGCTCTTCCGCATGCGCAAGAGCCTGGCCATCGGTATGAAGCGGGCCGTCTCCGACCTAAAGAAATCGGGGGGCCAGATCGAATCCACCCTGCGCACCCAGCGCGACCTCAGCTCCAAAGTCGTGTTCGCCGGATTGGGCGCCACATTCCTGTGCATGATCGCCCTGTATTTCTACTTCGCCCAGATCCTCTCGGGCGCCATCGTGGCGGCGGTGGTCATGATCATCCTCGGGTTTTTCTTCGCCGCGGTGTCGGGGAACCTGGTGGGCATGATCGGCTCGTCGAACAACCCGGTATCGGGCCTGACCCTGTCCACCCTGATCGTTGCCGCGCTGCTCATGGTTTCCATCGGCGTGTCGGGCACCGCCGGTGTGGCCGCGGTATTGGGTGTGGCGGCGGTGGTGTGCGTCTCTTCGGCGGTGGCCGGCGAAATGCTCCAGGACCTGAAAGTGGGGCACATTCTCGGCGGCACGCCGAAGTACATGCAGATAGGCGACCTGCTGGGCATCCTGGTGGCCAGCGCGGTGCTCTACTTCCCGCTGTTCATCCTGCACGCCGGCAATATCAAGGCAGGCGGTTCCGGTTTCGGCGACGCCAAGTTGCCCGCGCCGCAGGCCGGCCTGATGGCCATGCTGTCGCAAGGCATCGTGGGCCACAACATGCCCTGGCCGCTCGTGGTAGTGGGCATCTTCATGGGTTTCGCCCTGATCCTGCTGCAAGTGCGCAGCCCCATGCTCTTCGCCGTCGGCATGTATATCAACCTCGAGACCACCTTCGCGATTTTCCTGGGTGGCGTGATCCGCTGGCTAACCGACACCATGCGCGACCGGCGCGGCTTGAACGACGCACAGAAGGCGCGCGTGGAAAACGCGGGAGTGCTGACCGCCTCGGGCCTGATCGCCGGTGAAGCGCTCACCGGCCTCTTGCTCGCGGCCTGCCAGTTCTGGGAGCTGAAGCTGCCGAAGATCTTTGCCCAGCCGCCGGTGCTGCTGGGCTTCGGCGTGCTGGTTCTGCTGGGCTACTACATGGTCCAGATTCCGCTGCGCAACGCCGGCCATCCCGACGAGCCCGCGCCGCCCACGGCTATCATGTAGGTATGCGCCCCCGAGACACATCGCCCGAGGCCTGGGCGGTATTCATCGACCTCCACCGGAAGATGCCGGTCTCGCAGAAGTTGCGGCAGACTTTCGAGTACTCTGCATTGCTCCGCGCGTTCGCGAGAGCCGGCATGCGGGAACGCTACCCCAATGCGGACGAGCGCGAACTGTTTCTGAGAACGGCGCGGCAGAACCTTGGCCCCGAACTGTTCCGCAAAGTCTACGGCGACGTACTTCCAGATGACACCAGACCCGCTCGCGACCGTTGTTAGGCTCGTATCCGGCGCGTTCGAGCGCCTGGGAATAGCGTATCTGATCGGTGGTTCCGTTGCGTCCTCGGCCCGCGGCATAGTGCGCGCCACGGTGGACATCGATATCGTTGCGCGGGTGCTGCCGCAACAGGCGCAGGCGCTTGCTGCCGCACTCGGTCCGGACTGGTATGTCGAGCCAACCCAAATCCGCGACGCGATCCTGGCCGGCCGTTCCTTCAACGTGATCCATATGCTTACCGCCCAGAAGGTCGATATCTTTCCCGCAAACGACGACTTCCACCTGACTCAACTGGCGCGGGCTACAAAGGGCAGCCTGGAGTTTCTAGGTGAGACGGCCGAATACCCGATCGCAACGGCCGAGGACATCCTGCTGGCAAAACTGAAATGGTATCGCGACGGCGGCGAGATCTCGGACCGGCAGTGGTACGACATCGCCGGGATCGTGGCCACAAACCCCGGGCTGGATATAGAGTACCTGGAAAGGTGGGCAGTACGATTGGGAGTGGCGCCCCTTTTGGCGCGCGCGCTGTCGGAGCGCTAACATACGTCAGCGATAACCGGCGGCCTGTAACTCGAAGAGCTGCGCGTAGCGGCCTCCGGCCCGAAGCAATTCCTCGTGGGTACCCAATTCCGTAACCCGCCCGCCGGCGATCACGGCGATGCGATCGGCAATCCGGACCGTCGAGAACCGGTGCGAGATCACGATGCCGATACGGCCTTCGAGATTCTCCTTCAGTTCGGCGAAGATTCCCGCCTCGGCCTCGGGGTCCAGCGAGGATGTCGGCTCGTCCAGAATCCAGATGTCGGCGTCGCGGTACATGATCCGGGCCAGCGCGAGGCGCTGCCACTCGCCGCCCGACAGGTCGTGACCGCCTTCGAAGAGCCTGCCCACTTTGGAATCGAGACCGTTGGGCAACTTCTTCAACAGCCACTCGCTGCGAGAGTCCCGCAGAGCCTCCAACACCCGCCCGTCGTCGACCTTGCCGTCCGGCCGGCCCATCACGACGTTTTCACGGACGGACAGCTCGTAGCTCGCGTAGTCCTGAAACAGCACACCGATCCGGCTGCGCAGCGTCTGAGGATCCAGATTCCTGACATCGACGCCGCCCACGCGCACCGAGCCTTGATCGGCATCGTAAAAGCGGAGCAGCAACTTGACCAGCGTGCTCTTCCCAGCCCCGTTCTCGCCAACCAGGGCGATCAGCTCGCCCCTGCGGATGTGCAAGTTCAACCCCGTAACGGCCGGCTCCGTTCCACCGGGATACGAGAACGTGACATTGTCGAACTCGATGGCATCGATATGCCGCTCCGGCACGGAATGAGGCTGGGCGGGCACAGGCACCAGCGGCTCGATGGCCAGGAACGAAAAGTAGTCGTCGAGGAAAGTGGTGTGCTGGTCGACCGCCACAAACGTGCTCGAAATCTGTCCCAGGGTCCCGGCGACCGACGTGAAGGCGCCGATCACCAGCACCACGCCGCCGGGGTCGATCGTGCCGGCCACTCCCCGGAAGGCCACGAACACGTAAGCGAGCGCGAGGGCCGTCCCGGTCACGAAGCCGGTCAGCATCGAGATGCGAGTGGCCGACCGGTACATGCGCTCCCTTTGTTGGAAAAGATCCTCGGTGAGCTTGCCGTGCCTTCCGAGCAGGTAGTCGGCCAGAACGTAGGCCCGGATTTCCTTGGTGGAGCGGGGCTGGACCAGCAGGTCGCCCAGATACTCGCGTTCCCGCTCTTCGGGCGTCTCTTTGTAGAAGAACTCGTAGAGACGCGACGTCACGCGGCGCTCCAGAGCGAGCGAAGCCCCTGCCGCCGCCAGCGCCAGAAAGACCAGCAGCCAGTGGAGGCTGGCCAGGAGCGACGCCATCAGCACGATGGTCACGATGTTGCCCGACAGTCCCAGGACCGACCACGTGAGGTCGCCCGGCCGCCAGGAGACGTCGCGCTTGGCGCGCGCCAGGCGATCGTGCCAGTCGGAGTTATCGAAGTGACCGATGTCGACCTTGGAGCCCTGCGCAAGCAAACGGCGCTCCGCCTCCAACTGCACGCGGCGGACGAACAGATTCCTACCGTAGCCCATATACGCGCCGATGGCCCGCTGCACCGCGGCGGCGAGCCACAAGCCGATCACGATGGGGAGCAGGTCCTTGAAATGAAGCGAGTGCAAACGGGCTTCGGCGATGCGGTTGACCAGACGCGCTCCCAAATAAACAGCGATGGGCGGCATCACCGAGCTGACCATCCCTAGCAACGAAAAGCGAATCAGCGAGCGCGGCGAGGCCGCCCAGGCAAGCGCCATGCCTTGCCTCAGGTTCTTCCTCACCCTTTGGGCGCGGCCTTTCGTAGTGACAGGGCTGGCTTGCATATTTTTACGATGAATTACCGGCCTGCGCCGGGCGTGCGCCTTCCCCTCGGAGGATTAGACTGCCGGCGCGGCGCGGAAGTTCCCGGGGCTGACCTCACGGTATCGGGTTCGACAATCGCCGGGCGCCAGGGCGACCGATTCGGGAGTGAAGAGGAGGCGCGGATGCGGCGGCAGGGAATCCGCCGATGCGCGGCACGCGGGAATCAGGGCAAGGAGGATGCCCGGAAGCGTGTGGTGGCTCATCGCGGTGTGTCCTTCTGGAATGTAGCAGACGGCTGGGGGAAGAGCGCTGGCCTGCGGGCAGGTTGCGACTAAGCTAAAATGAGAGTGTTTAGGCGGATATACTTGTATCGATTCGTGTATGCAGGCCTTCTGGCGGTCGTCTTCCTGCTCCGGGCAAACGGCCAGGACACGGGCCAACTCGACGCCAGCCCCACCCTGTTCACCGTGATGGCGGCCATCAATGCCGCCGGTTACGACGCGGATCTGGATTCGCCGAACGGCCATCCCCTGCGCAAGGCCATCCGCGCGGAAATCGCCAAGCGCGATATCCCGTCGCTTCCCGCGCTCGAGGAGTTTTTCCAGAAACACCGCAGACGCACGGACACGGCGGAGCTGAGCCAGTACATCTCCTTCGGCCTGACGGCGGGCGGGCCTCCGGGCTTCGCCATCACCAGGCGCGGGGCGGAGATTCCGCCGGATGTGGGCGCCCTGAACGGACTGTCTCCGCTGCTGGCGGCGTTCTACAAAGAGGCCGGCCTGGAGGATCTTTGGAAGCGCTCGCAGAGGGCCATCGACCAGTACATCGCACACTACCACGGGCCGGTCATCGACGCCGTGATGCAGGTGAACACCTACTTGCGGCAGCAGACATCGGGCTTGACGGGACGGCGCTTCCAGATCTTCATCGAATTGCAGGCAGCGCCCAACCAGGTGCAGAGACGCAGCTACGGATTCGAAGATTTCATGGTCATAACGCCGTCGCCCGAGCCGCGGATTTTCGACGTGCGGCACGGCTATCTGCACTACCTGCTCGATCCCCTGGCGATCCGCCACCAGGAGATCCTGGACCGCAAGAAGGGCCTCGCGGACCACGCGCAGCGCGCCCAGGCGCTGGACGATTCGTTCAAGAACGACTTCGTGCAACTCGCCACGGAATCGCTGATCAAGGCGGTGGAAGCCAGGCTGGATCACCGGCCCGGCGATGTGCAACAGGCCCTTTTGCAGGGCTTCATTCTGACGCCGTTCTTCTCCGAGCGGCTGCCGGTATACGAGAAGCAGGAAGCGTCGATGCAGGTGTACTACCCGGACCTGGCCGGCGCCATCGACCTGATGAAGGAAGAAAGGCGGCTGGCAGGAGTGGAATTCGCCAGGGAGGCGGCTCCGGCGCACGTGGTGAGGAGCGCGCAACCGGCGGCGCCACCACCGCCCCCGCTCACCGGCGCGGCCAAGACCCTGAACGACGCCGACAATCTTTACGCCGCGCGGGAACTGGAAAAGGCGAAGAAGCTGTATCTGGACGCGTTGCAGCAGACGGATCAGGAGCCCGTGCACGCGGCGGTTTACTACGGGCTGGCGCGGATCGCGACCCTGGAGAAAGATCCGGAGACGGCGGAGCGGCTTTTCCAGAAGGTCTTGGAATTGCAACCGGAGGCGCCGGTGCACGCCTGGGCGCTGGTGTATTTGGGCAAACTGGCCCTGGCCGCGGGCGAACGCGAACCGGCGGCGAAGTATTTTCAGGATGCTCTGAAGGTCGAGGGCGCGTCGGAGAAGGCGCGCCAGGAGGCCCAGCAAGGCATTCAGCAAAGTTCGAGACAGTAGGGATAATCGAAGGAGTTTTTTGGCAATGAAACGAATGATACTCACCGGCCTCCTGGTATCGGCGACCGGTCTTTGGGGCCTGCTGGCACAGCAGGGACAGCAAGCCAAGGGCGGCCAGCAAATGGTGCCGAACGCGAAGTCGGCGGGCGAATCGGCGGCGGTGATAGCGCTCTTCCAGGCGCAGCAGGCGAACAACATGGACGGAGTCATCAAAGGCGCGGAAGACCTGCTGACGAAATACACCGACACGTTCTACAAAGAAGCGGCTCTGACCATGGAGGGCATGGCCTACCAACAGAAGGGCGACTCGGTCAACGCCCAGATCCAATTCGAAAGGCTTCTGGAGTTCAACCCCAAGAGCATGCAGGGGATGTTGTCGCTGGGCGGAATTCTGGCAACCAAAACCCGCGAAAACGATCTCGACCGGGAAGAGAAGTTCACCAAGGCGACCAAGTACCTCAACGACGCCATCGATATGCTGAAGACCGCACCGAAGCCCAATCCGCAGATCACCGACGCGCAGTGGGAGGAAGGCAAGAAGGCGTACACCGCCGAAGCCCACAACGATCTGGGCCTGATGGCCCTGACACGCAAGAAGTACGACGTGGCCATCACCGAGTTCAAGACCGCGGCGGATGCAGATCCGCAACCGGCGTACCAGGTGCGGCTGGCTTCGGCCTATCAGAACGCGGGCAAGAACGACGAAGCCATCGCCATCTGCGACAAACTGCTGGCCGATCCGCAGCTTCACCCGACCATCAAGCAGGTGGCCCAGGCGGTGAAGGCCGCCGCTTCCCAAGGGAAGAAGTAAAGCTTCCCGATGCGCGTGGACCAGGCAGCGCTGGAGCACAGGATCGATTACCATTTCGCGAATCCTGAGCTGTTGCAGCGGGCGCTGACGCACAGCTCGCTGGCCAACGAATTGCGCAACGGCGCGGGTACTCCGTTGAGCGACAACGAGCAGCTCGAATTCCTGGGCGACTCGGTGCTCGGGTTCCTGATTGCCGAGGCGCTGGTTCGCCGCAATCCCGAATATCGCGAAGGCGAACTGTCGCGCCAGAAGGCGCACCTGGTTAGCGCCGCGCACCTGCACGGGGTGGCGCGGCGGCTGGACCTGGGCAGCTTCCTGGAACTGGGACGCAGCGAGGAAATGAGCGGGGGGCGGGCGAAGAAGACCCTGCTGGTGGATGGCCTGGAAGCGGTGATCGCGGCCATTTTCCTGGACGGCGGACTGGACGCGGCGCGCTGCTTCGTGTCGGCGAACATCCTGGACGCGCCGATCGCGAGCGATGAAGACGCGGGCACGGATATCCAGCCGGCCATCGCGAATTTCAAGAGCGCGCTGCAGGAGCTGGCGCAGGCCCGCAAGCTGCCGCAGCCGCGCTACACTATCGTGCGCGAGCGCGGTCCGGAACACGCGAAGATGTTTACGGTGGAGGTTAAGGTGGGCAAGGACTGGTACGGCCAGGCGGAGGGCCGAACCAAGAAGATCGCGGCGCAGCGGGCGGCGCGCGGCGTCTACGAACGCCTGTTGCAGGCGCCGGACGGGGATCCGGCCGCGGCGGGGTAGCGTGCGGATTCTGGTGGTGGAAGACCAGGTTCGGGTGGCCGGCTTTATCGCCAAGGGGCTGCGCGAGAAGGCCTACGCCGTCGACGTCGCGCGCGATGGCGAGCAGGCGCTGTACCAGGCTTCGGTGAACGAGTACGACCTGGTGATCCTCGACGTCATGCTTCCGGTGCGCGACGGCCACTCGGTCTGCCGGGAACTGCGTGCGGCTGGATTCCGGGCGCCGATCCTGATGCTGACGGCGCGCGATTCGGTGGACGACCGGGTGGCGGGCCTGGACTCGGGAGCCGACGATTACCTGACGAAACCCTTCGACTTCAAGGAACTGCTGGCCCGGCTGCGCGCCCTGCTGCGCCGCTCCACCACGCTGCGCCCGCCGGTGGCGCGCGTCGCCGATCTGACGTTGGACACGGGGAGCCACGCGGTCACGCGCGCGGGGAAGACGGTGGGGCTGACGGCCAAGGAATACGCCCTGCTGGAATTCCTGGTGTTGAACGAGGGGCGGGTGGTGGGCCGGGAGCGGATCGCGCAACACGTCTGGGACGAGAGCTTCGATCCGTTTTCGAATATCATCGATGTCTACGTGAAGCGCCTGCGCAACAAGCTGGATACGGGCTACGGGCAGCGCCTGATTCACACGCGCCGGGGCGAGGGCTACATCCTGACAGTCCAACCGGGAGCCGGAGATGATTAGGCACGTGGTGACGGCGTCATGATCCACAGTTTCCGGTTTCGCATCACGGCCTGGTACGTGGCGTTTTTTTCGCTGCTGTTCGTGCTGTTCGGCGTGTTTCTGTACGGGGTCCTGGCGGGTGCGCTGGAGGCGCGGCTGGACGAGCGCCTCTCGGAGGAAGCCAGCACCGCGGCCAACCTGTTTCTGGACGAGATCGATGAATTGAAGGGGGACATTCCAAAAGCCGCGGCGGAAGCGGTTTCCGAAATGCGGCTCAGGGGCAGCACCGTCGCCGTGTTCGCAGGCAGTCGCATGCTGGCCGCCAGCTCTCCCGGGGCGCAATCCGAGCTGGAATCGGTGGCGGCGGGCAGCTGGCGGGAAACGGACGCGGTGGTGCCGATGCCGCACTTCGGAAAATCCGGCGGGCGCGCCGCGGCACACCGGTTGACGGCGGGCGGCGTCTCCTACCTGGTCCTGGCGGCGGAGCCTCTGGACTCGATCCAGGCCAGCCTCCAGGTGGTCCGGCGCGTGCTGTTTTTCGGCCTGCCGTTTTTGCTGGGCATCGCGGGGGTAGGCGGATACCTGCTGACCACGCGGAGCCTCGCTCCGTTGGGCTGGATGGCGGAGCAGTCGCGCCGGATCACCGGCAGCAACCTGGAGACGCGCCTGGACATCGGCAATGCCGCCGAGGAGCTGAAAGTGCTGACGGCTTCCTTCAACGAGCTGCTGGCGCGCCTGGACCAGTCCTTCGAGGGCATGCGGCGTTTCGTGGCGGACGCTTCGCACGAGTTGCGGACGCCGGTTTCGGTGATCCGCGGCGAGGCCGAAGTAGCGCTTTTCCGCGACCGCGGACCCGCCGAATACCGGGAGTCCCTGGCGATCATCCTGGACGAATCGCGGCGTCTTTCGCGCCTGGTGGACGATCTGCTCAACCTGGCGCGCGCCGACGCGGGGCACTTCCGCCTGCAGGTTGCGGAGTTCTATTTCAACGACCTGATGGCCGATTGCTGCCGCTCGGTGCAGACGCTGGCGGCCTCGCGCAACATCCAGGTGGAATGCCGCGGCGGCGGCGACGTGCCGTTCCGCGGCGACGAGGAACTGCTGCGCCGGCTGGTGATGAATCTGCTCGACAATGCGATTCGCTACACGCCGTCCGGCGGCCGGGTGACGGCCAGCCTGGAGGCCGAGGGCCCGGATGTGCGGATCCGGGTTTCGGACACCGGTCCGGGCATCGCGCCGGAAGCCGCGGCGCACGTCTTCGAGCGCTTCTATCGCGCCGATAAAGCCCGTTCGCGCGAAGAAGGGGGCTTCGGCCTGGGCCTTTCCATCGTGAAATGGATCGCCGAGTCGCACAACGGCGCCGTAGAACTGGCCAGCCGGCCCGACGAGGGAAGCGTGTTCACGGTGACGCTGCCGCGGTAAGAGCAGTGCTCGAAAGCTGCGCAAACGGCTGGGACGCGGCCCCGATAACCCGCCGATGCGCATAGCCGCGCCGATCAGAATTGAGCGGCGGCGCCGGGAAGTGGAGGACTCTGCGCGTTCCCCGGCACGACGATCACTATACCGCAGGAGAAGAGGGACGGCGCCGTATACGTGTACTGCTGCGGCGGCCGGGTGTAATCGGCAGCGCCGTTGAACATCGTATACAGCGAGGCGTACAGCGTCCGGCCGTCGCAAGGCAGCCCGCTGACCGTCTTGGAGGTGGCGGTGAGCGCTCCGGTGGTGTATTCCCCCGTGAGCGGAGCGTTGCCCACGTCCAGCCAATACCTGGCCGCATTCGTCCCGGGATTCCAGAAGAACGTCACGGTGATGCCGGGAAGTAGTGTACCCGGCGTCGGAGAACTCATCGTCGCCACTATCGAGCCACTGCTGCACGCCGTATAGGTGTACTGCTGCGGCGGCCTGGTGTAATCGAACGCGCCGTTGAACATTGAATACAGCGAGACATACAGCTTCCGGCCATCGCAAGGCAGCCCGCTGACGGTTTTGAAGGTCGTAGTGACCACTCCGGTGGCGTAGTCGCCCATGAGTGGTCCGTTGCCCACGTCCAGCCAATACCTGGCCGCATTCGGCGGAGAGGTCCAGGAGAACGTGACGCTCGTGCTGGTCAACGTGGTATTCGGGGTGGGAGAAGTCATCGTAGCCACTATGGGGCCACTGCTGCACGCCGCATAGGTGTACTGCTGCGGCGGCCGGGTGTAATCGGCAGCGCCATTGAACATCGTGTACAGCGAGACATACAGCGTCCGGCCGTCGCAAGGCAGCCCGCTAACGGTCTTAGAGGTCGCGGTGAGCGCTCCGGTGGCGTACTCCCCGGTGGACGGTCCGTTGCCCACGTTCAGCCAATACTGGGCCGCGTTCGTCGCGGCGTTCCAGGAAAAGGTCACGCTCGTGCCGGGGAGTGTCGTGCCCGGCGCCGGGGAAAAAATCGTAGCCGGTGGCGGGCCACTGCTGCACGCCGTATACGTGTACGGCTGGGGCGGCCTGACGTAGTCGGCAGCGCCGTTGAACATCGTAAACAGCGAGGCGTACAGCGTCCGGCCGTCGCAAGGCAGTCCGCTAACCGTTTTAGACGTGGCGGTGAGCGCTCCGGTGGTGTACTCCCCCGTGCCCGGTGCGTTGCCCACGTTCAGCCAATACTGGGCCGCGTTCGTCGCGGCGTTCCAGGAAAAGGTCACGCTGGTGCTGGGGAGGGTCGTGCCCGGCGTCGGGGAAATCATCGTCGCCACTGGCAGGCTCGGCACGAAAACCGCTGTAACCGTCTTAGGCGAATTCATCGAGAAGGTCAGAGTAGTAGCAGTGCCCAGCGTATTGCCGCTTCCGTGAAGGTCGTCTGTCCACTTGGAAAAATTGTTGCCAAGGCTAGGTATCGCGGTAAGCGTTACGGATGTCCCGGCATTAACGTAAGTGCCCGCCTGCGCCCCCGTGACCGTTCCTCCTCCTATCGTGACATATTGCAGCAGGTATTGGGATACCTTGTAAGTCGCCGTATAGGTCGTGGGCATTGAAGGAGCCGACGGGATGGTCCGGCTCGGCGATGTAGTGTTATCTTCCCAGTTAAGAAAGGCATATGTTGTTCCATTATTGGCAGCGGGGATCGCTTGCTGAGGGACCGACAGCGTGTGTGGGGTACCGGGCGCCCAAGTGTACGCCGTCGGAGACGGACTCCCGCCGTCCTGATCTTGGGTGACCGTTATCCCCAAGTCCTGACTGCTTCCCGAAAGCACGGTATCGACCGTGATTGCAGTTCCGGGGTTGAGCGGGGCGGTGGTGGTCCCCCCATCGTCCCCACCAGGGTTGTTCGTCTCAGATCCCCCGCTACCATTCGCGTTACAATTGTTTCCGCTGGTGGCGGTTGCTGGAATGTCGATTTGGGTCGAAGCATTGGCATTCAAATCCGGCAATTGCGCTTTAATCCCGCTTTGGCCGTCGCCACTGCAAGTCGCGGGCAGGCCGGAATTTGACGATGAGCAGGTCGGCGGGATATTCGCACAAGGAGGCGGATCAGGTTTCACATCAAGAAAATACTTGTCGGCCGTATCGGGTCCCAGGTTCTTTATTACTGCGTGAATAATTCGGGAACCCGGGGTCGAACCGGCGCTCGTGCTCATGGTGATAGTTACGTTCGCCCCGGACAGTTTGGCAACGAACGCGTCGGAAGAGCCACCGCCATACTGGAAGGGTGTTGCTTGAGCCGGCGGAAGATTACCGGGGCTGGTTGTGCCACAAAAATAGATCCCGCCGACCGCATCCAGCACGATATCGGAAGCAAAATCATCGCCGGTCCCCCCGAAATAGGTTGCGAAGAGGAGTTTCGTTCCATCCCCTTTCAACTTGACCACAAAGCCATCCCACCCCCCACCGTATTGTTGGGTGGCGTTTACGCTTGGAAAATCGCTGGAATGTGTCGATCCCGTGATGTAAGCATTCCCGAACACATCGATCGCCACGCCCGAAGCCATATCGGCCACACTGCCTCCAACAAATGTCGAGAAAACGACGCCAGTGGCGGCCGGATTCAGCTTGCTGACAAAGAAGTTGCCCCCCTGCAATCCTTTATTGGTTGGTTGGAATACGCTTGCCGTAACGCCGGGGAAGTCCGGTGACTGAGTGTTTCCGGCGACGAATACATTGCCTTGGCTGTCCACTCCCAGCCCGAGATCCTGGTTATACCCGGGCACACTCTTGATTTGGGCCATCCCCTCGTCGCCGCTCCCGCCAAGATACGTTGAGTACACGAGCCCGGTGCCTGTGCTATTTAGTTTCGTAACGACCGCATCTGAATTCCCATTAAGGCTGCCCTGAACTACTCCGGCTGTGGTCGGATAGTGTTTCGAAGCCGTATAACCGGCAATGTACGCGTTCCCGCCTGTATCGACTCGAAGTTTCGGCGAGTATTCCGTGCCCTCTCCGCCCAAATAGGTCGAGTACGCAATTCCGGCCCCGGACGGATTCAGTTTAGTAACAAAGAAATCCGGTTGCCCGTTGCCTCCAAAGGTTCGTTGAAAAGCCCCCGGGGTCGTGGGAAAATCCGATGATGCCGTAAGCCCGGCGATATAAATGCCGTTATTGGGATCCAGGGCGACCCCCCGGCCGGAATCGGATGTAGAACCGCCGAGATACGTTGAAAAAATCAGTGCTGAACCTTGGCTGTTCAATTCGGTTACGTACGCGGTATTGGTGGTCGTCACGGTGGTCAGGTTGGGCAGCGGATTCCACAGTGGAAACTTCTGCGAAGCAGCCCCGACTGATTCAGTTTCGCCCGTAATGTAAGCATTGCCCGCAGTATCGACCGCAATTCCGTGGGCCAAATCGAGTTCGCTGCCACCGATGTACGTGGAATAAAGGAGTCTGGTGCCCGTGCTGTCGATCTTTGTAATAAAGACATCAACATCAAGAAACCCCAGGCTGCTTGACGGGTACGAGGTGGGCAACGTGGGAAAATCCGCTGATGCGGTATCGCCGTGAACATACACATTCCCGCCGCTGTCGACTGCCAGCGCTAACGCAGTGTCCAGGTCACTCCCGCCCAGATACGTCGCGTATACGAGGACCGGATCGACGACAAGAGCGCGCGTACGATCGTATTGCGGCACTACAATTCCGGCCTCCCGGTTCTCCGCGAAGATCTTGTAGTTACCGGCGACTTTGTACCTCTTCCCGCCCATTTCCTGGTAAAACACGGGCTTCCGCTGCCTTACTTGTCTCTCCCCAATCTGAAGCACCAGGTCGCCGTTCGAGGCTACGTACATCCGGTCCACTCCCTCAAAACCCAGCCGGATCGCGCTCGGGTCCGCGCCCGGCGCCACCACGAAGTCGTATTCCAGGTTGCGCCCGTCTCCGTAGTACACCATGTCGATACCGTCATAGACATCGTGGTAGCGGACCTTGCCAAATTGTGGGATGTTCGTGTGCCATTTGGCCGGATCGGAACCGATGAAGTAGTTGCTGATTCCAGGCAGGCGCTCGACCCCTTCCGCACGCGCGAACGGATTGGAGTGCAGAGTTTGGATCCGGATTACGGACTGCTCCCCGAATCCGCTCGAGCGCCGCCCCTTCGAAGAGAGCCGGCCCTTCGATGCGACGGCATCAGATGATGGATGCGGCCCGTTCTTGCGAAGCGCCATCACCGCCTCAGTGCCGGTCAGAAAGACCGTAGCCCCGCCGGTGCGGGCCACGAATTGAACCCGCGGATCGGTCTGCCCCTCGTTCTTTTCAAAAATGAGGGGCATCTGCCCGTAGGACCGCAAGACTTCCGGGGATGATGCCATACGATCCGGCTGCGGCCTGAAATTTGGGGATGGGAGCCGGACAGTGGAATGGTCCCTGTGACTATTAACTGAAGTGTACCGCGATGCCAGCGCGGTCCCCGCAGCCGCAGCCAGGCAACCGAATACCACGCACGTAATGAGAGACCGCCGTCTGAAGCTGTGTTTCGGCATGAGGTTCCCCTTGATCAAGTACGTTCACTGCACTGCAACCGTAACTGGAGGACTACTGAGTGTCGAGACGTCCGTGGAGACGTTTGTCGGGATCATGGATGAGACGATCACCGGAATTTGATCGCCGAGCGGTGCGTCCTGCGGCACTTGCACGTTGACCTGGTACAGGTCGGCCGTACCCGGAGACAGCCCGGCGAATTTGACGTCCGCCGGAACGCCTCCGATCGTCACCGAGACAGTATACCTGGCAACCGATACCGGCCCGGCCAAGGGCGAGGCTGTCCCGGGCTGCACTGGCGGATCGACCGGTCCGAGGCCGTTACAGTAAATGATTACGATTTCACCTCTATGCGCAGGTGACGACGGAGTCACTGTGGAGGAGTCCCCAGCGTGCGCAATCGCGCCGGCGCCAGTGCCGCTCAGGTCTTGCGTGTACACCGCGGGCTGGGCGGGCGCCACAACGATGTCCTCCGGCAGCGACTGTGTCGTCCCCCTTTGCACCTTGAGCTGCTGAGTAGCATTCACAGGCAAATCGAAGGGAAGTTGAGCGTTGATCTGCCCATCTCCAACATAGTGCAGCGGGAGAGGCTGGCCTGCAAGCAACACCTTTGTGCCATTCAATTCGGGCGGGAACGGAGGACCGTCAAGGCCTCCGGTTGAATCGGCAAGCTGTTGCCCATAGATGGACACGACGCCGCCGGGAGCAACATAAGTGGACTGGCCGCTGGCGGCGTTTTTCACGCCGGTAAACAGCGGTGTTGGTGTTATCGGGCCTAAGGTACAGGTCAGGACCGCGCCGCCTTGCCCAACGTCAGTGAGAAAGAGGATCGTGATGGTAATGGGCGACTGTGTGGCGGTCTTGGGTTGCCACGTGGCGCCAAAGGTGCCGCTAGTCCCATTGCCGGTATATGTGAAAGTGATCGGTTGATCGTATGGAGTGCGGCCAGAGTTAATACTAAACGCCGCCGTGAACGTGCTGGCGGGATCCGGCACCACTGGATGCCCGCACTTATCAAGCGCCGTAGCTTCAATGTCGACGGAATCCAGTAGAGCGGCCGTAAACGTGGATTGTGGCTTGGCGACCTGAATGGTCAAAGGATCCGTGAAGGAGGGCGTGCAGGTACCTCTCGGTTGCAAGCCCTGGTTCGCGGTCCGCGCGTAAGGGGCCAGACCTCCCGCGGCCGATGCGGCTGTCATCGAACCGGCAACCTGCGGAATCGCGAGGGTTCCGCTGCCTCCGTCTTCAAGCAGGTCACGCCCCGGCAAGGAAGCCGGCTTGTCCGATCCAACGCGCGGCCGGCCCGCTCTTCCGGGTTGGGCCGCCGTGAGCGCGGGCGCGGCTGGAGCACCCTCTCCCCGCGCGACGAGCGATTGTGCCGGGGGAGTCACGAAATCCAACGCTGCCGTGGCTACGGGGTTCATCCTATCCGCGGATAGGGAGGACGAGGTTCCCGATGCCCCGGAGACTATTGCGAGGACGTCCACGGAATGGCTGGATTTGTCGTTGAACACGAACGTGATGGTTCCGTGATAAATGCCCGCGGCGAGAGTCGTGAAATCGGGATAGACAACCACGGTAACGGGCTGGCCTGGGAGCAATATGGAGGTGGTAGGCGCGTTTTTCAGCCACCCTGATCCGTCATCCGTAACCACCGACGTCTGGTAGTTATCGGCATGGGCCAAATAAACAACCTCGATATTCTGGGAACTCGGGTTCGAGCCGGAAACGCCGGTAAAAATCAAGCCGGAGGGCTGTATATCCGGTCCGGGATCGACGTTCGCCGGCACGATGTGAGCGATCACCGTAACCGACTGCGGCGAATTCCCCGCCGTCGATGAGGTCACCAGGACTTCTCCATAGTAATCGTTCGGGTCGAGGTTGGATGGGTCGATTGAAACGTCGAGCAGTGGAGGGTTGGCATCGCCCGCGACTGAAACCCCGCTCAACGGCGGATTGGAACTCCCGGCCGTAAACGTTCCCGTTCCCGAGCCGATGGTAAGCCATCCTCCTCCCGATAGGGTGGAGGCAGTCGCGGTCCAGTTAAGAGTCCCCTGACCCGTGTTCAAAAGGCCGAAGTTCTGGTGCAGGGGCGCAGGGCCATGCGATACCGCCGTGAACTTCAATCCTCTCTGTGAAAGCAGAATCTTCTGAGTGAGCGCATTGATCGTCATCGATACGGGAATGGTGGCGGTACCAGCGTCACTGCCGATCACGACAGTGCCCGTGTAAGTGCCCTGGCCGCGGGGAAGGCCCGGGTCGGTTGGATCGGCTTGCACGGTTACCGATCCGGGCTGCGATGGCGCAACGCCGCCGGTCGATGACGAAACGGTGAGCCAATTCCCAACCGGAGTGGAGGCGGAGGCCGAAAAAGAAAAAGATCCTCCGCCGGTATTGGTCACCGCCAGGTTCTGTATCGAAGCGGAGGCACCCTGGACAAAGGCGAACGCCAGAGCGTTCGCTCCCACGCTAAGTTGCGGGGGATCGTTCTGCGCGATCACAAAGCTGACCGATACAGTCTTGCTCACGCCCGTGCTGGCGGAGGTGATCGTTATCGTGCCCTGATACGGATTGGGGCTGGCGCTGAGACCCGAAGGATCCGCGGACACCTTGATGGTGCCGGGCGTCGAGCCTTCCACCGCACTTAGTTTCAGCCACGCACTACCGGTCGTGGCGGTTACCTTGTAAGCCAGGCCCGCGTAAGCCTGACCCGCAAGCAAACTGGAGACGTTGACCAGTTGAGGATCCGTAAGGCCGCCACCACTCTGTGCCGAGAAGGACAGACTTGTCTGATCGACCTGGAGCGACGGCGGAAGCGCAAGGACTTCGCGAATACGATTATTAAGTCCATCCCCGATATATAGATTCCCCGCCGAATCGACTGTCAGGCCATACGGGTAGTCCAGCGATGCCTGGGTGGACGGACCGCCATCGCCCGTAAAACCAGCCGTCCCATTCCCGGCAACGGTCGAGATGATACCGGAGGTCGAGACCTTGCGAACGCGATTAGACCCTGCGTCGGAGAGGTACACATTTCCCAGCGCATCCACCGTCACTCCGACGGGAGTTCCCAGGACGGCCTGAGTGGCCGGAAAGGAATCGGCTGAAACGCCTGTTCGCGTCCCGCCGCCGGCAAAGGTGGTGATGTTACCGCCATCGGGCGTGATCACGCGAATCCGGCGATTTTGCGAATCGGCGACATAGAGATTGTCGGTGCTGTCGAATGCCAGGCCGGCCGGGCCATACAGGCTGGCCTTCGCCGCCGGACCATTGTCTCCCGCGTAACCCGCGCGGCCGTCGCCGGCGAAGGTGGTGATAATGCCGTTCACCACTCTTCGGACCTTGTTGTTGTTGTAGTCCGCTATGTACAGATTGCCCGAGTTATCGACGGCGACTCCCTGTGGAAAACTGAGCAACGCCTGAGTGGCCGGGCCGGTATCGCCTGCGTATCCGCCGGCTAGCAGAGCGCAGTTGCCGGCCGCGGTAGTGATGATTCCAGCCGTCACCTTTCGGATGCAATTGTTATATGTGTCCGAAATATAGGTGTTGCCCGACCGGTCGGTTACAACAGAAGTGGGATGAAAGAGGCCGGCGGCGGTTGCCAGACCACTGTCCCCGCTGTATTCCTTTCCGCCGTTCCCGGCGAAAAGGGATATATTCAGGTTCGGGGCAATGGTTCGAACCCTGTTGTTGGTTTGGTCGGCAACCAGGAGATTGCCCGCAACGCCTGGATTAATCCCAACAGGTTGAGACAGGAAGGCGTTCCGTGCTGGCGTTCCGTCGGAGAAAAATCGGAATGCTCCGTTGCCGGCAAGGGTAGTAACAGCCCCCGAAGCATCGATTCTGCGAACGCGGAAGTTGTCACGGTCCGCAACGTAGAGATTACCGGACGAATCCACGGCCAGCCCGAAGATCGCGCGGAAACTGGCGTTCAGCGCGGGTCCATTGTCGCCGGAAAAGCCCTGTTCCGCGTTCCCTGCGATAGTGGTGATAATGCCGTTTGAGTTGACCTTCCGGATCACGTAGTTATTCGTGTCCGAAATGTAGATGTTATTTGCCGAATCCACGGCTACGCCACCGGGGCTGTCGAGGGAAGCACTCGTCGCCGGGCCGTTATCTCCGGTATACGCTTCCTTCCCATTCCCAGCCACCGTGGTGATAATGCCATTGGAGTTGACCTTGCGGATGCGTTGGCTTGCAAACTCGGCAAGATACAGGTTACCGACGCCATCTACCGCTATCCCTTCCACGTCGTTCAAGGAAGCCGTGGCGGCTGGAATGCCGTCGACGGACGACCCTACCAGCCCGTTTCCGGCGAACGTCGTAATGTTCCCGTCCTTCGTGATCTGGCGAATTACATTGTTGCCGAAGTCGTTTATGTAAAGGATGCCGGACGAGTCGATCACGATCCTGTTCGGATAGCTCAGAGAGGCGGTCGATGCCGGTCCATTGTCGCCGCGATACCCGGCCGTTCCGTTGCCGGCAAACGTTGTTATAGTTCCGCCCGGGGTCACCATCCGGATTCGGTTGTTACCCGAATCGGCGATGTACAAATTGCCGCTGGCATCCACTGCAACACCCTTAGGCGTGTTCAAGGAGGCATGGATCGCCGGGCCGTTGTCGCCGGAGAATCCCATGATGCCGTTGCCGGCAAGCACGGAGATTTGGCCATTGGCGTTCACTCGGACGACCACTTCATTGTCGGGGTCGGCGATGATCGGATTTCCGCTGCGATCCAGTACTACGGTCTCGATATAACCCAACGGCGCAGCCGACGCAGCCTTGCCATCGCCGGCGAAGACCCATTCCGTACCGGCAGCAGTTTGGATAATACCTTGGGCAAGAAGGCAAGGAGCGAAGAGGAAAACGAGAGCCGTAGGGAGAAACCGATGGCGCATTCGTAATTGTTATACGCCAAAGTACATTACTCTGCAAGCCTGAAACTCGATCCTGTTTTCATGCGGTACTGTTGCAAAACTGGTCACACGGCTCTGACGCGGTCCTGATGTGCCAGGCGCGGCCGCCACGGTTATTTCGCCGGCGCAGCCTCGACTTTGGGCGGAGTTACCGGAGGCAGCGCCTCGCTTGCCGCAGCCATCAGGTTCGCCAGCATCCTGCCGTGGGGACCTCCCGGAAGCAGCGAGAGCCTCGCTTTTCCGGCGACGATCCGCTGCGTCTCCAGGACGTCGAACAGCGCTTCGGCGACCGCCGGCTCGGAAGCGATCTGCTGGAACGCCAATCCCAGCGTGGCGGGACGGATGGCCGCGGCCTTGGCGAACTCCACCGCGGCTTCCCTTTCGGCGGAGCTGGTGATCACGCTCACCTGGTTGGCGCCGGCCTGTTTGATGGCGGACGTCACCTGCCGCAGCCGGTTCACTACCTTTTCCTCGATCTGCCTGATCATCCCGGCGTCGCGGAAGTGGACCTTGCGGATATAGACCGACCCGAGCTGATAGCCCCATTCCTGCGATTTGCTGGTCACCTCGGTCCGCACCGTCTGGCTCATGTTGTGGCGCGTCTGCAGCATCTCCGCCAGGGGCATGTTGCTCAGGCAACGGACCGTGGCGTTGCTGACGTTGGCGCGCAGGGACCCGCGCGGGTCGGTGTTCTTGAACAGGAAGGCCACCGGGTCGTCGACCCACATCTCGTACCAGATGCCGATGCCCATGGGCGCCCCTTCCTCGGAATTGACCGGCTGGCTGCGCAGGTATTCCTGGTCGAGCCGCAGGTCCAGCACGTAGCAGTTTCCCAACAGGTTGACCGCGAACGCCCTGGGGCCGAGTTTGCCCGGCAGGAAGTGCAGGCCCGGCTCGTCGAGCACCCCGAGGACCTTGCCAAAGAGCATGTAGACGCGGCAGGTTCGCTCCTCGACGACGGCATAAAGCCCGAAGAGGCGGGCCAGGCCGCGGAGCACGGGTTCGGCCAGGAAAGCTCCTACAAAGGCGGCCAGCGCCGTTACGAGCACCGTCACCCATGGCTCGCTCATTTGGATGCCTCCAGGAAAATCTGCGGGGCCTTGTCATACAGCGCGAGCCTGACGTTTCTCAAGTACGCGCCCAGGACATGCGGGCCGGCGTGGTGGAGTTGGGCCAACTCCGCCGCGAGGGATTTGATGGGCTCCACTTCGGCCTGCGCGCGGAGGGTTTCGATTTCCACCGCGCGCCGCGACTGCACCACGCGCTGGTCGGCGGCGGCCTGCGCCAGGCTGATGTCGCTCGACACCTGGTTGTGGGCGGTATTGATGGCGGCCAGCGCGGACTCCACCTCGTCGGGGGGATCGATTCCGGTAATCAGCGAGGCGTCGAAGATCACGCCGTAGCGCGCGGGGGTGGCGCGGCACTCGTGGTCCATGTACTCGTTGAGGTCGCGCAGATTCTTGCGGAGGTCGTTGATGGAGACGCCGGTCATCTCGGCTCCGGGCATGGGCGCCGGGTTTTGTGCCGAGGCGGCTTCCGGCGTGGGGCCCGATGCGGCTGCCGCGGCCAGCGCGACGGGCTTCGCCTCGAAGTTCGCAATGCGCTGGCGCAACACCGAGACGAAATAGGCCATGACGTGAACGAAGGGCTTCTTGATGCCGAACAGGAACGCGTACAAGTTGGTTTCGCTCACCCGGTAGCGGATCTGGCCGGTCAGCCCGGTATTGAGTTGATCCTTGGTGACCGCTTCGAGGCGCGTGCCATTGTCGTTGGCCGAGTGGTCTTCGAGGTCGAGCGCCATGTTGACGGTCATAGTCGCGATGGAGACTTTGTGAATCCGCTCCCAGGGCATTTTGAAATACGGTCCGCCGGGCTGGATCACGCGAACCTGGGGATAGCTGTAGCGCGGCTTCTCTTCGGGACGCAGGAACTCCGCGATGGGATCGTCCAGCGTGGTCTTGCCTCCCAGCACGCGCACCGCCCGGCCGAAGCGCGTTTTGACCGCGCGCTCGTTCTGGTCTACCGTGTACACCCCCATCAGCACAAAACGCAGAAGAAACCAAACCACGAGTCCGATGGAGGCGCCGATCAGAATCTGCATAAACACCTCAGGCGTAGTATAACGAGTCTCAGGAGGCGGAAGTCCGATTCGGGAAGCGGCTGCGGGCTGCCCGCAAACCGGCCATAAGCCGGGTTGGCGGTGTGTATATGTCAGATATATACTGAAGTAGTGGCGGAACGTAAAGGCCCGCTTGACGTGGGCGAGTTTTCCGCATCCTCGGGAGCCACGGCTTCGGCGCGAAAGGCTTTAGCCAGGCCGAAGCCCAGGAGCTTCACGACGCCCTCCCGCGTGACCTTCAGGTTGGCGGGCTTGAGATCGCGATGGATGACGCCCTTCTCATGAGCGTATTCCAGCGCGCCGGCGATCTGCGAGGCGATCCTCCAGGCTTCCTCGAAGGGCATCGGCCCCTTTGGCGATTCGCCCCTCGACCAGCTCCATCACCAGGGCGCGATCTTCGACGCCGTAAATCTGCGCGATGTTGGGGTGATTGAGCGAGGCCAGCACCTCGGCCTCGCGCTGGAAGCGGGCCATGCGCTCGGGGTCGCCGGCGAACGCGCTGGGCAGGATCTTCAGCGCCACGTCCCTCTTGAGCCTGGTGTCGCGAGCGCGATACACTTCGCCCATGCCGCCCGCGCCGATGGGCGCGAGGATTTCACAGGAGCCGAGTTTCGAGCCGGCGGCCAAAGACATGCGGTCTGGTCGATTTTACTCCAAACGCGGGCTCGAGCCGCGGCCGGTTTCTGCCGAGTCTGCTAAACCTCCGTCCATGAACTGCCGATAAGAACAATGTGGGTGCCACATTGTCTCGATCGGTCGGGCTGTTTGTTGCCGCCTGCACGGTCTGCTCGGGACACGGCGGAAACCTGCGACGCTCGCCGGTCTTCCGGCTGCTCCTTATCATGACCGCCTTGGCTTCGATCCTGGCCGCGCAAGACGTCGGCGAATACGAGGTAAAAGCGGCTTTTCTCTACAAGTTCGCCAGCTTTGTCGAGTGGCCGTCACCAGCCGACACCGCGCCGCCGTGCATTGGCGTTCTGGGGGAAGACCCCTTCGGCGCGATTCTCGACCGCGTAGTCCAAGGCAAATTCGTCAATGGCCGGCCACTCCGGATCCGGCGTTTCCGGTCGGGCCAGAACATAGCCGAATGCCGGGTCCTCTTCATCAGCTCGTCGGAAAAATCGAGGTTCCGTTCCGTTTTGGAGAGTCTGCGGCTGCCCATCCTGACGGTGGGAGACACGCCGGGTTTTTGCCAGAGCGGGGGCATCATCACCATGGAGGTACAGAACGATCGCGTTCATCTTCTGATCAATCCCGAAGCGGCCGGGAAGGCAAAGCTCCGGCTCAGTTCCAAGCTCCTGAGCGTCGCGACCATCGTGTACGGGGGCGGTCGATGAGGGGGGCACGATGCGGCTGCTGAACAGGCTCTCTTTGGCCAAAAAGCTCCAGGGCATCATCATGCTCACCGTGGCCCTGGCCCTCGTGCTGTACTGCGGTGCTCTTCTGATCTACGGATTCGTGGGTGTCCGCGACGCGATGCGAAGCCAGGTGGAGGTTTTGGCCGAAATGATCGGGGAAAACAGCGGCGCGGCGCTCGCCTTTGAGGACCCGAAAGCCGCGCAGGAGTTGCTGCAGAGCCTGAATGCCCAGCGGACCATCCGGTCGGCGGTCCTGTACACTTCCGATGGCAGGGTATTCGCCACCTATGTCCGGGCCGATCAGCAGGAGCCCCCGGCGCCGCCAGGCCCCAACAAGGCACGAAGCGCGTTTGAAGACGGCCGCCTGATTGTGGTTCGTCCCGTGGAAATCGAAGGCCAGGCCATTGGCTGGATCTACCTGGAATCCGATCTGCGGGACCTGTATGAGCGGGTCCGGAGCTTGGTTTACATCAGCTTCGGAGTGCTGTTCCTGTCCGGCGTCGTTGCGTATTTGCTGGCCGCTCGCCTCCAGCGTTTCTTCTCCGGCCCGGTGATTCACCTGGCACAGACTGCGAAAGCAGTGACCGTGCTGAAAAACTATGGGATCCGCGCCCGCAAGCACAGCGATGACGAGCTCGGGCTGCTGATCGATGGCTTCAACGAGATGCTGTCGGAGATCCAGCAGCGCGACCACCAACTGCAACTCCAGCGGGACAACCTGGAAGAGGAAGTGGCGGAACGCACTTCCGAACTCCGCAAAGTGAACCGGCAGCTCACCGAAGCCAAGGACACGGCCGAAGAGGGGAGCCGCGCCAAAAGCGAGTTTCTGGCCAACATGAGCCACGAGATCCGCACCCCCATGAACGGAATTCTCGGGATGTCGGAGCTGGCCCTCGATACCGATCTGACTCCCGAACAGCGCGAGTACCTGCTGGGCGTGAAAAGCTCGACCGATTCGCTGCTCACCATCATCAACGACATCCTCGACTTCTCCAAGATCGAGGCGGGCAAGCTGGATCTCGACCCGGTGGCATTCGGCTTGCACGAGTGCGTCGAGAATACCATCAAGCTGTTCGCATTGAAGGCGCGCCAGAAAGGGCTGGACCTCCGCTGTCAGATCGCGCCGGATGCGCCTCGAAGTGTGGTCGGCGATCCTGTCCGGCTGCGGCAGGTCCTCCTGAATCTGATCGCCAACGCCGTCAAGTTCACCGAAGAAGGATCGGTCGCGGTCGAGGTTGTCGCTCTGGAGGCCGTGGCCCGCACCGGGGATGCCGCCGTGCTGGAGTTTTCCGTCCACGACACCGGAATCGGGATTCCGCTGGAGAAACAGCGCACCATTTTCGAGGCGTTCTCGCAGGCCGACGGCTCCATGACCCGCCGATTCGGCGGAACGGGTCTCGGTCTGACCATCTCCTCCCGATTGGTGGCGCTGATGGGCGGATCGATCTGGGTGGAAAGCACGCCCGGAGAAGGCAGTTGTTTCCGGTTCACCATCCGTGCCGGCAAGCCGGCCGCGGAGGCGCCCCCGCAAGAGGCCGCCGCGCCAGTTGCGGACCCGCCCCGGGCGCGGCGCTGTGACGCCGGGCTGCATGTCCTGCTGGCGGAGGACAATCCGGTCAATCAGCGGCTCGCCGGCAGGATCCTGGAAAAGCAGGGCCATCGGGTGACGCTCGCGGGGAACGGCCGGGAAGCCGTTGCCGTCCTGGCCAAAACGGACTTCGACATAATCCTGATGGACGTGCAGATGCCGGAAATGACCGGGTTCGAGGCCACCGAAGCCATCCGGCGATGGGAGCGGGTCACCGGCCGCCATGTTCCCATCGTGGCCATGACCGCGCACGCCATGAAGGGGGATCGCGAACGCTGCCTGGATTGCGGAATGGATGGATATCTCGCGAAACCGGTCCGCGCCGCCGACATCCTGAAGGCTTTGGAAGAGTTTGTCCCCGCGGCGCCCGCCGCTTGATACCGCTGCCTGTGCCACCATAGTAGTTTCTATGCAATTTCAGGAAGTGGTGGAAGCCGAAGGCCACCTGATCGACTCCCATGTGATGGAGGATATCTTCGACAAGGTCGTGGAGTACAACGGCCGCTTCGAAGTTGAGAAGTTCCGCATCGGCCGCACCAACAGCGAGCCCTCCTATCTCCGCCTGAAGGTGGAAACGCCCGATGGCGATTCCCTGCGGCGGCTGCTCACCGCCCTGCTGGAGCTCGGCTGCGCGGCCGTCGAGCCCGGCGATGCCACGCTGCGCGCGGTGGAGCGCGACCGCTGCGCCCCCGAGGATTTCTACTCCACCACCAACCACCGCACCTCCGTGCGCGTCGGCCGGAAGTGGATCGAGGTGGAGAACCAGCGCATGGACGCCCTGATCGTGGTCCGCGACGGCCGCGCCGCCTGCTGCCGGCTTCGCGATCTCCGGCAGGGCGACGAAATCGTGGTGGGGATGCGCGGAATTCGCGTAATCCCCGAAGCCAAGGAGCGCGACCGCCTGGCGTTCGCCTTCATGTCCAACGGCATTTCCTCGGAGCGCCAGGTGGAGACCGCCGTGCGCCAGACCGCCGCGCTGGTCCGCCAGGCGCTCGAGCAGGGGCGCAAAGTCGTTGTGGTGGCCGGGCCCGTGGTAGTCCACACCGGAGGCGTTGCCGGCCTCTCGGCGCTGATCCGCCGCGGCTCGGTGCAGGCCGTGCTCAGCGGCAACGCGCTGGGCGTCCACGACGTGGAGGCGGCGCTGTTCGGTACGTCCCTCGGCGTGCGGATGTCGGATGGCCGGCAGGAAGAGCACGGCCATCGCAACCACATGCGCGCCATCAATGCCATCTACCAGGCCGGATCGGTCGCCGCGGCGGTGGAGTCGGGCGTCCTGCGGTCCGGCATTCTCTACGAGTGCGTGAAGGCCGGCGTGCCCTTCGTGCTGGCGGGCAGCCTTCGCGACGATGGCCCTCTGCCCGATGCCATCACCGACATGAACGCCGCGCAGGACGCCTATGCCGAACAGCTCAAGGGCGCGGGCCTGGTGATTTGTCTCGGCTCGATGCTCCACTCCATTGCCACCGGCAACATGCTGCCGAGCTGGGTCAAAATTGTCTGCGTCGATATCAACCCGGCGGTCGCCACCAAGGTCAGCGACCGCGGCACCGGCCAGGCCGTCGGGGTGGTGGCGGATGTCGGCCTGTTCCTGGACCTGCTCTCGAAGGCCCTCGCATGAAACGCGCCTTCACCGATGAACACGCGCGGGCCGGGGTGCGTGCCGCGCTGCCCGAGATCGAAACCTGGCCCAACCAGTACCCGGATTACGAAATCGAAATCGTCACCGGGGAGTTCACGTCCGTGTGCCCGAAGACCGGTCTGCCGGATTCCGGCAAGCTCGTGCTGCGCTACGTTCCGGACAAGCGCTGCATCGAGCTGAAATCCTACAAGATGTACTTGATGGCCTATCGCAATCTCGGCATCTTTCAGGAAAACGTCGTGAACCGCGTGTTGCGGGACGTGGTGCAGGCCGCTAATCCCAAATCCGCCGCCGTCACCGGCGACTTTGCGCCGCGCGGCGGCCTGGGCACCATCGTAACCGCCGCCTGGATCCGGCCCGGGAGGACACGTGGAAAGCGCTGAGCTGATCGCCATCCTGCGGGAGGTTCGCGACCGCGTGCGCGCTCGCAATCCGCAGACTGCCGCCGGGGCCTCCGAAATTCCACTGCCCGATCTCCTGCCCCTGGTCCACGCGCGCGACTCCGCCATGGGCAAAGTTGCCGCCATCGGAACCGTGAATCCGCGTCCGGGCGGGCCGGTCAACTCGGTGGTCCAGGCGTGGAAGCGGTTCGTGGCCCGCACCCTGGACTGGCACGTGCGGGAGCAGGTGGAGTTCAACCGGAAAATGTTGGCGTGCGTGGATGCGGCCATCGAGGCCCTCAACGACGCCAACCGCGCCTTCTCCGAGGTGGGGAACCAGCTCGCCGCCCGGCTCGCCGCCCAGGCGAAGCTCGGCCAGGAGTTCGAGGAACTCAAGGACATCCGCAACCATTGGGCCGACTGGCGTTTCGAATGGGAGCACAAGCTGCAGCAGAATGAGATCCAGTTTCTGCGCGCCGTGGCGGATCTCCAGGGGGCCTTTCAGCACCGCGCCACCCTGATGGATGCCAACTACCGCGACAGCTTGCACGCGCAGCACACCGAATTCACCGCCGCGCTGGAGGGGAATGCGCTGGAGATCCAAAAGCGCATGTGGGCGGAACTGGAGCGCGTGCGGGTGGAGTATGAGCGGCTCATTCATTCGGAGCTGCGCATCATCCGGCAGCGCGCGGCGACGTCGGTTGCGGCGCCGCCGCTCTCTCGCGAGGCGGGCGCGGGAGCCGCGCCGCCACCAAGCGCCGCGTCCCCGTTCGACTACGGCCGGTTCGCCGAGCGATTCCGCGGCTCCGAAGAGTACGTCAAAGCCGGCCAGCAAATCTACCTGCCCTATTTCGCCGGTTGCCGGAGTGTGCTGGACATAGGCTGCGGCCGCGGCGAGTTCCTGGAGCTGATGCGCGGCGCTTCGGTCCCCGCGCGCGGCATCGACCTGTCGGAGGAGTCCGTGGCCCTCTGCCGCCACAAGGGCCTCGAAGCCGAAACCGCCGACCTCTTCCAGTACCTCGCCGATCAGCCCGAGGGCGCGTTCGACGGCATCTTCTGCGCGCAGGTGGTGGAGCACCTGCCGCCCGAGCGCTTGCCCGAGATGATCAAGCTGTGCGCCGGCCGCCTCTCTCGCCACGGCGTGATTGCCATCGAAACGCCCGATCCCGAGTGCTTGGCCATCTTCGCCACGCACTTCTACCTGGATCCGACTCACAGCCGCCCGGTTCCGCATTCCCTGCTGGTTTTCTACCTGGAAGAGTTTGGTATCGGCACTATCGAAGTGAAGAAACTATCGCCCGCCGGGCAATCCATGCCGTCGCTGGCCCTGCTGCCCGAGGGTTTTCGCGATGCCTTCTTCGGCGCCCTAGATTACGCCGCGCTTGGTCGAAAGCTCTAGCCGGAAAGCCGGAGTCACCAGCAGGCGGAGCAATCCCGGCCGGACCACGAGCCTGGCCCGTACCGCGCCCGCGCCGCTCGCGGTCTCGATCGTGACGGTGAGCGGCATTTCGTGCTTGTTCCGCACCACGGTCACGGTGATGGTCTTCTTCGATCGCGCCGCGCGCAACGCGGCGGTGATCTCGCGCGTGGTCGACACCGTGGAATCGTCCACCTTGGTGATCACGTCGCCCGCCTTGATGCCGGCCTTCTCCGCGGCCGAGTTCTTGTTCACCGCCTTCACCAGCACGCCATCCTTCACGCCGAGGAATTCGGCGAATTGCGACTCCTGGCCCAGCGCCTCGCCTTCGATCCCCAGCATCGGATTCTGGTACATCATATTCAACCTGGGCATCTCCATCTGGGGGAAGGCCGGGATCGTGATCTCCGGCACTCTCACCTCCGGCATGGGCACCACCCACGAGCCGCCGCCCATAGCGATGCCCTTGCGCGCTTCGATCGTAGGCGTGAGGGTCTGCATGGAGCCGCTCCGCCAGACGCCGACCTTGGGTTGCCGGCCGATGGGCGTCTCGCGGACCAGCCGGGTCAACTGCTCGCCGCCTTCCACCGCCTGGCCGTTGTACTCCAATACCACGTCTCCTTCTTTAAAACCGGCCTTGGCCGCGGGGCTGTCGTCGGTCACGCTGGTGACCTCCACTCCGCGGACCTCTTTCAGGTTGAGGGCCTTGGCGCGATCGGCGTCTATGTCCTGTACGCCGATGCCCAGATACGCGGAATTGCTCGAAACCGTGGCCATGGTCCGGGCGCGCGGCGCCGCAGCCGGCGGTGGTGGCGGTGCGGGAGGCGCCGGCTGCGCCCACACGGCGGGCGATAGCAGGCTCGCACCTGCCAGAATTGCCATGCATAAATTCGTTCTCATGGAATTACCTCTACCTTTTACTTTTGACGCTTGATGAAAATCGTTCCACCCATACCCACAATCTGCACCAGCGGTCCCCCGCCATTCACCGACCCCTGCGCGATCACCTGCGTGCCCTCGCGCCGTACCGGGATTTCACTGAACTCGGAAATGATGCGCCGCAGCGTATCCGCCATGTTGTTCTGGGCCTGAATGGTCACCCCCACGTTAGACGGGATCCAAACCGTGATGTCACCATTGCCCGTCGCCAGGTACGATTCCGATATTCTGCCGCTCAACAAAGTCGCCAGGATGCTGCCCATGGACGTGGATACCCGCATGGGCCCCGAGATGTTGCTTACGCGAATGCCTCCGCTGCCAGATTCGCAGCGCACGCCGGCGGCGGAGCCCACCTGAACCGGTCCGGCCATGTTGTGAACCGTGACGGTGCCCCCGGCGCTGTCCACCACGATCTTGCCGCCGCCGCTGGTGGCGTTGACGGTCCCGCCTGACGTGCCCACGTGGATGTCGCCCCCGCCTGTTTCGGCGCGGACCGACCCGCCTACCTGCCCGGCGGCGATATCGCCGCCATTCGTGCCGATTGCCGCGTCGCTGCGAACCGCTTTCACGGTGACGGCCCCGGCCCTCGTCGTGCAGTGCAGCGAGCCCCCGATTTCGCCGACCTTGATCTCGCCTCCGCCGGTGGACAGCGTGCAATTGCCCCCCACGCGGCCAATGGTCAGCTCGCCGGCACGGGAATTCACTTCGAGAGTGCCTTCGATCGCTCCGGCTTCCACCGCGCCTTCGGACGTTGCGATGACCGCCGCGCTCAGCCGCGGCGCTTTCAGCGCCATCGTCGCCAGGTCGGCGCCCCCGGGAGCGTTCAGCACCGTCCAGCGGCCCTGCGGCTCCACCTGCACCGCGTATTGACTGAGCCTGCGGAGCGCTTCGGCTTCGGTCCGCGCATACACGCTGATCTTGATGACGTACGAGAGATTCTGCGAAACGCCGCCTTCGAGCGTAACCGGGCCGTGCGCATTCACCCGCAACTGCGCGGTCGCCGGAGCGCTGCCGGTAATGGTCCGAACCCATCGGCCGTTCTCGCGCGTCACCCCCCGCTGGGCCATGGCCAGCGGGACCAGCGCGAGCGCGGCCAATACACGCGGGAATGCCGGCGCCACCTTAGAATGTCCCGATCGAAGCATTCATTTCCTTCAGTGCTTTTTCCAGCTTCAGGCGGATGCTGTTGTCGTCTTCCTTCTGCACCACGTCCTGAAACACCCCCACCGTCGCTCCGTCGCGGTGCGCCACCAGCAGGTCCACCACCTGCATTCTCACCGCGGGGTTGTCGTCCGAGAGCAGAACCTGCGCCAGCGTTTTGCGAACTCCGGGATCGGTCGCCAGCGGCTTCAAGCCATCCAGCGCCCGCAGGCGCACGCCCGCATTCGAATCGTGCACCACCCGGTCCAACAGAATGTCCCGCACCTCGCTCGAGGCCCCCTCGTTCTTCAGAAGCCCCACCGATTCCACCCGCACCGCCGGATTCTCTTCGTGCGCCGCCGCACGCAGCAGCCGTTGAATATTGGGATTGTCCAGCGCTCCCGAAAGCGTGCGCCGGTGCGTTTCGTCAAAAGCGATCTGCACATGTCCCCCGGCGTCCGGCTGCACGGAGCGCACCGTGGAGTAGACCTCGTCGGAAGGCGATGGCGTGACGGAGACCGCGCCCGGCGTGGTGAGGGAAAACCGCGCGGCGAAGAAACCGATCGCCACCAGCGCCAGGGCGCCCACTGGCTGGCGCAGCCTGCCCAGTCCGCCGAAGCTCGCGCCCATGGCTTCCAGGAAAAGGGTCCACGGGCCTTTGGCCAGCCGGTCGGAGCGCGGCGCGCCGCCCTGGACCGCCGCCATCAGATCCGAACGGCATTCCTCCAGCAGCATCGGCGGGACCTGCGCTTTCCGCCCGTCCAGCGCCGCCCCCAGCTTCCGCTGCTGTTCCATCAGGCGCGCGCATTCCGCACAGGAGTGCAGGTGCTGCTCTACCCGCTCTTCCTCGTCGGGGGGTAACTCGCCGTAAAAATAAAGCGGTATCAGCCCTGAAACCGAATCGCAAGTCATGCAAAATCTCCCAACACGGAACGCATTTTTTGTGTGGCCCGGAAGAGGCAGTTCTTCGCCGCCTCTTCGGTGGTCCCCAGCATTTCGCCTATATTCCGCAAGCGCAATCCCTGGTAGTGCCGCAGCTCGAAAACCATGCGCTCCCTGGGCGTGAGGCCCATGAGCGCGTCTTCGATCTTGTCCTTTAACTGGCGGTTCCACATGGCCCGCTCCGGATCCGCCACCGCGGCCTCTTCCTCGAAGGTTTCCATCCGGTCGATGGGTCCGTCCGTCGTTTCCACCACCGGGGATTCCTCCTTCCGGACCTTCCGCTTGCGCAGTTGATCCAGGCAGATATTGGTGACAATCCGGTAAAGCCAGGTATGAAAGCTGCAATCGAACCGGAAGGCGTGGAGGTTGCGATACACCCTGAGAAACGCTTCCTGATATACGTCCCGCGCATCTTCCGGCGAGCGCAGCAGGTTCATCGCAAGGCGCAGCACACTCTGGTCGTAAGCGCGCACCAGTTGCTCGAAGGCGTCCTGGTCGCCACGCTGGGCAGCCCGAATTAGCGAATCGACCTGTGGATTCAATCGGGCGCCTACCGCTCCGGCTGATCCCTGCGTATAACTCACGTTACCCTAGCGCCTTACCGGCTCCCAATATTCTACCTGTGAATTTGGACGCACTTGTGGTCAAAACGTAACGCGGATAAGCCTGAATGTCCGGTCTTGCGTGGGTCCTGGCAGTCCTACACCCACCACGCCGCGGCGGGTTGCTGCCGCATCACGATGCCGTTCAGGAACGAGGCCGCACGGGTGAGTCCCTCTTCGGGCGACAGCAGGCTGTCCTCGTGCTCGATCGACAGCACGTAATCGTACCCGAACATGCGGAGCGTGGAAGCGAACTCCCGCCACCACTCCTCGCCGTGCCCGTAACCGCAGGTGCGGAAGATCCAGGCGCGGTTCCGCTCATCCGTGTAACTCTTGGTGTCGAGTACGCCGGTGAGCGGCAGGTTGCGCTCGTAGATCTGGGTATCCTTGGCGTGGACGTGGAAAATGGAGTCGCCCAGCACGCGGATGGCGGCTATGGGGTCGATCGCCTGCCAGAACATGTGGCTGGGATCGTAGTTGCACCCGATGGTTGGGCCGGCTATGGAGCGGAGCTTCAACATGGTTTCCGGACTATACACCACAAATCCGGGGTGCATCTCAATCGCGATCTTCACGCCGTGCTCCGCCGCGAACTTCGCGTGCCGGATCCAGTAGGGCGCGACGACCTCGTCCCACTGCCACTTGAGGATCTCCAGGTAGTCCGGCGGCCAGGGACAGGTCACCCAGTTGGGCCACTTGGAAGCGGGCGAATCGCCCGGACAGCCGCTGAAATCGATCACTACCGGCACGCCCAGCTTTTCCGCCAGCAGAATGGTCTTGCGGCTGACTGCCCGATCGCGTTTCGCGCGGCTCTGAACCGGATGCAGCGGGTTGCCGTGGCAGCTCAACGCGCTGATGCTGAAGCCGTGATCGGCCAGTTTTTTCTTGAACTCTTTCAGCTCATGGTCGTTGTCGAGCATCGAGAGCTTGCAGTGCGCGTCTCCGGGATAGTTCCCGGTTCCCAGTTCCACAGTCTCGATGCCGTTGCTCTTGAGCTTCTTCAGGACATCTTCCAATGGCAGTTGCGACAACAGGGGGGTGAATACGCCGACTCTCACGCCGTTTTCTCCTTGAGTTGGATCAGGTGCCATGAACAGAATATCACGTAGCGCCGCCATCGCCGCCGTGTTCCCCCCGATTTGGATTACCCTATTGACCATGAAACGGCTTCTGATCCTCGCCGCCCTGTTCGCCTCGCTGGCCCTTGCGGCGGAAGACTGGGGACCCGCCGGGTTTCTCGTCGGCCAATGGACCGGAGAAGGCAGCGGCCAGCCCGGCCAGGGCTCCGGCGATTTCTCCTTCACGCCCGACCTGCAGGGCACGGTCCTAATCCGCAAGAGCTTCGCCGAATACCCGCCGGCCAATGGCAAACCCGGGTTCCGGCATGACGACCTGATGGTGGTGTATCGCGAGGAGACATCCAAACAGCTCCGGGCGATCTACTTCGACAATGAAGGCCACGTCATTCAATATGCTGTCCAGCCGGCGGATGGCGGCGTCGTGTTCGTCACCGATGGCCCACGCTCCGGCGCCCGTTATCGCCTTATCTACACCGCCGTGGAACCCGGCCGTCTGAAGTTGAAATTCGAAATCGCACCGCCGGGCAAGGATTTCAGCACCTACATCGAGGCCTCCGCGCGCCGCGCCCGGTAACGTCACCACACGCGGCAGGCGTTCGTGACCACCATCTTCTGCCCCGCCTTACAGGAAAACGCCTTCTGGAACTCCGGCATGTTTTCCACCACGCCGGTCACCCGGAACCGCGCCGGCGAATGCTCGTTGGTCTGAACCTGCAGGCGCAGCGACTCTTCGCGCTCGTTCTCGCACCACACCTGGCCGAACGAAAGAAACAGGCGCTGCTCCGGCGTGAAGCCGTCGATCTTGGGCTGGCTGGCGCCGATGGTGTTCAGCAGAGCCATCAAGGCCACCCGCACGCCCCCGTTGTCCGCCGTGTTTTCGCCCAGCGTCAGCTTGCCGTTGATGTACACCCCGGGCAACACGGCAAAACTCGAATACTCGTCGGCCACACAGGCGGCGCGCTGCTGGAATTCCTTGGCGTCTTCCGCCGTCCACCAGTCTTTGAGATTGCCCTCGGCATCGAACTGGCGGCCCTGATCGTCGAACCCGTGGGTCAGCTCGTGGCCGATCACCATGCCGATCCCACCGAAGTTCACGGCGTCATCCATGGCGTTGTCGTAGAACGGCGGCTGGAGAATCCCGGCGGGGAAGTTGATGTTGTTCATCTGCGCATCGTAGTAGGCATTGACCGTCGGCGGCGTCATCTCCCACTCGGCTTTGTCAACCGGCTTGCCGATCTTGTCGAGTTCGCGCTGAAACTCGAAAGCGTTGGCGCGGTAGTCGTTGCCCAGGGCGTCGTCGCGCCGGATGGCCACGCTCGAATAGTCGCGCCACTTGTCCGGGTAGCCGATCTTGTTGGCGATCGCCTTCAGCTTCACCAGGGCCGCCTGCTTGGTGGCCGGGCTCATCCACGGCAGAGTCTGTATGTCCTGCCCGAGCGCCTTCTCCAGCGCATCCACCATCTTCAGCGTGCGCTCCTTGCCTTGCGCGCCGAAGGTCCGCTCCACGAACTTCCGTCCCAGCGCTTCGCCCAGCTCGGCGTCCGTGAAATCCACGCACCGCTTCCAGCGCGGCCGCATTTCGCCGGCGCCGGTCAGCGTCCTGCCGTAGAAATCGAAGTTCTCTTTCGCGAAGGCCGTGGGCAGAATCCGCGCCCGGGAGTGGATCGCGTACCACGTGAGATAGGTCTTCCAATCCGCCAGGCTCGCGCTCGCAATCTCCGCGTCGACCGCTTTGAAAAAGTCCGGCCACGCGACATTGAGGCTCTGGAACTCCGGCGAGCCGCTGCCGGTGAAGTACCGGCTCCAGCGGAATCCCGGGCTCAGCGCCTCCAGCTCCCGCTTGCTCATTTTGTGGTACACCTTCTCGGGATCGCGCCGCGAGACGTTGTCGAGCGAGCCCTTGGCCAGCGCCGTTTCGATGCGCATCACCACCGCGGCGTCCGCCTTCGCGCGGTCCGGCTTCTCGCCCGCCAGCTCGAACATGCGCTGGACGTGCGTCACATATTTCTGCCGCAGCTCCACGGATTTCGCATCGTCTTTGAGATAGTAGTCGCGGTCGGGCAGTCCGATGCCGCCCTGATCGGCCTGCGCGATCACCGCCGTCGAGTCCTTGGCGTCCTGGCCGGAGGAAAATTCAAACAGCGCCGCAATGCCGGAACGGTGCAGGCGCGCAATCTCATCGGCCAGTTGCGGCTTGTCCTTCAAGTCCCGGATGCGGGTCAGTTCCGGTTCCAGTGGCGAGAGGCCCTTGGCGTCGATCGCCTTCTCGTCCATGCACGCCGCGTAGTAGTCGCCGATCTTCTGGGCGACCGCGTCCCGCGCGGGGTCCGGCTTGGCCGCCTCTTCGAGGATCTGGCGCAGGATCTCGCGGTTGCGCTCTTCGAGCTCGGTGAAGCGCCCCCAGCTCGACTGGTCCGCGGGGATGGGGTTGTTCTTGAGCCAGTTTCCGCAAGCGTACTGGTAGAAGTCCTGGCACGGGTCGGCCGAGCGATCCAGGTTGTTGACGCTGAATTGAATGCTGGCTTGCTTTGGCGGCGCCTGGGCCGCAAGCGAAAGAACGCAAAGCGCCGAAAGAAGAATGGTCTTGAGCAAAGCGGACTCCTCCCTTTTCAATTTTACGCGTGGATTCGAGATTAGTGAGCCCGGCCGCCCTTGGGAGGCGTGAGCGTTGCCGTCAGTGGCGAAAGCGTCGGTGTATCCAGCTCGAATCCCTCCCACCGCGCCACTACCGCGCTGGCCAGGCAGTTGCCCACCACGTTGATCGACGTGCGCGCCATGTCCAGCAGCGCATCCACCCCCAGCAGCACCGCCACTCCTTCCATCGGCAGATGGAAGGTCGCCAGCGTTCCCGCCAGGATCACCAGCGCCGAGCGCGGCACCCCGGCGACGCCTTTGCTCGTGATCATCAGCGTCAGCATCCAGACCAACTGCTCGCCGAACGACGGATGCATCCCGGCGGCCTGCGCCACGAAGACCGACGCCAGCGAGAGGTACAGCGTCGTGCCCACAAGGTTGAAGCTGTAACCGGTCGGAATGACGAAGCCCACGATGTGCTTGGGCACCCCGAAAGCTTCCATGTTCTCGAGCGCCAGGGGCAGCGCCGCCTCGCTCGATGCGGTCGAGAAGGCGATCAGGAACGGCTCGCGCACCGCGCGGTAGAAGCTCGCCAGCGGAATGCCGAACAGGAACAAGCCCGGACCCAGCACAAACACGATGCACAGCACCGACGATACGTACATGGTCCCGATCAGCTTGCTCAAGCCGAACAGCACCCCCACGCCCTTGCTCCCCACCGTGACCGCGATCGCCGCGCCCACCCCGATGGGCGCCAGGTACATGACGTACCGCGTGTAGCGGAACATCACCTCGGCCAGCGAGCCGCAAAATTTCACCACCGGCTCGGCCTTGGCTCCGATGGCCGCGCAAGCGGCGCCGAAAAGGAACGCGAAGACCACCACCTGCAAGGCGTCGTTGCGCGCCATGGCGTCGATGATGCTGGCCGGGAAGATGTGCTCCAGCACGCTGCTCAGCGTGGCCGGCGCCTGCGGGAGCGCGGCGTCCGCCGCGGTGCGCTGGATGGGCACTCCGTCGCCCGGACGCACCAGGTTCACCGCGCCCAGTCCCAGGAACAACGCGATGGTCGTGACGATTTCGAAGTACACGATGGCCTTCAATCCGATGCGGCCCATGTGCTTCAGTTCGCCGCCGCTCCCGATCCCGTAGACCAGCGTGGCGAACAGCAGCGGCGCGATGATCGAGCGGATCAGCCGCAGGAAGACGTTGCTCACGGGCGCCAGTTCCTTCGCGAATCCCGGCGCGGCAACCCCCGCCGCGACGCCCGCGGCCATCCCGATGAAGATCCAGCCGGTGAGCGAAATCCGCTTCATCGTTCTCCCCATTTCAGTTTCTGGCGCAGCACGTCGAAGAACATCATGCGGGGGGGACGCACCAGCAGCAGCGAGTAGCGCGAGCTGCGGCACACGATCGTGTCGTTCTCCCGGATCGGCATGCCCACCTGGCCGTCGATCGTCAGGTAGACGCTTTCGCCCGGAGCGTGCGACAGCACCCGGATCACGCTGGTTTCCGGCACCAGGACCGGGCGGTTGGTGAGCATGTGCGGGCAGATCGGCGTGATGCAGATCGCCGGAACCGAAGGAAAGATGATCGGCCCGCCGGCTGAAAGCGAGTACGCCGTGGAGCCGGTGGGCGTCGAGATGATGAGGCCGTCGGCCTTGTAGGCGCACACGAACTGATCGTCGACGTGCGTGTCGAGGTCGACCATGCGGGCGATGGCCGCCTTCGCCAGCACCGCGTCGTTCAATGCGTCCCAGGAGGCCACCACGTCGCCGTCGCGCACCACCTCGGTGTGCAGCAGCTTCCGCTTGGCGATGCGGTGCTCGCCCCGGAAGGCGCGCTCGAGTTCGGAGAACAATTCGTCGGTGGTGATGGCGGTCAGAAATCCGAGCCCCCCGAGATTCACCGGGAAAAGCGGAATCTCGCGGCGTCCGATGGCGCGCGCGGCGGAGAGCAGCGTGCCGTCGCCGCCCAGCACGATAATCAGGTCGCAGCCTTCGGGGACGTCCTCGCGCGCAATGCCCGGCGCGTTGGCATAGATGCCGCTGGTTTCATCCAGCCGCATGCCGATGCCGCGGTTCTCCAGCCACTCCATCAGCTTGGGCAGGATCGCGTGGGCGGCGTCCGAGTTCGGCTTCGAGACGATGCCGACAGTCTTAATGACGGGCATAAAGCAGGAACTCCTTGTTCCCTTCGGCGCCCAGGATGGGGCTTTCCATGATGCCGGTTTCGAATCCGGAATCTCGCACCGCGCGTGTTACTTTCTCGCAAGCGGCGCGGTGCAGTTCCGGCTCGCGAACGATGCCTCCCTTGCCCACCTGCCCCTTGCCCACTTCAAACTGCGGTTTGATCAGTATAACCATTTGCCCCTCCGCGTGGAGCAGCGGCACCGCCGCGGGCAGGATCAGGGTGACGGAAATAAAGCTGACGTCGCACGCGATGAAGTCCGCCTGCTCGCCGATCTGCTCGAACTTCAATTCGCGCGCGTTGACGCCCTCGTGCAGCCGCACCCGCGGATCGGTGCGCAGCGCCCACGCCAGTTGGCCGGCGCCGACATCCACCGCGTGCACGCGCGCCGCTCCCCCCTGCAGCAGGACGTCGGTGAACCCGCCGGTGGAGGCGCCGATATCCAGGCACACCTTTCCCGCGACGTCGATGCCGAAGTGCCGCAGCGCGCCCGCCAGCTTGAGGCCTCCGCGGCTCACGTAAGGCGGACGCGCCAGGACTTCGATCACGCAGTCCGCCGCGACGGGCTGGCCCGGCTTGCCCGCCTTCTGGCCGTTGAGCAGCACCTCGCCCGCCATCACCAGCGCCTGCGCCTTCTCGCGCGATTCGGCGAGACCGCGCTCCACGATCAACCGGTCCAGCCGGGTCCTCATGATTTGCGGTGGACGATCAGGTCGGCCAGCTCGTGCAACCGCGCGGCGCGGCTCCCGAACCGTTCCAGCACCTGGTGGGCGCGCGCGCATTCCTCCTCGGCCATGCGGCGCGAGGTTTCCAGGCCGTAGACCGCGGGGAACGTGATCTTGCCCTGTTGCGCGTCCTTGCCGGCGGTCTTGCCGAGCGCCTCGGAAGACTCTTCTACGTCCAGAATGTCGTCCACGATCTGGAACGCCAGCCCCACGTGCTCCCCGTAACAGGAGAGCGCGGCGTAATCCTCCGCGCCCGCGCCCGCGTAAATCGCTCCCAGACGCAAGCTGGCGCGCAGCAGGGCGCCGGTCTTGGCGCGGTGGATGGATTCGAGCAGCTCGGCTGTGGGTGTCTTGCCCTCGCCTTCGAGATCGGCCACCTGCCCGCCGATCATGCCGCCGGCCGTGCCCGACGCGGTGGCGAGTTCCTCCATCAGCCGCGCCTTGCGGTCCGCGGTGGTATCCAGTTGCGCCAGCACCTGGAACGCCAGCGTGAGCAGCGCGTCACCGGCCAGGATCGCCATGGCCTCGCCGAACACCTTGTGGTTGGTGAGCTTGCCGCGGCGGTAATCGTCGTTGTCCAGGGCCGGCAGGTCGTCGTGTATCAGCGAGTAGGTGTGGATCAGCTCGAGCGCGCAGGCGGCGGCCACCACACCCTTGGCCGCATCGGAAACCGTGCGCGCGGCTTCCACGCACAGAATCGGGCGAATGCGTTTGCCGCCGGCGAAAAGGCTATACCGCATGGCGCGGTGGATGGTCTCCGGGGGCGTCGCCTCCGGCGGCACCAGGCGGTCGAGTTCCGCATCCACCAGCCGTTGTTGCTGGGCAAGATAGTCGCGCAGGTTCATGCGGTTCCGGATTTTTCGGGGCGGAAGGCCTCGGCGGTGAGCTTGCCCTCTTTGCGAATCAGCACTTCGACGCGGGTCTCCGCCTCTTCGAGTTGCTTCCGGCAGGCATCGCTCAAGTTCATGCCGCGCTCGAACAGCTCCAGCGATCGCTCCAGCGGGAGGTCGCCGCCTTCCAGTTCCTTGACCACTTTTTCGAGTTCGTCGAGCGAGGCCTCGAAGGAGACGACAGGCTTGGCCTCGGGTTCGTTCTCCGCCATCGCCTCATTCTAACAGGGCTGGCGGCGGCTAAGCCCCCGTCATGTAAGGACCTCGGATGCCTGCCCGCCTGTCCCGCCGCGGGTATAATGCCCTCAGTGCGCACCATCATCGAGCCGTTCCGCATCAAGAGCGTGGAGCCGCTGCGCCACACCACGCCGGAAGAGCGCGAAGGCTTCCTCGCGCAGGCCGGCTATAACCTCTTCCTCATCGCGGCGCGCAATATCCTGATCGACCTGCTCACCGACTCCGGCACCAGCGCCATGTCCACCGAACAGTGGGCCGCCGTGATGCGCGGCGACGAGTCGTACGCCGGCAGCGAGAGCTTCTTCCGCCTGAAGCGCGTGGCCGACGACCTCACCGGCTTTCGCCACATGGTGCCCACCCACCAGGGCCGCGCCGCCGAGCGCATCCTCTTCACCGTCATGTGCAAGCCCGGCCACGTGGTCCCCTCCAATACGCACTTCGATACCACCCGCGCCAACATCGAATTCACCGGCGCCCGCGCCGTCGATCTGCCGGTTCCCGAAGCCCGCGACACCCAGGCCCGCCTGGATTTCAAAGGCAACATGGATGTCGCCGCGCTCGAGTCGCTCATCGCTTCCGAAGGCGCCCGACACATCCCGCTCGTCATGCTGACCGTCACCAACAATTCCGGGGGCGGCCAGCCCGTCTCCATGGCCAATATCGAGGCCGTCAAACGCGTCTGCGCGCGCCACGCGATCCCGCTCTATCTGGATGCCTGCCGTTTCGCCGAGAACGCCTGGTTCATCCGCCTGCGCGAGCCCGGCTACGCCGATTGGACGCCCAAGCAAATCGCCCAGAAAATGTTTTCCCTCGCCGACGGCTGCACCTTCTCGGCCAAGAAGGACGCCTTCGCCAACATCGGCGGCTTCCTGTCGAGCAACGACGACCGGATCGCCCAGCAGGAGACCAACCTGCTGATCCTCACCGAGGGCTTCCCCACGTACGGAGGCCTTGCGGGCCGCGACCTCGAAGCCATCTCCGTGGGGCTCGAGGAGATCCTGGAGCCCGACTACCTGCGCTACCGCATCGTCTCCACCGGCTATCTCGGCCGCCACATTGCCGACCACGGCGTGCCCATCGTCGAGCCGCCGGGCGGCCATGCGATCTACATCGATGCGGCCCGGATGCTGCCGCACATTCCGCCGCGCCAGTTCCCGGGACAGGCGCTGGCCGTGGAACTCTACCGCCACGCCGGCATCCGATCCGTGGAAATCGGCTCGGTGATGTTCGGCGATGCCGCGCGCCACGAACTTTTGCGCCTGGCCATCCCGCGCCGCGTTTATACCCAAAGCCACATCGATTACGTGGTGGAAGCTATCCTGGAAGTGAACCAGCGCAAGGAGTGCATCCGCGGCCTGGAGATTGTCGAAGAGCCCCCGTTCCTGCGCCATTTCAGCGCTCGTTTCCGCCCCATCGAACCATGCCCCTGAAGAGCCTTGCCGAATACGAACGCCTCGCCGAACAGGCCCACGGGCATCTCTGCGCCGGCCAGGTTCTGGGCCTGCGGATGGCGCTCCATGGAGTTCGGCTGCTCGGCCTGGAAGATCCCGCCGGCGCCGACCGCAAGCGCCTGGTGACCTTCATCGAGATCGACCGCTGCGCCACCGATGCCATCCCCATCGTCACCGGCTGCCGCCTGGGCAAGCGCGCCCTCAAGTTCCGCGATTTCGGCAAGGTCGCGGCCACCTTCTGCGATTTGCGGGAGAACCGCGCGGTTCGCCTGGTGGCGCGCGAAACGGCCAAACAGCGCGCCCGCGAAATGTACCCCGAGATCGCCGGCCAGAACCAGCAGCAGATGCGCGCCTATCGCGAGATGGCCGACGGCGAGCTTTTCGATGTGCAATGGGTGCGCGTCCATGTGCCTCCCGAGGATCTTCCGGGCTACAAGGCGCCGCGCGCCGTCTGCGCGCAGTGCGGCGAGGGCGTCAATTTCAGGCGCGAGGTGGTCGTGGACGGCGTGACGCTCTGCCGCGCCTGCGCCGGCGAGCGTTATTACGAGCCGCTCTGATGCTGCGCTATTACATCACCGACCGGCACGCCGCCGGGGGAACCGAAGCCCTGCTCGCATTCATCGGGCGCGCTCTTTCCGGCGGCGTCGAGCGCATCCAGATTCGCGAGAAGGACCTGGGCGCGCGCGAACTGTGCCACCTGGTGCGCCGCGCCCTGTCGCTCGACAATCCGCACGGCGCCCGCATCCTGGTGAATGGCCGCGCCGATGTGGCGTTGGCATCGGGCGCCCACGGCGTGCACCTTCCCGCGGATTCCGTGGCGCCGGAGACCCTGCGCGCCCTCGCGCCGCCCGGCTTCCTGATCGGTGTGTCCACGCACTCGATCGAAGAGTTGCGCGCCGCCGAACGGGAAGGCGCCGACTTCGCGGTGTTCGGCCCGGTCTTCTCCACCCCCTCCAAAACCGCGTACGGCGCTCCCCAGGGCCTCGACCGCCTGCGCGAAGCCGTGCGTTCCGTGGCCATGCCGGTCATTGCCCTGGGCGGCATCACACCGGCGACCGCGCCCGCATGCCTGGAGGCGGGCGCCGCCGGTATCGCCGGCATCTCCATGTTTCAGTCCTGACACTTTCAGCCTCCGTTTTTTCACCCGCCTGTAACCCCATTTTGCTATCCTTTTGAGTCAAGGGGTAAAAGAGGTGAATCTATGAAAAAAGTCGGGGGATTATTCGTACTGACACTGGTTCTTTCCGCAGGGGCGTTTGCCCAGGCGGTGGCTGGACTCGGCGCCATCTCCGGCACCGTGCGCGATGCGTCGGGCGCCGTGGTTCCGGATTCGACCGTGGTCGTCTCCAACGAATCCAAAGGCATTCGCCGCACCATGCAGACCACCGATGCCGGCGTGTTCTCGGCGCCTGCCCTGGCGCCCGCAACCGGTTACACCCTCACCGTCACCAAGCAAGGTTTCGCCAGATGGGAAGTCAAGGATTTCCAGGTCCAGGTCGGCGCGACGCAGGACTTCAGGGTCGTTTTGGAAGTGGCCACCGGCACCACCCAGGTGGAAGTGACCGCGGAAGCGTCCCTGGTGGAAGACACCAAATCCGGCGTGGAGCAGGTGGTTTCGCAGCAGCAGATCGACGACCTCCCCATCAATGGCCGCCGCGCCGACACCTTCGTGCTGCTCACGCCCGCCGTCAGCACTGACGGCACGTTTGGCCTGGTGGCCTTCCGCGGCGTCGTGGCGGGCAATTCGTTCCTCACCGACGGCAACGACACCACCAACAGCTTCTACGCCGAGAACGCCGGGCGCACCCGCATCTCGACGCAAATCTCGGCCGACGCCGTGCAGGAGTTCCAGGTGCTTTCCGACGGCTTCTCGGCCGAATTCGGCCGCGCCATCGGCGGCGTCATCAACACCGTGACGCGCAGTGGCACCAACGATTTCCATGGCACCGGCTACTGGTTCTTCCGCAACCGGACCCTCAATGCCCCGGACCGCTACGCCGCGGGCTACAACGCCCCCGAATGGCGCCACCAGGCCGGCGGAACTTTGGGCGGCCCCATCCGCAAGGACAAGCTGTTCTTCTTTTCCAACTTCGAGCTGGTGAAGCGGAATTTCCCCGGACTCAACCGCATCATCAACACCGCCCTCACCGATACCAGCGGAAACATCAACCCCGCGCTGTGCACCGCCACGGCCGCGCAGTGCACCGCGGCGATTGCGTTTATCCAAAACCAGATGAACGTGCTGGTCCCCAGGACGGTCTCTTCCTACATGGGGTTCGGCAAGCTCGACTGGCGCCCCAGCGAACGAAACTCCATCACCGCCGATCTGAACGTCATGCACTGGCGGTCTCCCCACGGCATCCAGACCCAGGGCGTGCTCACCAACGGCAACATGATCGGCAACAACGGGAATTCGACGGTCGAAACGCGCTACGGAAAGGCGTCCTGGACCTTCGTTCCCACCGCCACCGCGGTCAACGAACTGCGCTTTGGCTGGTTCAAGGACCGGCTTTCCGATCCGGGCGCATCCGACCTGTGGCCTTCCACCGGAGGCCTCTACATTGCAGTCGGCGGCGCCACCGTCGGAGCCGCGACCTCGTATCCGCGCACCTTCCCCAGCGAGCAGCGGTTCCAGATCGTGGAGAACTACAGTTGGACGCACGGCGCCCATTCGGCCAAATTCGGCGTGGACTATTCGACCACCGAGGATTGGATCAACCAGTTGGCCAACCAGTTCGGATCTTTCACCTACTCCAACCTCACGAACTTCGCCAAGGATTTCAGCGGCAATACCACCGGGGCGAAGAACTACTCTACTTTCAGCCAGGCATTCGGCAACGCCATCCAGGACATGCGCACCAGCGATATCCACTTTTATGGGCAGGATACCTGGAAAATGAGCAAGAGGTTCACCCTCAATCTCGGCCTGCGGTACGAGAAGAGCTTCCTGCCGCAGCCGCCCCTGGTGGATCCCAATTACCCTCTGACGGGGCACATCCCCTCCACCAACAAAGACTTTTCCCCGCGTGCCAGCCTGTCGTACGCCCTCGACGACCGCACCGTGGTGCGCGCCGGATTCGGTATGTACTATGCCCGGTTCCTGGGCGACGGCATGCAGGAGCTGGCGATCATTGGCAACGGCAAGTACCAGACCACGATTTCCGTGAACCCCAATCAGAACGGCGCCCCGGTATTCCCCAATATCGTTCCCAACGTGAACGCCGTTCCGGCCGGAACCGCCCAGGTGGTCTTCGCCTCGCCGGATTTCCGCAACCCTTATACCGAGCAGGGCACCCTGGCGATCGAGCACCAGTTCAGCCACGACGTCTCCATGACGGCCAGCTACATCTGGAGCCACGGCGTCCAGATCTGGACCAACCGGGACCTCAACATCGGGCCTCCGGGACCGGTGGAGACGTACACCATCGACGATGCCGGCGGCAACCCGGTAGGCAGCTATGCGATGCCCATCTACGTCACGGGCAACAAGGTCGATTCGCGATACGGCCGGGTTTTCGAAGTCGATAACGGCGGCCAATCCTGGTACGACGGCCTGGCGCTCCAGTTGCGCAAGCGCATGACCCACGGGCTGAGCGCCCAGTTTTCGTATACCTGGTCGCACGCCATCGACGACGCCAACAATGCGGGCGCCGGCTCGAGCGGCGTGCTTTATTACCAGCAGACCAGCACCGCTTACGGCAACTGGGGATTGGACAAGGGCAGCTCCGGAACCGACCAGCGGCACCGGGCCGTAATCAACTTCCTCTGGCAGCCGACGTTCACCACGAACCGGTCCAAGACCACCCGTTTCCTGGTGAACGGCTGGGAGCTTTCCACCATCACCACCCTGGCCTCGGCGCAGCCGACCGCGGCTACCGTCAGCGTCAGCGGGCAGCAGTTCCCGGGCATCACCATGGCATACACCGGAAGCATGAACGGCACCGGCAGTTGGAGCCGCGTGCCGTTCTGGCCGGTCAACAACCTGGATATCGACCGCGTTTACCGCGTGGACGCCCGCCTGGTGCGCACTCTTCCCTTCTCCGACCGCGTTAAGGGCAGCCTGATGTTCGAGGCGTTCAACGCGTTCAACACGCAGTACAACACGGGCGTGCAAACGCAGGCCTACACCGCCACGAACGGGGTGCTGAAGCCCACCGCCGGCCTGGGTGTGGGCAACGCCTCGCAAGCCTTCCCCGACGGCACCAACGCGCGCCGCTGCCAGGTCGGCCTGCGCATCGTGTTCTGATTTCGGGAACCGGGACGGGGAACCGCTTGCTGAGGGTCGTGGGTCTAATGAAGCCGATGTCGCCGGCCTTGGGGTTGACGCCTTGCAGAGGGTGGTTAACAGACTACTGAGCGTCGAAGCGAGGATCCATAGCGTCTCTGTAGCGGCCCTTCAACTCACACTGAAGGAGTATGACGCGAAGATGGAACGGGATCTGGCCGTCATAAGGCAGTGGGAGAGAGATCCCGATCCGGCAATTCGATCTCAGGTTAGAAGATACATCGATGGTATGGAGAGAAACCTCAAAGACCAAAAACTCAGTGAGGAGGAAGGCTACATGTGATGGACGCCGGTATGGCGGCCCTCGTTGCCCTCCCCGGGAGGCGGCTTCCCAGAGGACCTCGCCGAAAGCCACATGAGCGAGAAGTCGCTTCGCCGATGTGCTGCGGCTCGAAACGCCCCCCAAACGTTCGAGGAAGTTGGTCGGATTCGGGTAGTGCGTCAGTTTGAACGAACCTCAAGGCTTACGAAACTCCGGGATTGGCAGCGTCCACGCTGATTTCCCGTCTGGCAAGGTTGCCTTGACCTGTGTCGCGCCAGTAGTTGTGTCGATACGGTATACCTGAGATCCTTCACCCCCACCAGGAGCGACCGTCACAATTTGGAATCTTCCGATTTGCGTCTCCGAATGCGATCCCGGTTGGGCATGCAATGCCAGAATCATCACAGCGAGTAAGGCTATCAAGCACCACGTGAGTTTTTCGCGCATGGTCTCATCATACTTCGACCATCGGACTAAATAGATTGCTGTCCGGCTTCGGTGAGGCAGTAGTGGGAGTCGCCGTCGCGTTGCATTAGCCCATCGTCAACGAGCCTGTGAATTTGCGCCTGATTATCTTGGGTCACGCGAATACGACCCAACTGGGCAGTTACTTCTAGTAGCGCCTTGTCTTCTGGCTTCAGCACGCCACAATCGTATCATGCTGTTGTGGCGTGAGGCTGTGGCGTGGCTGGGCTGAACGGCCAAGCATGATACGATTATGACACAATGTCCGACGACGCTCGCCTGAAAGAAGCGGCCCGCAGAATACTTGGCGGAAAATGCGCCAATCCCGACTGCAGATGGGTTAACGACGATGGCACGCTTGGCTGCAAGGATGGACGCATGCTCATGTTTCATCACATTGAAGGCGGCGGTAGTGAGAATCGTCGGGAAGGTGGAGATTCGACCCGCTCGAACTGCTATGAAATCAAGAGGTATCACGCTCGCGGTTGGCCCCAGCGGTTTCAACTGTTGTGCGCGAATTGTCATGAGATGATAACCAAGCCGCAGAAGCTGGGAGCGCGCCTACACAAGCAACCTGCGCGCGTGCGGCGCTCTCTCCAGATAAGCGGCCAGGAGCCACGCCGGGTCAGTATTTCAAACTGACCCACTACCCGGATTCGGAACGGGAAGTCAGCATCACGCCGCGTCTCGGGGCTCGTCCTGGCGGCGCATGGCAGAACGTATCAAGCCGCTTCCAGATCAACGCGCACGCGGCAACCAAGCGCCGTCGCAATGTTGACCAACGCATCGAGCGAGAATCGCGAGACCCGTCCACGAAGCAGATCGTTGATCCGTGGCTGGGTCACGCCGCAGCGGCTTGCCGCTTCCGCCTGTGTCCACGCGTTTTGTTTCAGGCGAGCTGCGATTTTCTGCATCAGTTCGGCCCGTGCCCGCAAATTCGCGGCCTGTGCGGGCGTGTCCGCGATGGCGTCCCAAACGCTCGCGTAGCTCTCTGGTTTGCTCATGTCCTGCCTCCCAACAGTTGCCCAAATCGTTTCCTCGCGATTTGAATATCATTCCTGGGCGTCGCCTGCGTCTTCTTCTGGAATGCGTGGAGAATGTAAACGGCTTCCGCACGCCTGGCCACGTATATCACGCGGCAGGCGCCGGTCGAGTCCGAAATGCAAATCTCCTCCACACCCTTGCCGATGGCGGGCATCGGCTTGAAATCGTCGGCTTCGCAGAAGCTCGACCGTGAGGGACAAGAGCCCGCGACCGCCCTACCCACCGATCGAGTACATGGGCCGGGGCGGCGCCACGAACTTCGTGGAGTTGATCTCGTGCCCCTCCCACTTCCCGGAAACGTTGCGGCGGACCAGTTGCGCGATCTCCTGGTCCGAAGCGCCCGAGCGCATCAGGCCCTTCACATCGTCTTCTTCGATGGCGAAGAGGCAATACCGCAGCTTGCCATCGGCCGTCAGGCGGATCCGGTTGCAGTTCAGGCAGAAGGGGCGGCTCACCGAGGCGATGAAGCCCACCCGCGAGCCGTCGGGGAACTCGTACTCCGAGGCCGGCGCGCGCGGGTCCGGATCCGGTACCGGAACCAGCGGACCGATTTCCCGCGAGAGGGTCGCGATGATCTCGTCCGCCAGCAGCACCTTGCCGCGGTCCCAGAGGTTCTGCGCGTCGAGCGGCATGAATTCGATGTAGCGCACTTCGAAATCGTTCTCCCGCGCGTAGCGGGCCAGCGGCACGATGTCCGGCTCGACCAGGTTCTTCACCGCCACCGCGTTGAGCTTGATCTTCGAGAAACCCGCCCGCCTGGCGGCGGCCAGGCCATCCAGCACCTTGCCCAGGTCGTCGCGGCGCGTAATTTCGAGGAACCGCGCGCGGTCCAGCGTGTCGATGTGGACGTTCAGGCGCCGCAAGCCCGCTTCGTACAGCGGTTCCGCCATTTCCTTCAGCAGAACGCCATTGGTGGTGAGGGCCAGATCGCGAATCCCCGGGATGGCGGCCAGTGCGCGGATCAGCACCGGCAGATCGCGCCGCACCAGCGGCTCGCCTCCGGTGACCCGCAGCTTGTTGATGCCCAGCGTGACGGCGATCCGCACGAACCGCTCGATCTCTTCGAAATCCAGAATCTCGCTGCGCTTGACGAACTTCACGTCCGTCTCGGGCATGCAGTAGAAGCACCGGATGTTGCAGCGGTCGGTGACGCTGACCCGCAGGTTGTCGTGAACCCGGCCGAAAGAATCGACGAGCGGCGCGGCGTTCATCTATTTCACGGCGAGCATGCGCTCCAGCGGCGCGAGCGCCCGGCGCATCAGCTCGTCCGGCAGTTCCACCCGCGGCTCCAGGTCCGTCAGGCAGTCCCGCAGCTTCTCCAGCGTGTTCAGCTTCATGTACGGGCACTCGCTGCAGTTGCAGTTCTCGTTGGCCACGAAGTAGAAGCGCTTGCCCGGCGCCACCCGCGCGAGCGAGTACTTCACGCCGCTTTCCGTCATCACGATGAACTCCGCCGCATCGCTCGTCGCGCACCACTCGATGATCGCCGAGGTCGATCCGACGAAATCCGCCATGGCCAGTACCGGCGGAGGGCACTCCGGATGCGCCACGACTTTGGCGTCAGGATGCTCCACCTTCGCCTCGGCCACCCGCCGCGCTGGAAACGTGGCATGCACGATGCACGTTCCCTGCCAGATCTTCATGTTCGCGCGGCCCGTCTCCTTGCTCACGTAATTCCCCAGGTTCTGATCGGGCAGGAACAGCACCGGCCGTTCGCGCGGAATGGAGTTCACCACTTTCACCGCGTTGCGCGAGGTGCAGAGGATGTCGCTTTCGGCTTTGACCTCGATGGACGTGTTGATGTAGCTCACCACCACGTACTCCGGATGCCTGCGCCGGAATTCCCGGACCGGTCCCACCGGACAGCTTTCCACCAGGCTGCAACTGGCCTCGCGGTCCGGCACCACGACGATGCGGTTGGGGTTCAGCACCTTGGCCGTCTCCGCCATGAACCAGACGCCGCAAAACGCGATCACGTCGCCCGAGAACTCGCGTGCTTTGCGCGCCAGTTCCAGGCTGTCGCCCACTACATCGGCCAGCTCCTGAATTTCGGGTTCCTGGTAGTGGTGGGCCAGCAGAATAGCTTTCCGCTGCGCTTTCAAATCCAGGATCTCTTCGGCTAGACTGGTCGCGGCAAACATGGGGGAGGTTCGTAGGACAGGCTTCCCGGCCTATCCGCCATGTGTCTAGTTTACCAGAGCCTCGGGGCTGAAAACCCGGACCGGCGATAATGGTCCTATGCGGGTGCTGCTGGTCTCCACCTACGAGCTGGGCAGGCAGCCATTCGGGCTGGCGTCGCCGGCCGCGTGGCTGCGGGCCGAGGGGCACGAAGTGACGCTTGCCGACCTCTCCCGCGGCCCCATGCCGTGGGCCGCTGTGGAGCAGGCCGAGCTCATCGCGTTCTTCCTGCCCATGCACACCGCGACACGCCTCTTCCTGCGGGTTGTGGACCGCGTGCGCGCCGCCAATCCGCGCGCTCACCTCTGTGGTTACGGCCTCTACGCGCCGTTGAACGCGGACCTGCTGCACCGTGCGGGCGTCCGCACGGTGATCGGCGGCGAATTCGAGCAGCCGCTGTCAGACCTCGCCCGGCGCGCCGCCGTGCCCGCCGATTCCACCTCGCTGGCCCGCCAGCAGTTCCTCGTGCCCGACCGCTCCGGCCTTCCGCCCCTGAGCTCCTACGCGCAACTGGTCGTGAACGGCTCCACGCGCCCCACCGGTTACACGGAAGCTTCGCGCGGCTGCAAACATCTGTGCCGTCACTGCCCCGTGGTTCCGGTCTACCGCGGCGCCTTCCGCGTCGTGCAGCCGGACGTCGTGCTGGAGGACATCCGCCGGCAGGTGGCGGCGGGCGCCGGACACATCACCTTCGGCGATCCCGATTTCTTCAATGGCCCCGCCCACGCCCTCCGCATCGTCGAAGCCCTGCACGGCGAATGGCCGGATCTCACCTACGATGCGACCATCAAGGTCGAGCACCTGTTGCGGCATCGGGATCTGCTGCCGATGCTGAAGGAGACCGGCTGCCTGTTCGTCACCAGCGCGGTGGAGTCGCTCGACGATGCCGTGCTCGAGAAGTTGGCCAAGGGCCACACCCGAGCGCAGTTCATCGAAGCGTTGTCGCTGATGCGCGCGTCCGGCCTTCCGCTATCGGCCACCTTCATCCCGTTCACGCCGTGGACCACGCGCGAAAGCTATCGCGAATTCCTGCGCGCCCTGGTTGACCTGGACCTGGCCGGTGAAGTCGCGCCCATCCAACTCGCCATCCGCCTCCTGATTCCCGAGGGCTCGCTATTGCTGGACCTGCCCGAAGTCCGGCGAATCATCCAACCCTTCGACCCGCAGGGACTGTGTTACCCGTGGCGCAATCCCGACCCCTGGCTGGACTCGCTCTGTGCCAGGATTCAGGAGACCATCAAGCGCGAGGAACAGCGCCGTACGGGCCGCGTCGAAATATTCCGGAGGATCTGGGACCTGGCGCAATCCGGCCCGTTTCCCGATGCACCCAGGCCTTCCCGCGCCACCATCCCCTACCTCACGGAGCCCTGGTACTGTTGAGCGGAGCCAACCGAAGAGCAGTTGGCTCTTGTCTAAAACTAACAAGTCCAATATGCTATTGTTCGGGTGATGGCGACCATACAAGAAGCCACTGCGAACGCGATGGCTTTTGCGCAGACATCTCTCGGGCCCGAGCGTACACAGGGCCTGCGGCTTGAAGAGATCGAATCGGATGTGGTCGGCGGAATCAACGTGTGGCGCATCACGTTGAGCATGGCATACGCAGACGACGTACCTTTCTTGAACGCGTTCAGCAACCGGCGCGAGTACAAGACGTTTACCGTGCGGAAGGATACCGGCGAGGTCACGTCTATGAAGATTCGTGAAATGTCAAAAGTCTAGATGTTGGATGCGGAAGCACTGATCGAAAAGCATCGAGCAAAGGGTGTCCTCGTTGATACGAACCTGCTGGTTCTATTCCTGGTCGGCACGGTCAATAGACAACGGATTCTGAACTTCAAACGCACGGGCGATTTCACCATCGCAGATTACGATCTACTAGTACGCCTCATTAGGTGGTTCGGAAAACTGATCTCGACGCCGCATGTGCTCGGTCAGGTGAGCGATCTCACGGACCTATCCGGCAACGAGCTAACCGAGATCCGCGAGTTGTTCAAAGTGCTGGTTGAGAACATCGAAGAATCCTACGACACGAGCCGACTGCTTGTTGGCGATCCTGCATTCAAGCGATTGGGGTTGACCGATGCCGCTATTGCGACGGTCTGTTCCCGAGGGATTCTCGTGCTCACGGCTGATCTTCAGCTACATGTCGCCTTGCAGGAGCGCGACATCGATGCACTGAATTTCAATCACATTCGACCGCTCGTCTGGTGAACGCCGAGAGCCTCGACTTGCGAACCCGCGGCTTGCCCGCGCAAACCTCACTCGCTCCCCTTCTTCGGCGCCGCGCTCTTCTTGGCCGTACTCTGCCTGCCGCCCGCGCTCAGCATGCTCTCGATCTGTTTGCGCAGATTCTGCTCCTGCTGTTCGCCGAAGAACACCTCGTCGTTGCCCTCGTGCTGGTCGCGGATCATCCCCTGCCGGTCCACGAACGCCAGCATCGGCATCATCGGCGTCAGCATCTGCGGATGCTGCATGAACTCCACCGCCACCGACCCGTCGTTGTACCCCACCGGGAACGGCGGCTTGAAGGTCTGAAGGAAGCGCGGCACGGCGAACGCCGACCCCTGCTCGATGGCCGAGGCCAGCACCTGGAACCCGCGCGGCCCGTACTCGTTCTGCATCTGGCTCAGGTAGCCGATGGTCTTCTGGCAATGCGGGCAGGTGGTCAGGATGAAACACATCGCCACCACCTTCCCCCGATACTGGCTGAGCCGCACCGGGTTGCCGGCGATCATGTTGATCAGCACTTCGGGCGCCTGCCGCGGCAGGTCGGCTGCCCTCGCCGCCGCGAAAATCAAGGGAAGCGCGGCCACGGCCGCTAGAATCGGCCTCGATGTCACCATAGCTCCTCAAGTTTACCGCACACCTCCGCCCTGGCCGCTCATCCCAGCTTCAGCAGCAGTTCCTGGAATCGCGGGTGCTGCCTCACGGCGTCGAGATTGCTGTCGTGTTCGTACCAGCCCTTCTGGGTGAAACCCATGGCGGCTTTTTCGAGGCAATCGAGCGCCTCCTCCACGCGCCCCAGCATCGAGAAGATGCAGCCGATGTTGTAGAGCAGCACGGGATCGTCCGGCCTGGCGGCGCGCGCGCGCTCGGCCCAGTGCTGGCCGCGGCTCCGGTCGCCCAGGGCCACCAGTCCGTTCGCCGCGAGGTAGAGAGCGCGGGCGTCGTCGGGGTTCAGCCGCAGGTGCCGCTCCGCGATTTCGATCCCGCGGCGCCGCGCGGCGGTGGCGTCCGCGGGCCTGCCCAGGTCGCTGTAGATCTGCGCCGCCAGCAGCGGCGCCTGGTAGTCGTCGGGCCGCGCGTCCATGGCGGCCTCATAGCAGCGCGCCGCTTCCTCGAGCCGGCCCAAAGCGAAATTGTGGCGCGCCCGAAAATAGTGCGCCTCGAACAGCCTGGGGTCCAATCGCGTCGCCGCGTCAAACGCCTCTTCGGCCTCCGGGCTGCCGTTCAGCGAAAGCGACAGCCCGCGCGAAGCCTGCGCCTGTGCCGATTGCGGATCCATCTCCACCGCCTTCTGGCTCGCCCAATCGGCCTGCTCCCGCACCGCCTCGTTCCGCGTGGAATGAAGGTAGACATACGACCAGCAGTCCGCCAGTCCCGCGTAGGCCTGCGCATAGTTCGGATCGGCTTCGATCGCCCGCAAGAACATCTGCAGGGCAAACTCCATGGCCCGCGGGCTGTATTGGTAATAATACTGGCGCCCGCGCAGGTAACACTCGAAGGCGCGCATGTCCGCCGCGGCCGCCTTCTCGTTGCCCGTCAGGGTCGCTTCCAGCGCGCGCGCCACATTCTCCGCGATTTCATCCTGGATGGAGAAGATGTCGCTGAAGTCGCGGTCGTACTGTCCGCTCCACAGGTGGAAGCCGCTCTCCGCATCGGTGAGCTGAACCGCGATCCGCACCCGGCCGGCGGCCTTTCGCACGCTGCCCTCCAGCAGCGATCGCACGCGCAGTTGCCGGCCGATCTCCCGGATGTCCCCCTTGGGCTTGCGGAACGAAAACGCCCGCGACGCTACCTTCAGGCCCCGCACCTTGCCGAGCGCGCCGATAATCTCCTCCGCCAGGCCATCGCATAAGTACGCCTGGTCCTGCTCCTGGCTCAGGTCGGCAAACGGAAGCACGGCCAGCGAGTGCCCGCCTTCCGCCGGCGCAACCGCGCCGTTGTGCAGTTCCGCTCCCCGGCTGGACCACCACGCATCCAATTCCGGTTTGTAAGCGTACACCGAACCGAGCTTGTCGTGGACCAGCCGATGGACCGGCAGCCCTTCCTCGCGTTCCCAACGCTGCACCGTCCGCGCCCCGCGCTTGAGATAGCTCGCGATCTCTTTCCAGGAGTCCAGCCGATCCGTCGAAAGGGCCGGCGCAACTGCTTTCATGGCAGACATATTTCCGGTGTTCCTGAGGGAGCGCCGCTCTGCAAATGTATGACGTTTATCCCGGCTCGATGTTCCGTTCCGTCCTGCGGTTTTTACATTAGCGGCGATTGCCGCCCGAAGGCCGCAAGACGCGATACTCGATCTTTCGCAGGGCCCCCGTAGTCAGGTACGACGCGAAACCGAGCGGCGCCGAAAGCTTGATCTCCCCGTACCGGAGACCGACGGACCGCCCGCCGATCTCCACCTGTACGATCGGCTGCTCGTCTATCCACGCCATGATGCGCGCGCCGGTCACCTGCAGCCGAAGAGCGTACCAATGGCCCTTTTCGAAGTTGAAGTAGGACCTGGTTTCATTGTCGGACGCGTCCCATCCGTCCAGGCTGGAAAGCCCCACGATGTCCCCGCCCCAGCCGCCCATGACCCAGGTGCAAAACGAATCCTGAACCGGAAACGTCAGGCTCGCAAAGAAATCGCCCCCGTCCAGCCGCGCCGCCTCCAGCCGCACCTCGTAGTCGGACCGCGGAAATTCGCTGGTCCACGTGACGCCGGTCAGCGGCGATCCCGCGCCGAGGACTATGGTTCCGTTTTCGACGCGCACCTGGCCGCGCTTGGTGAACGGCGTTTCGCGCCATCCCTGCAATGACTTGCCGTCGAAAAGCGGTTGCCATTCCCCGATCCTGGGCTGCGCTCCGGCGTTGATGCCCAGAAAGACAATTCCTACCAAAAGCGGACGTAAAGGCGTGCGTGACATGCCGTATGGACTATATCACTTCAGCAGGTTGCGATTGAGATCCACGTGTGGCCTCTGAATTGCCAATTGTGGAACCCGTCATCAGTTTTCAAGAACTTGGAAGGGAGCCTTGTGGCTTTTCACCCCAAAATGGGGCATATGACGCGGGAAATCAACCAAGCACTCTGCGGTCACGCCTTTCTCCGTGGCCTGGAGAAGGCTCAGATTGCCAGCCTGTCGGCGCTGGCCAGCGAAGTCACATTCGAGGAGAACGAAGTGGTCCTCGAAGCCGGGCAGCGCTCCTCTTTTTTCTACCTTTTGGTCTCCGGCAGCGTCGCGGTGGAATTGCGCACCCCGCGCTACGTGGTGTGCGTGGAGGCGGTCCTGCCAGGCCAGGCCTTCGGGTGGTCGGCCCTTCTGGATCACCAGGACACCGTCTTCCAGGTGCGCGCCCGCGAGCGCACCGTTGCGTTCCAGTTGGACGGCCCGGCACTCCAATCCAAGTTCCGCAAAGAACCCGAGTTGGGCGCCGAGATCCTGCAACGCACCCTCCTGTTGGTGGCGGGTCGTGTCAAGGCCACCGAGATCCGTTTCGCCGAGATGTGCGGCATCCGCGTTTGAGCCGGCCGGTGGAACAATCCGCCCCCCACCGGCGTATGTGATCTCTGTAAGGAGATTCCATGCTCGCCCGATCCGCTTTTCTGCTTGGCTCGACGCTGTTCCTCTCCGGCTGCATCGTCGAAACGGCGGGTCCCACCCAGCACGATTTCCGGTCGATTGAATTGGACTCGTCCGAGTCGCTCCGGGTGAATTGTAAAATGGGGGCCGGGCACCTGAGGGTCGCGAGCGGTACCGAGAAACTGGCGCGCGCCGATTTCACCTATAACGTGCCCTCGTGGAAGCCCTACGTCCGCTACCACAGTACTGCGGGACACGGCGACCTGAACATCGAGCAGCCCGAAACCGGCCACTCCCACATGGGCCACACGCGCTACGATTGGGACCTCCGCTTAACCCGCGACATCCCCGTGGACCTCCGCGTGAACTTCGGCGCGGGCGAGGCCGTGCTCGACGTGGGCGACCTTTCCTTGAAGAGCGTGGAAGTGGAGATGGGCGTGGGAAAGCTCAGCCTCGACCTCCGGGGAAAGCCGCGTCAGAGCTACGACGTCCGCATCCGCGGCGGCGTGGGTGAGGCGACCGTCCGCCTGCCGCGGGATGTCGGCATCTCCGCCGAAGCCGAGGGCGGGATCGGCGAGATCAGCGCTTCCGGCCTGCGACGCGAAGGGCATCGCTACTTCAACGACGCGTTCGATCGCGCCAAGGTGAAGGTGCATTTGGACGTTCGCGGCGGAGTGGGCGCGATTCGCCTGATTTCAGACTGACGTCTCCAACCCATTGTGGGGCAGCCATTCTTGGCTGCGGACCCGCTTTCCTGCGGGTCCAGCCGGCTGAAAGGCCGGCTGCTGGCAGGATTGCCCGCCCCACATCTCTGCCTTGGTGGGGCATGCTTCAGCTTGCCAACGCCCGCTTGCGGGCGTTTTCTTTCGCGGCTCTTGAGGGAACGGTCCGCTGCCCTCTACTCCTTTTTCCCCCGCCACAGAAAAAACAGAGTGCCCAGAAGCGCGGCCGCGCCCACCGCGGCCAGCAGTTTTTCCGGCGGATTGAAGTAGATGAAGCGCGTGCCCTCGGGACTGATTTCGACCGCCCCGCAGGGCGACGCCCAGACCTTCCCGCCTCCCCCGCCGCCGCCTCCCTTCGGGTGATCGCCTTGGCGGCCGGAACCGCCGCCCGCTCCGAAAGCCAGCCTGACCTTGGCTACTGGGATAACGGTGCGCTCGCCCGACGTGACGGGTTCGCCGAAAACGCTTCTCGCGGTGGCGGTGGCGCCGATGCTATCGGCGACTGTGTGTAGAAGTTCTGCGATATCCATGAATCCATTTACTCACGACGGCGCCCGCCGTGCCGGAGTGATTCGCTCATAATCTTACTGGAGTCTTACCGATGGCAACCACCCGGCTTTCCACCAAGGGCCAAATCGTCCTGCCGAAGAACCTGCGTGCTTCCCGCGCGTGGGGGCCGGGCACCGAGTTCACCGTCGAAGAGACCTCCGATGGAGTTCTGCTGCGTCCCGCCGGCTGTCTCCTGGAAGTCGGTCTCGAGTCCTCAGCGTTGAGGTCGGCATGGCTTTCCGGGTCCCAGGTCGTACGTCGGCTCGCTGCGACTCGGCCCATGACGTCGCCCAGCCGGCTTGCGGCGAGTAATGCACTATGCTCAAGTACTCCTGCCGTATCATGGAGGCATGGCAGAACTGGTCTTCGAGGTCGTCCAAGAAGCCGATGGCGGCTATTGTGCGGAGTGCCTTACCGAAAACATCTTCACTGAAGGGGATAGCTGGGAGCAGTTGCGTGAGAATGTACTCGAAGCGACTACAGCGTTCTTTTTCGACGGGCCTCGGCCGGAGCGGATTCGCCTCCACCTTGTCCGCGACGAGATCTTGTCCGTCGCATGAAGATTCGTCGCGAGACGTCTCGGGCACACACCTCGCCGATGTCCTGTGACGAAGATGGCGATACTTGAAGGTGCATCAGGTTGGAAGCCACATCATACTTGAGACCTCAGAACCGACTCACCAGCGTCTGGCCATTCCGGACCACCACTCCATCCGGCTGGGAACGTTCACTTCAATCCTTCGCACTGTCACCCAGCACAAGGGTGTGACGCGCGACGCGATCATCGCGACTTTGTAGGGCTTCGGAGATCAAGAGCCGACTTATGGGGAGTAATGCGGCCAGACGTCCTCGGACGGCGTTTCGGACCGGTCGAGGTCGCCCGAAACTGCGCGGACAGGTGACGTGTTGCTCATTTGGTCTCTCGCCGGTTGCCGTTTGGAGAGCGGTTACGCTGCAATCGAAGCAGTTCCTTTGCGCGCGCGACGTTGGCATCATCCCGGGCAATCTTGCCGTACGTACTGCGGTCGAGATGAACGAGGAGCTTCTTCGAATAGAGCAACCCGAGGGAGACATCCCTGTGCGACGGCGTATCACCAACTCGCAGGCGTTCGTGGAGATCCGCGAGATGAGCGTACCCCAGTGCACGCACCTGGTCTGCGAGTTCAGGACGCGAGAGGGGGAACGTACCCGCCCTAAGAAGGAGAGCGCGCGCGATGTGTCCAAGCGCGAAGACCAGCTCTTCGTTAGCTGCGAGCAAGTCACCGCCTTCTGAAAGCTGCGAGGCTAAGAATAAACGCCGGATGCCATGAACCACCTTCCATTCCCAGCGCGGCCAGACCTCACCTGAAGCCGCTTTTACTCTAGCCCACACGCCGCGATCAACAAGCGTCACGCCGAGCCTGACGCACCACGCTTCAAAATCTTCTCCAGCCTCTAAGCGGCGCATGAAATCCGCCTCTGTCCCGAATTTGATGTGATATCCGGGAATTACCGGGAGAGGCGCGATCTTATGGGTGCAGATCAGAAGGATGTCGATGTCGCTGTATTCTGTGCGGCACCCACGGGCGGCTGAGCCGATTAGAACGGCCGCGCAGTCAGACACCGTCAGTTGCACAAGGTCTGTTGCAACATTCGACATGTCATCACGCATCTTCGGCTTCTTCCTCGTCAGCCTCCTCCTCTACCGCTTCCACAATCCCCTCGACCTCCTCAATGAAGGTTTCGAGATCGCTGACAATGCTCTCTAGATCGGCACCTGCAAGCTCGTCGCCAGGCTCGCCGTAGGAAACGTCCTTCCGTAGATTGTTCAACCGCAGGATTGTGTTGCCAACGTCGATGCTCAAAATCTTGTCGTTGAAGAGCGCCGTGGCTAGTCCCGCTTTCTTGAAGTGATTCTTCTCCCATTCGAGCCCGCGAGCTTCGGCCACTGCCACAATCAGGTTTTCATAAGCATAGAAGGCATTGCTGACACATGTTGCAGGATCGGCCGGTGTCCACCAAGCCACGGACGCCTTGTCCCATTGCTCTTTTGCGAGTTCCAGGTGCCCGCGGGCCTCTTTGACATCCATGATCACTACAATCGTAAGCCATTTATATCGTCGATGTCCCATCGTACCGGGTTCAAGTTGACGGGCAATACCATTACGCCGCCGACACGCTGTCAGCCGACGCCCGCCTGAAGCCGGTTCTGGGAAGCGTCCTCCGGAAACGCCTGGACGCGGCGCCGGTCCGAACTCCTGCCAAGCTGGCGACATGCCTAAGAACAAACGCAAGCACGCTCCCAAGACAGTTCTGCGGCTGCCCGACCTCGAGCAGTCCAAGTCGGCGGTACTTAATAGCCTGGCATCACAGTGTTCACAACGATCGTATGACCACGCCATCCGGGAGTTCATCGAGTGGTACTGTTCCGAGCCTCGGCTGGCATTCAACAAGACAGTGGTTACCCGGTACCGGATCTTCCTCGAGCAGGCCCGATACGCGTCCTCGACCATCAACCTTCGTCTCGCTGCCGTTCGCCGCCTCGCGTATGAAGCTGCGGACGCCGGGTTACTCAGCCCGGACCTGGCGGCCGAAATCCGTCGCGTGAAGGGCGCCAAGAGACTTGGGGTTCGGATCGGGAACTGGCTGACGGCCGAACAGGGAAGGCGTTTACTTGAGGTCTTTGATCGTCATACCCTGCGCGGCGTCAGGGATTACGCGATGGTCGCCGTTCTCTTGGGGTGCGGGTTGCGCCGTGCAGAACTGGCAGCGCTCACCGTTCAGGACCTCCAACGACGCGAAGAGCACTGGGTTTTTGCTGATCTCATTGGCAAAGCTGGTCGCATCAGGACCGTGCCTGTTCCGTTCTGGATCGAAACAGGCTTGCGCGCCTGGATCTCGGAGGCGAAGATCACGGCCGGTCCAATCTTTCGCGCAATCAACAAGGCAGGACGGATCGCGCCAAGGCTTCAGTCCGAAGGTGATCTGGGGAGTCGTGAAGGCAACGTGCACGAAATGCGGATTGGCCAGTGTCGCCCCACACGATCTCCGCCGAACTGCGCCCGGCTGTGTCACGATGCTGGAGGAGAACTGGAGGAGATCCAGTTCTTGCTCGGGCACCTGAGTGTGCAAACCACATAGCGCTACATCGGCTGCAAGCAGCGACTCCGGAACGCTGTCAACGACTGCATTGGACTTGAGTCGGGACAGCTTTCGCAACCGTGACGCAGGATTTTCCGGGGAGTAATCCGCATCTCGCGGTGCGACCCTTCAATTCCACCAAGCAGATCCTAATCTTCCAGCGCCATCGGCGACCGCGTGCCCATTAGGGGGCTTCGGGGGTACTGCGTCTCTGCCAAACGGGCTGCCTCCCGATCAACTCGTCGTCGCCGTATTGTCGTGCGTGTGGTTGAATTTGACTGGCCGGCATAAGGCGGCCACTTTTCCCCGCTAATCGGTGGGTGCCGGTCGATGAGGGGAGTTCAAATTCACGGCGGTGTGAGAAAACCCGGAAAACTTGCTGGTGCTATATGATCCTGCTGTGGCCGCAACAGTTCGGGCACCAACTGGAGGGCGGCATTAAGACCTTCACATCGGAACGGACTAAGCCGTTGGCTTCTTCTCACCAGACGGAAGCATTTGGCCTTGGAACGATGTCGCGATCTCCTGGGTCGGCTCCGATTCCAGTTGCTCAATAATTAGTTGGCAAATTGGCGTTTGGTTCGGCACCATTTTGAGATAGAAAGGGCCGAAATTGATCATTTCCAATGTAATCTTGCCGTTGAATCCTGAGTGTATTGTCGGCGCGGTCAGATGAACAATTAGGCCAAGTCGCGCAAGCGAGCTACGACCTTCGACTCTAGCAGCGAGTTTGAAGTTGCGGTTGAGATAGACCCGCTCACGGGTGATCGCGAGCATATGCCATGGGTGTTCACGAAACGGCGGAAAGATAACCGAGCCGTCATCCTGCCGTTTTAAAGGAATCAGAAAAGCCCTAGCCGTCTTGGCGAATTGCTGCTGAGACAAGTCGAGTTCGGGTTTGAAGCCAGCAAACTTGAGCTTGTCGGCATCCCAAACATGAAACTCTTCACCCAAGAAAAGGTCTACTGCAGATGTGGTGTACTGAGTCTCTGACGGCGCTGGAGAGATCTCAAGGGCGCCTTTCTCAAGCGCCCTCTTGATACCGTCGTTGCTGAGAATCATTGTGATCTAGGCGAAAGCCAGATCGGCTTTTGGCACCCACGCTCGGAGGCTTCCTACAACCGGTTCGCCGGGCAGCTCGATTAAGGCGTGATCGCTTTTCTCCTCGACAAGATAGGCTATTACTTGCCCTTCAACTTCATCTCCGTTCTGTGGAGATTGATGGACCTTGACGTTCACGCGGTCGACGTAAACGGATGAGCCTTTGACGGTGATGTAAAACTCACTGTCAAAAAGGCCCTGAGAAACGGTGCAGGTAACGTATAGGGTCTTAGACATTCCGGGTTTCTCCCATTTTCCGGGATCTTCACGGATTTGGTCTGTTGTATCCGTGCAGCGGTGAGGGGGGCGTTGCCCCTGTGCATGCTATATGCCGCACATTTATACCACACATGCACAGGGGCAACGCCCCCCCCTCACCGCTGCACGGAGGCAGACGAAAGCTTACCCCTCGCTTTCGTCAGTTGTTGAAAAAACTGGGCATCTTCGATCTTCGGTATGATGCCAACCTGCACGGATTGTGCTGAACCTGGATGAGCGGCATTCTTTGCCAGCCGCCGGGCCTAAGGAACTTCAGCAACCCTCAATGCGAGTAGTTTCCGGGTATTCCTTTCGAATCGCGTTCTTCCGAGCGCTATCGTCCTCTCGCATCCCGTTTCCAACGTGCCGGGTCTTTACGTCCCGCCTTCCGTTTCCGATAGGCTAGAACTAGGATAGTACAATTTGTAGTGTAATTTCAATGGGCAGCCACTATAAACTGGGGCACGGTAGTCGAATGGGGGCAACCGTTCTGGAATGATGCGTCAGGGCCAAAAGCGGGCGCATCCGTTGACGGTGTGAAATCTCGCAAGACCGCCCTTGGCTGCGTGCCCCGTCGCAACTCGTTTGGAGGTCTGGCTGCGTTTGTTGAAGCCCGGCAGCATTACTCCCCATAAACGCCCTTGCTTCTGCAAGACCTGGATCCCACTTGGCCGCGTCGCCTCCATGTCGGAAGCTAACCCGAGATTATGAGTATTGAGCCGAGGCCATTCTTGCTGTGCCAGTCGATTGTTCCCGCCCGGTCGCTCCGCAACGGTCAGGCAGCAGCTTGAAAAAGAAGAAGATCCGCTGCCTCCGGTCGCCACCCGAACTTTGGCCAATTCCCAGTCACGCCAACTCCAACTTTCTTTTCCCCCTGTCCTCAATCACTTGCCGATTCCTATTTCGGAGTCCAGCCCCCTATGCCCCTACCGTGGAGCTATGGCAAGTCAAGCACAAATCGATGCCAGCCGCGCCAACGCGCTCCTGTCCACCGGGCCTCGCTCCGTCGAGGGTAAGGCCGCCAGCAGCCAAAACGCCTTGAAATTTGGCATCCATGCCCAGTCTCTGATCATTCCCGGCGAAGACCCCGAAGAGTTCGCCGCCCTCGCCGGTCAATACCAGCAGCAGTTCCGCCCCATCGGACCCATCGAGACGGCGCTCGTCGAAACCATCGTCCGCTCCCAGTGGATGATGTCCCGCTACGCCCGCATCGAAGCCCAGGCCATCTCCACTCAGGTGGCCGCGCTCGAGCCGGAAACCGGCTACCCCCTCGGCGCGGTCTTCTCCCAGGACGCCGCCGGCCCCAATGTCCTGCAGAAGATCTTCCGGCGCCAGCAGGCCGTCCAGCGCGATTGGTACCGCGCCATCGCCGAACTCCGCGCGCTCCAGGAGCGGCGATGCTTTCATGAGGTGGATGACGAGCCCCAGCCTGTGGCCATGCCGCCCGAGTTGCCCGCCGCGCCCCCGGCTCAGGTTCGTTTTGACAAACCAGCTCCCGTGCCCGTTGCCCCGCCTCCTGCCGCGGCGCCCCTGGCAGGCAATCGCCCTCCGGTTCCTTTCGACAACCCCGCATGGAGGCTCTGACCAATCCCGCGGTTGCCTTCCCGGGTACAAGAGATTAACATCTTGGTATCTTTCCCTGGAGGTTAATCGATGTTGCGCAAGGCTCTCTTTGCCGCTGTCGCTTTGCTGCTGCCGGCTTGCATCGAGGCGCAGGTCAAACTGCTTCGTCACCCGACCTATTCCAAAGGCAAGGTCGCGTTCAGCTACCTGGGCGACATCTGGATCGCCAATGAGAATGGCGCCGACGTTCAACGGCTCACCGACAACCTGGCGCGCGACCAGTTCCCGCGCTTTTCACCCGACGGCCAGTGGATCGCGTTCTCCTCGAATCGCGACGGCAACTACGACGTCTACGTGATCTCCGCGACCGGCGGCAAGCCGCGCCAGCTCACCTTCCACAGCGCCGACGACAACGTGGTGGGGTGGACGCCCGACGGCAAGAACGTCATCTTCTCCTCCACTCGCGGCAATGGCGCGTTCCCCACCGTAGCCACGCTATGGGAGGTGTCCGCCGAGGGCGGCATCGAGAAGGCTCTCGACACCGACTGGGGCGCCTCGGCCAGTTTCTCGCCGGACGGCGCCAGGTTGGCCTTCACGCGCCATCCCGCCGTCTGGTCGCGCAAGCACTATCGCGGCAGCTATGCCGCGGACCTGTGGATCGAGGACCTCGCTTCCAAGAAATTCACCAAACTGGGCGACGACGATTACAAGGGCAATCGGCTCTGGCCCATGTACGGGCACTCGGGCGAAATCTACTTCGTCTCCAACGAGCTGCCAAACGAGAAGAACATCCGCTTCGGCGGGCCCGAAGTCATGAAGAGCGTGAACAACATCTGGAAGATCTCCGATAAGGGCGGCAAGGCCACCCAGTTGACCCGTCACGCCGATGGCAACCTCTTCTTCCCCACCATCTCGGCCGACGGCAAAGTGATCGTCTACGAAGACAACTTCGGCATCTGGAAGCTCGACACCGCCACCGGCCGGAGCACCGAGATCCGCGTCGACGTAAAGTCCGATGTGAAGGAGAACGACACCGAGCTGATCACCATCACCAACGAGGCCGAGGGCTTCCACATTTCGCCGTCCAACCGGCGCGCGGCCATCGTGGCGCACGGCGAGATCTTCACCATCGCCACCGATCGCGGCGAGCCGCAGCGCGTGACCGAGACGGCGTGGCGGGAACAGGATCCGCGCTGGTCGCCCAACGGCAAGTGGATCGCCTTCGTCAGCGACCGCACCGGACGCCAGGAAGTGTGGATTTCCGATGAGCTGGGCAAGAATCCTGAGAAGCTCAGCGACGTGGATTGCGACAAGTCCTCGCTGGTCTGGTCGCAGGACTCCAAGGTGCTGCTGTGGGCGGGCTCGGACCACAAGCTGCGCCGCGTGGAGATCGATACGGGGAAAACCGATGTGCTGGTCTCGAGCGACGCCGGCCAGATCGGCACGCCGCAATTCTCGCCCGACGGCAAGTGGCTCTCCTACTCCAAGGAGGACAAGCTACTCCGTTCCCACGTGTACCTCATGGAGCTGGCGACCCGCCAGGAGCACATGATCAGCTCCGAC
>DASQZT010000094.1:0-29625 GCA_035638575.1 Bryobacteraceae bacterium
TGGACAAGCCCCCAACCCCAAGCTGCTTCGGAACCGGGTAGCCAAGTTCGTGCGGGAACTTCGATCCCTGGGCTATCAGGTCATTCCACCCGTCCCTACTGCGGGTGCATCGGTATAGGTTTTCGACCGTGCCCCACAAAGGAACGGGTATCATGTTCCTCATGTCCCGCACTCTCGCTGTCATCGCCTTCGCGCTTGCCCTATCCGCCGCGCTCGCGCAGCCCGGAGGCCGCCGCGGCATCACCGCGGAAGATTACCTCGCCTTCCAATCCGTGGGCGACCCGCAGATCGCGCCGGATGGCCAGTGGGTGGCCTACACCGTGACCAGCATCGATCCGAAAACGGACCGGCGCGTTTCGCGCATCTGGATCGCCGCGATGGATGGCAGCCGCGCCGCGGTCCCATTCACCAGCGAGCCGGCTTCCTCCGCGTCGCCGCGCTGGTCGCCGGACGGGCGGTCCCTGGCGTTTCTCTCGGCGCGCGACGGCGGCCGCGCGCAGATCTGGCTGCTCTCGCGCGACGGCGGCGAGGCGCGCCCGGTCACCAGCCTGGCGAACGGCGTGTCAAACTTCGAGTGGTCGCCCGACGGCAGGCGCTTCGTGTGCCTCACGCGGACCGGGCCGCCGCCGAGCAAGACCAGCGACGTCCGCCACTATCTGCACATCAATTACAAATTCAACGACACCGGGTTCTTCGACGAGAAGCGCTCCCACCTGGTGATGGCCGATGTCCAGACCGGCGCCGCCAGGCAGATTACCGATGGGGACGATTGGAACGACACCGATCCGCACTGGTCGCCCGATTCCACGCGGATCGCGTTCGTCTCCGACCGCACCGGCAAGGAATCCGATTTCAGCCACAACACCGACGTCTGGGTGATTCCGGCGGGCGGCGGCGCGCTGGAGAAAATCTCCGATCACCCCGGCCCGGACCGCAGCCCGCGCTGGTCGCCGGACGGCCGCCACATCGCATTCCTGGGCGCGGCCGACGAGGAGGATCAGCCGCAGGTCTACGTCGCGCCGTCCGAAGGTGGCAAGCCATCGACGGCGATCAGCCCGGACTTCGACCAACTGGTCAGCGAGATGACGTGGGCGGAGCAGGGCAAGGCGATCTACATCGGGTCCGGGGTCAAAGGCGAAACGCACGTGTTCCGGATGGATGTATCGACGGGCCGGGTCAGCGCGCTTACCTCGGGGCCGCGCAACGTACACGGCTTCGCGCTCCACGATGGCAAGCTGGCCTACCTGGCGAACGATTTCGAACACCTGGACGATCTTTATGTCCGCGAAGCAGCGGGCGGCCCCGAGCGGCAGATCACGCACCTGAACGCCGACCTGTGGAGCAAGATCACGACCGCGAAGGTGGAGCGCGTGCCGTACCAGGCAGCCGACGGGCTGGCCATCGACGGATTCCTGGTCAAGCCCGTCGGCCAGGAGCCCGGCAAGAAATACCCGATGGTGCTGAGCATCCACGGCGGGCCGGCGGGCATGTACGGCGTGGACTGGTTCCACGAGTTTCAGGTCTACGCCGGGCGCGGATGGGCGGTCTTCTTCTGCAACCCGCGCGGCTCCACGGGCTATGGGCGCAAGTTCCAGCGAGCCGTCGCGCTGGAGTGGGGCGGCAAGGCATACAGCGATATCATGACCGGCGTGGAGGAGGCGCTGAGGCGCAACCCCTGGATCGACCGCGATCGCCTGGGCGTGACGGGCGGCTCGTACGGCGGTTTCATGACCAACTGGATTGTCACCCACACCAACATCTTCAAGGCCGCGGTGACCCTGCGCAGCATCTCCAACTTCGCCAGCGACGAGGGCACGCGCGACGGCGCCTACCAGCACGACAAGGATTTCGGCGGCGACCTGTACCACAACTACGACCTGTACTGGAAGTATTCGCCGATCCGCTACGCGGCCGACGTGAAGACGCCGACGCTGGTGCTGCATTCGGACAACGATCAGCGGGTGCCGCTGGAGCAGGGCGAGCAGTGGTTCCGCGCTTTGCAGCATTTCGGCGTGACGTCGGAGTTTGTGATCTTCCCGCGCGAGAACCACAACCTGACGCGTACCGGCGAGCCCAAGCACCTGGTGGAGAGCCTCGAGTGGCAATGCTACTGGTTCGACCGATTCCTGAACGGGAACGCGGGCGCGAAACGCCCGACGGAATGATGGCGGAGCTTCTGCACGCCAGGCTACTTCCGGCGTCCTACCGATAGCGGTAGAGCTTGACGCGCTGGATGCCGCGGTCGGGCGCCGAGAGGCGCACTCCGCTTCCGGATTGGCCCATGCCGGCGACAGTGGCGATGTCGTAGCGCAGCACGGAATCGTCGCCGGCCAGATAGCGCGTGATCACCCATTTGCCATTTTCGAAGTGGCCGTTTTCCTGACGGGCGATGCCGGCGACCGGCGGGCCGGGCGTGTCAGGCGTGAACGTGATCTGCAGGTTGTTGCCGGCAAGCAGGTATTCATCGGGGCCGGTGGCCATGAAGATGCCGTAGCCCGTCAGGTCAGGCACGACTGCAGGCGTGCGGCGATTGCGGGGCAGCCCCACGTTGAGGATATAGCCGCCGAGCTTGATCCGCTGGTCGGGATTCTGCCGGTTGAGCGAGGCGGCCGCGATGGTCCCCTCGGACTGGTGCTCCAGAATCGACGGGGCGAGCTGCGCGAGCGTCTTGTATGCCACCGAGAACGGCAGCGCCTCGACATCGGGAGGCGGCTGCGAAGCGGAGGGCTGGGGACCGTCGGGGCCGAACCCCTGGAGGCGCGCGACGTTGTCGATCCCGAAGGGCGAGTAGCCGATGGCGCGGTATTGGCCGATGGCGTAGAAGGCGTTGGCCGCGCCGCGCGTGTCGCCGGCCGATTCGGGAACGAAGAGCGGGTTGCCGGAGCGGCTGTAGCGCGCCACGATGCCGGTGAAATCGGGCAGGTAGATGTCGGGGCAGAGCAGGTCGACCTGTGGAGCGCCGGCACGCCAGATGTCGTGCATGTGGTCTTGCGGGCCGCCGCTAGGATAGTCGCCGGGACCTTTGTCTTCCGGCTGCACAATCCAGGCATTGACGAACATGGGGATGGCGTATTCCTTTTTGCCGGCTTCGGCCACGGCGTTGATGTAGCGGGCATAGTTCCAGCCCATGAAGATCTCATCGGCCTGGGCGCCCTTGCCGAAAACATCCTCCCAGGTTCCGGACGTCTTGTAGCCGGCGGCCTCCCACACCTGGCGGAACTCCGGCAGCAGGTCCTGCCGGTGCTTGGCCAGATAGCCCATCAGCTCCTCGGGCACCGGCTTGGCGAAGGCTTCGTCAGCGGCTGGGGAGCGATCGCGCGCGTCGCCCAGCACGCCGACTTCGTTCTCCAACTGGACCATGATCACGCGATGGGTCCGATCCACCTCGCGGGTGTGGCGCATGAGGGCGGCGAAGGCGCGCGCGTCGGCCTGCCGGTTGTCAGGACTGAGGGTGGAGAGCACCTCGATGGTTTTGCCGCCGCGGATCTGGGCGCGCGGGAAGCGGTCCTGGGCGGCTTTGACCCAGGCGGGGGCAAAGCTGGAGAGGCCGTTTTTCCAACTGGCGAACCAGAGCCAGACAATGCGGACGTTATTCTGGCGCGCGCCCTCGATGAGCTGATCGACGAGGCGGAAATCGAACTTGCCCTCCTCGGGCTCGATCCAGTCCCACGAGACGCCGGTCAGCACGGTGTTCATGTGGACCTTGCCGGCGAGCAGCGGCCAGACGGCTTTCATGCACCCGGTGTCGGAGGACACGGTGTTGCTCAGCTCTCCGGCGAGCGCGAGAAAGGGCTTGCCATCGACAATCAACTGCGTGGCCTGGCCTCGCTTTTCCAGATGGGGAGCCGCGGGGCCGGCGGGCCTGGTCTGTGCGCGCGCCACCAGGGCCACGGAGCACAGAACGGATATGCAGACGGAAAACCTCGAGTCGATCACGGCTTATCCAGTTCCGGAGCCTATTCTAACGAGATGCTCCATCGCCGGCAGGGCGGGAGCACACCGCGACCAGGGCAGCTCAAATTCCGATACGATGGCCATTGCCTATGACGCGCACCGCTCCTCCTTTTCGCGCCGACCACGTCGGCAGCCTCCTCCGCCCCGCCTCCCTGAAGGAGGCGCGCGCCCGCCGCGAGCGCGGAGAGATCTCCTCCGCCGATCTGCGCGCCGCCGAAGACGCGGCCATCGAGCACATCATCGCCAGGCAGGCGGAGGTGGGTTTGCGCAGCGCCACGGACGGCGAGTTTCGCCGCGCCATGTGGCACTTCGATTTCCTGGAACATCTCGACGGCGTCGAATCGTTCCGCTCGGATCACGGCATCGCCTTCCAGGGCGGCATCGAGACCCAGCCCAAGGGGCTGCGCGTGACCGGCAAGCCAGGCTTCTCCACACACCCGATGGTCGAGCACTTCCGTTTCCTGCGCGACCGCACGAGGGCTACGCCGAAGATGACGATCCCTTCGCCCAGTGTCCTGCACTTCCGCGGTGGGCGGCGCGCCGTCAGCCCGGACGTTTACCCGGAGATGGAAGAGTTCTACGGCGATCTCGCGGCGGCGTATCGCGGCGCCGTCCGGGCGTTCGCGGACGCGGGCTGCCGCTATCTTCAGCTTGACGAAGTCAACCTGGCGTACCTTTGCGACCCCGAGCAGCGCCGCATTCTGCGCGCGCGCGCCGACGATCCGGACCAGATTCCCGGCATCTACGCCGCCATGATCAACACTGCGATCGGCGGCCGGCCGGCGGACATGATCGTCACGATGCACCTTTGCCGCGGCAACTTCCGCTCGAGTTGGATCGCCGAGGGCGGCTACGAGCCGGTCGCCGAACTATTATTCAACCAGATCGGCGTGGACGGCTACTTCATGGAGTTCGATACGGAGCGCGCGGGCGGCTTCGAGCCCCTCCGCTTCGTGCCCAAAAACAAGACGGTGGTCCTGGGGCTGGTTACATCCAAAACAGGCGCTCTGGAATCGGTGGCCGAACTCGAACGGCGGATCGGCGAGGCGGCGAAATACATCGATCCGGAGCAGCTCTGCCTCAGCCCGCAGTGCGGCTTCGCCAGCACCGAGGAGGGCAACGTTCTTTCCGAGGAGGAACAATGGGCCAAGCTGGCGCGCATCGTGGAAGCCGCGCGGAAAGTCTGGGGCGAGTGACCCGGATCACGACAGGGCGTTCTTGCGGAACTCCACGCACTTCGCCAGCTCGGTCATCAGGTCCGAGCCTTGCGGAATGGGGTGCTCCATCTCGATCACGCCCGGGAAATGCCACTTCTCCTTCTGCATCAGTTGCAGAGTTTCCTTGATGGGCGTGTCGCCGGTACCCCACGGGACATTCGGCCCGTTATGCAACTTCTTGTCCTTGAGATGAATGTGGGTGACGCGGTCGTGGTACTTTTCGAGGAACGGAATCGGCGAAGTGCTGTTCCCGGCGGTGAAGTGGCCGATATCCAGGTTGATGCCGTTGAATTTGGAATAGCTCATGGCGGTCTCCCAGCTTTCCGGCCGCCCGAAGGCCTCGGGGCTGGTGATGCCGTTGTGTCCGTGGTAGCCGATCATCATCTTGTGCTTCTCGCCGAACGTGCCCAACCGCCTGGTGTGGCTCAGCGGGGTTTCGCAGGAGATGGCATGCGCGCTGTCTTAGCCAGGCCGAACATGTAATCGATTTCTTCGCCGGTGAAGGTGTCGATGGCGTCCACCTTGACGATATCGATCTTGATGCCGGCGGTAAAAAGGCGGCCGATGGCGGGGCGGATGCCGAGCAGCGGAAAGTAATTGCCGGAGACCAGCTCGCCGCCGATCGCGACGGTCGGGCTCAAGCGGTAGCGGCACATCATTCCGCTGAAGACCTGGTTGCGGTCGCGCAGATCCTGGTACATGAGGTAGGAGAGCGCATTGCGCCCATTGTTCCCACCGTAGTGGCGGCCCCTGCCGGCCAGCAGGACCACGCGCTGCGGGTCGCGGATGGGCAGCAGGCGGAGGATGAGCTGATCGACCAGGCTGAAGATGGCGGTATTGGCTCCGATGCCGAGTGCGAGCGAAGCGACGGCGACCGCGGTGAAGATCGGCGACCGGCGGAAGCTCCGGACAGCAAAGCGAAGGTCCCGTGCGACGTGCCTCATTCACGTGATACTGCGCGGGCGGCAAAAAGTTACGTGGAATCTTGTGTGATTCGTAACGCCGGCGCCAGGCGCGATAATCGGGACATGAGAGTCACGGCTCTGATTCTGTTTCTGGCTGCGGCGCTGCCGGGCGCGGCGAGCGAGGTGAAGCGGCAGGGCTCCAGTTGGATTCTGGAGAACGGCAGGCTGCGGGTGACAGTCGATGCCGGCGCGGGGCGCGTAGCGGTGCTGGACAAGGCGGCGCGGTACGAATGGAAACAGGCGGGGGCGGCCGGGCGGCCGTTTCGCGATGTGCGGAGCCTGGCGGGAGGCGAGCCGGGAATCGCGTTCGCCGGCGATTTCGCGTCGAGCGGCGGGCAGTCTTACACCCTGCAAGTGACGCTGACACTGCCGGGAGACGGCTCGGACCTGGCGGTGGAAGCCGATATGGCGGACCGCTCCACCAAGATCGCCGACGTCGCGTTTCTGGACGGGTTCTTGCTGGAGTCGCGGTCGGGGTCGCTGGCGGTGGCGGACGAGGGGGATGGACACCTGTATCCGCTGGATCTGCGCCCGTTCCCCAAGCGGCGCCTGTCGCTCGACAGCATCGACATGCCGTGGGTGGGAGTGTGCGACCTGGAGCGCGGGTTCGGGTACGCGCTGATTGCGGACACTCCGGACGACGGTTACTTCGAGATGCAAGCGGCGGCCACCTTCGCGGCGCCGCGCCTGGTATGGCTGGGAAGCACGCAGCAGTTCCGGTACGCGCGGCGCGCGATCTATTATTTCTCGGCGCAAGGGGGATATGTGGCGCTGGCCAAACGGTACCGGACGTACGCGAAGGAACACGGGTTGATCGTCCCGTTCGGCGAGAAACTTCTGCGGAATCCCAACCTGGCGCGGCTGTTCGGAGCGCCGGACGTGTGGGGCGCGCCGGGGCTGGCGTTCGCGCAGGAAGCGTCCAAGGCAGGCGTCGCGAAGTCGATTCAGCACACCAGCCCGTCGGAGGGCTCGCGGCGGGGCGTGACGCCGGAAGATATGAAGGCCATCAACGCGCTCGGTTACCTGAGTTCGACGTACGACGTGTACGCCGACATTCTGCCGGTGGAACCGGGACAGGCGGTGACCCCGCACCTCGACCACGTGCCCGAAAACGTCGTGCTGCGGGCCGACGGGCAGCGCATGACGGCGTGGCTGACGTGGGACAAGAAGCAGTACATGAAGCGCTGCCCGGCGTTGTGGATCGACGTGGCCAAGCAGGTAATCCCCAAGGACCTGGCGCTGTTCCCGTACATCGGGCGCTTCATCGACGTGATCACCGCGGAGTCGCTGTACGAGTGCTACGACGAGCGGCACCCGCTGACGCGCACGGCCAAGCGCGAGGCCAACATCAAGCTGCTGGAGTATGTGCGGTCGCTGGGCCTGGTGGTCGGCTCCGAGCACGGGAAGTGGTGGGCCGTGCCGCAGGTGGACTACATCGAGGGGATGATGAGCGGCGGGTCGTACTCGTGGCCGGCGGGGCACCTGACGCGGCCGAAATCCAAGACCGAGAGTTTCACCGGACCGAGCGGGAACCTGTACCCGAAGTGGGAGCAGTACGCGAAGTGGGGGATCGGGCACGAATACCGCGTGCCGCTGTGGGAGCTGGTGTTCCACGATTGCATCGTCTCGACGTGGTACTGGGGCGATTCGAACGATTTCCTGCTGGAAGCGGCGCCGGAGGTGACGCCGAAGAAGGACGCGTTCAACGTGCTCTACGGGACCATCCCGATGATGTGGGCGGGGAGAGGCGGGTCGTGGCCGGACCGGCGGGAGGTGTTCCTGAGCAGCTACCGGAATACGTGCAAGCTGCACGAGGCGCTGGCGGGCAAGGAGATGCTGAGCCACGAATTTCTGACCGCCGACCGGGCGGCGCAGCGGACGCGGTTCTCGGACGGGACGGCGGTGGTGGTGAACTTCGGCGAGAAGCCTTACCAGGCGAAAGTGGGGGGAAAGACGTACCTGCTCCCGCAGAACGGGTTCGCGGCGAAGGGGCCAAAGATCGAGCAATCGCTGGCGATCGAGGGAGGGAAGACCGTAACGAGGATACAGGCCGGGGCCTACAAGTTTGAGGAGTCGAAATGAAGATCACGAGAAGAGATCTCCTGGAACGGACCGGTTCAGGGGCGTTGGCGGCGGCCCTGGGAACGGCGCTGCCCGCTCCCGTGCGGGCCGCCATCGATATGCAGGTCCGGCCGGAACGTGACGGCATCGATTTGCGTGATCTTCATCGGTTCGGTGTTATCAGGTGGGCGTGCTGAAGGATCAGGCCCGGTCCATCATGGGGCGCGATCCGCGCGACGTCGACGGGTTGTGGCGCTCCTTATATAAGAGCCAGGCGATGCGCAACTCGGGCGGCGCCGAGATGCGGATTCTCAGTGCCATCAATATGGCGCAGCTCGACATCCTCGGCCAGGCCGCCGGGCTGCCGCTGTACCGCCTGCTCGGCGGGAAGACCCGGCAGAGCGTCCGCGTTTACAATACGACGACCGATTACTGGGCCATCAACGACATGAAAATGGGACCGGACACCATGAAGATCGTCCGGTTTCTGCTGGACCGCGGGATTACCGGCATCAAGATTTATCCGTTCCGCGCGGCCGACAATTACCTGACCAACCAGGCGCTCGAAAACGGCCTGAAGTGGATTCGCGAGATACGCGACGGCGTGGGCAGCCAGATCGACATCGCGGTGGATTGCTGGGCCGATTTCGACTTCACCAGCGCCACGCGGGTGGCGAAGGCCATCGAGCCGTACAACATCCTGTACCTCGAAGACGCCATGCTGATGCAGAACCCGGATGCGTACGCGAGGCTCGCGGTCGAGACCAGCGTCCCCATCTGCATGAGCGAGACGCTGGCGACACGCTACGAGTTCCGCGACTTCTTCGAGAAGAAGGCCTGCGACGTGGTGATGTTCGACGTCTCGTGGTGCGGAGGGCCGTCGGAAGCGCGCAAGATCGCGGAGATGGCCGAGACGTACTTCCTGCCGATTTCGCCGCACACCTGCGGCGGCCCGCTGCTGTATTTCTGCGCCGCTCACATTTGCACCGCCGCGCCGAACTTCCTGATCATGGAAAGCAACTACTGGAAGTGGGCCCATCAGTTTCCATACTTCATCAACAACGTGCCGGCGCCGGAGCGGGGGCAGGTGAAGCCGCCGGAATTGCCCGGAATCGGCGCGGAGATCAAGACGGAGATCTTCCGGAACGGAGATGCGATCGTGGAGCGGATTGCGTGAGGGCGTTTGTGCCGGCTGGGAGCTGAGCTACGGTAACTTTGGCCTTCAGCGGCCGTTATGCATCAGCGACAATGAAGAGAGGAATGGCATGGCGAACCTGAGCGATTTTGAGAAAATGTTGCCTGCTCTATCGCGTGGGGAAAAGGCGCAGATCCTCAAGTGGGTGGTTCAGGAACTGGGTGACGATTTTCCAGGAATCGACTCGCGACCGGACGCGTGCGGCGGTGAGCCTTGTATCGTTCGAACCCGGATTCCCGTCTGGCTTCTCGAGCAAGCCAGACGCCTGGGCACCAGCGAGCAGGCGTTGCTGGCTGCCTATCCATCGCTGCGCGGAGGACCTGGTGAACGCTTGGGCATACGCACGTTCTCATGCCGGGGAAATCGAGTCTCAGATTCGCGAGAACGAGGCCGGATAGTTAATGGCCCGTTTTTATTCGAACGAGAATCTTCCGGTGCAGGTGGTCATGGAACTGCGGCGACTGGGGCATGACGACTCTTCGTCCGCTAGAGGCTCAGTGGAATGTAACCCCACATATCATTCCCTACCGTCACGCTGCAACGTAGACGCTTCGGCAGAGTTCGCCGGTGTCTCGCTGCCGGAACTCGGCATAGAAAGCCGAAATGGCATTTGTGCCGCTACTGAAGAGCCTCGGATCGAATTGCTCGATTCGGGCGTGTCCAAGCCGTTTCCAAGGCTCTTCTCCAGGTCTGAAGAGGTACAGCGATGGTGGGGACCAGTCGAACGCCGCCTCGACTTCCTGCCGAGTACTGAACGGATACGCTGCACTCTCACTGAGCGAAAATGCAAGGACTACGACAACATCGAGACGATGCGATGCTCTCAGGCAGACTGCCGTCTGATGCGCTTCGAGTCCCCCATCGAACCAGAATTGCTTTGATGTCCAGTCCGAATCGATCCGGTCCACGTGCAGGTCATCATAGCGATCCATTCCGCCATCCGCAATCACCGCGAGCATCCACTCCTCGATGATTCGCTGTCGTTCCGTGCGACGTTCCATCAGCTTTCAGACTGGCACAACTGCAAGGTCCAGGTAAACGGCGTTGTCGGAAAGTGCGGTCCCCTCGTCCGACACTCTCGCCGTTCAGTGTTCCACAAGAGTGAACCGTCGCCTACTCGCGAACACGCGCGGGAATCTCCCAGGTACGTCCTCTGGGAAGTCCACGGGACGCTGCCCATGAACCGCCCCTCCCCTTCAGCCCTTCATCGCCCAGCGCGCCATCTCCGCCAGCCGCGGCGGTTTGCCTTGCATCAGGATGGCCACACGGAAGATCCGGGAGGCAGCCCACACGGTTGCCGCCGCGAAGGCCACGACGTCTACCAAGCCCACCCACGGCTGCCAGGCGGGAATGCCATCGGGCATGGCCTGGCGCAACAGCATGAGGATCGGGGTAAACGGCGGAACCAGCGACATCACCGTGGCCAGCATGCCGTTGGGCTGCCGCAGCACGGTCACCAGCATGAACAGCGGGATCAGGCACGGCATCAGCAGCACGATGGCCAGATTCTGCGCGTCCTGCGGGGTGCTGCAGCAGGCCCCCAGCGCCGCGGCGAAGGCGCAGAGCATCACCACGTCGGCCAGCAGGTACACGTAGAACCAGGGAATGATGGTGAGGGGCAGCAGGCCGGCGACTCCCAGGGCGTTCACCGCCACCGTGCCGGCAATCACATACAACAGGGAAGAGGTGACCGAGACTCCGACCGAGCCCAGCACTTTGCCGGTCATCAGCTCGAATGGGGTGGCCGCTCCCAGCAGCGTCTCCACAATGCGCTGGCTCTTGTCCTGCGTGACGTTTTGCAGCATGGGCGCCGAGCCCACCATGACGATCATGGCCAGAATCATGGCCACCGCGAAGGGCACCAGGAAGCCTTCCAGCTCGTTGCGTTTGCGCGCTGCCTGCACTTCGCCCGTCTTTTCGTCGCGCTCCACCAGGCTGAGCCCCTCGATGGGAACCGAAGCGGTCAGGCCCTTATTGCGGTCGATGTCGATGCCGAGTTGCGCCAGGCGCGCCATGCGCACGCCCTCGTTGATGGGCCCGTTGAGCCAGTTGCGCATCTCGTCGATGCCGCCGGCGTTGGTGTAATAGGAGACGCTGCCGTCGGGGTCGCTCTTTTCGCTTGTCCCGTCGGCGGAATCGTCGGCCGGTTTCGGCGGGTGCAGCGCGTCCTTCCCGATTTCGAGAAATGCCACCAGTTGCTTGTGGCGGACGCGGTCCGAGAGAGCCAGCAGTTGGTCCTCAGGATTGGCGGCCGGCGCGATCACCTCGAACACGTAGCGCGGCGCGATCTGCCGGCGCGTCGTCTTGTCGAAGAGTTCTCTTTGGTTCTTCTCCCGCGCGGCGCTCACCAGGGCGCCGGCCACCACGCCCGTGTGGTCGATGATGGCCACGTGGCGGTCCTTCAAATCGGGTTTGCTCTTGAGCAGCGACATCCCGATGGATCCGCCGCCAAACAGGACGGGGGCGACCACCAGGCCGAAGAGAAACGCCTTGGTGCGGACGGTCGCGATGTAGTCGCGCCTGGCGATGGTGAGGACCTTATGCATTCGCATGGCTCGCCTCCTCGGCCGCGGGGCCGGCAATGCGCATGAAGATGTCGTGCAGGGAGGGCTTCATGAGCGAGAAACTGGTCACGCGGGCTTGCGCCACGAGGGCGCGCAGAACCTCCTGCGGGTCCGCCCCGCGCGTCAGCCGCAGCTCGCGCACCTGTCCCAGGTCGCGGATCTGCTCGACTCCGGGCAGGTGCTCGACTGCCGCGAAGCCGCCGCTGGCGGTGACCCGGATGGTGTCCTCGCCGTACTGATCCTGAATGGAGCCGATGGTGCCGTCCAGCACCTTCCGGCCGCGGAAGATCATGAAGATGTAGTCGCACAGGGTCTCCGCCAGGTGCATGTCGTGGGTGCTGAGGATGACCGTAACGCCGTGGCGGCGAAGATCCAGAATGGCGGAGCGAATGGCGTCCGCACTGACCGGGTCGAGGCCGCTGAAGGGTTCGTCCAGGATGAGAAGTTTCGGCTCGGGGATCACGGCGGCGATGAACTGAACCTTCTGGCTCATGCCGCGGCTGAGCGTTTCGACCTTATCGGAGGCGCGGCCCGCCAGTTCCAGCCTCTCCAGCCACCTGGCGACTTCGGCCTGAACGCCGCGGCCGGAGCGCAACTCCCCGTAGAATTCCAGCACCGCCTGGACGGTCATTTTCTGGTAGAGGCCGCGCTCTTCGGGAAGGTATCCGATGAGGTCCGTGCTGGTTTCTGGCCGGCCATCTCCGAAAAGGCGGATCTCCCCGCGATCGGGATAGAAGATCTTCACGATCATGCGCATGGTGGTGGTTTTGCCCGAGCCGTTGGGCCCGATAAACCCATAGATCGAGCCTTGGGGCACGGTGAGGGAGAGGTCGTCTACCGCGGTGACGGTCCCGAAGGTCCTGGTTACGTGCGAGATCTGTACGGCGTCCATTCGCTGGAATGGTAGCAGATCGTAGCTGGGAACTGGTCATTCTCCAAAAAGCCGGCGCACAACTGCAATGCGACTTTCGCCCGTTTTTTCCCGAGCACGTCGAGCGCCAAAAAGTACTTGGAAGCCTCGCCAAACCAATCGTTTACCTGCTTCGCCCTCTGGAATCCCAAGGCGAAAACGCGCCGCTTGGCGCGCCAATTTTTCATACGTTCCGTTCTGAAAGTGTAGTGGCCCGTTTTTCCAGTCACAGATTTTTCATAAATATAATTGGCTTGAAAACAATCACTTGGCGCGCCGGAGGGCAAAGTATAGAGAGTCGCTGGGTTAGTTTGAAATCGAGAGGATCGCAGTTTGAAATCGCGGTCCTTAACGAGCAAAGATGTCTGGCGATCCGATTATCATCATTGTTACCGGATTGTGGCTCTGAGCTGTAAGTAGTTTAAAGTACTAGGACCCGCGCTCCCCACAGGCGCGACTTGCAAAAACCCTCCTCAGGGGGGCTGCCAATTCCCCGGCAAAAGCTGGTACTATTCTTTGGGGATATTTCTTAGAAAGAATATCCCCAAAGAATACCAGAAAGAATTGTATTACAAATAGGGCCCGGGAGCTGGATCTTGAAAACGGCCAGACTGTTGGCTTGTTGCCTGCTGATATTTCCGCTCATCGGCACGGTGTTACGATCCGTACCGAAAACCAGGGCGAAGTCCCTGCTTCCCACGAAGGTAATTGCCGCGCCTCTCGATCCTTTCCATCAGTTGCTGCTTCAAGGCGCGGATTTCTTCGGCGCCGGGGAGTACGAGAATGCCCGAAGTCGTTTCGAATCAGCCCGTCAGGTCGCGCGTAACCTGGGCGAAACCGTGCTCGAGGCGCGGGCGATGGGAAATATCGGCGGCTGCCAGTTCGCCACCCACCAATATCAAGCTGCCCTACACACCCTCCTGGAAGCACACCGCCTGGCGGAATCGGCGGGCGATCCCGCGGCAGCCGCGCCCATCGATGCCAACATCGCCGCGCTCTACGGACAGATGGGAGAGGTGGATGCCGCCGTGGAATGGCTGCAGGCCAGCCTGCGGCGAATGAAACCCAAAGACCGGGAGGACCACCTTCCCAAGGTTCAAATCGAATTGGCTTCGTTCCGCGCGCGCCAGGACCGGCGGGAGGAGGCACGGCAGTTGTTCCGCCAGGGCCTGGAAGGCGCCGACCGCGCCGGCAATCACGCCCTCTATGCCACGGGGTGGTATCGGCTGGGCGAAGAGTATCTGAGGCAGAGGGACCTGCCGAATGCCGAGCACGCGTTCCTGGAAGCCTACCGCGTCCGCAAGCTTTTTCACCTGCCGCTCATCCAGGATTACTGGAACCTGGGAGAGCTGCGGTTGGCCCAAGGGGATGCGCCGGCGGCATCGGCGCTGCTCGACCGCGCCGTGGAACTGGCCGCGGAGCCGCGGAGCACGATGCCGGTGTGGCATGTTTACGACGCGCGCGGGCGGGCCCGCCTCGCCCTGGGCCGGCCGCGCGAGGCGCTGGAGGATCTGAGGGTCGCGGTGCGGCTGGCGCGCGCCTGGCGCGCATCGGCCCCCACCGACGATTTCGCCCGAATGGGGGCGGAGCACGTCCTGAGCGGCGTCTATTCGGCCGCGGGGGTCTATTCGGCCCTGATCGAAGCGGGCAACCGGCTATACCTGGAAACGCACGACCCGGCGCTGGTGCGAGAGACGTTCGAGGCCGCCGAAGAGAACCGGGCCGCGAGCCTGCGGTGGCTGGTGAACGGGAGCGCCTCGCAGGCGGACCTGCCGCCAACCTACTGGGAGGCCATCGCCCGGCTGCAACGCGCGGAAGTGGCCGCCCTGCGAAGCCACGATGCCGCAACCCAAGAGGCTGTTCAAGCCGCACGCGCCGAAATCGTACAGATGGAGGCTTCGCTCCTCAAAGATTCCCAGCCCCAGCCCACGGGAATGCTGGATCGGGTGCGGGCGGCGCTCGGAAGGGAAGCGGTACTGCTCAGCTTCCAGTTGGGAGAATCGGTCTCCTGGCTGTGGGCGCTCGACCGGGCCGGGCTGACGTTGTACCGGTTGCCGCCCAGGGCCGAGATTGAAGCTCAGATCAAGGCGGCGTCGGAAGCCCTGCGCCAGGATGCGACCGAGTATCCGCAGGCGGCGGCGAAGCTCTACGGCACCTTGTTCGGGGCACTGCCCCGGGCGTTGCGGCGCAAGGCAACGTGGCTGCTGGCGTTCGATCAATCGCTCGAGAAGGACCTGTTCGATGTGCCGGTCGCGGCGCTGGTGGAAGAGGGCGGACCGGTCCCGGTTTACGCCGCCGAGCGGCACACCATCGAAGTCATACCCGGCGCGAGCTACTGGGTGGAATCCGCGACGCGGCAGCACGTTGCGCGGATCTCGCCCATATTTGTCGGGATCGGCGATGCGATTTACAACAACGCGGATCCCCGCTCTCCCGTGCGGCAGCCGGGTAGCGGCCGGGGACTGGCGCTGCCACGGCTGGTGGGGAGCGGGGCCGAGCTGGATGCGTGCTCCCGCGCGTGGAACGGCGAGCACGTCCTTCTGGAGGGCGCCGACGCATCACGGGCGAAGCTGGTCGAGGAGCTGCGGCGCAATCCAGCGGTGGTACACTTCGCCACCCACATGCTGGAGAGCTCCGACCGGGCGCGCTATGGCCTGATCGCTCTCAGCCTGACGGTGCGGAATGAAACCGAGCTTCTGCCGCCCATCGAGATTGCGTCGTGGAGGATCCGGGCCGCCGTAGTGGTGTTGAGCGGATGCCATTCGGCGGAAGGCGAGAACAAGCAGTGGGCCGGCATGGTGGGGCTGACACGCGCCTGGCTGTCCGCGGGCGCGGAGTCGGTGGTGGCGAGCCGCTGGGATACTCCGGATGACGAGGGGCCGCTGTTCCAGGTCTTTTATCGCACGCTGAGCGGGCAAGACCGGCAGAACGCGGCCGAAGCCCTGCGCGCGGCGCAGCTCGACATGATTCGCTCCGGCGGCTGGCGCGCCCGCCCGCGTTACTGGGGAGCTTACTTCGTGGTGGGAAATCAATGAAAACCGATACCGAGACGGTAGCTCAAACCAACTTCAATTCCTCGGACCCGTCCTGGCCCGACTTAGTGGAGCGCATCCATGACGGCGACCCTTGCGCCATGGAGGAGTTGTATCGCGTCTTCTCCAAAGGAATCCGGTTCTTCCTGTGCCGCCAGCTCGGGCCGCAGGATCTGGACGACAAGGTGCACGACGTCTTCATGATCATCACGCAGTCCATCCAGAAGGGCGAACTGCGCGAGCCCGAGCGGCTCATGGGCTACGTCAGGACCATCGTGCGGCGCCTGGTGGCGGCGCATATCGACGACGCGGTGCACGCCCGCCGTAACCAAACCGACCTGGACTACGGCGCAGGTCTTTCCGACAACCATCCGAATCCCGAGAGGTGCCTGATCAACCAGGAAAACTCGGACCTGGCCAGACGCATTCTGAACAGTCTCCATCACCGGGATCGCGAAGTGCTGGTCCGGTTCTACCTGAAAGAGCAGACGCCAGGCCAGATCTGCACCGAGATGCAACTCTCCGAGACCCAGTTTCGCCTGATCAAGTCGCGGGCAAAAGCGCGATTTGGCGAGCTGGGAAAGCGCCGGCTGGAGATGCGAACGGGGTTCCGTTGGAATAACGCCTCCAAAAATATTTGAGAGGATTCCGTTTCCCGCACACGCTAGACTGTAGGAGGACTACTCAAGCGTGATGGAGGACACCAACATGCCCGGGGGAATGGAACACCACCTGGAGGAGGAGCAAGTCGAAAAATACTCCATGGGGTGTCTCCCCGACGCGGAACTTGCACCAATCGAAGAACATCTGCTGACCTGCGAAGCCTGCCGAGCAAGAATTTCCAGCCACGATGATTTTGCGGTGGCGATGAAGACGGCCGCCTCCCAACTGAGGCGTGAGCCCGCGAAGGAGAAAGCGCGGCTCTTCGTCTTCCCCCGGCTGGTGCCGATGGCGGCAGCGGCCGCCCTGATCGTGGTTCTGGCGGCAGTGGGAACTCGCGTGGTCAACCACACCAGAGCCCCTGCCTTTGCCGTAAGCTTGCAGGCCATGCGCGGCGCGGGTGTGGGAACACAGGCGCCCGCCGGACGGCCGCTGATCCTGCAACTCGACCTGGCGGGACTGCCGCCGGTGGCCCACCGGGTGGAAGTGGTGGACGCCTCGGGCGCCGTCGTGTGGAAAGGGCCCACGGAGGGTCCCCCGAGCCCCGCTGGCTCCACGGCCGCCGTCAGCATGCCCGGGTTGAACGCCGGCGTGTATTTTGTCCGCGTTTATGCCAGCCCCGGCGGGCTTCTGCGCGAGTACGGGCTGGAAGCGACACGTTAGGGCGCCGTTTGCCGGGCGATGCCCCCGGCATTTCGGGCCTGATCGGTAGTAAACTCTCACTCATGAAGTGTCGACCCCTGCACCGGACGGTGCTCTTTTTGGCGGCGGCGTTGTCCGCCCTTCCCATCGCCGCCCAGACTGCTCCCAGGATCACGCTTCCCAAGGATGCTCTTGGGTTCAATATCGGCGACGATTATTCGGTCGCGAATTACACCCAGTTGGGCGCTTACTGGAAGAAGCTCGCCGCCGAATCCGACCGCATGAAGCTGGTGGACATCGGCCCGACCGAGGAGGGCCGGCGCCAGTACATGGCGATCATTACGTCGCCGGAAAACCTCAAGAGGCTGGATCGCTACAAGGAGATCTCGCAGCGGCTGGCGCACGCCGAAGGGCTCACCGAAGAACAGGCCCACGCCCTGGCGCGCGACGGCAAGGCCGTGGTGTGGATCGACGGCGGGCTGCACGCCAGCGAATCGGTGGGGTCGCAGCAGCTCATGGAGATGGTCTACCAGATGGTCAGCCGCACCGACGCCGAGACCATGCGCTTCCTCAACGACGTGGTTCAGCTTTACGTGCTGGCCAATCCGGACGGGCAGGAGCTGATCGCCAACTGGTACATGCGCGGGTCGGAGAATCCTGCCGCGCCTCTGAAGGATCCGCAGCGGCGCAACATGAACGGGCTGCCGCGCCTGTGGGCCAAGTACATCGGGCACGACGACAACCGCGACTTCTACATGTCCAACATGAAGGAAACCACCAACATGAACCACCAACTGTTCCTCGAGTGGTTTCCGCAGATCATGTACAACCATCACCAGACCGGGCCGGCGGGAGCGGTGATTTTCATGCCGCCGTTCCGCGATCCGTTCAACTACAATTTCGATCCCCTGGTGCCCCTGGGGATCGAGATGGTGGGGACCGCCATGCACAGCCGGCTGGTGGCCGAGGGCAAGGGCGGCAGCGCCATGCGCAGCGGCGCGAACTACTCCACCTGGTGGAACGGCGGCCTGCGCACGGTGACGTACTTCCACAACATGATCGGCATCCTGACCGAGATCATCGGGCAGCCGACGCCGATGAACATACCGCTGGTTCCGGACAAGCAGTTGCCGCAGGGCGACTGGCCGCTGCCCATCGCGCCGCAGCAGTGGCACTACCGCCAATCGATCGACTACGAGATCACCAACAACCGCGCCATCCTGGATCTGGCTTCGCGGTATCGCGAGGTGTTCCTGTACAACATCTACCGCATGGGAATGAACTCGATCGAGAAGGGCAGCAAGGATTACTGGACGGTCACACCGAAACGCATCGCCGCGCTGGAAGCGGCCGCCGGCGCGCAAGGCGTCACCGCGCAAGGCGGGCGCGGAGGCAGGGGCGGCGGCGGCATGGCGGCGGGCGGCGACACGTCCCCCGGCGGAGATCTCCCGGCCGGGCTCTCGCCAGGGGGCCTCAACGCGCGGACGCTTCCCGCCGAGCTGTACAACACCGTCCTGCACGATCCCAAAATGCGGGATCCCCGCGGGTACATCATTCCCTCCGATCAGCCGGACTTTGCCAATGCCGTGGAGTTCGTCAACGCCTTGCTCAAGAACGGCATCACCATCATGCGGGCGACTTCGGCTTTCACCGTGGCCGGCAAGAATTATCCCGGAGGATCGCTGGTGGTGAAGACCGCCCAGGCGTTCCGGCCACACGTCATGGACATGTTCGAGCCGCAGGACCATCCCAACGATTTCCGCTATCCGGGCGGGCCGCCGATTCCGCCTTACGACATTACGGGCTGGACGCTGGCAATCCAGATGGGCGTGCAGTTCGACCGCATTCGCGACGGGTTCGACGGCCCGTTCACCAGGGTCAGCGGGCTGCTGCCGGCGCCGGCAAGCTCCATCCTGGGGCCCTCCAACCCGGCGGGCTACCTGATCAGCCACGAGATCAACAATTCGTTCATCCTGGTGAACCGGCTGCTCAAGGCCAACGCGGATGTCTACTGGCTGAAGAAGCCGGAGAAGGCCGACGGGCAGGACTTGGGCACGGGCACGATCTGGGTTCCGGCCTCCCCGGCGGCGCGGCCCGTGTTGGAGCGCGGCGCGAGGGAACTGGGCGTGCCGGTGCATGCTGTCGCCAAGGCCCCTGGCGGCGATGCGCTGAAGCTCAAGCCCATCCGCATCGGCCTATACGATTCGTACGGCGGCTCGATGACCTCGGGCTGGACGCGCTGGCTGTTCGAGCAATACGAGTTTCCGTTCCAGGTGGTCTATCCGCCGGCGCTCGACGCGGGCGACCTCAAGAGCAGGTTCGACGTGCTGGTGATGGCCGATGGCGCGGTGCGGCGCGGCGCGTTCGCCGGCGGAGGACGAGGTGGCGGTGGTGGCGGCGGGCGCGGCGGTTTCGGCGCGGCCACTACCGACAGCGTTCCCGAGGAATACCGCGGCTGGGTGGGCAGGATTTCGGACGACAAGACGATTCCGCAACTTCAGAAGTTCGTGCAGTCGGGCGGCTCCCTCGTAACCATCGGAAGCTCCGTCAGCCTGGCGGAGGTCTTCGGAATCCCGGTGAAGAACTACCTGACGGAGATGGGCCCGGACGGCAAAGACCGCGCGCTCCCGCGCGAGAAGTTCTTCATTCCGGGGTCGCTGCTAAAGGCCAACGTGGACAACAACAACCCGCTGGCCTACGGGATGCCGGCCGTGGTGGACGTGTTCTTCGACAGCAGCCCGGTGATGAAGCTGGAGCCCACCGCGGAGATGAAGCACACGTCGGCGGTGGCGTGGTTCTCCGGGACGGAAGTGCTGGACAGCGGCTGGGCATGGGGCCAGCAGTATCTGGATGGCGGAACGGCGGTGGCCGAGGCAACGGTAGGGGAAGGCAAGGTCATGATGCTGGGGCCCGAGGTGGCTTTCCGCGGGCAGCCGCACGCGACCTTCAAGCTGCTGTTCAACGGCCTGTACTACGGGAGCGCGAAGAACGCCGCGCTGCCCTGACGGGGCCGCTGGCTTGCCCGCCACAGCGCGGGAACGGCGTGAGCTTTCGGCAAAAGCTGCTCGACGCACCAGGGGTCGAGCATGAGGGGGCTGACTAACCCAATAACCGAGGATGGAACGTTTCCTGTCAAGTCACGAAGCGGCGCGGGGTTCGAACGGTGCAGGGCGTGGGCGGAACCTCTCAGAGAGTGTGACAGACGGGACCTCGCGAGCTGCGGTCGGGTTGCTTCGGCGTCCCGAGGTCAGACTGGCTGCGAGCACCACAAATCGCTCAGCAGAAGGGTAAAAGCGCTACGGGAGGTGGTGTATTTGGGAACACGAAGGGCGGGCCGGCTCCGTTTAAAAAGTTCAAAACAAGAGGGCGGCAGACGCAGGGGAATTGGAAGTGGAAGTGTTCCGACTCTTTGTGGTATCTCCATGGGGCCCCTTCGTTCGGTTGGTTTGGTTCTGGCGTTTTCGTCCTGGGTTTACGGGCAGGCTTATCGGGTTGCGACGTTCGCGGGCGGGTTGCCGCGGGCGGACGTGACGGATGCGACGTCGCCCATCGGCACGCCATCCGGAGTCGGAGTGGACGGGGCGGGGAACGTCTACTTCGCGAGCTACAACTGCATCTTCAAGTTGGACCGGAGCGGTGGTCTGACGCGGATCGCGGGGAACTACACGGCCGGCGACACTGGGGACGGGGGACCCGCCACATCGGCAGAGATCGCGCCGGCTCTTTTTGCCGGGATGGCGGTGGATGCGGCCGGAAACGTGTACCTGCCGGCGCAGGCGAGCATCCGGAAAATTACCCCCGACGGGCGGATCGGGACGGCGCCGTCGCCGGGAGCGATTCCCACGCCGTTGCAGTTGGCGGTGGATGGCGCCGGGAACCTTTACTTCACGTCGAACTACACCAATAAAGTGCAGAAGCTGACGCCGGCAGGAGTTCTGACGGCGATTGCGGGGGGCGGGAACTCGCTGCCATATAACGGCGGGCCGGCGTTGAGCGTGACGATCGGGGTACCGACTGGAGTCGCGGCCGACAGCGCCGGCATCGTCTACGTGGTGGACAGCAATGCGAGCCGCGTTTACCGGATCTCGACGGACGGAAACCTGACGTCGATAGCGGGGACAGGCACGGGGCCTTACACGGGGATCGGATACACGGGCGACGGAGGGCCGGCGACGAGCGCACAACTCGACAGCCCGACGGACGTGGCGGTCGATGGGGAGGGGAACCTATACATCGCTTCGTTCGGGCAGCACGTGCGGAAGGTCTCGCCCGATGGAACGATCACGACGGTGGCGGGGAACGGGGACTGGGGGTATTCGGGTGACGGCGGGTTGGCAACGCATGCTTCCGTGGCGCCGCACGGAATCGCGGCCGACAGCCAGGGCGACCTGTATATCGCGGACTTCGGGTCGAACCGCATCCGCAAAATAGCGCCGGACGGAACGATCACGACCGCGGCTGGGAACGGCGCCTACGGATCGGCGGCGGGGGATGGGGGACCGGCGGCAAACGCGCAGCTCTCGCTGCCGGGCGCGGTGGCCGTGGATAAGGCGGGGAATGTTTATATTGCGGACATCGGAAACAACCGGGTGCGGAAGGTGGCGCTGGACGGGACGATCACGACGGTGGCGGGCAACGGGAATCCGGGACACCTGGGAGATGGAGGGCAGGCGGTAAACGCCGAGGTGATTCCGTCGGGCGGGCTGACCGTGGACCCGAGCGGGAACCTGTACATCCTGGACAGCTACGCGCTACGGAAAGTGACGCCGGACGGGACGATCACATCCGTGCCGGGGACGATGCCGGTGCAACCCGCCGTGGGGCCGGGGACTCTGCCGGGCACGGAGGCGCAGTTCAACCGGGTGGCGGGACTGGTGCTGGGCGGAAATGGCCTGGCAGCGGACGGCGCGGGGAACGTATTCAGCGAGGGAGCGCCGGCCACGGGTGTGGACAAGATCGGCCCGGACGGGACGATTTCGTTCGTGCTGTCGGATCATTACTACCCGGGGTTCATCGCGGCGGACCTTTCCGGCACGTTGTTCTGGACAAGCGGGTATTACAACGAAATTCTGCGGTATTCGGCGGCGAATCCTTTCGGACTGCTGCAGAATTTCGGCAGTGGGTGCAACATGCCGCTACAGGATCTATACGACTACAACGTGACGGCGCTGGCGACAGACCCGGCAGGCAACCTATATGCGGCCGAGAGCAACCCGAATGCGGCGGTGACGATTCGCAAGTATCCAGTCGGGGGGACAGCGTACCGGATTTACTTGAACGACCTGGTGGCACCGGCCAGGATCTCCGGGATGGCAGTGGACGGAACGGGGACGATCTACGCGAGTGACACGCGGCAGGATGTGGTCCGCGCGATAAGGCCGACCGGGACCCTTCCCACGATTGCGGCGGTGACAAACGGAGCGAGTAGCTTGGCGGGGCCGATTGCGCCGGGCGAGGTCGTGGTTCTCTATGGCGCCGGCGCGGGGCCCGGGGCGCTGGAAGCGTGCCAGTACGGAGCCGCGGGCCTTACCGACCGTACGCTATATGGGACGCAGGTACTGTTCAACGGGCAGCCGGCGCCGGTGCTATACACATGGGCAGGACAGGTCGCGGCGCTGGTGCCATACGGAATCTCGGGGACCACGGCGCAAGTCAGCGTGGCATTTGCCGGTGCGGCGTCGCAGCCCGTGACCGTGCCTGTTGCGGCGGCCGCGCCTGGGTTGTTCACCGCCGATGCGTCAGGACGCGGGCAGGCCGCGGCGGTGAACGAGGACGGCACGATCAACAATGCGGCGCACCCGGCGAAAGCAGGGGCGTATATCGCTCTGTATGGCACGGGAGGAGGACAGACGTTGCCAGCGGGTACGGATGGCTCGATCACGACGAGTGTGTTTCCGCTACAGTCGCTCCCGGTGACGGTGACGATTGCCGGGCAGCCAGTCGCGGCACAGTATGCGGGCGGGGCGCCGGGGCTGCTGGAGGGCGTCATGCAGGTCAACGTACAGATCCCAGCAACCGTGATGCCGGGGGGTGCGATTCCAGTGAGTATCCAGATGAGCGGTGCCTCGAGCCAGACCGGCGTGACGATCGCAGTCGCGGGACGGTAGCCGATCGCACGAGACTCACCGGCCGAGCTTGATCGACAGCCGGAGAGAGTGGCCGGGCAGAGCCGTCAAGGGCTTGCCGAAGAGAGGCGAACCGAGCACGGCGCCCACATCGAGAAAGTGGCGGCTGCCCAGGAGGTTGCCGGCTGTCCAGAACCTGCGGGATCAGCGAAAATATCTATCCATTCATGGAAGGTTGTGGCCAGCAGCACTGAACCAGTGCGCTCTGCACAAACCCCAAGAAGAACGTGATTACGATGACCAGAGGCACGTAGATGGCGAGCCGTTCGATCACCTGGTGCAGGGTGAGGGCCAACGTGGACAACAACAATCCGCTGGCCGACGGGATGCCGGCCGTGGTGGACGTGTTCTTCGACAGAAGCCCGGTGATGAAGCTCGAGCCCACCGCGGAGATGAAGCACACGTCGGCGGTGGCGTGGTTCTCCGGGACGGAAGTGCTGGACAGCTTGTGGGCATGGGGCCAGCAGTATCTGGATGGCGGAACGGCGGTGGCCGAGGCAACGGTAGGAAAAGGCAAGGTCATGATGCTGGGGCCCGAGGTGGCTTTCCGCGGGCAGCCGCACGCGACCTTCAAGCCGCTGTTCAACGGCCTGTACTGTGGGAGCGCGAAGAACGCCGCGCTGCCCTGACGGGCCGCTGGCTTGCCCGCCAAAGCGCGGGAACGGCCGGCTGCGCCGGGTTGGACTGTGGCCGGGATAGAAGGCCCCAATGCAGAGGAGAAGACGCCGGTGGAGATGCGGGCGGGACGCGACGAAGCGCTCGACCCGGCGGTCCGCCTGATTGAGGGGCCCAGAATCACCAGAAAGCCGCTAGGACGGCGCGCGGCTGCGCCACAAGCGCTACCTTCGCACTTCCCGTCCGGGCTGGCCGTCGCGCGCCTGGCGAGCGGCGGCGGGATCGAATACCCGCTGGTCCACCGCGATCGCCTGGTAGGGAGCCGGGTCGGGCGCGGCGGACAGGCAGTCGCTCAAGTCCGTGGCCGCGGCGTCAAACAGGTTCAGCGGGGGCACGCGCAACAGGCGGAAGACGGTCTTCAGCAGTCCAGGGAAACTCGAATTGCGGTGCGAAACATAATTCTTCCGGCACCACGGACCGGCGCACAGCAGAACGGTGCGCTGCGCATCGATGTGATCCACACCGCCCTCGGCGCCGTCCTCGGTGATGAACACCGCCATCTCCTTCCACCACTTCGTGCCCGAGAGGTATTCCAGAATCCGTCCCAGCGCGTAGTCGTTATCCACCACGAAGGACGCGTCGTAGGGATAGCCATCGCCGGGGCGCGGGTCGGCCATGTGGTCGCCCGGCAGATGCATGAAGATGAATTGCGGCAGCTCCGCGCCGCCCTTGACGAACTTCTGGTCCACCTCGTGGATGAACTGCGAAGCGCGATACTGGTCCGGGATATTCATGTTGAACCCGGGGTACTCGCGCGAAGTGTTGCGGTAGAGCGGCTCGGGCATCGGCACGTTGGTGAGGAAGCGCGCTCCGGTGGGCTCCAGGTCCTTGCCTTCATCCACGCCGGCCAACTCGAAGCCTTCGCCGAAGTTGTAAAACGACACGCCGTTGCGCGCCAGGTGATGCCAGATGGCGCCTGCCTCGGGCTGTCCCTCCGGATGCACCGACGAATCCGGCCCGGCGAACAGGAGCCGGCCGGGCGCCGCCGCCAAACGAAAATCCTTCTGCTGGCCGCTCGAGGCCGCCATCATGGACGATTCGGTCCAGGCATTGGGATACGCCCCGACCAGCCAGTGATGCCCTCCCACGCCGACGTCCGAATCGGCGTAGAAGTTGTCGCTGAAGGCCCACCGGTGGGCGAGGGCGTGATGGTTCGGGGTGACGTTCACATCCTTCAAGCTGAGCCTCCTGCCCTTGCCGTCCACGTACCCGCGGGCGCCAAAGCGGGCCCATTCGGGGGCCCCCGCGGCCGGTCCGTTGGCGGCTTCGGCGACGTCGCCCAGCACTTCGTCGTAGGCGCGGTTCTGCTTCACGATGAGGATCACGTGCCGGATTCCTTCGGGCAGGGGAGGCTCGGGGCCGATGCGCGGGCGAAAGCCGTTGGCCTCCATGACGAATGAGGTCTCGGCGGCGAGATCGGCCGCTTCGGGCAGCGGAAAAACCGAGAGCGAGCCCTGGCGCGCGGGGACACGCCCGAACACGCTGCGAAAGGCACTGGGGCCGCGCCCGTGACCCCGGGCGTTGGCGACGAACACGGTGTCGTGGTCGACCGCCACGCGCGTGGGAAACCACGCCACCGGAAGGTGCCCGATCACCAGGCGGCGACGGGTATCGATGATGCCGACGGCGTTGATACCCGCCTCGGCCACCAGCAGCCAGCCGGATTTCTCGTGGTACGCCAAGCCGATGGGCAAGACGCCGCGCAGGCTCTCGAGGCCCGGAATGCGGATGGGAATCTCCGCCTCCACCTGGTTGGTCTTGGCATCGATTACGGTGACCGAGTCGTTGGCGGCATTGGAGACGTACACGCGGTCCGAGGTGGCCACCACGCCCGACGGACTGCTGCCGCCGCCGCTCTTTTCGCCGAAGGGAACACCTGTGCGGATGAATGCCTCCACTTTGGCCGCAGCGGGGTTCGACACATCCACCACGCACAGGGAGTCAGACTCCCGCGCGTCAGGATCGCCCAGGCCGGGGACCTTCACGGCGCCGCGCGCGGTCTGCCGCTCGACGCCCGCGGCCGCCTCGGGGCTGGGGAAGCCAAACGCGGGAAACGGAAGGCCGGCGGCGCCCGCCTGGGTGGCATCCACGCCGGGAAGAGCCTGGTACTCGAACATCCCGACGTTGGTGACGTAGAGCTTCTGCCGGTCGGGAGAGAGGGCCATGGCGAACGGCAGCCGTCCCACGCGCACCGAGGTCAAGACCTGCCGCGAACGGGTATCGACCACGGCCACACGGAAGTTCGCCTGGTCGGCCACGTAGAGGAAGCCGCGTTCCGCGTCGAAGGCCAGGTCGCCCGTGTAACTGTCGTCGAAGCCGTTTCGATTGAGGTCGATGGGGCGTCTCCGGTCGGCCGTCCAATCGAACAGGCTGACGCGGCCCGAATTGCCCTCCGAGGCATACACCGTGTGTTCCCCGCTGAGGGCGGCGCCCATGAAGACGCCGCTCCAGTCGGCGGGCTCCGGTTCCTCCAGCGTGCGAGGGCCGGCGGACAGCAGTTGCCGCACCTCCCAGTGCCCCGCCTTGTCGCGCTCCAAAACCGTCAGGGAATTCCGGCCAGGCCCGCCGTTGGATGTCACGACGGTCCGCCCGGTGGCGCTGACCGCCAGCCCGAAAGCGCCTGCCCCGACGACGTACTCGTCGCCGCGCGGGGCGATGATCCTGCCGCCGGGGAGAATGGATGAGCCGGGCCGACGAATCGCGGGCCGGATGCCGGCGGGGGCGGAAAACCATTGGGCTACTAGTACCAGCGGAGCAAATAGAAGCGCCAGGAGAAAACGCCAGGCGGTCGGCACCACTCCATCATAGCTTTGGCCCGCCGCCAGGGGCGCAGCCGAGGGCCAATCGAGTAACTTTCTTCCTGATAGTGAAGAATTTACCGGTTGCGGAATAGCTCCAAAGAGGCCCATTCATGGCCGCAACCAAACGGGGGTGTGAAACATCACACTCAAGGGGCCCTTGCGCCCCGCCAGTACTTCTGGGTATGATTTGGTACGCTAACTGCTATTGGACGAAAGGAATGTATCGATCCGCAATCTCGCTGGCGCTGCTGGGTCTTCTGGGAATCTGGAGCCTGACGGCCGGCCCGAATAGCAGCCCGCCCGATCAAAAACAGGAGCAGAAAAAAGAAGCCCAAAAGAGCACGGCTTCCATGACCGGATGCGTTGACGAGCAAGAAGGACACTACATTCTGATCGACGATCGGACACGCGCCCCGATCGCCAATCTGGAGGCGGATGGCTTCCCCGTGGAAGGCTTCGCCAAACACCTGGGGCACAAAGTGACGGTCCGGGGGACAGTGATCCCGGCCGGCGAACGGCCCCAGTTTCGGGTTCGCGTCATCGAGACAATCAGCGATGCCTGCGAGCCCCAGTTGCACCAGTAGGGGAAAGTGAAAAACTTAGGAGGAGAGAATATGGCAGCCAGTCCTTCAATCGTCGCTCCGCAAAAACCCTTGGAAGATCCGCTGGCCCATTTGCCGTGCTCGAGCATCGTGGAGTACCGCAAAGGACAACTGATCTACAACCAGGACCAGCCGTCCACCAGCATCTACCTGGTGATCGACGGCAAGGTGAAGGTCTCGCGGCTGGCCGACGACGGCCACCAGGTCGTTGTGGACATCTACCAGCCCGACGAGTTCTTCGGCGAGTCCGCGTTCCTGAATCTTCCGCACCGGTCCGAGCAGGCCACGGCGATCGAGAATACCAAGCTGATGACCTGGACCGCGGTGGAGATTGAAGACATCATCATGAAGCGGCCACGCCTGGCGGTGGCGCTGCTCCAGATCCTGGTTCAGCGCACCATCGAGTTCACGCACCGCATCGAGAGCTTTTCGGTGGACAACATCGCGCGGCGCCTGGCGCGCTCGCTGATCCGCTTCTCGGAGCGCCTGGGCAGCGCCGAGGAAGACGGCTCGATCCGCATGGTTCCGTTCACCCACGAACTGCTGTCGCAGTACGTGGGGACCTCGCGCGAGATCGTCACGCACTACATGAACCAGTTCCGCCGGGACGGCTACCTGAGGTACTCGCGAAAGGGCATCATCCTCTATCGCGATGCGTTCCGGGAGTGGCTTCGGCAGAACGCGTGACGGAAGAGCATTTAGCCGCAGATGAACACGGATAAACGCGGATAACAAGATACATGAGTTATCGGCGTCGATCTGCGTTCATCCGCGGCAGTCATGCCCTACTGGGTCAGGGTGAAGTCGACATCCACCAGGGTGCTGACCTTGACGGGCTGCCCGTTGAACAAAGTGGGCGCGTAGACGTACTGATTTGCAGCCTGGAGGGCTGCCGGCACGAGCAGCGGGTGGCCCGAGATCACTTCCAGATTCTCCATGCGCCCGTTCGCGCCGATGAGGACGTTGAGGTGCACCACTCCTGAAATCCGGGCCTGCATCGCCAGGGGAGGATATTCGGGATCCACCTTGGAGATGAGCTTGGCTGCCTGAACACTTCCGCCGATCTTGACGGTGGGAATGCCGTCCGCGGCTGAAGCGAGCGGCGCCGGCGCCTGCCCGACGATGCCGCCCAACACACCGTGCGCCACGGGCGTGCTGCCGTCATCCAGCCGGAACGGCACTACCGTGTGCAGGACGCCCGCGCCGCCGGAGCTGAAGACCCACTGCCTGGCTGCCTCCATGGCGGCCGGAACGAGCAGCGGGTGGCCGCTCTCCACCTCGATGTGCTCCACGTGTCCATCAGAGCCGATGGTCAGCGACAGGTGAACATCGCCAGAAACCCTCGCCTGCCTCGCGAGCGGCGGGTAGACCGGTTCGAGCCCGGTGATCAGGCCCGGCGGGGGCGGGGGCAACGCGGCCTGCATCTGTCCCGTGCGCACGACCGAACCCGGCGGCACTTGCAGCAGCGAGGTCTTGGCCCATTCGATCAGCGGAACCAGCAGCGGGTGTTCGTCGAGATTGAGGACGCCCGGCGCGAGGGGGCGTCCCGGGTCGGGCCGCGCCGCGGAGGATATGATCCTCATGGCGGTCTGGATGGCCAGCCGGCGGTCGCTCGTACTCTCCACTTTGGTCCTGGCGCGCTGGGCGAAGCCGGGATTGGGATTGGGGAACGCGGGGTCGCCCGAGGTGCTCAGGATCGCGGTCCCATAGAGCCTGCCCAGCCACATGGCCGAGGTTGCGTCGGAGGGCTCGATGGCCCGCCCGGCCAGCAGCAACCGCTCCGCCTCGTCAAAATCGCCGCCCGCTTCGGAGAGGAACGATCCCGCATTCACCAGCACGCGCGGGTCGTTCGGATGAGCGGCCGCCTGCTGCTTCCACATGGCGGCGGCCCGCTGGAAGTCCGCGGAGTCGTTCGCGGAGATGAGTTGGGAGCTCGAGCGCGCGGCGGCCGACTCGGGATGGTTGGCGATCAGCCAGTAGGTGTGGTTCATCCGCGGCTCGCGCATGCCCGCCTCGTGATAGTAGGAGATCAGACGGAACCGCGCGTCCAGATCGTGCGGGTTGGCTGCCAGCGACTGCTCCAGGGCGGGGACATCGCCGGCATTGAGTTGCTGGCGGCTGCCTTTCCGCGGCGGTTGGCTGGGGGCCGCCTGCGGGGCGGCGGCAGCGGGGACAGCCTGCTGCGCCACGGCCGGCACGGGCCGCAGGGCCGCGGCCAGATA
>DASQZT010000095.1:0-86077 GCA_035638575.1 Bryobacteraceae bacterium
AGGTGACCCGATGCTTCCCATCGCATCGAGTGATATGGAACCGCGGTCCCAGAGTCTCCCCGCCGAACCTGCAGAGGTTCGAGCTTTCTTAAGGCTCTTACGGGGAGTCCAGTACCACCAAACATGCAACGCTTCCTGGCCGGGAAGAGAGGCGACGGTTTACGGACCCGGGTTGCCCCGGGACGCAAACCGATCCTCGATTAGACTGTAGCATCGAGGCAAGGGGGTTCTGGGGTGCGCGGACGGAAGGTCCTTTAGAATCAGCGTAAAATATTTTCAAACTTTGGTGACTGGGAAACGGCCGATCTCAGAAAGCGACTCAACTGCCCAATTCTCTGCCCGAGCGTACGGTGTGGAGCTTCGAAGCTGGTGCGACGATGGTGGCACTCCAGGCAACCCGAAGAGCCTTTGCGGACTGACCGTCACTTCGACGATTAGGGCGTTTTACGGCCAAGTTGTCAAACTCTTGGCCGTATTTCGATCAGTGCTGCGGCTCGATGCCGATTCGATCGTTGACCGCGCCTCGCAGGCGTTGTCGGCAGCCGAGATTGACCTCCGTTGTCTGAACTGAAACATGTCCTAGGAGAAATTGGATCTGTTCGAGTTCACCGCCGGCCAGATGGCAAAGGCGTGCACACGTGCGACGAAGATCGTGTGGTGCCAGCCTCTGGATTCCCGCCGCCTTGGCGCAGTCCTTTACCACGTGCCAGACGACCCTCTCTGATACACCATCGCCCCAGGTTTTGCCTGCACGACAGACGCATCGGAACAAGCGACCATCCGATATTCCAGCGCAAGCCAGCCATGAATCTATCGCCGCCTTAACCCATTCGGGGACAGGCACCGTTCGGACGTGTCGGCCCTTGCCCATCAAATCGACAATCGCCCAGTGATCCTCGCGGCGTTCAAGTCGAGCGACGTCGAGCTCAGCAACTTCCCGCCGCCGGAGTCCGCAACCTAGCAGGATCGCAAGTAGAGCTCTGTCCCGCTTTCCCTTCAACGTCGCAGGATCGGGCACCTGCCACAACTGTCTTGCTTGCTCAGCGGTCAGCCAGTTGCCGAGGCGGACGCCCAGCTTCTTTACGCTCTTTACCCGCCGAATTCCAGCGGCCAATTCCGGGCTCAGAAGGCCGGAGTCAGCGGCTTCGTATGCAAGACGCCGAACCGCAGCGAGCCTTCCGTTAATGGTACCCGGTGCAAGCTGGCGCGATTCCAAGTGAATTCGGTATCGGGTTACCACCGTCTTGTTGAACGAGAGTCGCGGCTCAGAGCAGTACCAGCAAATGAACTCCTCGATTGCGTGCCGATACCCTCTTTGCGACTCTTTTGATGGCAGGCTGTTTAGAACGGCAGATTTAGCCTGATCGAGATCGGGAAGGCCGAGCGTATATTTCGGCTTTCTCCTTACTGCAATGTGTTTGCTCTTCACGTAATGGAGCCTCCTTAGCCCCATCACGAGTACGCAGCCACGACGCCCCCAGTGGGTGTATCACTTTGAACGGTGGTGATTGGTCCACGCTGATGGATTGATCACCGGCAGACGGCTCCCCAGATTCGGACGGAGTCACCAATACCGGCAGTTAGAAACTGGTCCCGACCAGCTCGCGAATATCGTCGCTTGCGTCGTACGCGCATTCCGCACGGAGGGAGTCGGATAGCGAGTCCAACTCGATGAGACGCTTAACCACAGATTCTCGGCAGAATGAACATGTCCCCATCTCGTATAGCGAATACAACATACGAGGTTCACCTGCAGGGTCCGGGTGATGTTCCCAGAATGCCTCAATTCCGCTTTGCATACGATGGCGTCTGCCCCGGTCCAATTCCCGCTCGAACCAATTCAGGACGATCTCATGATCGTTTGGCTCCCAGTTCTGATCAAGCATGGTTATAGCCCATTCGCGGCCAGCCAGCCCATTGCTTGTGAGACGAAAGGCCTCTGCTCTGACAGAGGGATGTCGGATGCTGGAAAGGGCAACAGCTGCGGCGTATGCTACGTCTACGTTATCTGACGATGAAAGGCTTAGAAGAAATTCCGGGCCGAAAGGGAACTGACGTCGCGAGAAAATGCGCAGGTGCTGAATTTGATCTTCCGAAGTCTTGGCGATGGTTAGTCCGCGCGCTGCACGTTCAAAGTCGTCGGCGCTTGCCTGTTTGCCCCAACTACTAAGCGGGAAGCCGCGCAACCCCGGCATCCTTGATCTGAGGTCCTCATAACTCAACCCGGTGATTTCCTTTGAATTGCTACTTCCTCTCTGTGCACTAGCCGCGACAGCCCGCCGGTAGGCATCCACTCTCGGATCACCGGACCCGGCTTCGGACAAGGCGGCCGAGGCCGTATCCTCGCCGCAAATCTCTACCGCCTGCGCCCAGAGCCACCCTTCGTCAACTTCTTCCGGGTTGGTCATCAGCAATGCTCCGATTTTGGTCGCGGCGAAAATAAGCCCTTTTACGCCATCCATCCTCAGGAAGTCGACGGCGATGGCTTCGCCCTTCCTCGGACCGGGATCAAAGCTATGGTATGCGACGCGCTTAGCGCCCTCATCTCCGTCGAACGCCATGTACGTCGCGAAGTGAAAGCGCTGAACGGCGTCCCAATCGTCACCGCAGTGCGGCAGCGAGTTGAGTACTTCGTCGCAATAAAACTGCCGGTCAGGCAGCAAATTTACCAGTTCGAGCATATAGCCCGCCCGAGTGCCTTCAGTCTGCGGATCTGCGGAGTAACAGTGAAGGCAAGCGTCCAGGATCACATCCCGGAACGGTCGTACGTCGTGATCACGCGCGTAGAGTATGCCTCGCCCGAGTCCGGCCTTTATCGATTCCTGAAAGAGGTTTTCGTTCACAATGTGCTGACCCCTATCAGCGTAACGCGATCCGCGTCCTCGACGACTCCCGAGCAAAGCAATCGTGGGTGGAATTCAGCGCGGCCCACCCTTGCGACTGCATTTGGCTGTATTGTCGCCGTCTCGGACTTGTGCCGCCCGCGATGCAGGAGCGCCAGGACTGTATCGGGAACTGTCGGGATGCCGCCCTTGAGCGTATCCTTTGATAGGTGAATCTAAGTGAACCGTATCACCCCTACTCCGGCAATGCGAACGCCACGTAGACTGCCGCGGTGCCGCCGGCTGGCGCCTTGCCGCCGGCAGCGGCGATCACCACGTACTGCTTGCCATTCACCTCGTACGTAGCGGGCGTGGCGTTGCCGGACGAGGGCAGCACCGTCTGCCAGAGAAGCTTGCCGGTCTCCTTGTCGAAGGCGCGGAATTTCCGGTCGAAGTTGGTGGCCGCAATGAAGACCAGACCCCCGGCCGTGACAATCGGGCCGCCGTAATTTTCCGTGCCCGTGTCGTTCATGCCTTTGGCGGCAAGCTCGGGGTATTCGCCCAGAGGGATTTTCCACGCATACTCTCCGGTGTTCAGATTGATGGCGTTCAGGGTGCCCCACGGCGGCGCGACGGCCGGATATCCGTCGGGATCGAGAAACTTCTTGTACCCCGTGAAGCGGTACTTGAGATCGAACGGCGATGGCTCCGCGGGCACGGCGCTGTCCTTGGAATCCCCGTTCATGACGTACCCCACCAGCGCGCGAACCGCCTGCGGCCGAAGGTTGGGAAACCCGGGCATCCGGCCAATGCCCTTCTGGATGACGCCGCTGACCTGTTCGGCTGTACGCCGCGCGCGAATCTCGGCCAGCGCCGGCGCCTGGCCGCCGTTTCCATCCATGCCGGTCCCGTGGCAGACGGCGCACTGAGCCGTGTACAACTCGCGGCCGGTGGCCGGTGGGGTGTTGACCACCAGGCTAGAGGTCCAGGCAAGATCGTTGGCGTTCACGAACAGCAAACCGCTGTCGGGATCGAACGCCGAGCCGCCCCATTCGGCCCCTCCGTCGAATCCGGGAAAGATCACTGTCTCTTTGCCGACGCCGAAGGGGACGAACTGGCCCTCGCTACGGAAAGTCCGAAACTGTTCCACGGCCCACCGGTGCGCCTCGGGCGTGCGGTTGGTCAGCATGTCCTCGGTCAGTAGCTGCCGCGCGAAGGGCGCGGGTTTGGTCGGCAGAGGCTGGGTCTCGGCGGTCACTTCGCCTTCCACGGTGCTGGGCGGATATTTGCGATATTCGATGGGGAACAGCGGCGTTCCTTTGACCCGATCGAACAGATACACATACCCGTGCTTGGTGGTCTGCGCCACCGCATCGACCATCCTGCCCTCATGCCTTACGGTGACCAGCACGGGCGGCGACGGAAAGTCGCGGTCCCAAACGTCGTGCTTCACCGCCTGGAAGTGCCAGATCCGTTTTCCCGTCGCGGCGTCCAGGGCGAGGAGACAGTTGGCGAACAGATCGTCGCCGATGCGGTTGGCGCCGTAGAAATCCGATGCGGCTGAGCCGGTGGGAACGTAAACGATGCCGCGCTGGAGATCGATGGCCATGCCCGCCCAATTGTTCGCCGCTCCGGTGTAGGTCCACGCATCCTTCGGCCAGGTCTCATAGCCGAATTCGCCGGGGCGCGGGATGGTGTGGAAGGTCCAGCGCAGCTTCCCGCTCCGTGCGTCGTAGGCCCGGATGTCTCCATAGGAGGCGGGCAGTCCTTCGCTCTCGCGGCCTCCGACGATGAACAGATCCTTGTAGATGATGCCGGGAGAGGTGAGGCTGACGGATTGCTTTTCGGGATCGCGCCCGAGGTCCTGGTGCAGATCGATGCGTCCATCCTTACCGAAGTCGGAGACGACCGCGCCGGTTTTGGCGTTGAGCGCGTAGACGTAGCGGCCGAAACCGGCCAGGATCCGCGCATCGGCGCCCGAGCCCCACCAGGTCATGCCGCGCACTCTCTGGCCGCCGCTCTTGGAGTCCCACGACCAGACGAGTTTTCCCGACCCGCCATCCAACGCGATCACTTGTCCCCCCGGCGTATTCCCGTAGAGGATTCCATTCACGATGATGGGATTGGTCTGGAGCCCGCCGCGCCCTCCGCCACTCGAGGCATCATAGGTCCATGCGGCCTGAAGGCGGCCCACATTGGAACGGTTGATCTGCTTCAGGGGCGAATAGCGCGTGCCCTCCGGGTTTCCGCCATAAACGGGCCACTCCCGGGCCGGAGCGGCGTCCGGTTTCACCGTGCTCTTGGTAAGCTGCGCCGCGGAGACGGCCAGCAGCGGGAGCACGGCCGCCGCCAGGAAGGATCGGAATGTCATTACGGTTATTCTACTTCGGGCGAATTGGCGGCGTCGCGGACTGCGCCTCAGCCCCTGCCCGTGGTTGACGCCCCTTCCGAACGTGCGGTAAGCTTGCCCGCAAGCGTTTCCACACCAATGAGCCAACCGATTGCCACCACCGCCGCGGCGGAGCGCGGGTTTGTCCGCGGATTGAATCTCTTCGACGCCACCATGGTGGTCATCGGAGTCATGATCGGCTCGGGCATTTTCATCGTCTCGGCGGACATGTCGCGGCTCATCGGAAGCCCGGGATGGATGCTGATGGCGTGGGTCCTGACGGGCGTGCTCACCATCACCGCGGCGCTGTCGTACGGCGAGCTGGCGTCGATGCTGCCGCAGGCCGGGGGCATGTACATCTACCTGCGGGAAGCGTTCTCTCCGTTGTGGGGATTTCTCTATGTCTGGACCAACTTCACCGTCATCCAGACCGGCACGATTGCCGCGGTGGCGGTGGCGTTCGCGCGCTTTCTCTCCGTCGTATTCCCGCCCGTCTCCGAGAGCCGCTACCTGGTCGAGCCGATTCACATCTCTTCGGGATACGCGCTTTCGCTCTCCACGGCGCAACTGATGGCCATTGGGGTGATCGCCCTGCTGACCTGGACGAATTCGCGCGGCCTGGAGTACGGCAGGATCGTGCAGAACCTGTTCTCGTCGGCCAAGACCGTGGCGCTGGCGGCGCTGATCCTCGCAGGGCTCATCCTGGGCTGGAATGCTACGGCCACCAAGGCGAATTTCACCCACATGTTCAGCCTGGGCGCATACGATCCGTCGCTCGGCGTGGCAGCCGCGAGTTTCTACGGGCTGATCGTGGCGATTTGCGTGGCGCAGTCGGGTTCGCTGTTTTCGGCCGATTCCTGGCACGACGTGACCATCGTCGCGGGTGAGGTCAAGAATCCGCGGCGCAACCTGCCGCTGGCCATGGCGCTGGGATGCACCGCCGTCTGTGGCCTGTACGTGCTGGCCAACATTGCCTACCTGGTGGTGCTGCCGCTGCCTGCGATCCAGAATGCGCCCTCCGACCGCGTCGCCACCGCCATGCTGCAACAGATTTTTCCCGGGTACGGCCCTACGTTGATGGCGATCGCCATCATGATCTCGACCTTTGGCTGCGTGAACAGCCTGGTGCTGGCCGGCGCACGGGCCACCTACGCCATGGCGCAGGACGGCCTGTTCTTCTCCCGCGCCGGGGTGCTCAACCTGGCGCGCGTGCCGGGATGGTCGCTCGCGGTGCAGGGCATCTGGGCCGCGGTCCTGGTGCTGCCGCGCACCTATAGCACCCTGACCCACGAGTACGGCAATCTGTACAGCAACCTGTTGGACTACGTGATCTCCGCGGCGCTGCTTTTCTATATTCTGACGATCGCCGGAGTGTTCCGGCTGCGCCAGACCCGTCCCGAGGCGGAACGGCCGTATCGAGTCGCGGGCTACCCGTTCGTGCCGGCGTTTTATATTGTGGGCGCCGCCACGGTGCTGTTCCTGCTGTTCGCCTACCGGCCTTCCACCACGTGGCCCGGCATGATCATCGTGGTGATCGGCGCGGCGGTGTACGGCGCGGTCCACAAGCGATAAGCGAGGCCCGCCGAGGCCTCACCGGGGCATCACTTCCGCAAACTGCCGTACACGGCCCGCTCGAAATCGCCGAGAAGCCCCACCGCTTCTTTGTCGACAAATGGCAGGAACTGCATCAACAGCACGCCCGAAATCGAGTTCTTCGGATCGATCCAAAAGAACGTGTTGAGGATCCCCGCCCACGCCAGGCTGCCGGCGGCGCGGCCTCCCGCGTATGCCGTCGTGTTGATCAGGAATCCCAGACCCCACTTCTCCGTGAATCCGGGCTGTATGTCGACGTCGCTGGAATTGTCCGGCCGGAAGCTCCTCATCTTTCCCGCGGTGAGTTCGCCAATCTGATTGACCGCCATGCTTTCCACGGTCTTCGGCTGCAGGATCACAGTCCTATCGACGCCGCGTCCCTTCCGCAGGATCATCTGCATGAAGCGCACGTAATCGCCCGCCGTCGAGTAAAGTCCGCCGCCGCCGTTGAACGCTTTGGGCGGTGTAGGCAGCGCCCGGTCGTTCTGCTTCAGCGGGCCTCCCTGCTCCCGTTCCCAGGGAGTCACCATCCGCTCGAATTTCGATGCGGGGAGGATGTAGCTGGTATCGCGCATCTCGAGAGGGCCGAGTATTCTGGCCTGAAAATAATCCTCGAGGCTCATGCCGCTCACGGCTTCCACCAGCCGTCCCGCCCAATCGACGCCCTGACCATACTGCCAGCGGGCACCCGGCTCGAACATGAGCGGCCCCACCGTTCCGGATGCTCCCTTATCGGCCTGCGACGAGTAGCGGAACATGTTGCCGTCCCAAGTGTCGTAACAGAATCCCGAGGTGTGAGTGAGCAGGTGCTTCAGCGTGACCGGGGTCCTTGCCGGCCGCAGGAGCGGTTTTCCGGTCTGCGCGTCGAAGCCCTCCAGGACGTCGAGTTTTTCGAGCCGCGGGAGATGCTTGGACACCGCTTCGTCCAGCGTCACCTTGCCTTCTTCCACGAGCTGCAAGGCGGCAACCGTGGTGATCGCCTTAGTCATCGAAGCGATCGCGAAGATAGAGTCGGTAGTTACCTTCGCCCCCGTGGAATCCCGCACGCCGAACGCGCCCTGATAGAGGACGGTGTTCTCGCTCGCAATCATCCCCACGGCGGCCGGGATCTTCCGGCGCGCGATTCCCGAGCGCAGAGTGTCGTCGATCCTGCCCGGGTCGCCGATGCTGGTGGCGCCCCACAATCTTCCGGCCCGCGCGCCCAGGCCAAGCGCCACTGCTGCGAATTCTCTCCGATTCATCGGTAAGAAGATATCACGTCCGGCGCGGCGCGGCACTGGCGACAGATTTTACAGGCCTGTGTGCCTTCGTATAGAGTGAAGTTGTGACTGCTTTGGAGGCTTACGAGTTGACTACCCACGGAGGCGCGACGGACTTTTCACGTCTCATCAGAGCCTGTGAAACGTTCGGACCGTACTGCTTGATCGGCGGCCTGGCAGTCAATTGTTTCGTCGAGCCCGTGTATACGCTTGATGCCGATCTCGTGGTGATTGCTTCCGGCCTCTCCAAACTGGCGGCGCACCTGCGGGAGCAAGGCTTCAAGACTGAGGAGCACCCGCATTCGGTGAATGCGCAGCCTCCGGGAAGCGAGCTTCGGATTCAGTTCACCACGGACGAAAGATACCAGGCGTTTCTCGGCCGGTCCGTGGAGGCTGACGTTCTGGGAGTCCGGGTGAAGGTCGCTTGCCTCGCGGACGTCGTCTCCGGCAAGCTTTGGGCCTACAGCGATTCCCGCCGGCGGCTCAGCAAACGCAAGAAGGACGAACTGGACCTGATCCGGCTCGCCGAGCAGTATCCCGAGCTGAAGCCTCTCTACCCGAGGGAACTGCAGCAACTGCTCGACCGCGGATAGGCACTCAAACGCGGCAATACTGCGATTCCTTGGGCGCCTGGTAAGCGACCGCAAGATGTGGCGTCTCCAGGCGCGCATGGCCCCGTGCGCGCGACGTCAGGCAGCTTTCGAGCACGCCGCTCACCAGCAGCGTCCGCTCCACCGGGTACGGCGCCACACCGGTTTCGATCATCTGCTCGATCTTGTGCACCAGGCAGGCCGAGTAAGTCACATTGGGCACCGGCGAAAGGAAGAACTGCGTCGACTGAATCTGCGGAACGCGTTTCAGCTTGGCGGCGAAATTGAAATCGCCGACTGCGCCGGTCAGCATCAGCAAGGTCGCGCTTACGCCGTCGCGGTATTCGATGAAGTAAGCCGCGGGATTCGCAACCAGCTTGCGCACCTCGCCCGAAGCGACAAGGTCCTGCGTGCGGCCGTCGGTCACCGTCAGGCCCTGGGGCGTGTCGCTGCGGGACAGCGCCGACGTCAGCAACTCCTTCGACCAGCGGCCCTCCTCGCCCGCCTTCCACACCGCGTCGCCCTCCAGCATCTGCACGCTCTTGACGCCGCGCTCTCCACCGCGGCGGCGCTCCAGCATGCACTGCATCGCCTCCAGGGCATGGAAGTCCATGGCGTCCGATTCGCCGGTGCCCACCATCAGCGCGCTTTCGACCTCGCAGCCGAGCGGCAACTCCAATTCCGGCAGCCGCCACGTGACCGGCAGCGCGGAGCCCGCAAGCATCGGAAATCCCAGGCGGCGCGCATGGTCCCGCATCGCCTTGGCTTTCTCAAAGCTGAATGAAAGATGCTTGTCGTTGTACACCGGAACCGAGCGGCCTTCGGCCTCGAACACCTTCACCACCTGCTCGAAAAACTCGTAGCGGGGGTACAGGATCTGACCCTTGTCGTTGCGCGGATAGTCGCCGTGCTCGGCGATGATCAGCACCGCGTCAACCGCCAGCTTCGAGCCGCCGCAGCGCAGCGCTTCGGCAATCGTGGGATACACCTCGAATCCGAATTCCTTCGCTCGCTGCCCGCTCAAATCGTCCGGCGGCTTCTGATCCACATAGAGCGAGGCGATCCGCACATCGGGCGTGTGCCACTCGCCGCCGAACGGATACCCCACCAGGAAACGGTCGGCCATGTGTTGCGCGTGCGACAGGTATTTGTACACCGTCGCGATTACGGCGATGCGTTTGGTCTCGGCCTGCTGCGCCAGGACCGGCACGGTTGCGGCAGCCTGCAGGAACCCGCGTCGTGTGATGGGGCGGATCATGTCACGTCCTCCAGAACGTCGACTCGGCGGCCGCCTGGTAGCGGATCGCCAGGTGCGGCGTCTCCACGCGGGTCTGCCCCGCGAAGAGGCTGTCCACGCCGGCAGCCGTCAGTCCGGTGGTGAGCAGCGTCCGCTCCACGGGATACGCCGCCTTGCCGGTCAGAAACATCTTTTCGACATTGTTGACCTGCGGGCTGAAGAAATTCGCCAGCGTCGTGCGGCCGTCGGGCATGGGCAGGTACATCTGGGTGGAGAAAGGCTTCGCGGCGCCATCCAGGCGGGCGGCGAAATTGAAATCGCGCACCAGGCCGTCCATCAGCATCATGGTGCACTTGATGCCGTCCTCGTGCTCGTAGCGGTAAGCCACCGGGTTCCGCGCGAGGCGCCGCATTTCGTCCAGCGTGGGAAATACGTCGTTGAAACCGGCGCGGACGGGCGCCAGCGTGTGGCTGCGCGCCAGCGCGGCGTTCATCAGGTCGAGCGGCCACACGGCTTGCCGGCAGGCCTCCCAGAAGCGATCGCCGCGAAAGGCCTGGAGCCACTTGACGCCGGTCTCGCCTCCCGGGCGCCGCTCCACCATCGACTGGATGGTTTCCAGTCCGTGAAAATCGTAGCTGTCCACGCCGCCGTAACAGACGCACAACGCTTCGCTGACACGCCTGCCGGCAGGGAACTCCACCGACGGAATTCGCCAAGTGACGGGCAGGCTCGATCCGGCCATGAAGGGGAATCCCAGCTCTTTGGCGCTGTCGTACATCTGGCGCGCCCATTGCCAATTCCAGGAAAGATGCTTGTCGCTAAACACCGGCACCGAGCGCCGGCTCGCGCGGAACACCGTCAGCATCTGCTCGAAGAACTGATAGCGCGGATATTGCACCTGCCCCTTCTCGGTCCTCGGGTAGTTGCCGTGCTCGCCGACGATCACCACGCCATCGACCGCCAGCTTCTCCGTCCCGCAGGTCAGCGTTTCGGCGATCGTGGGGTAGATTTTCATGTGCGGAAAGCGCGCCGCGCGGTTGCGGCTGAGGTCGTCGGCTCCCACCTGGTCCACGTATAGCGCCACGAGATCCATGGGCGGATGGTGGTGCGCGCCGTTCCAGCCATAGCCTTCCAGGAACCGGTCCACGATATGCTGCGCGTGCGAGTACTTCCGGTAAACGGTGGTGATCGCCGCGAGCTTGGGACGCTGCGCCTGCATACAAGATCCTCGAATTGCAGTTAGTATAATCCATGTGCGAATCCGATGGTTCCAGCCGCTGGCGATCGTGAGCGGGTGCGCCGCCGCGGCGTGGTTGTGCGCGGGGGCGGAGGTGTCCGAACGCGCGCGATTGCTGCACCAGGGCTCCCTGGTTTTCGACGCCCACATCCACGCCATCGAGCGTGAGTTCTATCACGGCGGGGATATCGGCCGGCGCAAGCCGGACGGCCAGTTCGACCTGCCACGCGCCCGCGAAGGCGGACTGGGCGCCATGTTCTTCTCGTTCTACGTGACCGAGGATTATTATCCGGCCCGCTTCGAGACCCGCCAGGCGCTGCGCCTGATCGACAAGTGCATCTCCCAGATCGAAGCCAACCGCGCCACGATCGAGATCGCCCGCAACGCCACCGACGTGGAGCGGATTCACCGGGCCGGCAAAATCGCCGCCGTGCTCGACATCGAAGGCAGCTTCGACCTGGATGGCGACCCAGCCGTCATGCGCGCCTTCTACCGCCTGGGGCTGCGCTCCATGCAGCTTTCCGCCCACAACTGGGCCAGCAACTTTTCCGATTCCTGCTGCTCGCCCGCAAAGTGGCACGGCCTGAACGAGCGGGGACGCGACTGGATCCGCGAGGCCAACCGGCTGGGCATGGTGATCAACGTCTCGCACGCCTCCGATGAAGCCATCTCGCAGGCCATCGACGCCAGCAGCGACCCGGTGATCGCCACTCACCACGGGCTCCGCGAGTTCAATGACATTCCGCGCAACATGCCCGAGTGGCTGCTGAAGAAGCTCGTGGCCAAGGGCGGCATCATCGGGTTTCAGATAGGCAACGAGTTCCACAACCGCAAGCTGTTCGAGTGGCGGACCAACAACGCCGGCAAGGCGTTCTGGGACACCGGAGAGGTTGCCCGGCAAGCCCCGCTCGACATTTTCGAGATCGACAAAATCGCGGGGCGCCAGTTCCCCATGGAAGGTTACAAAGTGCCCGAAGAGCTGAAATTCGGCGTGGACGGCTGGGTCGCCGTCGTCGACCGCGCCATTCAACTGGTGGGCGAGGACCACGTCGCCTTGGGCACCGATTTCGATGGCGGGCCGACACTGCCCAAAGACATGCGCGACGTGCGCGACCTGCCCCTGATCACCGATGCCATGGTGCGCCGCGGATACTCCGACGCGCGGATCCGCAAGTTTCTCGGCGGCAACCTGCTGCGCGTCTTCCGGCAGATCACCGAGAAGGGCCGGTGAGCGGGCCGGCATGACACAAACGTGACCGATCCGGGAACGAACCGGTAATGCCGGAGTGTACAATCAGGGTAGAATGACGCCACCGGACAAGTGGCTCAAACCGCCTGGAACCCTGCTGGTCATTCTCTTCCTGCTCACCCTGGTTTCCGTTTCGGCATTGGCATGGTTCGGCTGGAAACTGCTCGACCAGGAGCGCATCGTCGAGACCCAGCGGGCGCAGGAACGGCTGGAGCAGACGGCAGATCAGATTTCCGCCACGCTGCGCGGGGCCCTGGCCGAAACCGGCGAACGGCTCAGCGCGTGGGTGGTAGCGCCGCCCGCCGATGGCGAGCCGCGCGAAGGCCTGCTGCTGCTCCTGAAGGAGAACAACCTCGCCGCTACGCCTTCCAACCGGCTGCTGTACTATCCGCTGCCGTCGCCCGACCCCGAAGCCCGGCCGGCCGTCTTCGCGGAAGGCGAGGCGCTGGAGTTTCTACAGGCCAAACCCGCCGGGGCGGCCGAGTGGTACCAGCACCTCGCGGGGTCTGACGTCGCGGCGGTCCGCGCGGGCGCTCTGCTGCGACTGGGCAGAGTCCTGCGCAACACCGGGCGGATTGCCGAGAGCCGCGCGGCGTACGCGAAGCTGGCGGACGTCGCCGGCGCCCGCGTGGCAGGAGTGCCTGCCGGGCTGGTGGCGCGGCATGCCCAATGCGAGCTGTCGGGCAGCAGGTCCTGCGCCGAAGCTCTGCGCCACGATCTGCTGGCCGCTCGCTGGCGGCTCACGCGCGGGCAATTCGAGTTCTACTGGTCGGAGGCCTCGCGCCTCGCGGGCCGCGCGGACCAACCGCCGGCCGAGGCCATCGCGCTCGCCGAAGCCGCGGCCATGGTTTGGGAAGGCCGCAAGAACGACCCCGGAGTGCGCGGGCAGCAGACGGTGTGGATCAACGACCAGCCGTTCTTTTTCATCTGGCGCGGCACACTCGACTGGCGCGCCGTCCTGATCACCAAACCGGATGCCATCCTCAAGCAGATCGCCTCGGGCGACGAGGTGGCGTGCGCGGCGGTAGACGCCGAGGGCCGCATCCTCGCCGGGCACAAAAGCGGTAAGGGCGCCGCAGTCCGCACCTCCGCCGAAAGCCAGGTCCCCTGGACCCTGTATGTGACGCGGGCCCACCCCATGGACGAAGCCGGTATGCTGTCCCGCCGGCGATTCCTCATGCTCGGCATGGCCCTGATGGTGCTGTTCCTGCTAGGTTGCACCTACTTCATTGCGCGGGCCATCCGCCGTGAGGCCGAAGTGGCGCGCATGCAGTCGGACTTCGTGTCGGCGGTCTCGCACGAGTTCCGCTCGCCGCTCACTTCCCTGCGGCAGCTTTCGGAGATCCTGGCGTTCGGACGGGTTCCCTCCGAGGAGCGCCGCCAGGTGTACTACGAGACCATGATGGGCGAAACGGCGCGCTTGCAGCGGCTGGTCGAGGCGCTGCTGAATTTCGGCAGGATGGAAGCGGGAGCGCGCTTGTACCGTTTCGAAGAGCTGGACACGGCCTCGCTGGTGCAGAAGGTGGTCGCCGAGTTCGAGCCGCAGATTTCCGGATTGGGCCGGCACATCGAAATGAAGGGAGAGCCCGCGCCGTGCACCATCGAAGGCGACCCCGAAGCCATCTCCGTGGCGCTGCGGAACCTGGTGGACAACGCTCTCAAATACTCGCCCGGCCACCCCACGGTCTGGGTCGAATGGGGCGTGGAGAAAGAATTCGTGGCCATCCGGGTGCGCGATCAAGGCCCGGGCGTGGCCGAATCCGAGAAGAAGGCCATCTTCCGGAAATTCGTCCGGGGCAGCGCGGCGGCGGCCGCCAACGTGAAAGGTTCGGGAGTCGGGCTGGCCATGGTGCGCGATATCGTGGTGGCGCATCGCGGAGGAGTTACGGTGGCGAGCGCGCCCGGGCAGGGGAGCACCTTCACCATGTGGCTGCCGGCGGCGGGGCGCGCATGACCCGCATCCTGGTGGTCGAGGACGAGCCGGCCATCGCGCTTGGCCTGGAAGACGACCTGCGCATGGAGGGCTACGAGGTCGAAGTGGTGAGCGATGGGATCGTGGCCATCCGCGCGGCCAGGGAGAAGGCGTTCGACATGATCCTGCTCGACATCATGCTGCCCGGCAAAGACGGCTTCGAGGTCTGCCGCGAATTGCGCCGCTCCGGCGTCCGCACCCCGATCCTGATGCTCACCGCAAAAACCGAGGAGTCCCAGAAAGTGATGGGGCTCGAGCTGGGCGCGGACGATTACGTCACCAAGCCGTTCGGCACCCGGGAGCTGCGCGCGCGCATCAAGGCGCTATTACGGCGGGCTTCGGGCGAGCCCGAGACCGATGTGTATGGCTTCGGCGATGTGGAAGTGGATTTCCAGCGCGGCGAACTGCGCAGGGCCGGCCAGCCGGTGGAGCTGACGCCCATCGAATTCAAGCTCATGCTGTTGTTCATCCGCTCGCGGGGGCGCGTGCTGAGCCGCGAGCGGCTGCTGGCGGGCGCCTGGGGGCCGGACACCTTCGCCAGCGACCGCATCGTGGACAACCACATCGCCAACCTCCGCAAGAAGATCGAGCCCGACCCCGCCAACCCGCGCTATCTGCGCAACCTGAGGGGCCTCGGCTATCGGTTTGATGGTTGAAATGTTACGCAAATCTGACACTTCCGCGACCGCATCCACGCATTGGTTCCGTAAGCTCGGAATCGTGATGGTGATGGCGGTGGCCCTGGCGCTGGCGGGGGCGTCCTCGGGGCTCGGTGGCGCCGATACCGGGGAAATGCATTTGGAAGCCGCCGTTCACCGCGAGATTGTCTTGGGCGACCTGAAAGGCGCGATGGAGCAGTACCGGGCCGTCCTGGCGCAATCAGGCAAGTCGCGGGCTATCGCCGCGCGGGCGCTTTTCGGCATCGGCCAATGCCAGGAAAAATCGGGACGCCGCAACGAGGCGCGCACCACGTACACGCGCCTGGTGAACGAGTACAGCGATCAGCCCGAGACCGTGGCGCGCGCGCGGGCGCAGCTGGCCGGTTGGGAGGACCCCCTGCCGGGCCCCCGCAATCTCAAGTTCGAGCAGGGCGTGCCCGGGAAAGTGCCGCCGGGATGGTTCGTGCCGGCGCTGCCCAAGGATGCCGATTACCTCGCGGAGTTGCGCCGCAAAGGCTGCCGCAGCGAGTCGGGATGTGCCGTGGTCCTGGTGCCGGCCAATGCGCCGAGCGCGTTCGGAAACCTGATGCAGAGCTTCAGTGCGGCGGCGTACGCCGGCAAGACCGTGCGCCTGCGCGCCTGGCTTCGCCTGGAATCGTCGGATCCCGGGGACCGCGCGCAGATGTGGCTGAGCGTTGACCGCGCCAATCGCCAGAAAGGCTCCAACATCGTCGACCGGCCCGTCTTGTCGGCCGAGTGGACGCGATGCGAGATTGTCAGCCCGATCGAGCGGGACGCCACCTTCATCAATTTCGGTGTCTCGTCGGTGGGCAGGGGACGCGTCTGGGTGGACGGCGTCTCGTTTGAAGTAATACCGAAACAGTAGGACAGGCCGGCCGCATTTCCGGACCGCCTGTCCGCCTCAAAAGGAGAAACCAGTGAAGAACTGTCTTCGATCGCTATTGGTGTGCGCCATCGCCGCCTCTTTCTGCGCAGCCCAAACGCAGAAGAAATACAAAGACCAGGGCGAGTACGACATTTATAACGAAGTCACCAAGGACCTGGTCGCCAACAACTTCTCCAAAGCGCTTGCCGACCTCGATACCTGGCAGCAGAAATACGCCGAATCGGAATTCAGAGACGACCGCCAGCTTCTCTACGTCCAGTCCTACGTCGGAGCGAAGCAGCCGGCCAAAGCTGTCGAGGCGGCCCGCGACCTGCTGTCGCGAGGCGTCGATGCGCTTGCCCCGGCCAACGCCGTGAAGCTCCTCTTCTCGACCGCCGTGGCCATCCAGCAGATTCCCGAGCCGACACCCGAACAGCTCGAAATCGGAGACAAAGCCGCGCGCGCGTTGCTGACCTACGACAAGAAGCCCGAAGGCCTCGGCGACGACTCCTGGACCCAGGCCCGCGGTCAGTTGCAATCGGCCGCGCGCGGCGCGTTGATCTACGTGTCCCTGTTTCCGGGCACCGTAGCCATGAAGAAGAACGACTGCGCCGCCGCGGAGACGGCGTTCCAGAGGGCCTTGGCGGACAATCCCGACAGCGCGCAAGCTGCCTGGTATTTGGGGACCGCCGAGTTGTGCCTGTATCGCAAGGCCCAGCCGGAGAAGGCGCCGATCGCTCTCTACGAATTCGCCCGCGCCTCCAGCGTCGATCCGGCAAAAGGCATGGTGGATCCGAAATGGCAGCAGGGCACCGTCGAGCCGTACCTGGAGAAGGTTTACGCCTCGTACCACGGCCCGGATGCCGAGGGGCTGAAGCAGTTGAAGGAGGTCGCCGCGCTGTCCCCTCTTCCGCCGGCGGACTTCAAGATCAAATCGGTGACTCAGATCGCCCAGGAGAAAGAGGCGCAGTTCGAAGCCGGCAATCCGCAACTGGCGCTGTGGCTGAAGATCAAAGCCGCGCTGGCCGACGCCAATGGCGAACAGTATTTCAACTCCACCCTGAAGGATTCCGCCGTGCCGCAGTTGAAAGGCGTGCTGGTGGAGGCCCGGCCGGCCTGCCGTCCGAAAGAGCTGCTGGTGGCGGTTCCCCTGCCAGACAACCCCCAGGCCACCCAGGCCGAAATCAAGCTGGCGCTCGACAAGCCGCTCTCCGGAAAACCGGAGCCCAGCACGGAGTTCCACTGGGAAGGCGTCCCGTCGGCATTCACGGCGAACCCCTTCCTGCTGACCATGGAGACAGAGACCGCCAAGATCGACGGACTGAAAACCGCCCCATGCGCGGCTGTGGTGGCGAAGAAGGCGCCTGCCAAGAAGTAGGCGCGGTCTCAGATCGGAAGCGGTACCTCCGGTTGGGCAATCTCACCCGTCTTGACGATAACCACGGCTGTCGATGCGACCGGCTTGCCACTCACTGTCGCGCTCACAGTCACCCGGTATTGACCGGCGATCAGATTCAGCCGCACCCAGGTCTTCGATCCTGTTACGGCCTCGTCGACTACCGGACCCGCCGCATCGTCCAGTTTGATTTGAATCGTCGCGTTATCGGACTTGTCGGCATTTGGCACGGTCAACTGGATTGAGCCGGGCTGGCTGGCCGCATCCCGGGCTTGAGCGGCTTTTTCGCTTTGGGCTTTCAGTGCAGCGAGTTGGGCCGTCACGTCTTTCTCGAGCTGTGCGATGTTGTTCTGAAACTCTGAAACCCAGTCTTTCGTCTCCTGGAGGACCATACCTTCCACGGCGACGCGAAACTCCTTTGCGCGCTGGATGAGCGCCGCAACCTGCTCCGGAGTGGGGCTTGGGCACGCGTTCGCGATCAGCACGGCCCAATCCATTCGAAACTCCTCCAGCGATTTCCGGATGTTCGTCGCTGCCATAACATATCGCGCCCATCCGCTCGAGAAGCCGAAGGCCTTGTCCAACGCAAGCAGGGCAGCCGCGAGGCCCACCAGGAGAGAGGCCCACAAGGGATTCCTCAACGTCGGGAAGCTCGAAAAAAGCACACCGATTATCGGGACGATTGCTGCCGCGGAGGTTAGTACGACAGCAAGAAACTGGGTCCACTGAGAGAAGAACGACTTCGCTCTCTTGTTTCGCCAGTACCAATTGATGGATTTTTGGGCCTCCTGTTCGACATACTTCAGGAGTTCCTGAAGCGAGGCAACGGCGTCGCCACAATTCCACGTGAGGCACTCGGGCCCAGCAGCTTCAATGTTGTCTGCCATTGCGAAGCATTGTACACCCACAAACAAGCGTCGAAACGCTTTGTGACCTCACTCGTATCTCAGCGCCCGCATCGGGTCCACGCGGCTCGCGCGGCGGGCCGGAATCGAGGCGGCAATCAGGGCCACGGCGAGCATCCCGGCGGCGGCCACGATCATCGAGATCGGATCGCGCGGGGCGACGCCGTACAGCATGCCGGCAACCAGGCGCGCCAGGGCCAATGCGGCGCCGAGGCCGATGGCCACGCCGGCCAGCACCGGCACCAGCGAATCGCGCACGATCATGCGGACTACGTCGGTGGCTTGCGCCCCGAGTGCCATGCGAATGCCGACTTCCCTCGTCCGCTGGGTCACCGCATACGCCACCACGCCGTAGAGACCCACCGACGCCAGCGCCACGGCCAGCAGGCCGAAGAAGCCGGCCAGCCAGGCGATCAGGCGCTCGCTGCTCAGACTGGCGTCCACATACTCGCGCAGTTTGCGGCTCCGCAGCAGCGGAACGTCAGGGTCCATGTCGCGAAGCTCGCCGCGGATGGCGGCGATCACCGGCGCGGCGTCTCCCGCAAAGCGCACCTCCAGCCAGCGGGCTTCGGCGCCGTTGCTCCAACTTGGCACGTAGATCGTCCCGATTCGGTCGGCCGTTCGAAATCCGCCGTGGTGGACATCCTTGACCACGCCGACGATCTCCAGCGCGCTGGCGGCGCTGTACCGGTCCTTGAAGCTGAGGTGGCGCCCCACGGGGTTGACGTCGCCGAACAGGTGGCGGGCCAGGGATTCGTTCACCACACAGACTCCCGGAGCGTCCTGCTGCTCGAAGTTCCCGCCGCCGCTCTGACGCCCGATGGCAGCCATGAAGTTATCCCGGGGCGTGAGGGCCGGCTCATCCTGCGGGCGGAAGTCGCGGCCCAGCAGCATGGGAATTCCCAAGGTAGTGAAGTAGCCTTCGGTAACGGGATTGTTGTAGGCGATGAGGTCCTCGCCGGCCTTGGGCTGGTAGCCTTCCGCCGAGAAGGAGCGGCTGAAAGCGAACTCGCCCATGGGGGTCATGACGGACAGCGCGGCCGATCGCACGCCCGGCACGCGGCGCGCGCGCTCCAGCACGCGATCGTAGAATTCGCGCAGCCGGTGGCCGCGGTAGCCGAGTTTGGTGGGATCGATATCGAGGATCACGGCGTTGTCGGCCTGGAAGCCGATATCGACGTTCCGGAGATTGCGCAGCGTTCGGACGAAGAGGCCGGCCTCCACCAGCAGCGCCAGCGAGAGGGCCACCTGGGCGGCGATGAGGGTCTTGCCTAGACGGAGCCGAGCGGCGCTGCGGCCGGCGGATCCGCCGTCCTTCACGGCATCGGCCAGGCCGATGCGCGTGGTGCGGAACGCGGGCGCGAGTCCGAAGAGAATGCCGGTCAGCAGCGTGGCGGCCGCGGAAAACGCGGCTACCGCCGGGCTGGGGTGGAAGCGGAGATCGGGATTCACCAGGTCGAGCCGCGCGAGCGCCGCCACTCCCCACCAGGCCAGCGCGAGTCCCAGCGCGCCGCCGATCGAGGCCAACAGCAGGCTCTCGGTGAGGAGTTGCCGCACCAGGCGGCCGCGCGTGGCGCCCACGGCGAGCCGCACGGCGATCTCGCGGCGGCGCCCGGTGGCCCGCGCCAGCAGGAGGTTGGCCACGTTGGCGCAGGCGATGAGCAGCACCAGGCCGGTCGCGACGGCCAGCGCCTGAAGCGGATCGGCCATGTCGTTGTGGCCGCCGCGCGCCCCGGGTGTCAGGATGATGTTTTCCTCGTTGAATTTGCGGCGCCGGCCTCCGCTTTTGACTGCGGCATCGTTCACCGCATCGGCGGCCTGCGGCCACAGCACGCGCATGGCGGCTTGCGCCTGGGCCAGCGAGACGCCCGGTTTGAGCCGGGCCATGGGGCTGAGCCAGTACATGCTTCCGCTGTTCCAGGCGGTGGCCGCGGCGGGGTTGGTGATGGGGTACATGGTGATGGGGGCGAATGCGTCGGCCGCCTGCCCGTTGAAGATCCCGGTGAAGCCCTTCTCGGCCACGCCGGCGATTTCGAACAGGACGCCGCTGACGCCCAGCTTGCGCCCGATGACGCCGGGATCGCCCGCGAAGCGCCGCTGCCAGTAAGGGTACGAGAGCACCATGATCGGCGAGCCTCCGGGCTGCAGATCATCCGCGGCAGTGATGACCCGCCCGGCCGCGGCCCCGACGCCCAGCGTGGGAAAGAAATTGCCGCTCACGTAGGTGACGCGTCCGACTTCGACGGCCGCCGAGCCTTCCGGCCGCATGCCGCTGATCTGCGGGTGGCTGCTGGCGAACAGGCCGCTGAACACGCTGTTGCGGTCGCGGTATTCGCGATAGAACGCGTACGCCCCGGCGCGCCCGCCTTCGACATTCACCAGGCTGGCGGGTTCGCGCGCCGGCACGGACCACAGCAGAAGCTGGTCCACGAGGCTGAAAATGGCCGTATTGACGCCGATGCCCAGCGCCAGAGACGCCACCGCTACCGCGGTGAACGCGGGATTGGCGCGCATAGAGCGAAGGGCATAACGGAGATCGCCGCCAAGAGTTGCCATGTTCTGTTAGTACCGCATGGCGCAGCCGTGGACAAGCCCGCGCCCTACCCCGGCTCCGTGCTCAACACGCAGATGTCGTCCAGGTTGCGGTACTTCTCGGCGTAATCCAGCCCGTATCCCACCACGAACTCGTCCGGAATCTGGAAGCCCACGTAGGACGCCACCACGGGCCGCAGGCGGCGCTCCGGCTTGTCCAGCAGCGCCACAATCCGCAGCGACTTTGGCCTGCGCTGCTCCAGCACGTGCACCAGATAGTTCAGGGTCACGCCGCTGTCGACAATGTCTTCCACGATCAGGACATTGGCTCCTTCGAGCGAAATGTCCAGGTCTTTGGTGACCTTCACCTCGCCCGAAGTGGTCTTGCCCTTTCCGTAAGTCGAAATCCCCATGAAGTCCACAAACACGTCGCGCTTCATGGCGCGGGCCAGGTCGGTCAGAAAGAAACAGGCGCCCTTCAGGATGCAGATCAGGTGCAGGTTCCCATCGGGATAATCGCGGGAGATTTGCTCTCCCAGTTCCCGGATCCGGGCCTGGATCTTCTCGGCGGAGATCAGCACCCGCAGCTTCGGATTGGTCATGGAAATCTTATCCGCCGAGCTTGAGCCGCGTACTCATGGGCCCCAGGTGGATGTGCGCCCCGGTGGCCTTGCCCGGCACCGCCTGGCGAAACGCGAAGTACGAAATGCGGTGCTCCGTCAGGTATCCGCGGAGCCACACGCCTTCCGGTTGGTCCGGATTGACGGCCACGTCCACGCGGCCCCGATGGTCGAACCCCAGCGCGCGATGGACCGCGGTGTCTCCCATGGCGCTCACCGGCAGCGGCTTGCCGAAATGCTCGGCGAACGCCACCTCAACCTTGGTGAACGCGCTCGGGGTGAAATCGGCGTCGCCGTCGAAGCGCTCGGCCACGTCCGGCGCTCCCGCCGCTTCCGAGGGCTGCTCGGCCAGCCTGGTGTCCAGCGCTTCCTCGGCCTTCGCCATCGCGGCCAGCTCGGCTACCAGCTTGGCGCGCGATTCGATAAGGCCGAATTCCTTGCGCGCCGAGTCCAGCTCCTCCAGAAAAGTGCTCAGGTAAAGCTTCGAAACCACACCGGCATTCACCAGTTTCTGCGCCTCGTCGAAGGCCTTCTGCCGCCGGTCGAGCCGCCGTGCCGAGGCGGCGATCATCGCGTCCGATTGCTCCACCGTCAGGTCCTGCCCGTACGCCGTTTTTCGAAGCAGCGCGGCGTCCTGGGCGTCGGCAATCTGTTCTTCCGCTTTTTGCAGTTGAATTCGCGGAGCCGCGCCGGCCTCCACCAGGGCACGCACGTTCTCCATCCCGGCCTTGGCGCGCGCTACCTCGGGGTCATCGACCTGCGCGAAGACACAACCGGCGCAAACGAGCAGAATGACACCCGAAATTAATCGCATCTAACCAATTGTAGCAAAAGCCGGTTATGCTATTGGTTCACCATGCGTAAGATCATCCTTGCCGCCACCCTTGCGATCGGGGCCCTGCTCGCCGCCGGAACGCCCGTTTTTTCCATTTTGAAAAGCACCGTGGCCCTCGGCAAACAGCCCGGCGGCTTCTACCTGGTGCCCACCAACCAGCTCCTCCACCCCTGGGGCGAGCAGACCACGATTCCGGGCCGCCCGGTAGACATGACTTTCGATTCCGGCCGGCGCCTGCTCGCCGTGCTCAACACCCGCAGCCTCCTGCTGCTGGACGGATCCACCGGCACGCGCGTGGCGGAGGTCGCGACGAAATCCACGTCCTACGCCGGAATCGCTTTCCGCCCCGGCGACCGCGAGCTGTGGGCCAGCGAAACCACCCGCAGTGGCCCCGATAGCATCGTCATCGCGGCGCTCTCGGATCTCGGCATGCCCGGCGATACCGCGCGCATCGATCTGAAGGGCCACCCGGTCCCGACCGGCATCGCCTTCTCGCCCGATGGCAAGACCGCCTACGTGGCCTTCAGCCGCAACAACACGCTGGCCGTCATCGACACCGCGACACGGCAACTGGTAAAGGAGGTCGAGGTCGGCGTCGCTCCCTTCGGCGTCGCGGTCTCCAAACAGCACGGCAAGATCTTCGTGACCAACCGCGGCGGGCGCAGGCCGAGGGCCGGCGACACCACCGCCCCTTCCAGCGGCTCGCCCGTCGTGACCGACCCGGTGACCGGAGCCTCCACCACGGGTACGCTGAGTGCCGTCGATGCCGAGACCTTCGCCGTGCAGGAAATCGCGGTCGGGCTCGCTCCGTCCCAACTCGCCCTGAGCCCCGACGAAAAGCTGCTCGCCGTCGCCAACGGCCACTCGGATTCCGTCTCCCTGCTGGATACCGCCACCCTGGCCCGCACCGACGTCAAGATCCCCACCTACCCTGAAGACACCCTCGGCAGCCAACCCATCGCGGTGGCGTTCGCGCCCGCCGGCAAGACCCTCTACGTGGCTTGCGGCGGCAACAACGCCGTGGCGGTGATCGAGGAATCCTCGCGGCGCTGGCAGGTGAAGGGCGCGGTCCCGGTCGCCTGGTTCCCCTCCGCCCTGGCGATCGATCGCGAAGGCGCCCTGCGCGTCCTCAGCATCAAAGGCACGGGCAACACCGCCGACAAGAAGGGCACTTTCAACTCCCGGCAGTACGAAGGCTCGCTCGAGAGAATTCCCGCCCCCCTGCCCCTCCAGGTGGTCGCCGGTACGCGCGAGGTGCGCTCCGCCAACGCCCCGGTGCTCGAACCGGCCGGAGGCATTGCCAATCTCTCCTCGCTCGGCATCCAGCACGTCTTCCTGATCGTGAAGGAGAATCGCACCTACGACCAGGTTTTGGGCGATATCGCCAAGGCCAACGGCGATCCCAAGCTCTGCATGTATTGCCGCGACGTCACTCCCAACCACCACGCGCTGGCCGAGCAATTCGTCGTGCTCGACAATTTTTACACCGGCGGCGCCATCAGCTTCGACGGCCACCAGTGGCTCATGCAGGCCTTCGTCAGCGACTATGTGGAGCGCGCCTTCTCGGCTTCTCCGCGCGGCTACGCGTGGAACATGGCCGACTCCCTGACGGTCGCCCCCACCGGCTTCTTCTGGCAGAACGCGCCCAAGCCGCTCGACGTGCGCATTTACGGTGAATTCCAGCTCCCCGCTCGCCTGAACCCGGAAACCCACCAGATGCAGGACATGAACGAAGCTACCAACATGACCTGGAGCCAGTACTGGCAGTTATATAAGGAAGGCAAGTGGCGGGATGCCGTCGGCGCGCGCAGCGGAGTCCCCGCTCTCCAGCCCTATTGCAGCCAGACCTACCCGAACAACTCGCTGATCATCCCCGACCAGATCCGCGCCGAGGAGTTCCTGCGCGAACTGGCCGAACGCGAGAAAAGCGGCCAGATGCCCAACCTGGTCATCCTGACCCTGACTACCGACCATACCAACGGTACGCGGCCCACCACCCCAACCCCGCGCGCCATGGTGGCGGACGACGACCTGGCGCTGGGCCGCATCGTCGAGGGCCTCTCCAAGAGCCGTTTCTGGCCCAAGAGCCTGATCTTCGTGGTGGAGGACGACGCTCAGGACGGCGTTGACCACGTTGACGGCCACCGCACCGTGGCCCTGGCCATCGGACCCTCCATCAGGCGCAACGCCGTGGACTCCAACAATTACAACCACACCAGCATGATCCGCACCATCCAGGCGATCTACCACATCCCCCCGCGCACCCGATTCCTCAAGAGCGCGCGCCTCATGACCAGCATCTTCACCGCGCAAGCCGACACCGCGCCCTACGAGCACCTGGTCCCCAAGGTGCCGCTCGACGAGATGAACCCGCCCTTGAGAGCGCTCAACGGCCGCCGGCTGTGGGCCGCGCGCCAGTCCATGGCCATGAATTTCTCCGAGCCAGACGACGCCCCGCAGGACACCTTGAACCGCATTCTCTGGTGGGATGCCAAAGGCTACGACACGCCGTATCCGGCGACGCCGTCGTCACTACCGCGCCGGCGGTAGCGTCACTTTCTCGTAGATGTCGGCCAGCTTGAGCCGGCAACCGGCGAACTCGACCGAGTCTTCTGGTCCGTCGGCCGCGGTCAGATACCAATGTCCATCGTCATGTCGCGTGAACAGGTCGCAATGCACGCGGTCGAAGGCCACCAACAGGTATTGCCGCAAGCTCTCGATCGAACGGTAGTGGTCGAACTTGAGGCCGCGGTCGTAAGATTCGGTCGAGGGCGACAGGACCTCCACAATCGCGAGCGGATTGAGCAGCGTGTCCAACTCGCCGTCCAGGAATTCCGGCTTGTCGCAGACGACAACCACATCCGGATACGTGTAGAGCTCAGTGGCGGTGATCCGCACGCGCATATCCTTCGAAAGCACTTCGCACGGGCGCTGGCGGAGTTGCAGGCGAAGCTGAAACTCAACGTTCCCAACGACCACGTTGTGCAGCCAGGTCGCTCCAGCCATGGCGAACATCTCACCCTGGAAGTATTCGCTTTTGTACTCCGCGCGGCGCTCGATCTCCAGGTACTGCTCGGGAGTGATCAACGTCTTGGACTGCGTGGACACGGGCGGCCTCCTGACCACGAGGTTACCATGCGCGGTAGAATCAGATGCAATGGAGACTATCGCATCCGAAACTCTGTACCGCCGGTTGCAGCAGCACCTGGACCGCATGCCGGTCGGGTTTCCGGCCACCAAATCCGGTGTGGAGATCCGGATCCTGCGGCGCCTGTTCACTCCCGAAGAGGCCGAAATCGCGCTCGAGTTGAGCGCCATTCCCGAGCCCGCCGGCGTCATCCACAAGCGCTTCAAATCGCGACTCACTCTCCCCGAGCTCGAGCAAAAGCTCGAACACATGGCGGAAAAAGGCATCGTCCTGGCGTACTCCGTTGAGGGAAAGCCGCGCTACGCCAAGCTCATCTATGCGATCGGCATGTACGAGCGCCAGGGCAAGGCGCTCACGCCCGAGTTTGAGCGCGACAGCCGCCAGTACATGGAGGAAGCCTTTCGGCAGGCCTTCCACAGCAGGAAAACGACGCAACTGCGGATCGTGCCGGTCAACCGCCAGATCGCCGTGGAACGCAGCGTCACCACCTACGACCAGCTCCGCGCGTACGTCGAATTGTCACCCGGGCCCTTTGGCGTGATCACCTGCATCTGCCGCCACGGCAAGGACCTGGTGGGCGAGAGCTGTAAGCAGACCAAGCTCCGCGACAATTGCCTCATGATCGGCCGGGCGGCCGAGTGGGCGGCGGACTCCGGCTCGGGGCGGGCCATCAGCCGCCAGGAGATGCTGGACCTGCTCGACCAGGCCGACAGGGAAGGGCTCGTCCTCGAGCCCGAAAACACCAAGGCCCCGATGTTCGTTTGCTGCTGCTGCGGATGTTGCTGCGGCGTGCTGACCTCCGCCAAACGCTTCCCCGTCCCGGCCGAGTACTTCAGCTCCAATTTCCACGCCGCCGTGGACTCCGACACCTGCCAGTCCTGCGGGACCTGCGAGGTCCGGTGCCAGATGGAAGCGATCTCGAGCCCCGAGGGCAAGGCCGTGGTGGATCTCGAGCGCTGCATCGGCTGCGCGCTGTGCGTGACCACCTGCCCCTCCGGCGCGCTCCGGCTCGAGCCGAACGATAAGCCCAGGATCCCGCCTGACGACACCAAGGCGCTCTACATGAAGATGCTCGAGGATCGCTACGGCCCTTGGGGGATGGCGAAGATCGGCGCCAAAAAGATGCTGGGCATGAAGATCTGACTCACTCCGGCTTCGCCCGCTCCTTCACCCACATGATGAAGTCGGTGATCGGAGCTTTTCCGCCCAGCACCCGCAGCCGCGTGGCGCACTGTCCCCGATGCGATTGGCTGTGCATCACCATCTGCATCAGCCCTTCGGCCATTGAAAACCACAGGCCTGGCATGAAACGCATTTCCACCGAGCGCGCCAGTTCGCTCTCCTCCAGCGCCCCCACCGCGGCAATCGCCTCCGCGTGCGCCGCGCGGAACAGTGCTTCCAGTGCGTCGAAGGTCGCGGGCGCCTGCGCCTCCTTCTCCAGGTCGAACGGCCGGTTCCAGAGGATCGCCAGGTACACCCGCTGCACCAGCACGATGTGATGCAGCACGCGCCGCATTTCGTCGTCGTCCGCCGCGCCCGCGTGCCCGCGAACCGCCTTCAGAATCGCCGCATCGGCCCACACCAGGTGATCGAACAACTCGCGAATCATGGCCAGCATGCGTCCATGGTACCTCCCCGCCGCGCTCCATCCGTTAACAATTGTCCCGGACATTCTTCCCGGTCGTTCGTCTAAGATAAACACAACCGTATGCTGTCGAAAGACCTGATCTACGCTTTCCGCACCCTGCGGAAGAGCCCCGTATTCACGGCCGCCGCCGTGGTCACCATCGCGCTCGGCATCGGCGCCAGCACCGCTATTTTCAGCGTCACCAACGCCGTGCTGCTGCGCTCGCTCCCTTACAAGGATCCCGGCCGCCTGGTGCTGGCTTGCAGCGACATGCGCCGGCGCAACGTGAAGGATTTTCCGCTCTCCAACGCCGACTACTTGGACCTGCGGAACGGGGCCAAAAGCGCGTTCGAAGACTTCGCCGCTGTGGTCACCTTCCGCGGCATCCTCCAACGCTCCGATGGCGCCCCGGAGCAGGTCCGCGACGCCCTCGTCTCCACCAATTTCTTTCGCCTGATGGGCGCGGGAATTCTCGCCGGGCGCGATTTCCAGGATGCCGACGGCACGCCGCAACCCCAGCCGCCGCCCGGAGCCGCGCCGGGCGGGCCTCCCCCGCCGCGCCTGCCCGTCATGGCCATGCTGAGCTACGAATACTTCCAGCGGCGCTTCGGCGGAGACCCGTCCGTGGTCGGCCGGCCCCTTCCGGTGACCCCCGGGAACGCCGGGAACGCCCCCATCGTCGTGGGCGTGCTATCACCCGGTTTCGAGCTGCTGTTCCCGCCCGTCTCCAACATGGAACAGTTCCCCGATGTCTGGTTCGCGGCGCGCATCCCGTACGATCCGCCCAACCGCAACAACGTCCAGTGGCGCGTCATCGGCAGATTGAAGCAGCGCACTACCGTCGAGCGCGCGCAGGCCGAAGCCGAGACCATCGCCGAGCAGATCCGCCGCGACAATGCGATCTCGCGCACCGCCGGCGAGTATATCCGCATCGAGCCCATGAAGCAGCATCTTATCAGCGAAGTCGAGCCCGCCCTCCTCGCGCTCATGGGCGCCGTCATCTTCCTGCTGCTTATCGCCTGCGCCAATGTGGCCAACCTCATGCTGGTGCGCTCCTCCCTGCGCGAGCGCGAGTTGGCCGTGCGCACCGCGCTGGGCGGAAGCTGGTGGCGGCTCATGCGGCAGATGCTGGCCGAAGCCCTGGTGATTTCCGCCCTCGGAACCGCCCTGGGCCTCGCTCTGGCCTGGTCGGGCATCCGCGAGCTGATCGCGATCGCGCCCGCCAATCTGCCACGCCTCAACGCCGTCCACATCGATCCGGCGGTGATCGCGTTCTCCACTCTGACCGGGCTGCTGTGCACGGCCCTCTTCGGCGCCGTGCCGGCTCTCCGCGCCGCGCGGCCCGATGTCAGCAGCGTCCTGCGGGCCGCCGGACGCAGTGCCGGACTCGGCGGCGGGCTGCTGCGCAACGGCGTGGTAGTCGGGGAAGTGGCCCTGTCGTTCGTCCTCCTCATCGGATCGGGTTTGATGTTCCGCACCTTCCTGGCCATCCAGAGAGTCGATGTGGGCTTCGACCCGCACAACCTTCTCGCCTTTCAACTGCTGGGCAATACCGGCAACACGCCCGAGGCCCGCCAGGCCTTCATGCGCCAGTTGCGCGACCGCCTCGCCGCCATCCCCGGCGTGCGCAGCGTCACCGCGTCGTCGCCCCTGCCGCTCGCCGGCGGTTTCAGCCCTATTCGTTGGGGCGGCGCCGAGGCGCTCACCGACACCACCAAGTTCCAGGCGGCCGATTTGCAGATCGTGCTCCCCGGCTACTTCGAAGCCATGCACACGCCCCTGGTAGCCGGCCGCACCTTCACCGACGCCGACAATACGCCCGATCGCAACATGCTCATCGTCGACCAGGCGCTGGCCGCCAAGGCCTTCCCCAACGAGTCCGCGGTGGGCAAGCGCATCCTCTTCCGGGTTCGCACCCAGGACGCTCAATGGGGTGAAATCGTCGGTGTGGTGGCGCACCAGCGCGACGTCTCGCTGGCGGAACCCGGACGCGAGCAGCTTTACGTCACCGACGGGTACATGACTCACGGCCGGGCCGCCTGGTGGGCCTTGCGCACGTCGGGCGACCCCGCGCGCTATGCCGGCCAGGTCCGCGACGAGGTCCGCAAGTTCGGCGCGCAACTCCTGGTTAACCAGAACGAGCCCATGGACGCGCTGGTCGTCGAGGCGCAGGCCGGAACGCGCTTTTCGCTCCTCCTCATCGGAGTGTTCGCCGTTATCGCCGCGCTGCTCGCCGGTGTCGGGCTTTACGGCGTGCTCTCCACCGTGGTGCGGCAGCGCACTCCGGAGATCGGTCTCCGCATGGCCCTGGGCGCCGCGCCCGCCCGCATCTTCTCCCAGGTGGTGGGCCACGGCTTGCGGCTCAGTGCGGTGGGGATCGTCCTCGGACTGGGCGCCGCCGTCGCGCTCACCCGCGTCATGAAGAGCATGCTGGTGGGCGTCGAGCCCACCGACCTTCCCACCTTCGCCTCCATTGCCGCGCTGTTTCTGGTCATCACCGCGCTGGCGTCGTGGGTGCCCGCGCAACGCGCCGCCGGCCTCGATCCGGCCGACGCGCTCCGCGAGGAGTAAAGCGCTTCCGTCGCCACTTCGCTACCATACCGGAATGCGTTCCTTAACCACGGCGTGTTTTGCCGCCGCCCTGATCCTGTCCTCCTGCGCCCCTGCGGAACGGCCGATTCCGGTGAAAGTGGTGGTCGTCGCGATGTTCGAACGCGGCGCCGACACCGGCGATGAACCCGGCGAGTTTCAGTATTGGGTGGAGCGGAACAAACTCGATCGCGTTTTTCCGTTCCCCCAGGGCCACCACGACCTGCGCATGAATCGCGACGGGGTTCTGGGAATACTGGCCGGAATCGGTACGGCCAAGGCCGCCGCCAGCACCATGGCGCTGGGACTCGATCCCCGCTTCGATTTGCGTAAGGCCTACTGGCTGGTCGCCGGCATCGCCGGCATCGATCCCGCCGACGCGTCGCTCGGTTCCGCGGTCTGGGCCGAGTGGGTGGTGGACGGCGACCTGGCCCACGAGATCGACGCCCGCGAAATCCCCGCCGGCTGGAAGACCGGCTACGTGCCCCTGCGAAAATCCGTGCCCTACGAACAGCCCCGCGTGGCCAACGACGGCGAGTGCTACCACCTGAACGCCTCGCTGGTCGACTGGGCCTTCCGCCTCACCGCCAACGTCCCCCTCGTCGATTCCGAAGCCATGCGAAACGAACGCAGCCAGTTCGATTCCCCCAACGCGCGCCGGCCCCCGTTTGTGTTGAAGGGAGACGAGATCTCCAGTTCCACATTCTGGCACGGAAAGCTTCTCAGCCAGTGGGCCAACGACTGGGTCCAGTATCACACCGGCGGCCGGGGCAACTACGTCACCACCGCCATGGAAGACACCGGAGTCCTCCAGGCTCTCACCTTTTTGGCGCATGCCGGGCGCGTCGACCTCAACCGCGTGCTGGTGCTGCGAACCGCCAGCGATTTCGACCAGCAGCGGCCGGGCATGACCGCGGCCGAAAGCCTCGCCCAAACCAAGATCGGCCACTATACCGGCTACCTCCCGGCCCTCGAAGCCGCCTGGCGCGTCGGCAATACCGTTGTGGCCAACCTGCTGGAGAACTGGAGCCGCTACCGGGACCAGGTCCCCGGCGGCAAGCCCTGAATCCGGACGCGCGTGCGGTCGCCGGCCTATCGGGCGGATTCGAGATCAAATCACTTTGTGTAAGCGGTCTTGAGCCCGGCTCCTGACGAGCCGGGCCCAGGGGGGCCCTAGAAGTGCAGCCGGACGGCCCACTGCACGATGCGCGAGGTGACACCGCCGCCGCGCGCCGTGTCCTGCGTGGAGGTCAACTGGCCGAACGTGGTGCCGTCGAGCGAGAGTTGCGCGCCGTTGAAGTTGGCGTTGTTGAAGAGGTCGTAGGCCTCCAGCCGCATCTCGAACCGCAGCGCCTCCTTGATCTGGATGTTCTTGACGATCGAGGCATCCTGGTCGAAGAATCGCGGCCCGCTGAAGCCGAGGTAGGGGAGCTGGCCGAGTTGGCCCGGCGCTGGCTCCGCCCAGCACGGCGTGGTCTGTCCGGCCGTGCAGAAGTTGGCCGTGCTGGTCAGGCCTTTGGCGGTGTCCAAGCTGAGGGAAGGATCCAGCCAGTACGGGCCATAGCCCGTGCGATACACGCCGATGTGCGACTGCAACTGTGCGGCGGTCATATTCTCCAGAACCGGCGTGCTGAATAGCCCCGAGCTGTTGGTCTGGCGGTTCGACGAGATGGTCAGCGGCGCGCCGCTCTGCCAGTGCGTGAATCCGTAGACGTTCCAGCCGCCCACAACGGCATCCACCCAACGCGGCGCGCTGCCGAGGTAGTGTCTTCCGTGGCCCACCGGCAGCGGATAGCCGTAGGTCACGCCGAACGAATGGCGGACATCGAAATCCGCCCGGAACTTGTCCAGCCGCGTATTGGCCAAAGACTGATAGTTCTGGGTTTCCGTCTGCGATTCCCCGAATTGAGTGTCGGCCAGCACTTTGCTGAACGTGTAATTGGCCTGCATGAAGAAGCCGCTGCCGTATACCTTCTTCACTTCCACTTCCAGGCCGTCGTAATAGGACCAGCCGGCGTTGCCCACGTAATTGGCATTGGTTGCCCACGGATTGGCAACGAAGAAATTCAGCGGGAAGTTGGTCGGGTTATTGCCGTTGGTCCCCAGAACGTTCGGCCGGTAAGTGGCCGACGTGCGAATGGTGTTGTACATCGGGTAGATGTTGTTCTGGTTCAGGTTGGTGATGAAGCCGCTGCTGCCGTAACCGGAGCTGGCGGCAAGGCCGGCGAAGATCTTGTCCAGGATCGGGGTGGGCACCTGTCCCGCGAAACCGTTGTTGGCGAAGCTGCCGCTGACCTTGTTCGCGATGTCGATGTTCAGATTATTCTGCGCGTGGAGAAATTCCTGGAGCAGCCCGGTCGTGTTCCAGCTCTGCTCGTTGATGCTGTAGGTCCGGTACTGCTTTACCGCGTGGTTGCCCACATATCGGGTTTCGAGCGTGATGTGCTTGACGAGTTCCCGCTGCACGCCGAGGCTCCATTCGAGCACGTAGGGCACCTTTAGGTTGGGATCGTACGCGGTCAGGGCGGCCGATCCGCCGCTGCTGATCCAGTTGCTCAACTGGGAGACCGGAAACGAGCCGTTCGTCGTAGGCGTCGGCAAAGGCACGCTGCTGCTCGAGAATACGCCGGTCGGCGTGGCATTGCTCAGGAGGCTGAACAGGCCGGTGTTGCCGGTCGTGGCCGGAGTCCAGAAAGTGAAACCGTCCTGGACGTAGTGCGTGGAAAAGTTGGCGCGAATCGACCACTTGTTGTCGCTGCCCGGCGCCCACGCGATTCCGATGAACGGCGCGAAGTTGTGGAGCTGGCGGTTGGTGACCGGCTTGCCGTTGCTGCCGCCCTGGAGGGTCAACTGCACATCGGTCGCGCCGTTGGTCACGCCGGGTTGGAACAGGGCGCCGATGGGCGTGGGACCGTACAGGTCCTTCACGTTGTTTTGCGGCAGCAGCACCAGGCCGTTGCGCGCGTCGTAGGGTCCCTGGTATTCCCAGCGCGTGCCGTACTGGATCGTCAGGTTCCGCTTCATCTTCCACGAATCCTGCGCGTAGCCGGCCATGTTCTGCTGCACAGGTGTGTACTGCTCCTGCACTCCGTTGACGTAGCCCGAGGTCGGCGAGGTGTGGTTGTAGCCCGCCTGAACCGTGCCCAGCAGGCCGGTGATGTTGTGGAATTCCGCCTGCGCCACGGCCAGCTCGGCCGCGCTGATGCCGGGCAAGGTCGCCGTGCTGAGACCGTCCGGATTGGCGGCGTTGCTTTGGAGCGAGATGCGCGGGTAGACGGCGTTGTCCAGGTAGGAATAGGCCACCAGCCAGCGGTACTCACCGCCGAAACGCAACTGGTGGTTGCCCTTTACCCAGGCGAAGTTGTCGATGAACTGGCGCGCGGGGGTGTTGCGGCCCTGGGGAAAATTAGTGGACGTCATGATGGGGCTGGTTATCGTCTGGTAGTTGATCTGGTTGCCGCCCGTCTCCCCAAAGGTGTTGCCGTAGGCGAAATCCACCGGCGCCCGCTGGAATCCCACGCGGAACTCGTTCGTCTTGGTCGCCCACACCGATTGCAGAGCCCACACGAACACCTGGCGTGTCGATACCTGGCCGCCCGACCACGGAGCGCCGGGGAACGCCGGCTCGTTGCTGTTGAGAAAATCCGGCGCGGTGTTGTACAAGGACTCGTTGAAAACGAACTCGATGGAATGCTTCGACCCGAGCTGCTGATCGATGCGGGTCGTGTAGCGGGTCTGGTTGTTGACACCGCCAAGGTTCAGCGCGATGCACCGGAAGTTCGCGCCATCCCCCGAGCCGCAGCCGGCGTCCGTGTAGCCGGATTGCGGCACGTACTTGGTGTAGATTCCCATGATCGCGCTGTTAACCGCCGGCTTGATTCCGGTGTTGCCGATGGTCCCCACGTTCAGCAGGTTCACCGTGACCGGGCCGCCGCCGGTGGTTGGCGTGTAAGTAAACAGCCCCTGCTCGGCCGAGGTGGTCATCACCGTTCGCGTCCGCGGCTGCGACCGCGGCTCGCGGTAGGCTTCGTAGGCGAAGAAGAAGAACGTCCTGTTCTTGCCGTGGTAGATCTTGGGGATCCAGACCGGGCCGCCGATGGTGGCGCCCAGCCGGTTCTGTAACTGGAAGGGCGTGGCAATGCCGCTCAGGTTGTTAAACCAGGTATTGGCGTTCAGAAAACTGGTGCGCTGATACCAGTAGGCTTCCCCGTGCACGGCGTTCGTGCCGCGCTGCGTGATCATCGAGACTTGCGCGGAGCCGAAGCCGGCGTCGGCCCCCACGCCCCCCACCGTCATGTTGAACTCGCCGATGGAATCGGCTACCGGTGCGCTGAGGGCGAAGAAGGCGCTGGTCTTTACGAAGTTGTCCTGCACGTTGATGCCGTCTTGTGTGATGTTGGTGGTGTTGCCCCGCAGGCCGTTCACGAAAGCGTCGCCCGCCGTGCCCGCGCCGTTGTTGGGCGTGAGAACCCCGGCGAACGTCTTCACCAGGTCCAGGGGATTCCGCGTCGGCATCGGGATGCTGTCGAGCTGGGCCCGGTCCACCGTGTTCTTCAACTCGGCCGATTCGGTTTGTACCGCGGATTGCGCCGCCTGCACCACGATCTCCGTGCCGGTCGTAGCCACTTCCAGCTTCACCGGAAGCGCGGTGGTCTGCGAGACGGAGATTACCACCTGCGCGACTTCAAATTTGGCAAAGCCCGGCTGCTGGACCACGACCCGGTAGGTGCTGTTCGGCAGGTCCGCGAACGTGAAATTGCCCGACTGGTCCGAGGCGGCCTTATACTCCCGGCCCGTTTCCGTGTCGGTCGCCGTGATGGTGGCGCCCGGGACCACCGCACCGGTCTGGTCGGTGACGGTTCCGGCAAGGGTTCCGCTGAGCACCTGGGCCCGGGCGGCGGTACTGAGAAGAAGCGCGCAGCACACCGCTACGCACAGGAAACGAGTTACAAAACGAGTTGCAGACCGAACAGCGAGCATTGATTGTATCCCTTCTTTCCGGTACTAAACCGGCTAGCCAAACTAACCGATCCCTGGGCACAAACGTGCGAGGACCTTATGGCGGGAAATGGTAGCACGTATCTGCAGCGAAGGGAAGCGGTTTTTATCGGCTCTTATCCTCTGAGTATCCTCTTACTCCGGAGGAGCATCGACAAATTGCCTATACGCCGCAGCGCCGGCGATCAACGCTGGCACTGGGCCGCGCCGCCGGTTATCAGGACTTCGCCCGATATTTCGCGGTAGGAGGGCTTTACAACAATGAACCGCCGGGATTCCTGTCCGCCCTGCTGGGAGCGGGCGCGCATTCCGTCTTCGCCCCCGTCCGCACGTTTGCACAGGCTGCATCCGCCCGTGCCAGGCCCCTGAACTTGATGATCACGGGACTGAAGACTTTTGTCGTGAACGCCGGCAGCCTCAACTGGGTATTCTGCAAGATCTGGACCAACGAGGGTCTCACCGGGCTCGGCGAAGGCTCCGTCACGAGCAAGGAAGCCACCGTCGCCCAAGCCATCATGGAGCACGTTTCGCGTTCCGCGATGGCGCGGCGGCCCGATCCTCAACTCCGCCATCAGCGCCGTCGAGATCGCGCTCTGGGACATCCTCGGCCAGGCGCTCGGGGTTCCGATTTATAAGTTGCTGGGAGGCGCCGCGCGCACGACGATTTCGATATCGCCGTGGACGCTCACGGACGTTGCACCACCACCATGGCGATCGATTTCTGCACCCGCGTCGAGGAGTACGACCTGTTGTTCGTTGAGGAGCCCACCGAGCTCGAAGACCTGGGCGATCTGGCTTTACTGCGCGAGAAGACCAGGACGCACCTGGCCACCGGCGAGCGAAGCTTCACCAAGTACGGCTTCGCGGATTTCTGCTCCCGCCACCTGGTGGACTACATTCAGCCCGACGTTTGCCACGCAGGCGGCATCCTGGAGCTGAAGAAGATCGGCGTCTTGGCGGAAACTGGCGGGTGAACCTCGCGCCGCACAATCCGCAGAGCAACGTCAGCACCATGGCCTCGCTGCACGTGGATGCCACCACGCCCAGCGCCGTAATTCAGGAATCCACTCTCAACCGGACGGCCTGGATCCAGGAACTGTTCGAGGGCACCGGACCCGAGATCAAGGATGGCCACGCCGCGCTGCCGGTCCGCCCCGGCCTGGGAGTTACTTTGAACGAGAAGATCGCGGCGCAGCATCCGTACAAGCCATCGAACCGGCCGGAATACCGTTTGGGCGATGGGTCGGTCACCGGCCAATAAGCTCAGTTCCCCTTCACCGTGAGGGTCACCGGGTCGCTGTCTTGGGCGGTGGCCAGGGAACGCACCACAACTACCTGCGTTCCGGCCTGCAGGGTGGTGGGGACCTGCGCCTGAATCTGGCCGCCCGAGGTCACCAGCATGGGGATCGCGACATCGCCGAACGTCACGCAGGAGCCGCCCAGCACCGTGGGAGGCGGCAGCGTGTCCGCGGTCGCGGGCGACGCCAGGTTGGAGCCGCTGACGGTAATGAACGAACCGGGCTGGATGTTGGGCGATCCGTCGGCCGAGTTCACGACGCCCCCTGAGCCCGCAATCGCCGGCCGCGTGTCGCTCCCCGTCGGCGCCAGCGAAATCACGCTGAGCCCCGAAAGCGTAATCGCATAGGCTGTCGCGCCCGCCGAATCCACCACCATCTGGCGCGGGTTGATGTTGAACCGCGTGGTGCCGAAGACGTTCACGATCGGGTTCTCCGGAACCACTCCGGTCAGGGTCACTTCCCCGGTGGTCAGGTTGACCGTCTCCAAGGTCGTCCGCGAGTCGTCGCGCGTTGCCGTGGTGATGCTCTGGCGCACCGGCGTGGTCAGCCGCAGGAAGCTGTTGGGGTCCACCGGCGCCACCGCCGCCACGTTCCTCTGCCCGGTATTGACGATGGTCGTCGTCGGCGGACCGCCCGGTATTGGAGAAGGGCCAATGGTGGTCGCGCCAGGCTGCGCCGACCCTCCGATCACCGTCAGCGCCGGGTTCATGATCAACCCGTCGGTCAGGAAAAAGGTCCCCGATGGGCCGGCGCCCAGCACGCCGTAATAGCCCTGGATGGTCCCGGTGAACAGTAGGCGGCTGCCTACGTAGACATCGTTCGTCGCGTCGTAAAGGTACGCCGTGCCACTCCCGTTCAGCGTGAGTATGTAGCTGCTGTCCGGGGTGGAGATCATGCCGAACGCCGGCCCGCCCGTGAACTTCACCGGGGTCACCGTATCGGCCGGACGAATCGTGGCCAGGTTGCCGTTGGCCAGTTTCCACTGTGATCCGTCCGACATGACGAACTGCAAACCGAACAGTCCCATGGCCAGCGTGCGCGGATAGGTCACCGCCGCGGTGCCGTTCCGCGGAATCGGAGGGAACACCACGCTGTCCACTGCCTTGCCCTGGTTCAGGTCGACGATGCTGATCGATTCCCCGCCCGTATTCCCCACGTACAGCGTGTTGCCGTCGGTCCCCATGGCCATCGAATGCGGCAGTTGGCCCACCGGGATCGGATCGACGAAATGCTGCTTCGCCAGATCGAAAACTTCGATCCGGTTGTACCCGGAGTTGGTGATGTACAGCTTGCCGTGAGGCTCGTCCAGCAGCAGGTCCTGCAAGCCTTCGTTGCCGCCGGTATTGCCGCCCACGTTGTTCGGGTTGTTGTTGGACGTGGTCGGGACCGGGTAGATGACGCCCCGCTGGTCCGATTGCCGGTAGTTCATGTACACGCGGATGATCGGGGGGATGTTGATCGCCTCGGGGGAAGACAGCGTCACGTTGAGCGGGGCTCCGGTGGACGTCCCGGCGCCGGTCCAGAGATTGGTTCCCGGCATCCGCGTTACTCCGGAGCGGCCCGGCTCCATGGAGAAGGTGATGGTCGAGGGGGCCAGCCCGCTCGCCTGTTCATACACCAGCGCCGAATTCCCGGGATTCACCACGCCAAAGGTCAGCCGCCCCTTGCCCAGGTTGTTGATCTGGAGAACGCCGGTGGCCACGCCGCGGTCGCAGTCGTCCTGCGCCAGGAAAACCTGTGTGGTCTCCGGCGCGATGATGGGGTAATTGAACAGGTTTCCGAACGGCAGGTGCATGATTCCCGAGTCCGAAAGCCCCCACGCCTGGGAACCGTCCGACAGCATCACCATCTTGGCCACGATGCTCTCCGGCAACTGGATTCCGAGCCGGATGCCGAGGCTCACAGGGTCGTTCACCAGCAGGGTGGAAGACAGCGTTGGCGGAGGAGGCGTGGTGTTGGTGGCGGTGTTGAAGGCGGCGTAGAGCGTGCTCCCGTCGGGAGTGAAGATGCTGCCGCCGATATTCTGCTGCGTGTTGAACGCGGACGTGAAGCTGAAGGGCGCGTTGGCGTTGTTCTCCTGTGCGATCACTGCCAGCGTGGCGGCGTCGTACATGGTCATGCCGGCCATGAAGCGCGAGCCGTCGGGCGCCATCGAGATCACCGTGGAAGCTCCCGAAACGGTGCGGTTGCGCAGCACCACCCCGGAAGCCACTTCGTAAACGAAGATGTAGGTGCTGGAACTCGTCGGGGTCAGCACGCCCACGATGAACTGCCCGTCCGGCGTGCGCAGCAGCGAGCCGGTGAAGATCTTGGCCGGGCGCGGCAGGGTCGTTGCCGGCAGAGGAGCCGGCGTGGTGGGCAATGCCGGAACGGTGACCGGCAGGAGTTGCTGTCCGGCCGAGAGGCTCGGGTCGAAAACCGCCAGGGTTCCCTGGGGGACGCCCGAAACCACGCCGGAGCCCATCATGGCCACCAGCACCCGGCCGTCGTTGCCCACCTCGACCCCCTGGGGAATGGAAGGCAGCAGGACGCTGCCGGTGACCCGGTTCTGCGACAGGTCGATCACGTTCAGCAGCGGCGAGCCGCTAGCCGTTTGAGTGGGCGTGGCGCCGCTGGTCACATACAGCCAGTTGCCGTCCATGGAGATGGCGCCCGCGATGGGGCTCTTGCCCACGCTGATATTGCCTACCACGGCGCCGGCGCTGTAATCGAAAATCAGTACCTGGCTGGTGCTGTTCTGGACCAGGTAAAGCACGTGCCGCAACTCGTCGAGTACCACATCCGCCGGCGTGCCGCCCGTCAGCCGCACGACGTCGCCGAACGTGGCGGCGGTGGTAGTCTGGCCAAACGCCGCCGGTGGCCCGGCCGCCAACATGGCCAGCACTGCCAAACCGAGGGGAATAAACGCAAGCAACTTCCGGCACCGAGGGTTCACGTACCTGTCCTTCCAAACTGACGCGGCGGGTGTTCCTAGTGTATCGTAAACCCGCGCGGGACCGTGAAGTTTCTCCTTTGCCCTCTTTACCGCAACATCTACCCCTGCTCTCGTGTTATAGTCTTCAAACTTGAAGGTATTGGTGCGCAATAGGACCCGCGAAACCGTTCTGGCCCAATCTGCGGACGTGGCGGACACCAGCGCGAAGCGGCGGACCGGCTTGCTGAAGCATGAGCGGCTGGAGCCGGGCGATGGGTTGTGGATCGTCCCCTGCGAATCGGTCCACACGTTCTTCATGAAGTTTCCGATAGACTTGATTTACCTGGACAAGGGCCGGAAAGTTCGCAAAGTGAAGCACGCCCTGCGGCCCTGGCGGCTATCGGCGTGTATGCTGGCCCACTCGGTGCTGGAACTCCCGGCGGGCACGGTGGCGGAGACCGGCACGGTGCCCGGCGACGAATTGGTCATGGAAAAACTATGAAGTTTCGACTGGCGCTTCTGGTCCTGGCGGTGCTGCCGGCCGCATGTGTCCATCAGACCGTCGCGTCCGGAACCAAGCCCGCTCCCAGCGTTTGGGACCGTCAAATCCGGAATGCCAAAGATGCCGGCGACGGCGACTACCAGTTGAACGCCCTCCGCGCCAAGGTGGCCGCCGAATCGGACAACATCCCCGCCCGCCTGGAACTGGCCAAGACGTATCGCGAGCGCGGCTACCCCGATGTCGCGCTGGAGATCTGCCGCCTGGCGGCCGCGAGGTTCCCGGAATCGGGAGAGGTTCAGCTTGCCCTGGCGGGTGCCCTGCGGGATTCGAATCGCCGGAACGAAGCCATTTCCGGGTTGGAGGCGTTCCTCCAGGCTCACCCGCAGGCGGGCCCCGAATACCAATCCTGGCTGGGCATTCTGCACGACGAAGGCAGGCAGTGGGCGGAAGGCGAGCCGGCCTGGCGGAAGGCCCTGGAACAGCGCCCCCAAGCCGACTATCTGCACAACAACTTGGGCTATAACTTGTTGATGCAGAAGAGGTACGACGAATCCGCCGGGGAGTTTCGAGAGGCCTTGAAGCTCAATGCCCAATCGCAGGTGGCACGCAACAATCTGGGCTTGGCGCTGGCCTGGCAGAACTCCGCGTCCGAGGCCATCGCCACCTGGCAATCCGGCTCCGACCCCGCCACCGCGCACAACAACCTGGCCGCCGTCCTGATGGAAAAAGGGAACTACCCCGCAGCCCGCAAGGAACTGGAGATAGCTCTTGGCTATAATAGGACGTTCCAACCAGCAATCCAGAACCTGGAGCTCGTGTCGCGGTTGGACGGACAACCGGTTCTGTTTCCCGTGAAACGGGATCAAACTTTCTGGGACCGCTTCAAGAGGCTTTGGGTGGGACCGTTGGATGACTCGGGGAAGGACGCGGTGAGGACCGCATCCGTGCCCGCAACTGGAGAGACGAAGTGAAGAGATTGATGATGCAATTTATCCGCGATGAGCAGGGGCAGGATCTCGTCGAATACGCCCTGATCGTGGCGGCCGTCGGGCTGGCCCTGATCACCACGGTGAACCAGCTTTCGGCTGCCGTGGTCAGCCTCTACCAGAGCATCACGGGCGACCTGGCAAGCATCGGCACCCCAGCGCAATAACCGCCGGACGTCCATGTGCGGCCGGTGTCTACCTGGTTTGTCCCCGACGTGGCCCTAGTCGCCGCCACCGTTACACTCTTCTACTGCCTCTTTCTCATACAGGGTTACCAGGCCTTGTTCCGCGATTCGGATGCGGGGTGGCACATCCGCACCGGAGAGAAGATCCTGGCAACCGGCACGCTTCCCCGCACCGACCCCTATTCGTTCACGCGCGCGGGTCAGCCGTGGTTCGCCTGGGAATGGGGAGCCGACGTGCTGGCGGGCGCGGCCCATCGGGCAGCGGGTTTGCGCGGAGTAGCGGGGCTCTACGGGGTGGCGATCGCGGCGGGGGTCTGGCTTTGGTTCCGGCTCCACTGGGCGGTCGAGGGCAACTTCCTGGTGGCCTGCGCGATGGCACCCCTGCTGCTTTCCACCTGCGAGATCCACTGGCTGGCGCGGCCCCACATCCTCGGGTGGCTCTTTCTGCTGGGCGCGGTGCTGTGGGCGGAGACGGCGGACAAGCGCTCCGGCTGGCGAGCGGCCTTCATGCTCGCGGCCTTCATGGCGCTGTGGGCCAACGTGCATGCCAGCTTTTTCCTGGGGGCGGTCATCGCGGTGCTGTACGTGGCTGGCGGGCGGATCTCCTGGAGGGCGGCGCCGATCTGCGCGATTGCCCCGCTGGCCAATCCCTACGGATGGCGCCTGTACCAGCACGTCTTTCGCTACCTCACCGATTCCGAGCTGCTCTCGCGCATCGGCGAGTACCAGAGCTTCGACTACCACACGCCCGGTTCCTGGCAGATCATGGCCACCGTGATCCTGGGGATCGCGGGCGGCACCCTGGCGCTGACCCAGCGGCGCCTGGAGCGGAGCGGGCTGGCGCTGGTGATCTCGGCGATGGCCCTGCGCTCGGCGCGCGGGCTACCCCTGGCGGCGCTGGTGTTGCTGCCGCTCGCCAACGCGGCCATCACCGCCACCATGAAGGGTAGCGCTTATGCCCGTCGGCTGCGGGCCATCGATGCGCAACTCGGCGGATGGGCGCTGGCGCCGCTGATCGTGCTCGCGGCATTCGCGCTCCTGCGCCTGGCGCCGGCGGGGTTTCCGCGCGACCAGTTTCCGGTGGACGCTTACCCGCACATTCCCGCGGAGGCCCGCCTGTTTGCGCCCGACAAATTTGGGGGATACTTGATATACAGGTCAAATGGGACCCGGAAAGTGTTTTTCGATGGCCGCAGCGACTTCTACGGCGCCGATTTTCTGAAGCGGTACGGCCGGATGGTTCAGGTCCGCCCGGGATGGCGTGAGTATTGGGACTCGTTTCACTTTACGCACGCCCTCCTGCCCAACGACTTTCCGCTCGTTCCCGCGCTGGAGCAGATCGGGTGGCGGCCGGTCTACCGGGACGGGACCGCGACCTTGCTGGCGGGGGACGGAACTTAACCATGGGCCGTGTGTTACAACAATCTAACAGCGGATGCCCGAAGTGTCTTCAACCGATGGGACTTAGCGCGAGGTTTGAATGGACCGGCAGAAGAAAATCCTGATTATCGCGGCGGCTTGGGTGTCGGCGGCACTGTTGAGCTGGTTTGTGTGGGCCAAAACCGTGGCGCCGCAGGAAGAGAAAAAAGTGTGGGTGGTGGTGGCCTCGCGCGACATGCCGCTCGGCACGCTGCTGCGGCAGAGCGATTTGAAGATGGTGAACTACCCGCAACGCGACGTTCCGAAGGGAGTGGTTTTCGAGGGCAAGGATGCCTTGAACCGCGTCCTGATGGAACCGATGAGCAGCAACGAGCCGCTCCTGATTTCCAAGCTCTCGGCCACCACCTCGGCCGAAGGCGTCCCATCCACCATCGAGCCGGGCTACCGCGCGGTCTCGGTGCAGATCACCGACGTGAGCGGCGTGGCCGGGCTCATCCAGACGAACTCGCGGGTGGACGTGCTGTTCACCCGGCCGGGCACCATGGCCGAGGCTACCACCAGCACCATCCTGCAAAACGTGAAGGTGCTTTCCACCGGCCGCCAGACTCCCACGGGACAGCCGGTGGACACCCGCACTCCGCAGGCCAAGGTGGTGACCCTGGTGCTCCGGCCGGACGATGCGCAGAAGCTGGAGCTGGCCAAAAACCAGGGACGCATCAGCCTGTCGCTGCGCAATCCGCTGGATGGCGCGCAGACGCCCGGCGGCGGACCCATCACTGCCGAGGCCCTCGACCCTGATATGAACGCGCGCGCGGCGGCGGCGAAGAAGGCGAGGTCGGGCGGCAAGGAGAGCCTCGAAGACTCGAAACTGTGGCAGGAACTGGCCGCCGCGAGGAAGGAACTGGAGAAGAGGAAGGAACCCGACAAACCCCACGCGGTGGTGGACGTCTATCGGGGCGACAAGCACGTTCAGGAACTGTTTCGATGAGAATTGCCAGGTTGTGTCTCGCGGCCGTCATTGCCGCGTGGGGCTGGTCTTCGCCCGCCATGGCGCAGACGGGACAGTTTCACGACGTGAAGCTGGTGGAGGGCCGCGGGGAGTTGCTGCGGTTCCAGCGGGACATCCAGAAGGTCGCCATTTCGGAGCCCAAGATCGCGGACGCGGTGGTGATTTCACCCCGCGAAGTGATGGTCAACGCCAAGGGGCCGGGCAAAACCACCCTGGTGATCTGGGAGACCGACGCCGACCCGGTGCGCTACGAGATCGACGTTACCAAGGACACCTCGGAATGGGACGCCTTCCGCAAGCAGATCGAGGACAGCGCCACGGGCAGCACGATCACCGTCAGCGGATCGGGCGAGACCATCGTGCTGTCGGGGAAGGTGAAGAGCGCCGAGGAGTCCAAGCGGCTGGCGGGGATCGCCCAGACGCGCGCCAAGAACGTGGTCAACCTGTTGCAGGCGCCGCCCGCGCCGGAGCCCAGGCAGATCCTCCTCAAAGTGACGTTCGCGGCGGTGGACCGTGTAGCGCTGACGACGGTCGGCTTCAACCTCTTCAGCACCAACAACAAGCTCCTGGGGGGCACCAGCACGGAGCAGTTTACGCCGCCGCGCTTCAGCCAGCTTCAGGTCACCAACGGCCAGTTGCCGACCACCACGGTGAGTTTCTCCGACCTGTTGAACCTGTTCGCGTTCCGGCCGGACCTCAACATCGGGACCACCATCAAGGCCCTCCAGGAGCGCAACCTGCTGCAGATCCTGGCGGAGCCCAACCTGGTCACGCTGGAAGGGAAAGACGCGAGTTTCCTGGCGGGTGGCTCGTTCCCGTTCCCCACCATCACCACCACGCCCACCGGCGGCGCCACCGCGCCGGTGATCACGGTGCAGTTCAAGCCCTTCGGCGTGAAGCTGGATTTTACCCCCACGGTGACGGCGCAGGGAGCCATCGACCTGAAGGTGGCCCCGGAGGTCAGCTCGCTGGATTTCGCCAATGCGGTGACCTTGGAGGGCTTCGTGATCCCGGCGCTCTCCCAGCGGCGCGCGGAGACGGAAGTCATTTTGAAAGACGGCGAGAGCTTTGCCATCGCGGGGTTGATCGACAATCGCGTCATCGAAACCGTGGACAAAGTGCTCGGCCTGGGCGATATTCCCATTCTGGGAAAGCTGTTCCGCAGCCGCAGCACCCAGAAATCGACCGATGAGCTCCTGGTGGTGATCACGCCGCATTTCGTCAAGCCGATGACTGCGGAGGAGAAGTCCAAGCTGCCGGACATGCCGGTGACATTCCTTCCGACCGTGGTGGAGGAGAAGTCCAAGTCGAAGAAGGGCAATACAACGGCGCCTCCGGGCGCGGGCAGCCAGCCGGAGTTTGTGGGGCCGCGTGGACAACAGATACCCAACAAGCAGTAAAGGCTCGCCTGAACCGGGCGCCGCCCGCGGGTCGATGACCTTGCAGATGCTGGTGATCCTGGCGCCGGTGTTTTTCGGGATGATGGGGTTCGCGATCGACCTCGGGCGCCTCTACCTCGTGCGCGGAGAGTTGAGCGAGGCGGCCAATGCCATGGCCCTGGCGGCGGCCGCGCAATTGATCGGCACCTCGTCGTCGCTGGACAATGCCGGGGCGGCGGCGACTCAATCGATCGACCCCACCAATCCGCTGGCCAACAAATACTTCTATGCATCGCTGCCCGTCGGACAGAGCACCGGGAACCTGGTCAGCTCCACGGCTTCGTCATTTTATGCGACCGTCGCGGATGCCACCGCCGGGTCCTCCGGCTCGCAAGCGGACGGCACCACTGCGCGGGACGTCCTGGTCTCCGTGACCGCGGATACGCCGCTGCTGTTCTGGAGCATCCTGCCGCTGGGCCAATCGCGCAAGACCACGGTGGCGGCGCAGGCCATCGCGGGGATCAGCGCGCCGCTGTGTACGGCGTGCGGGATCGAGCCGTTCCTGGTGGCGGCGCTGGATTCCACCGATACGGTCAACTTCGGCTTCGGCGATCCCACCGCCGGGAACCTGTACACGCTGGCCTTCGAATGCTCGGGCACGCCTGCTCCGGCGGCGCTGCCGGGTACCGCGACCGTGATTCCCTACGGGATCGTCAACCGCTACGATACGGGCAATGCGACGCTGGACGAAACCCAGCAGTTGTTCGCCGACGGCGCCAGCGGGTTGATCGCCTCCGCCGATCCGAACCCCACCGGGTCGCCGGTTCCGCTGGCGTGCGTGGGAATCAACGATGCCAGCGAGGTGATCTGGGCGAGCACCAGCCCCAACCTCTGTTCCACCGCCGCGCCGGTGGGCGTGGAGGAAGCGCTGTGCGGGATCTATTCGCGGTTCGACAACCTCAACCCGCCGGGCGCCTGCCAGACCAACGTATCGGATTTCGCGACCATTGCGACGGCGTTCCTGCCGGATACGGACATCACCACCGGCCAGGCCAATCTTTATACGGACTATACCGGCAACGCGCGGCGCGTGATCACCCTGCCCATCGTGGCCGCGCTGGCGCCCGATGTGGTCACCACCATGACGGTGCTGGGGTTCCGCCAGTTCCTGGTGGAACTGAACTCGGACGGGACGTTTCCCGACCCCACCGACATCAACGGGCGGTTCGTGGTGATGTATATCGGCAGCCCGAAGCCGGTGCCGCAGGGGTATGTGGACGACCGGTTTTCGCTGGCCTGCCCGGTGCCGGTGCCTTCGGGGCCCGGAAAGGTGGTGCTGCACCAATGATGCGGCGCACGGCGGGCAACATGGCGCTGGAGGCCATACTGTGGATTCCCATTGTGGTCATGCTGATCGTGATGATCGTGCAGCTCGGCAAAATCACGTACCTGTATTATTCGCTGCGCAAGGCGGTCTATACCGCGGCGCGGTACCTTTCGCTGCAGCAGGGCGTGAACTTTTGCGACCTGGCGGATGACCCCAACGTGACGGCGGCCATTCAACTGGCCATCAGCGGGACCACGGACGGCTCGGGGACGCCGCTCATTACCAATCTCACGCCGGACATGTTTCAAGTGACGGCGCAGTGCGTGGATCCGTCGTCCGGCGTGGCCGGGGCGTGCGGCAACAGCGCCTGCCCGGCCATTGCCCAGCGGCCCGACTACATCATGGTGTCCATGCCGTCCGGGTACCTGTTTCAACTGAGGTTTCCGGGACTTACCCTCCAGCCGATCGCGCTGCGGCCGTATGTGCTGGTGCCGTTTGGAGGGACCACGTGAGGCGCCCGAGCGGCCAGGCCCTGACCGAGTTCGCCGTGGTGTACGCCGCGGTGGTGCTTCCCCTCACTTTTATGACGGTGTTTGTGGCCGAGACGCTTTGGGTGTGGCACGGCGTGGTGGAGTTTACGCGGCAGGGGGCGCAGTATGCCTCGACCCATTGCTGGCAGCCGGACGCGGCCAACGTGGTCGCGTGGATGGAGAGCCACGTGCCGGCCATCATCGACCAGGCGCAGTTCCAGAACGGCAACGCGGGAATCTCGGTCGAGTATTTTTCCGACGGCGGCCTGACGGCGTTTAGCGGCGAAACCTGCGGCGGGGTGTGCATTCCGGATACGGTGAGCGTCGGCATCACGAATTACCAGTTCACGCGGTTTGCCGCTTTCATGAAGTTGCCTCCCACGACGATCCCGCCGTTCACCACGATCGTGCCGATGGAGAGCGCGGGATTTCAGGATGCGTCGGGGAGTTGCGTGCCATGAAAAAATCGATGATAGCCGCCGATGAACGCAGATTAACGCCGATAACTCCCCTGCCTTGTTATCCGTGTTCATCCGTGTTCATCCGTGGCCAAATTCTTTTCCCGTGATTTCTTATGTCCACCACACCTCTAATGGTCGCCTCGAGCGATGAACATTTTCGGGAGATGGTTCGCGATAATCTCCTTAATATTCCCAACGCGAAGGTGGTTGCGGAATACCAGGAGACCGCGGCCAATCTCTATATCCGCGTGCTCCAGGACCTGGAGCGCAATCCCGGCGCGGGCCTGCTGGTCGATCTGTCGGGAGACCCGGAGGGCGCCATCAAGGCCGTGGAGAAGGTGAAGCAGGCGGCGCCCGACCTGTTCGTGATCGTCTCCAACTTCCATGCCGATGGCGAGACCGTGATCGCCAGCATGCGCGCGGGAGCCAACGAATTCCTGCTGCAGCCGCTGAAACGCACGGAATTCCGCGACGCCATGGCGCGGCTGGAACGCGCGCCGAAGCACGGGACGGCGACGGAAAGCAAGCTGGGCAAGCTCTACACGTTCATCGGGACGAAGGGCGGGGTGGGCGCCACCACCCTGGCGGTCAACTTCGCTTCGGTGCTGGCGCAGCGCAAACACTCCACCGTGCTGATCGATCTCGACTGGATCGGCAACGACGCGGCCATGCAGATCGGCGCTTCGCCGCAATACACCCTGATGGAGGTCGCGGAGAACCTCGAACGCATGGACCAGGCCCTGTTCGAGGGGTTCGTGACGCGCGATCCGCTGGGCTTTTTCCTGGTGGGGCCGCCCGACGCGCTGGAGCATCACGGCCACTTCAGCGATCACATGCTGCGCGAGTTCGCGACCTTCCTGGTGGACAAGTACGACGCCATCGTGGTGGATGGCGGCCGCGCCGTATCGAACGAGCTGGTGCTGGCGGCGGCGCAGGTTTCGGCCGCGGTGTTCCTGGTGATCGACCAGGAGTTTCCGTCCATCCGCAATGCGCAGCGGTACATCACGTTCCTCATGCGCATGGGATTCAACCAGGACCAGATCAAGGTCGTGGTGAACCGGTATACCAAGAAGGTCACGGCCACCATGGCCAACCTGGAGCAGATCCAGCAGACCCTGAACCAGCAGGTGTTCTACGGCATTCCGGCGTCGGCGGCGGTGATCGCCTCGATCAACAAGGCGCGGCCGTTCGTGGCCAACCGCGAGCAGGCGGGCGAGCTGGACAAGATCTTCCGGGCGTTCGTGGACAAGGCGACCGGCGGGAAGAAGCTGGCGAAGACGGCGTAAGATGAAACAGGAGCCGCGCGTGGATTTCACGGGAGGGTCGATTGGGTAGCCGTCCTCTGGTCAGGCCCGGGTCGGGCGCCGACCGCTGGTTCGAGATCAAGAGCCACGTCCATTCCAGGCTGTTAAGCTCGCTGACCGTCGATCAGCTCAAGGACCTCAACAAGGAGAGCGTCCGCGGGCAGATCGGGATGGTGGTGGAGAAACTGATCCTGGACGAGGCGCTGCCCATGACCGTGGGCGAGCGCGAGAAGCTCATCGAAGAAATCCTCGATGAGGTCTTCGGCCTGGGGCCGCTCGAGCCCTTGCTGAAGGACGGCTCCATCAGCGACATCATGGTCAACGGCTTCGACAACGTGTACATCGAGCGCGCCGGACGCCTGGTGGAGACCAACATCCGTTTCAAGGACCAGGCGCACGTGCGCATGATCATCGAGCGCATCGTGTCGGCGGTCGGGCGGCGCATCGACGAATCGTCGCCCATCGTGGACGCGCGCCTGTTGGACGGCTCGCGCGTGTGCGCGGTGATCCCGCCGCTGTCCTTGATCGGGCCGGTGATGTCCATCCGGCGGTACGGAAAAAAAGTTCTGACCACCGAGGAGCTGCTGCGCAACGACACGTTCACCACGGGCATGCTCGATTTTCTGAGCGGCTGCGTGGAGGCGCGCTTGAACATCGTGATCTCGGGCGGGTCGGGCTCGGGGAAGACCACCATGCTGAACACGCTTTCGCGGTTCATCCCCGAGGAGGAGCGCATCGTCACCATCGAGGACACGGCCGAGCTGCAATTGCAGCAGAGCCACGTGGTGCGGCTGGAGACGCGGCCGCCCAATATCGAAGGCGCGGGCGCCATCACCCAGCGCGACCTGGTGATCAACACGCTGCGCATGCGGCCCGACCGCATCATCGTGGGCGAGTCGCGCGGCGTGGAAGCGCTCGACATGCTGCAGGCCATGAACACCGGCCACGACGGATCCATGACCACGGTGCACGCCAACTCGCCCCGCGACGCGTTCTCGCGCCTGGAGACCATGGTGATGATGGCCAGCCAGCACGTGCCCGACAAGGTGATCCGGCAGCAGCTCGCTAGCGCCATCAACGTCGTGGTGCACTGCGCCCGGCTGAGCGACGGCTCCCGCCGGGTGACGGGCATCGCCGAGGTAGTTGGCGTGGAGCACGACCTGGTGGAGATGCAGGACATTTTCGAATTCGAGCGGACGGGCGTCAGCCCGCGCGGCACGGTGGTGGGCCGCTTCCGCGCCACCGGCGAGCGGCCGCTCTGCTCCGAGCGGCTGAAGGCCTATGGCATTCACTTGTCCGCCTCCATCTTCGAGGAGGAGCACGAGGTGAAGGAGAAGTAGGAACCGATGGTTTTTTTTCTGGCGGTGGGCCTGATCTTTTCGTTGGCGCTGTACGCCGCGGGATACTACATCTGGACCGTGCCCGAGCAGGAGGCGCAGCACCTGCTCGGCGGGCGCATGCGCGAGCTGCGGGCGCACATGCGCGGACCTTCCAGCCGCGCGCCGGAGCTGCTGCGGCGCGAGCAGCCCGGCACCTTCGCGTTCCTGGGGGACCTGGTCACCTGGATCGGCGTGCTGCGCCGGCTTCAGGACATGATCGAACAGGCCAACCTGAAATACCGCGCGGCGGACGTATTCGGAGTCAGCGTGGTGCTGGCGCTGATCGCCTTTTTCGTGGCCGGCCTGATGGGCGTGGGCATGATCTTTCTGCGCCTGCTGGTGGCGGCGGTCGTCGGCGTGGCTCCCGCGGTTTATATTCTCCGCGTGCGGAGGCGGCGGCTGCGCAAGTTCGAAGAGCAGCTTCCCGACGCCATCGACCTGTTCACCCGCACCATGCGGGCCGGCCACAACATCCACAGCGGGCTGGAGACGATCGCCAACGAGACGGCCGATCCGGTGCGCATGGAGTTCAAGAAGATGATGGAGGAGCTGGCGCTGGGCTCGCAGGTGGAGCCCGCGCTGCACCTGCTGGGAAAGCGCGTGCCGCTGATCGACCTGAAGTTTTTCATTACCAGCCTGATTCTGCAGCGGCAGACGGGCGCCAACATGGTGGGTGTGCTGGAGGGGCTCGCCACGCTGGTGCGCGAGCGCCTCAACATGGCGGCGAAGCTCAAGGCGCACACCGCGCAGCAGCGCTTTTCGGCGGGCCTGTTGTGCATGCTGCCGGTGGTGGTGGGGATCGGGTTCTGGTTTCTGAAGCCGGAGTACGTGCGCCTGCTGTGGACCGATCCGGTGGGAAGCAAATTCCTGACCTACGCCATCATTTCGGAGATCGTGGGCATTCTGGTGATCCGCAAGATCGCCAACATACGGGTATGAGGACGGCATGCTGACCAACCTGCTTTTCTTCCTGGCGGCGGGCGCGACGCTGACCGTGCTGTTGTGGTTCGGCCTGGAGCTGTTGCGGGCGCAGGAGGATCCCCTCGGCGACCGGCTGGAGGAGCTGCAATCGCAGGCGCTGGTGGTGGCGCAGCGGACGGTGCGCCGCAAGGGCAGCGGGCGCGGGCTGGACCGGGTGTTGGACATCGTGGCCGCGGTTCCGGGCGGCGAGGACTGGATTCACGGATCGGAGCGCCTGCTGAGCCGCGCGGGCATCCGCAGGAAACACGCGCCGGCGATCTACGTGATACTCACCATCCTGTTCGCGCTGGCGTTGCTCAGCCTGATGATCTGGCTCCAGCGCGGCAATCCGGCGACCTCGCTGCTGGGCGGCGTGGCGGCGGCGCTGCTGCTCGGATTCATGCTGCCCAAGCTGGTGTTGCAGCGCCTGGTGAAGCGCTACCGGGTGAAGCTGCAGGAAGCTCTGCCGGACACCGTGGACCTGCTGGGCATCGTGCTCGGAACGGGCCTCGCGCTCGACCAGGCCATGATGCGCGTGAGCGAGGAGATGGAGTACATCTATCCCGAGCTGGCCGGCGAATTCGCCACGGTGGTGATGCAGGTGCGCGCCGGGCAGGAGCGCGGCGTGGCATTCAACCAGTTGGTGCGCCGGACGGGAATCGAGGACATCAAGTCGCTGGCGGCGATGATCATCCAGAGCGAGAAGTTCGGCACCAGCCTGGCGCAGGCGCTGAAGGTATATGCGGACGCGCTGCGCACCAGGCGCCGTCTCCGCGCGGAGGCGGCGGTGGGGAAGGCGGGCATCAAGATGCTGTTCCCCATCGTGATTTTCATCCTCCCGGTGCTGTTCATAATCACCCTGGTGCCGGGCCTGCTGAGCGTGCTGAGGGATCTGAAGGGCCTGGGGGGGCCGAGGTAGATTTCAAGCGCCAGCGATGGTCATGCATCGCGCGGCCGCACATAGAAATCCAGCGCCGCCTCCGGGGTAAGTCCCGCCGGCTCGCTGCCCGCGTCCGGGTGGGTATTCCGGAACCGCTCCAGCAGCAGGGCCTCGAAGCGCCGCACCAGGTCCGGTTGCCGCGCCGCGATATCGTGGAACTCCTCCGCATCCTGCTGCAGATCGTACAGCCGCCTCCACCGGCCCGCGATGGGCTGCGCCGGCCGGTACCAGTCCAGCCGCCTGCCGGAACAATAGATGAACTTGTGCCGGTCTGTACGGAGGTAGGCTTGCTCGGTCTCCAGGTACTCGCTGAAGATGTGGTCGCGCGGGTGAGCCATGCCGCGGCCCTCCAGGTATGGTCGTAGCGTGTGCCCGTGCTCGACCGCAAAGGGCTCCGCTTCCAGCATGTCCAGGATGGTGGCGGGAACGTCGACGTGCTCGGTGAAGTCCTGGACCACCGTGGGCTTGATGCGACCGGGCCAGCGCATCATCAGGGGAACTCGCAGCGCCTGGTCGTAGCCGTTGTGCTTCTCGAATCGGCCATGCTGGCCGAGGAAGTAGCCGTGATCGGCGGCATATACCAGAAAGGTATTCCGATCCAGTCCCGACTCGGCGAGCTTATTCAGCACCACGCCGATATTTCGATCCAGGAACCGCACCGAGGTGTAATAAGCGGCGATGATGCCGCGCTTGTCCGTCTCCGTGAGGTCGTTGAAGATTGCGGGGACCTGCGGAGGGTCTTCGGGCCCCATGCGCGGCGGCGGAAAGCTGGCCGGCTCGAAATGGTTGCGCTCCTCCACCGGGAAATCGTACGGCGAGTGCGGCTCCATAAAGCTGACCCACAGCGCGAAAGCCTGGCCATCGCGCTTGCGCTCCTCCAGATATCGCTCCGCCTGGCGCGCGAGGAACGTGCCCTTCATGTCCTCGTAGTACCGCGGATAGGGCAGTTTGTCGGCGTTGAGCCAGATGCGTGCGGGGTCCACAAAGGGCCGCCACGGAGGCTTGGTGCGGATATCGCCGGGCACCGCGCGCGCCGGGGCCAGTTGGTTCCATTCGCGCGCGATCGCATCCTCGGTCATGCAGGTTTCCAGCCCGAAAAGTCCCGGCCGCCCCGGACGGTTGAAATGCATCTTGCCGAAGACCGCGGTGTGGTAGCCGGCCTTGCGCAACTGCCGGGCAAGGGTTGGCTTGTCCTCCGCCAGAGGTGTTGCCAGAAGCGTAACCCCGCTCGCATGCGGTAGCTGCCCGGTGAAAAGCGACTGGCGGGAAGGCGTGCACATCGGCGAGTTGCAGTAGTGCCGGGCGAACCGCGCGCTTTCCGAAGCGAGGCGGTCCAGGTGCGGCGTCTCGGCCTGGCGATTGCCGTCGCAGCCGAGGACGTATCCGGCATGATCGTCGGCCAGCAGGAAAATAAAATTGGGCCGCTGTTTCTTCCGTCCGCACGACGCCGCGGCCCCCGCCAGGCCTGTTAACGCCGACCTCCTGGTCACCATGCCCCACTCTATCAGACTGAGATCTTCAATCTGCCCCGGCGTAGCGGCGCTCCGGGCGGCCGCCACTCTGGGTACTGCCTGAAAGGTGCGTTGAAGCTAAACACCTAACGCTTGCTTTTCAGCCGATCCCGTAACACGATGAAGGTATGCCATCTGATCGAAGCTCCTTGCTGGCGCTCAAGAATCTGATTCCCGAGACGGACCCCCATGTGAAGCAAACGATACAAGAACCGGCCTTCGAGTTCAAATGATTCCGTAGAGCACGTGCTACAGGGCTACGGTTCCGAAATCCATTGTTGAAAAGGACCCAAATTTGCGAAGTACCGCATACCGCGTTCAGGTTGGAGCGCCTTGACACTAAAAGGTGCGGCGACAATCGCTGAGAGTTTCATCCAAGCCCAGATGAGCGAGGAGGCACGTCAGATTGATCCAGTTGTGCAGCAACGCAATCGGCGGCCACATTCACGTCGCCACTGTCAAGCCACGTTCGGGCTTTGAATGGATCGTACCGCCGGAGGACGCGCCAATCTGACTATCGCGAGTTGCGGTAAAATCGGCTCCGAAAATACGCTCTGGAGGACGATTATGGGTAAAAAGGCATCAGCGCTCATTCTGCTCGTCTCCACGTTCTGTTTCGCTGGCGATAAGAAACCGCCACGTCAGTTGACAGATGAAGGAAGACAGACCGCCAACAACGTTGCCGTTAATCAAATCTCGCGCGAACTAAAAGCCCTCTCGACTGCCCGCTATGCGCCGACTGAGGAGGCGGTGTTATCGGACGGCAAGGGTTCAGGCCGCTGGCAAAACTCGATCCGGGTTCGACTTTATGTAGACGCCCAGAACTCTTACGGCGCAATGCTCCGCAACGTCTGGAATTGCCGTGTCGGACCAGAGCGTCCTGACAGCCTGCAACCTTGCGGCCTGCTTCGAGGCAAGCCGCCGATAGACCCGCTATTTCGAATTTTTTGAAAACGGGCCATTTGTTTTCATGTGCATCCGTATCACTTATGTAATTTTGCATTATGCCAATCGGGCGCTATAATGCAATTTTGCATTGCCTTTTGGGAGTATTCGGAGTTATGATGGGCGTGTGGAGATTCATGGACTACTGCTCTGCGGCGGGGAACAACCTTATCGAGGAGTGGTGCCAGGACCTACCCGAGGAGGCCCAAGCCGACTTCGACGTTGCCCTGAAGGCGTTGTCAATTGCGGAAGACTGGCGGGGGATGGCGGAATTTAAGTCCCTGGGGCGAGATGGATTATGCGAGATTCGGTTCAAGTCGCTCAACGTCCAGTACCGACCGCTTGGCTATTTCGGACCGAGTGCGAGATGCTTTTCGATCTACGTGGGCTGCAAGAAGAAGGGAACCGTCTACACTCCACCCGACGCGTTCGATCTCGCAAAGAAGCGCAGGAGTAAGGTCCAGCGCGGAGAGGCATCTTTACGTGAACGCATTGTCTAATTTATGGCAGAAGCTGCATCGCAGCAAACGATACCGGGAATCGTTTCCGGCTGCTGTGGTGAAACGCATGTTACCGCTTCAGATTCGAGTTCTGCGAAAGCAGCGGGGCTGGTCACAGGCACAACTGGCCCACGAATCGCAACTGACTCAGGGCGTGATCTCACGCGCGGAAGACCCAGACTATGGGAACTTAACCGTGAACACACTGGTTCGGATTGGGGCTGGTTTCGACTGCGCCTTTGTTGGTCGGTTTGTTCCATTCAGCGAACTTGCAAAATGGTATACCAGCGTAGCCGACGAAAAGGCTCTTGAGGTGCCCAGCTTCGCGGAGGATCAGGGATTCCCGAATACACTACAGGTGCTCGCTGGAGCGAGCGTAGTAGACTCTTCACAATGGCCAACCCACTGGTCAACTGCAAATCTCTGGACAAACCGCGCCACCACTGGAAGATCATTGCAGGAACTGGCAGGGAAAAGACCAGTTAGCATCATTCAGGCAGAGGCTAAAGTGACCGTATTTGAGATACCCCGAAAAGGACCGCGCATCGCGATCCGAACCACGCCGCATCTGCCGCCACAGTATTTGCCGCCGGAAGCAGCAATGCCATACACACCACCGGAATTTGCCGACGCCCGATAGGAGCCAATCAAATGAACAACGAAGCCAAAATCCCGCAAGATCAATCAGGCGAAGGCACCGTAAACGAGAGAATGGTACACATTCCCTTTCCGGAGACGTTCACGTATGCGAACTGCGCGGCGTTTGCTATTTCGCAGATGGAAATACGCCTCGGGTTCGCCGAGGCCATGCAAGACGGTAAAGCGGTGCCGAAAGTGGGAATCGTATTACCACCGGAAGCCGCAGCGGTGATCGCAATAGTCTTGTTTCAGCAAGTCAGGACATACGAAGAGAACTTTGGCGAGATTCGTCACCCTCTCTGGAAGGCAATGAAAGCTGGACAGCCGCTCAGCATAAACCCAAAAGAAGGCACTATAGGCATTCCCCCCGAGGCTTCTCCTGCCGCAGAGCCGGAGGCGGAATAATAGCTAGCTTTACGCGGATTTAGCCCCAACACTCAGCAACGCACTTTTTAACGCACTACCCGCTAGTGCAATTTGCAATCAACGCACCTTTCAGGCACTACCTCACTCTACCACCGCTCCCAACGGAGCTATGGTGAATGTATGAATCGGAAATGCGGACCGGTCGGCTTATGCCTCTGCCTGCTGCTGATCGCCGGTGACGGGTTCGGCAGGAGCAACTACCGCTTCGACGGCAAGATCTCCCGGAACGTGCTGGAGAATTACCTTTCCCGCTCGATCACCATGATGGAACTGGACCGGTCGCCCGGCACTCTGGACGACGAGATCCGCATGTTGCGCAACCTCGGCGCCAAGTTCGCCGGCCGGACGGTCTACCTCTGGGGCAACGAGGCGAGAATTGCCGACCCCAAGTTTCTCGCCTGGGGCCGCGACCTGGCCCAACGCGTCCACAAGAACGATCCGGACGTGGTGTTGCAGGCCGCGGTATTCGAAATCGTGACCGAGAGCGTCGGCCAGGTCCCCGTTCCCGATTGGGTGTTCCAGGAGTTCGCGCAACCCCCGCAAACCCGCAACTTCGACTACTCGAAGATGCTGTTTCCGGACAAGAAGTACGTGGACCACTGGAGGCGGGGATCGTCTGTGCCCGACATCTGCCAGGCCGAGACCAAGATGTGGTTCTTCTTCCTGGCCGCATCCTATATGTATGCCGGCATCGAGGCCATCCATTTCGGGCAGCTCGACCTGATCGGCAAGAACGATCCGGAGTACCGGAATTGGGCGGACCTCCTGCAACGCGTGCGCGGCTATGCGGCCCGCAAGGCCCGCCGGCACTACCTGATCTGCGACGCGCACGTGCCCAAGGGAGGGCCGGTGGTGGACGGCAGGCTGCTGCTGGATTTCCATTCGTTTCCGCTGCGTCCTGAAGAGGTGGCGGACTCTCCGCAGAAAGCCATCCTGGCGGTGGGCTACTCGGACGGAATCTACGGCCGGAGCAACGGAGGCGTGGCGCCCAGCGGCTGGAAATGCGAGCACCTTCCGTACCTGGTGGAGTTCGACAATTTCGGCGCCACCCGCGCGCCCGGCCAGGCCTCCCAGGCGCGCGGCGCCTCCATTTTCACCTGGGGCTACGACGAGATCACGTGGTTCGCTCAGCAGCCCGAGGCCTATCGAAACGAGTGGCTGCGCTACGCGTGGAACTGGCTAAAGGAAAACGACCGCAACGGCTTTCTGGAAATGCCCGGCTTCCGCATGCTGACGAACGGTCCCGCGAACCCGGCCGGGGGAAGAATCAACTACTACTACGCCAACACGAAAAGCCCGGCCTGCCAGCTGGGGTTCGGCCAGGAGGAGACCATCAAGGCAATCTGGCAGCAGGGCGGCCGAAAGTAATTGTCGCCGAACACAGCCTGAGACGAAGGAGCCCCCATGCAACGTATCTCCATCTTTTCCCTGGCAGTGGTTGCAACGGCCCTGTCCCTCCAGCGGAGCGCGGCGCAGCCCGCCCCCTTTGCACTCTCCAATGCCAACGTCGATTTGGCCGTTGACGCCCAGGGGCGCCTCCTGCGTCTGGCCAACCCCCGTTCCGGCCACAGCTACCTGGCCTCGCCCGGCCACGTCCTCTGGAAGATGTACTACCGCACGTCGGACGCCCGCGAGCTGGAAATTCCCGCCGCGGCCCAAAAAGCCGAAGTGCGCCGCGAAGGCAATGCCCTGGTCATCGCTTACCCCGGACTGACCGGCGATGTCCCCCTGGCCGGCTCCTCGCGCCAGCTCAACGTCGCCTTCACCCTGCGCGCCGCGCTCGAAGACGACAGCATCGTCTGGACCGCCACCATCGACAATCGCGAAACCGAGCCCGGCCTGGAAATCAGCGAACTGTGGCTGCCCTGGATCGACGGTATCGGTAACCTCGGCAAGGGCCGCGAGGCCGACCTGCTCTACTGGCCCGAGGACGGCGGGCGCCGGATCGCCGACCCGTACTCCAAGCTCCTCGCCGCACGCGCCGCTCCCGGCGGCAGGGGCGGTGGAGGCGGCCGCGGCGCTCCGTCCTACCAGATCACCTATCCTTGGCCGGCCAGCATGCAGTGGTACGCTCTGGCCAACGGCGAAGAGGGCATCTATGTCGCCAGCCATGACCAGAGCCTCATGACCACCACGCTCAACGTGATGGCGCAAGCCGGCGGCGGCCTCTCCGCTTCCATCGTGAAGTACCCCTTCGTCAAGACCGGCGAAACCTGGACCTCGCCGCCCACCGTCGTCCGCCTCTTCCGCGGCGATTGGCACGTGGCCGCGCGCGGCTACCGCGCCTGGGCGGACACGTGGATCCCTGAACCCGACCCGCCGAAGTGGCTGCGCCGCATCAACGGCTGGATCATCCCCAATCTCAAAGCCCAGAACGGCAGCCGCTACTCCGGCGTCTATGCCGACCTGCCCCGCTACTTCCGCGATGCCCACGCCGTTGGCATCGACATGGTCAGCATCTACGGCTGGGAGAAGCAGGGCTTCGACAACTGGTATCCGGAATACGATCCCGACCCCGGCATGGGCGGCGAAGCCGGCCTCGTGGCCGCCATTGCCGGGATCCAGCGCGGCGGCGGCCGGGTCAACCTCTACTCGCAGGGCCAGTTGATCGACCCCGGCACGGAATATTACCGCCGCATCGGCTACCGCCAGACCGCCAAGGATATCTGGGGCGGCGAATACCGCGAAACCTACGGCGGCGCGGGCAGCGGAACGCTGCTCAATATCATGCGAAGCAAGCTGTTCGGCGTGGCCTGCCCGCTGGCGGCGGGATGGTACGAGCAGTTGGCCTCGCAGTTCGAAATGGCGCGGAAGTACGGCGTCAACGGCCTGATGTACGACCAGATCGGCGGACGCCCTCCCTATATCTGCTTCGACAAGGACCACCCGCACGCCAAGCCCTCGCTCGCCGCCGGCCCCGGCAAACTCCGGAATATGCGCCGCCTGCGCGAGTTGATCAAAGCGCGCGATCCGGACTTCGCCTTCCTGATGGAACTGAACGTGGACATCTACTCCGCTTTCGGCGACATCACGCAGCCCGTGGCCTACGGCTTCACTCCGGTGCCCGAGTCGTTCGGCGAGATGTTCAAATACACCTTTCCCGACCGCATCATCACCAACCGCACCGGTGGGGACCGCAAGGCATGTTTCGGCCACGGCTTCTCCTTGCAGTGGCGGGTGGACGGCATGATGCGCGACACCACCGACCCCGTCATGGCGCCCTACCTCGCCCGTCTCAACCAACTGAGGACCCAGTTCGCCGACCTGCTGCTGGAAGGCCGCTTCGTGGACGACGAGGGATTCTCGAGCGACAACGCCAATGTCTCCGCCCACGCCTACCTGGCGGGAAATCGCATGGCGGTGACCCTGTGGAACCCCACCGCGACGCCGCAAAAGCCGGGTATCGCAGCCCCGGGCTACAGGCTCGAATCGGCCAACTGGCAGGACGCCGCGTGGACCGGCGCCGGCCACGAGATCCAGCCAGGCGATGTCGCCGTCATGGTGTTCCGGAAGCAGTGAGCGCGGGCGCCGCTGCCACCCGGAAGCGGCTAACCTCCCGCGTAGCTACCGATACGAACGCAGGCGAATGCAATCCTCTTGTTTTCGGCCAGTTAGTGGGGCGTTAGCAATCCGGCCTAACGTTGTTACCGGGGGTTTCCGGTGATACAGTTTGGCCTATCGAAATGCTTTTGGCCTTGGCTCCGCCTGCGCGTGGCGGATCCAAAGCCGTGTGAGGGCCATTCCGGACGGCTCCGGCTGTCCGGACAAGAGGAGAAGACTCGGTATGTCTCGCAAAATGATGTTTTTCATCGCCACGCTGCTCCTGGCTGCGAATGGCGTTGTCTGCCTTGCCCAAGTCGAGCAGGGAGCGATTTCCGGAGTCGTCCTGGATCCAACGGGAGCGTTGATCCCCAACGCAAAGGTTACTGCGACGAACGAAGCAACCGGGGTTGTCGCCATAGCGGAGACCACCGGCGACGGATACTACAAGATTCCCTACCTGCTGGCGGGAAAATATACGGTGGTCGTGCAAAAGGACGGTTTTGCGTTGAACAAGGTGACGGATGTGCCGGTGCTCGTCGGCCAGACCGCAACCATCGACGTAACCCTGAAGCCGGGCAGCACGCACGATGAGGTTACGGTTACGTCGAACGCAGTGCTGATCGATCAGGTCAGCTCCTCGCTGGGCTACGTCGCCGGTTCGGTCCAGGTCCTGGAACTGCCCACCAACCGGAGCCCTTACTCTCTGGCCATTCTTTCGCCCGGTGTGATCAATACCGGCAACACCGGAACGGGATATATCGTCAACGGAGGCCGGTCCAATACGACCTCCATTCTGCTCGACGGACAGGACACGCGGAACAACTCGACCCTCGACAATGCCTACACCCCTCCGCAGGAGACCGTGCAGGAAGTGCGGTTCGTCACCAACAGTTTTTCGGCTGAATACGGCCGTTCGAATGGCGGCGTCCTCGTCGCGGCCGGCAAGAGCGGCAGCAACCTGGTGCACGGCAGCGCTTACGACTACTTCAAGAACGACGACCTGAATGCCAACAGTTGGAGCAACAACAAGAACAACGTAATCCGCGGACGGCAGCGGCACAACGAATACGGGTTCAGCATATCCGGTCCGGTGTACATCCCCAAGGTTTACAACGGGAAGAACAAGACATTCTTTTTCTTCAACTTTGAACAGATCAACGATCACGGGGTGGTCACTCCGACGGCCAGCATACCGACCGACCTGCAGAAGAGCGGCAACTTCTCGCAAACGTTTACCAGCTCCGGAGCGCTGATCCAGATCTACGATCCGGCGACTACCGTGGCGGATCCCACCCGGTCGAGCGGCTATTCGCGCTCCGTCTTCCCGGGGAACCTTATCCCGGCTTCCCGCATCAATTCCCTCACCCAGGGCATCATCGGCTACTATCCCGAACCGACGCTGCCGCTTTCCCCCACCCTGGGCGTCAACTGGTCGGCAAACTTCCCCCTGATCACCCATCAGAACAAGTATTTCACTCGCGCGGACCAGAACTTCGGCCAGAAGAACCGGCTGTTCTTCCGGTTTGGCTACCAGGTTTCGCCGCAGACCAGCCCGTACTCGAATATCGCCTTCCCCGGAGAAGGAACCAACGGTGGTGGAACCCAGAAGACGACCGCCTATTCCTACGCGCTCAGCGACACCGAAACGTTTTCACCGACCCTGATGGGCGAGTTCCGCTTCGGTTATACGCGGCCGCTCATCCAGTTGACTCCGCTCAGCGTCGGCTTCGACATCACCAAACTGGGGCTGCCCCAGTATCTCAAGAACGCCGCCGCCGATGCTCTCTTCCCGGAGATCGACATCACCGACTTTACAGGCCTGGGACCGCAACGCGCCTCGCACGACATCGACGCCGAGAACACCCCCGAAGTGCAGGCGCACTTTACGTGGCTGAAGGGCGCGCACGCGCTGAAGACCGGATACGACATGCTCTTCTGCTATTTCAATACGTTCCGTCCGGATTACCCGTCGGGCGACTTCGGGTTCACCCGCGCGTACACTCAGGGACCCGACCCGGGCACCGCATCCGCCACCGGCGGCTACGGCCTGGCCACGGCTCTGCTGGGTGCGCCCACCGGGGGCAGCTTTACCATCGGGCCGTCGCTCGCGCTGTTGCAGAAGAGCTACAACTGGTATCTGCAGGACGATTGGAAGATCGGCCGCAATCTCACCTTGAACCTGGGCGTCCGATGGGAATACCAGACACCGTGGACGGAGCGCTACAACCATCTCGCCTACTTCGATCCGAGCGGTACGGATCCCATCACCGGACTGAAGGGCGTGCTGACCTTCACCACCGGTTCGCACCGGTATCCCAGCAACACCGATAAGAAGAACTGGGCGCCTCGAGCCGGCCTGGCGTGGACCTTCATGCCCAACACGGTCTTCCGCGCCGGATACGGCATCTTCTACGCTCCGGGCAGCGGCGGCATCGGCTCGAGCCCGGGAGATTTGGGCAGCGGTTCGGAAACCAGCACGTCGGTATACTTCGGCCAGGCGGTCGCCGCGCCCAATACCCCGATTCCCGGGGCCTCGCTGGCCAATCCCTTCGTCACCGGCCTGTTGCCGTTCCCCAATTCTCTGATCGGCAACGGCATCACCGCGATCTTCCCGCAGTGGCTGACCCCCATGAATCAGATGTGGAACGCCAACATCCAGCGTAGTGTCGGGAAGGACCTCATCATCGAGGCCGCCTACATCGGCAGCCGCGGCGAACACCTCTGGAACAACTACACCGACAACGCCACGTTCCCGCAGTACCTGTCGATGGGATCGGCGCTCAATAACCTGGTCCCCAATCCCTTCTACGGCAAGATCGCGTCCGGCAGTTTGAGCGCGGCAACCGTGAGGCAGGGAACGCTGTTGGTGCCCTATCCCCAGTACACCGGAGTCAGCATGCTGCGCGGCGCGGTGGGCGATTCGGTCTACCACGGTTTCACGCTGAGGGCCGAGAGGTCGTTCACCCACGGCCTGATGTTCCAGGCCTCGTACACGGCCGCCAAGCTGATCGACGACGTGAATGAGCGGTTCGTCGGCGGCGCCAACTACGACGACCCCTACAACCTCAGGCAGTCGAGGGCCATCTCCGCCGCCGACATTTCCCAGCGCTTCGTCGCCAACTACGTCTATGTGTTGCCCTTCGGCCACGGCAAACAGTTCTTTTCCCACGGAATCGGGAGCTACATCCTGGGCAACTGGCAGACCACCGGCATCCTCACGTTCCAAACCGGCATTCCAATCTCCATCACCGGAGCGTGCTCCTTCTCGGGCACGTCCGGCCTCGGCTGCACGGCAAACAAGTTGAAGGACGGGAACCTCTCCGGCGGCGGGACCATGGCCGAGTGGTTCGACACCACCGCGTTCACCAGTGCCGCGCCGTACACGTTCGGGAACGTTTCCCGCACCGAACCGGACCTGCGCAATCCCGGGACGATCGCTTGGGATTCCGGCATGAGCCGGTGGCAGCCCATCAAGGAGCGCATGCGGCTGCAGTTCCGCGCCGACCTGTACAACATCATGAACCACCCGAACCTGGGTTCGCCCAGCGCCAGCATTACGTCTTCGACTTTCGGGCAGATCACATCGAAAAGCGGCAACCGGACCGTTACCCTGGCTTTGCGGCTCGAATTCTAGACCGTCAAAGTCCGACTGGGGCAGGCGGAGATCCGTCTCCGGCTGCCCTGTTTTCTTTGCGGGAAGGCAAACACCATGACACGGAGAACGTATTTGGGCGCGTTGAGCGGACCGCTGGCGGCGGAAATCGTCGAGGCGCAGGAAACCCCGGCGGCCAAAGCGCCAAACGGCGCCACGACCGGCCTGGCCAGCTTCGGCATCAAGGCCGACGGCACGACCGATGACACGGCTGCCCTTCAGAAAGCCCTTGACGAGGCGGCCAAGACAGGAGCAACCGTGGTCCTGCCCCCCGCACGGTATCTCGTGGCGGGCAGTCTCAAGATCCCGGCAGGGGTAGGCCTGGAAGGGATTCACGACGCTCCCGTGGGGCAGGGGCCGCTGACCGGCACGGTGATCCTGACGACGGGCGGCCGGGATAAAGAAGATGCTCCGGCGCTCTTCGAGATGGGCAGCGGCGCCATGGTGCGAGGCCTCATGATTTTCTATCCCGAGCAGGTCGCCACCGACATCCATCCCTACCCCTGGACGTTTCACTTGCAGGGCACCGACGGCACGGTCGAAAACCTCACCATCGTCAACACCTACAACGGCATCCGCGTCGGTCCGGAGGTCAACGGGCGGCACAGGCTCCGCAGCGTGGTAGGCTGCGCCCTTCGGCGAGGGGTCCTGGTGGATAACACGCACGAGATCGGCCGCGTCGAGAACGTGCATTGGCACTGCGATTTCTGGATCAACCGGGGCGTGAACGGCAACCGCCCTGCCGTCTACGAGTACATGTGGAAGAATCTCGAGGCATTCACCTTCGCCCGCACGGATTGGGAATACGTCACCAACACGTTTGTCTTCCCCGTGAAAACCGGCTACCGCTTTATCAAGACCGCCTCCGGCGCCTGCAACGGGCAGTTCTCGGGCATCGGCGCGGATGCCGCGCAGCGCTGCGTTTCGGTCGAGGAAATCCAGCCCATGGGTTTGCTCATCACCAACGGCGAGTTCGTGTGCATTCCCGGCGAGCGCATTCAGGTGGTCGTCGAACCCACCTGCACCGGCTCGGTGCGGCTGGTCAACTGCGCGTTCTGGGGCCCGTCCCGCCAGTGCGTGGCGATGCACGGCAAGGGCTATCTCTCGCTTTCGGACTGCTACATCGAGATCTCCGGCCGGATGCCCCCGGGAGAGCCCGATCAGATCTCGTTGGTGGAAGCCGATTCCGGCAGGCTGCAAGTGCGCGGCTGCACCTTCCGCTCGCGCGGCAAGGAGCCCAATATTCTGTTAAAGCAGGGGCTGAAGCATGCTATTGTCAGCGAGAACAACGGCCCCGTCGGCGTGAGTATCGTCAACCAGATCGGCGAGCAGGCCATCATCGTGAACAACGAACCGCACCAGCCGCCGGCGGCATAGCGCGGGCGCGAAGGAGAGTCATGCGCAAGACAACGCTGGCGTTGTTTCTGATATTGTGCGGCGCTGCCGCGCACGCGGCCGGCGCGGTCGATCCGTCCACGCTGGACAACAAGGTTCTGATCGGGTACCAGGGCTGGTTCACGTGCCCGGAGGATGGTTCCGGGCGCTGGACGCATTGGTCCCGCGGGGTTCCCACCCCCGAGACATTGACCATCGAACTCTATCCCGACGTGAGCGAACTCGATCCCGGCGAGCGCTGCACGATCCCCGGAATGACCATTGGCGGAAAGCCGGCGTATCTGTTTTCGTCGCGCAATCAGAAGACCGTCAGCCGCCACTTCCGCTGGATGCAGGAGTACGGGCTGGACGGCGTCCTGGTGCAGCGTTTCGTGGGGTCCATTCGCGGCAAGCGCGCGGACGGCGAGGTGGTGCTGAAGAACATCATGGCCGCGGCCAAGGAATCCGGGCGGACGTTTGCCATCGAGTACGACATTTCGGGCGGGAATGCGGCGACGTTCGCCCAGACCTTGAAGGACGACTGGGCATACCTGGTGGATGAACTGAAAGTGACCTCGCACCCGAATTATCAGCGCCACAACGGGAAGCCCGTGCTTTCCGTTTGGGGCATGGGCCTGAACGACGGCAACGCCCATCCGCCGGCCGATGCGCAGGCTGCCAGGGACCTGATCGAGTGGTTCAAGTCGGAAGCGCCGGCGCCGTACCAGGTGACTTACATGGGCGGCACTCCCGCGCGCTGGGGGACGTTGAGCAACGATGCGCGCCCCGACCCGGCCTGGGCCGATGTGTACGCCGCGATGGATGTCGTCCAGCCGTGGAACGTGGGCCGCTATGGCACGCTCGAAGCCGTCGACAAGTGGAAGGAAGACGTGCTGGTTCCGGATGTCAAGCTGGCTGCCAGGAATCACCAGATCTACATGCCCGTGGTCTTTCCGGGATTCTCCTGGAGCAACCTCAAACGGAACAACCGGCCCAACCAGATCCCGCGCCTCGGCGGCGAGTTTTTCTGGCGCCAGGCTTATAACGCCAAGGTGGCCGGCGCCAAGGTTCTGAAGATTGCCATGTTCGACGAGGTGGATGAGGGAACCGCGATCCTCAAGTTGGTTTCGCATCGCAAGGAAGCGCCCGAGCAGGGCTTCTGGCTGACGCTCGACGCGGATGGCAGGGAGTTGCCCAGCGACTGGTATCTGAGACTGGCGGGCGAGATCACGCGGATGTTCCACGGAGAGATCAAACCGGACGCGAAGGTGCCGGTGAAGCCGGGCAAGTAAAGAAGACTTTCATGGTTACCAAGAGACTTATCCTTCTGTGTTGCGTTTGTTCCGCTCTCGCTGCGCAGTCGGCCCGCCTCAAGCAGCCGGTGGATTACGTCAATCCGAACATCGGGACGATCGGGCATTTGCTGACTGCGACGGTTCCCTACGTGCAGTATCCGCACGGGATGGCCAGAGTGGCTCCGGTGACGACTCCGGGCTTCACGGACCGGTATCTCGCGGATAAGATTTACGGCTTCCCGGCGGGTCCGGCGAGCCTGATGGCCTCGACCGGCGACCTCTCGTACGACCCGGCCAGGAGCGCGTCGCACTACGACCACGATTTTGAAATCAGCACCCCTTACTGGTACAAGGTCCGGCTGGACGATTGGGACATCGAGGCCGAAGCCACCGTTACGGAACTCGCGGCCTACTACCGATTCACGTTCCCGGCGAGCCCGCACGCGCACGTGTCGTTGAGCGTGAGGAACGGGGACATCGAAGTCACAGGGCCGGATTCGGTATCCGGCGCCGGCGCGCACAACTTTTTCTACGCCGAATTCTCGAAACCGGTAGCCGGTTACCGCACCTGGAACGGCAGCAACCTGTCGCAGGATGCGAAACAATCCGGCGCCAATGCCGGTTTCGCGACCGATTTTGCGGCCGCCGTGGGAGAGCGGATCGAAGTGCGTGTGGGCATTTCGCACATCAGCCTGGAGCAGGCGAAAAAGAACCTGCTGGAGGAGATTCCTCAGTGGGGTTTCGACGCGGCGAAAGCCAGGGCGCGCTCCGCGTGGAACCAGGCGCTGAACAAAATCCAGGTGAAGGGCGGCACCGAGCGGCAGCGCACCATCTTCTACACGGCGCTCTACCGCACGCTCTGCCGCATGACCGACATCACCGAGGGCGGACAGTATTACAGCGGATACGACCGCCAGGTGCACTCTTCGGACGGCCACGATTTCTACGTGGACGACGGACTCTGGGACACCTACCGTAGCGCGCATCCGTTGTCGCTGCTGATCGAGACCGCGCGGCAGATCGATATGGTGCGGTCCTACATCCGCATGTACGAGCAGAGCGGCTGGATGCCCTCGTTTCCGTCGATGGGCGGCGACCGCGCGGTGATGATCGGCCATCACTCGACGGCGCTCATCGCGGATGCGTACACCAAGGGCTACCACGATTTCGACGTGGAGAAGGCTTACGAGGGCATGAAGAAGAACGCCACCGAAGCGACCATGCTGCCGTGGCGCCGCGGTCCCCTGACGGAATTAGACAAGGTCTACCTGGAAAAGGGCTTCTTCCCCGCGTTGGCTAAGGGAGAGACGGAAAGCGTGAGGGAGGTGCATCCGTCGGAACATCGCCAGGCGGTGTCGGTCACTTTGGAGAACTGTTACGACGACTGGTGCCTGGCCCAGGTAGCCAAGGGGTTGGGCAAGCAAGACGACTACGACATCTTCATGAAGCGGGCGCGAAACTACGCCAACGTCTTCAATCCGCAGATCGGTTTCATGGCGCCCAAGACGGCAGACGGCAAATGGGTGGAGGGCTTCGACCCCAAACTGGGCGGCGGACAGGGTGGACGGGCCTGGTACGCGGAATGCAACGCGTGGGTGTACACCTGGCACGTGCAGCACGACCCTGCCGGCCTGATGGCCCTGATGGGCGGGCGCGAGAAATTCGCCGCCAAGCTGGACCAACTGTTCGTGGAACAGTACGGCACTTCGAAATACACGTTCCTCGGCCAGTTCCCGGACATGACCGGACTGATCGGCAATTACCCGCAAGGCAACGAGCCGGCGTTCCACATACCGTACCTGTTCGACTACTGCGGCCAGCCCTGGAAAACGCAGCGCCGGGTCCGGCAGATCATGGACGTGTGGTACGGCGACGGCCCCCTGGGCATTTGCGGGGACGAGGACGGCGGAGCGATGTCGTCGTGGTACGTGCTGAGCGCGATGGGCTTCTACCCGGTGAGTCCGGGACAACCGGCATACGAGATCGGCAGCCCGCTGTTCGAAGAGACGCGCATCGCGCTGGACAAGGGCAAGGTCTTCACGATTACGGCCAGGAACGTCTCCACGCAGAACAAGTACATCCAATCGGCCACGCTGAACGGCAAACCGTGGGACAGGCCATGGTTCGCGCACTCCGACATGGCGGGCGGCGGTTCGCTGGTCCTCGTCATGGGGCCGCGGCCGAATATGGCCTGGGGCAGCGCACCCGAAGCCGCGCCGCCTTCGATGTCGCGGTGAACGTTGTGTGGGGCAGGTTGGTAACAACGCCGAATCCGCTCTCCGCATTTTCGTCAATCGCCAAAAAGCCAGTCACAGCACTTTGAAATATTTCTTGCCGCCATCCTTCGCCTTTCCTGTCAATTGCTTGCAGACAGAAGCGCAATTCCGCCCCGCCCGTTTTCCGGATGTTCGTCTGTTATCGTCGGGACGTAGCAAAAACGGCTCAAGTTGAGCCGTTTCGTTTTTTAACCCTACTGCTTTCAAGGAAGCTTACGAAAAAACGGCTCAACTTGAGCCATTCAGGATGGAACTATGCAAACTGACGAAGTGTTATCCCCCGCGGAGTCTTCCGTCCCCGAGACCCCGCAGTTCGACCTGGGCCAGTGGCTCGGCCGCCATCAGGCCCTGGCTTGCATTGCCAGCTATTGCTCGGCCGCCGACGCGCACGCGCTGCTTGCCATTCGGGAGCAGAAACTCTATCGCGCCCTGGGCCTCACCTGGGAAGAGTTCTGTCCGCGGCACGCGGGCATGAGCAAAGCGACCGCCAACCGGATCATCGAAAACCTGCAGGAGTTCGGCGATACCTATTTCAACCTTACCGAAATCCTGAAAATCCCCGCGCCGCAGTACCGCGCTCTCCAACCGGCTATCGAGGACAACGCCCTCGAATTCGAAGGCCGCCCGATCCCGATCAACCGCGAAAACACCCAGCAGTTGATCGAGGCCGTCCAGACCTTGCGCGGCCGCCTCGGGAAGCAACGGGAAAAGACACCCCAGTCGCCCCTGCTGGACCTCCAGAACCTCCTGGACCGCACGATTGGCCAGATCTCAGGCGCCATTCGCCGCAGCAAGGTGTCGGAGCGCGAGATCCTCATCTTTATGGTCGACGATCACGCCTCGCGCGCGCTCGATGCGTTGCGACAGGGCTTGGGCGAAGCCGAAGAGGCGGCCGATATCGAGGCCGCTTAGCCGCATTCCCCTCGGAAGGCCCCAGGGACCCAGTGGGGCAGAGGCCTTCGCCCCCCACTTAGTCTTCCCAAGGCTGCGAATCCTGCGGAAATCGTGGGGCGGGCAATCTTGCCCGCAGCCGCCTTTCAGGCGGCTCTTTCGGGCACTGAACGAACCTTTGTGCTCGGCAAGGCCGGCTGAAAGCCGGCTGCAGCCAGGATTGGCTGCCCCACTATTTGTGCAGATGTTCGGTGGGGCGAAAACTAAGTGGAGTTGCCCAGGAGTGGATGCGCTACTGCCACGTCAGGGGATGACCACCGTGCCGTCGAGCGAGCGGTCGGTGCCATACGCGCCGCCGTTGCGTCCTTCGGAGATGGGGTATTTGGCGGCCATTTCCTCGTTGATGTCGATTCCCAGGCCGGGATGCCCGCTGCCGTACATGTAGCCCTTGCGGATTTCGGCGGTTCCGGGCAGCATCTCGTGCACCTGCGGCGGGAAGTGATTCTCTTCCTGAATGCCGAAGGCGGTGCTCGAGATATCGACGTGGTAGGCGGCGAGCTGATTTACGGGATCGTTCTCGCCGCCTTCCTGGAACGCGGTCTTGACGCCGAAAATCTCACAGAGATTGGCGATTTTCTTGGCCTGCGTGATCCCGCCAATGGCGGTGACGCGCGTGCGGATAAAGTCGATGACACGCTCGGTAATCAAGGGATAGTATTCCGCCGGATTCGAAAAGACCTCGCCGACGGCCTGGGGCGTGGCGCAGACCTTGCGCACCTCTTTGTACCAGGCGAGACGCTCCGGTCCGAGCAGATCTTCCACAAAGAAGAGGTGGCAACCCTCCAGCTTCTTGGAGAACAGGATGGCGTTGGTGCCGCTCAAGTGCGAATGGACGTCGTGCAGCAGCTTGGGCTCGAATCCCACCTTAGCGCGGACATATTCGAATACCGCCGGGATGGTCTCGACGTACAGGTCCTCGTCAAACGCCTGCCCCTGGTAGCCGCCTTCGGCGCGGTTGCCTTCCTTGGCGGGGATGAAGCCGCCGCCGCCGTATCCGCCTTCGCCGTACTGCAGGCGAATGTGACGGAAACCGGTCTCCATGGATTTGGTGACGGCCTCCGCGGCCTGCTCCTTGGTGCGTCCGCCGACGTGATCGTAGCAGGCCACCGCGTCGTGGGCGCGTCCGCCGAGCATTTCGTAAACCGGCATGCCGCCGCGCTTCCCCTTGATGTCCCACAGGGCCTCGTCCATGGCCCCGATCACTTTGTTGTTGACCGGACCGCCGCGCCAGTAGGTGCGGAAATTGGCGCTCTGCCACAGGTCCTCGATCCGGTCGGGGTCCTTGCCGATCAGCCACGGCTTGAGGGACTTTTCGAGCGCGGTGGCCACGGCGAGGGTCTGATAATTGTCATTCGCCGATCCGATGCCGTACAGGCCCGGCTCGCTGGTGATCACTTTCAGGAAGACCCAGCGATAGTTTCGGCCGCCACTGGTGGTGATGACTTTGCAGTCCTTAATCGTCAGCGGAGGCAATCCTTTGAGGCGGCTCGTGTAGTCGTCGGCGGCCGCGGCGGTCATGACGGGCGCCGCCAGCAGGCCTTTGAAGAAATCTCTGCGTTGCATCGGTCCTCCCGGATCACACCTTTAAGGAGTGTATCGGAGAGGCCATCGCGCGGCAACGTTAGGCTTTGCCCTAACGCTCCTTCAGGCAACTGATACCAGATGGGTTAACTCGGATGGAAGGGCCAAACGGTAGCTACGGTGTGCCGCCGCCGGTCAGGGTGCGGTCTGGAGCTGATGGCAGGCAATCACATCGAAGGTGTTCGAAGCCCCGGCCATGGTGCGGACTTCGAGCAGCAGCTCGAAACGGACCGCGGGTCCCGCCGGATCGACGCCACACTTCCACAGATTGCCGGAGAGCACGTCGAGATTGGTGACGAGTTTGCCCGCCGCCTCGGTCCCCTCGGCGTTGGTGCCGGCCAGCACCAGCACGTGGCCGGTCTGGCTGGGGTTGCCGACAAACGCCACCACGGCAAACGCCTGCCCCGTGTCCCATCCTCCGGCGGTGGGAACATAGAGGCCCAGCTCGCCCTTGCGCGGACGCTTGTTCCGGATGGCCTCCCGCCGGGGGTTGGCATCGTAAATGAAGTCGAAGTCCATCTGGTCCTGAAACAGGGTGGTCCAAGGGTTGGAATGCGGGCTGCCCAGGACAACGAAATCGTCGTCGGTTTTGACGTCGCGAAGCTGGAGGGCGCGCGCCGGGTGGACTTTCAGGCGTGCCGCGGAGGAGCCGGCCAGCGCGGAGATATCGAGCGCAATGCCGGCATCCACGATGGGAACGTTGACTCCGCGGAGACTCTTCAATGCGCGCTGCAAATCGGGACCTACCGATTCGATTTCCCGCACGTACTGGCGGTTGGCGTATTCCGAAAGAGAGATCTGGAAGCCCAGCAGATCCTGGATGGTCGAGATGTCCGGGTCGGCGAAGATCACCTGGAGCGGCCGGTCGTGACGAAACAGATCCGACCAGGGGAGGACATTCCTGGGCGAGAGCCGGCCATGTTTGCTCCATAGCCAGACGCCGGAAAGCAGCGCGAGCGCGGCCGCGGCACAAATGGCATAACGGATGATGAGGCGCGGCCTGCGCCGCGGCGGATGGACCTCGGCAACCGGAGGCTCCGGCTCCGCAGCGGGCGCCGGAACCAGCGGCGGCGCGGGAGCCGGGGGCGCGGCCGTCGAGTCCGCCACCTTGCGGAATTCCGGAGCGTACGAGCCGGAGGGGATGTCGATCCGGATCGCGGAGGTGGTTTCCGCGTAGAACTGGTGCAGGCGCTTGCGGACATCGGAAGCGGTCACCCTGACGATGGCGTCTTCGCCGGTATCGTAAGCGGGCGAGCGGCCAAACAACTCGACGCCCAAAGTGCGTTCCTTCAGATCGTCGTAGTGGCTTCCGATGGCTTTTTCAACGATATGCCGCAGGAATTGCTGGCAGCGCCGGCTGCCACGGAATGCGGGACTTTCCAGCACTTCACGGAGATGCTCCCGCAGAGCGGCAGCGCTGGAAGCAAGCTCGGCGCCGCTGAGGCTTTCCGGCCCACCGTTGGACTGCCCAACTTTCATCATCACACCCAAGCCCGGCGCCAGTGTATCACAGCGTAGCTACCGGTACAAAGCCACCCCACGACTCGACCTTTTATTTTCAATGTATTATCGCCCTGTTAAGAACAGCTTTAACGTTGCGGGCCGCGGCGTCCAGGCATCAGGATGAAGAGGAGCACGATCGCGCCAGCGCGGCCGCGCCCCTTGGGGGCGGCCTGCGTTGGTTTGTGCGCAGAGGTGGCAGCCTTGTGCCGAACAGCGACATCCTGGATAATGCTGCTTGAAAACAGCGGAAAGCGGGAGGCGGTATGAGAATTCGTGGGCAGTTCCTGGTTGCGGCAGCGGGTCTGTTGTTCTGCTGGAACGCGCGCGCGCAACTCGCGGCCATCGAGGGGGATGTGAAGGGCGCCGATGGCAAGGCGATTATCAACGCCACCGTCAAGTTCGGCCGGCAGGATGCCAACCGGACCTACCAGAGTAAGACCGACAAGAAAGGCCACTACTTCTACAGCGGGCTGCCGCCCGGATTTTATGCGGTAATCGTGCAAGTGGACGGCAAGGATATTGCCGGCGTGAGCGGCATACGGACGCAGCCCGGCGATCCGCTGCTGGTCAATTTCGACCTGCGGAACCCGCCACAGGAGCAGGAGAGCCGGATCAAACTGGAGCTCAAGAAGGTCGGGGCGGAATGGTCGTACGTCAAGATCATGGAGGTCCAGGCTGCCGCGCCGGCTCAGGCGCCGGTGGCGGCCACCGGCGCGGCACAGCCGCTTCCCGCCCGAGAGAACCGAGAGTTGGCGCCCGAACAAAGAGCCGCTGTCGAAAAGCAAATGGCCGAACGCGCCGCCGCCATCAAGCAGCGCGAGGAACTGAACGGCGCATTCAACGCTGGATTGGCGGCCATGCAGGCCAGGCAGTACGATTCGGCCGTCGCCTCGCTGTCCAAGGCCAGTGAAATAGACCCCGAGCAGGAGGCGGTGTGGGAAAACCTGGGGGCGGCCTACGTGGGACTGGCTGGGGGCAAGACCGGGCCGGAGTTCGAAGCGGCCATGCAGAAAGGCCTGGAGGCGTACGCCAAGGCGGTCGCACTAAAACCCGCGGATGCCGACGTCCGCTATAGTCATGCGCTGGCGCTGGCGAAGGCCAGGAAGGGTAACGAGATGCAGGCCGAAATCAGCAAGGCCGCGGAACTCGACCCGGCCAACGCATATCGGGTTTATTACAATCTCGGCGTCCTGCTGACCAATTCCGGCCAGAACGACGCGGCGGCGGAAGCGTTCAAAACGTCGATTACGGCGGCGCCGGACGACCCGAAGAACGCCGAGTCTTACTACCAGTACGGCGTTGCCCTGGTGAGCAAAGCGCAGATCGGAGCGGACGGAAAGGTGACGCCGGTCTCCGGAACCGTGGAGGCCTTTCAGAAATATCTGCAGCTCGCGCCCGGCGGCCCCAATGCGCAAGCCGCCACGGACATGCTGAAGACCTTGGGGTCGAGCGTGGAAACCCAGTTCTCCAACCCGAACCAGGGGAAGAAAAAGAAATAGGCGCGGACACTGCGGCTGAATGGGGCCGCCGCTCATTCCGGCAGCGGGAGTGCGCCGATAGTTGGCAACGCTGTTTGCGGAAGACCGCTTGCTGACGCGCGCTGCTCGGTAACTGAGCTTAGCGCCTCAGAAAAGAAATTTGAGACCCAACTGCACGTTGCGCGGAGTGTTGTTCTGCCCGGTCACCAGCCCGAAACTGCTGGAACTCAGACTCGTGTTGGGATTGGCAAACTGCACCCTGTTAAGCACGTTGAACCCTTCGAGGCGCAGGTCAAACTCGCGCCGGTGGTCGGCGGAGACCGAGAAGGTCTTGGCGAGCGAGATGTTCTCGTTGTACAGCGGGAAACTCCGCATCTTGGGGTTGGTCACTGTCATATTGCCTATGGTATTGCGAGGCTGCAGCGGGAACCATCCCTGTTGCGTAATGGTGGGCGTGTCGCCGGTCCAGTTGGCCAGCGTGGCCGTCTGGAAATAGCGGTCCTTGTTGGGATCGAAGCTGCTTCCGATGGTGGGCGCGCGCCAGCCGTCGTAGGTGGTGATGAACGGCCGGTTACTGATGGTGTTGCCTGGGAATCCGAAGGCCCCGCTGAAGGACATCGGTTCGCCGCTGGCGTAGCGCTGAGTGGTGCCCACACGCCAGCCGCCGATGATCTGCGAAGCGATTCCGTGGTGCAGGAAGCGCTTTCCGGGCCCGAGTGGCAGTTCATAAACCCAGTTGACCTTGGCGTCGTGGGTCCGGTCGGCCAGGGACAGATGCTTGTCCAGACGCTTGTCGTAGGGGTCCTCCGGGCCGGAGTTGGTGTTCGCCGCGCTCTCGGCGTCGGTGAACATTTTGGATAGCACGTAGGAGGAGTCGAGCACCAGACCGTGGGCAAACCGGCGGGTCACTTTCACCACCAGCGCATGGTAGGTGGAGTGCCCGCTGTGATCGCCGCTGATCCCGGTGTTGATGCTGGTGTATTGCGGGTAGGGCAGCAGCGACTGGTCGAGCGAGGAACTGAGGGGAAACGAGGCGAACGGAACCGCGTACCCCAGGGCGGCCAGGCTGACGGATTTACTGTTGAACGCGGTGGTGAGCAGGTTCCGGCCGGCATTGGTGAAAATGCTCAAACTGGGCGGCAGGTTGTTGATGTTGATCGCGTTGTAATTGTCTTCGTCGCCGAGGAGGTGGGAGCCCACCATGGCGGAATAACCGGCTTCCACCATGAAACCGTTGGCGATCTCCCTCTGGACGCTCAAATTCCAGCTAAAGATCTCGGGCAAGCGCATGGCTTCCTGCCCCTGCCACCAGTACGTCGAAGCGTTGTTGTCGTAGGTACTCTGGATCAGCGGAGGGGTCGGCCAGGGGGGCATCCCCGCGCTGAACTGGAAGGCCGGTGTAATGCCGCCGGTTTGATCGGTGCCTCCCGGGGGTGCGCTCAGGAAGGCGAAGCCGTCGAAGTGCGAGGAGCCGCTGGTGACCTTGAGGGGGCCATAGCTAAGGCCAGCGCCGCCACGGATTACCATCTTGCTGCTGGGGTTCCAAGCGAAGCCCGTGCGCGGACCGAAGCCCTTGTACCAACCCGGAGGTCCGGTGGCGTTCATGTACAGGTTCGAGGGGCCGTTGCCGCAAAACAACAGCGCTCCCAGAAGTCCGCCGGCGCCGGGATTCGGCGTGGTGGGGCTGAAGTCCGAGCACTTGTTGCCTTCAATGGTGGTGGGCATGTCGAATTCGTAGCGCAGGCCCAGGTTGACGGTCAGGTGCGGGTTTACGCGCCAATCGTCCTGGACGTAAAAGGCTTGGTAGTTCCACATCAAATTGAAGAAGCGTGGCGAGGTGACGGTGCTGGAACTGACGTCGCCCAGCAGGTAAGAGGCGAAGGCCAGTCCCGTATAGTTCGTATTGGACGGCAGTTGCGTGTACCCGGTGCTGAAACCGACCTGTCCGGAAACGTTCTGTTCACCGATGGCTTCGTAGTTCGTATATTCGTACTGCCAGCCGGCCTTGAAGACGTGCCTGCCCTTGTTCCAACTGAGGCTGTCGTTGAGGGAATACGTCGGGCTGCCCCAGCCATTGCGGCCATAGCCGCCCCAGGTGCCGAACTCGGTGCCCGAGATCATGGGCAGGTTACTGTCGCAGTCGGGCACGTTGGGCATGCAGATGCCCTTGGCTTTCCAGCCCTGTCCCCAGGCAAGGGGGTAGATCGGTTCGTGGAAATCGGTGATGCTGGCAAAGAAGCGGTTGTGAAGGCGCGGGGTGAGGGTATAGTCCCAACTGGGCCGGTACACCAGCGACGTGTCGGTGTCTAGCTGGAATCCGTTCAGGATGCCGGGGATGCCGGGAGCCCCATCGGGGCCGGGGACGCTCTCTTTCTTGTTGTAGCCGAAGTAGAAAGAGATCCGCTGCTTTTCGGTGAGGTCGTGGTCCAGCTTGATGCTGTACTTGTTATTGGGGTTGATGGTGCTGCCCGATTGGTAGGCGTTCTGTTGCCAGTACTGCCAGGTTCCGGGAACCACATCTTTGCGGAGGTTGGTCATCGACTGTTGGGCGATGGCGTTCATGGCGGCGCTGAGGGGATCGATGCGGCTTGTCGGAATCTGGTTGTTGGGGAAGGGAGTGCGACTGTACTGGTTGGTGGTGGCGTTGTAGGTGGTGGTTGACGGGTCGTAGACGGTGATGGGAATGAAGTTGCCGCTGGCATCCTTGGCGTTGGCCACCAAGTTCTGGAAATTGCCGCTGTAGAATTCGGGTGGGGGCTCCGCGATGGGCGTTGTGCTGGCGCCCACGCGGTTGCGGAAACCTTCGTACGAGAAGAAGAAGAAGGTCTTGCCGCTCCCGTTGTACAGCTTGGGGATACGCACGGGTCCGCCAAGGGAGGCTCCAAAATCGTGCTGGCGGTAGATGGCTACGGAATTGGCGAAGAAGCCGCGGGCGTCGAAGAAGTTATTGCGGAGGAACTCGAACGCTGTGCCGTGGTACTGGTCGGTGCCCGATTTGGAGACGAAGGAAATCATGCCTCCGCCGGCTCGGCCATACTCGGCCTTAAACCCGTTGGTATCCACGGTGAACTGGTCAATGGCATCGAGCCCGGGAGAGTTCACCGCGGACCACACCGCCGAACTCAGCCGGTTGCCGGTGACAGAACCGCCGTCGAGCGTGGCGCCCCAGCCCGCCTGTTGGCCTCCGCCAATGCGGACATCCGTGTCGCTCCCTTGCACGCCGGCGGTGAGGTTGGCGAGGTCGAAGGGACTCCGCATGCTGCCGCTCACCACGGTTGGCAGATCCTGGATCAGTTTGTCGGGAATATCATTGTGGAGCTTGGCATCGTCCATTTGGAGCACGGAACTTTGCGCCGAGACTTCGACGGTCTGTTGAACCGTGCCCACCTCCAGCCTGGGACTCAGACGGGCGGTCATTCCCGCCCCTAACTCGATTACGTCTTGGATAGTGGTCTTGAATCCCTGGCATTCGATCACAACCCGGTAGCTGCCGACGGGGAGGGATGGCAAAGTGAACTCGCCGGCTCCCGTTGTGGTCGTGTTGAACTTCTCACTGGTTGCAATCTGGGTGGCCGTGACGCGGGCGCCCGGGATCAGGGCGCCCGCCTGGTCGGTGACGGTGCCGGTTATAGTTCCGCGGTCGGACTGCGCGAACAGAACCCCCGCGACGAATGCGAGCGACAGCAACAGCCTAAAGCACACGGATATCTTCTTATATGTCCGCACTGAGAAATCCTCCTTCCGGCGACATGGGTGAAGTGGCTCTGGGGCGCCCTTCGGCGCGGGGCCCCGGCAAGCTATCGACAAATCCCACCACGAACTCCTTGGTACATAACCATATCCCGGCACGAGTGCCGGGGCAACGTTACACGGCTTTCCGGCGGGGGTCCTAACGTCTCACCAACCAATTGAAAACAAAAAGCCAAGCGGAAAGTGATGTTTCTATCGGTAGCTACGGCAGTCTCAAGGCCGGAATTGAAGGCCAAGGCGGTTCCACGGCCGGCGAGAGTGGCGCATAATCTGTCTTCGGGCTGGGGCGCCGGCGGTCCCTGGCAAGCGGTGGACCGCGGCGCTGGCCGGCAGGCCAACGCGGCTACGAGGAGCGACCAAATGAAACGACGCGACTTTTTGAAGAGAGCCATCGGGCTGGCGGGCACGCCATTCTGGGCGGGGATACTGAGCGAACGGCTGGCGGCCAAGGTTCCCCCGGGAGTGAAGGTCACCGAGGTCCGTCCGATCTGGGTGGAGAGCACGCTTTACGTAAAGGTGCTGACCAATGTGGGGGTCACCGGCCTCGGGGGAAGCTCGCTGCCGAGCCTCGATCACGCGTTGGAGGGCGCGGTCAAGGACATCGGCGCGCTGCTGATCGGGCAGGACCCGACCAACATCGAGCTTTTATGGCAGGCCGCCTTCCGGTGGCCGCGCCAGCGCGGCGGCGCGGTGCCGGACGCGGCCATCAGCGCGCTCGAAATCGCATTATGGGACATCCTGGGCAAGCTGCTCGACGCCCCGATCTACAAACTGCTGGGCGGCGCCGCGCGGAATCGCGTCCGCCTCTACGATCATTCCTACGCCGCGAGCCCGGAGGCCATGGCGGAGCAGGTATTGAAGTCCACGCAGGAAGGTTTCACGGCCGTGCGGACGGGGCTGGCCTGGACGAGCTTCAATGTGCTGAAGCGGCCGTGGGACCTCAAGCTGGCGGTGCGCTACATCGATGCGGTGCGCAAGTCGGTCGGGGACAACGTGGACATGATCGACGATGCCCACGGGATGATGACGCCGGTGATGGCGCTCGAATACTGCAAAGCCATCGAACCGTACCGGATGATGTACATCGAGGACCCCGTGAAGGAGGAAAACATGGCGGGGTTGAAATGGTTGCAGGAACACACCACGGTGCCCATCGGTATCGGCGAGAGCATCTACACCAAGTACAGCACCTTCCGGGACATCATCTACAACCACCTGGCCAATTACGTGCGCCCCGACGTCACCTGGGCCGGTGGCATCTCGGAGTGCCGGAAAATCGCCGCCATGGCGGAGTCGAATTTCATGGATGTGGCGCTGCACGGGAGTTTCGATCCGGTAGCCTCGCTGGCCAGCACGCACGTTTCGGCGTCGACGCCCAACTGCGTCATTCAGGAGTGCGGCACGCGGCTCGGAAGGCGCCGGCCGCAGTGGCTGGTGGACCTGTTCCACGGCGACGACATGGTGATCGAGAAAGGCTACGCGCAGTTACCGCAAAAGCCGGGGCTGGGCTGCGACCTGGATGAGGAACTGGCCAAGAAGCATCCCTTCCGGCCGGGAACGCGCCCCCACATGACGACGGAGGACGGCGCGCCCATCGACTGGTGAACAGCCGCTCACACCCGGATCGCCGGAACCTGAAAGGGATCGCCCGTGGCGATCCACTCGACGGGAAGCTCGGGGACGACGGGCTTCAGCCAATCGGCACACGCCTGCATGCCCCATTCTTCGAGGCCTTCGTGGGAGATCATCACCACGCCCTTCTTCATTCCCAGGCTCATGGCGTCGCGCAGGTATTCGAAGGTGTCGTGCTGCGGCGTCTCTCCCACCAGGGCCACATCGCAGGCGCGCAGCGCGGGCAGCACGCTGGAGAGAATGTGGGCGCAATCGCCGACGGTCTTCACCCGCAGATTGCGGTCGCCCACCACCACCACGTTTTGCGTGCCCAGCTTTTGCTGGATGTGGCGGGCCACCTCCTCCAGGGACATTTCGGGGATTTCGTAGTGCCTCGGCCGCTCCTCGTACTTATAGTAGGCGGACCACTCCAGCTTGCGGGCCAGGCCGGTGAAGATGGGGTCGGGCTTGCGCCGGTGCCAATGGTCGTGGATGCGCCACACCGCCATGTGGTTCTGTTCGGCGAAGCGGATCTTGGCCTGGCACACGGAATCCTGCAGGAACGCTTCGACGGGATCGAAGCCGTCCCACCAGGTGCTTTCGTGGGCAACGACAAAGTTCTTCCCGGCCGCCAGCGCGCGCTGAAGCACACGTAAGGTCGGCTGGAAAGTCGTGGCGACGCCCACCACTTGGATGCCGGGATCGCCGAGGTGGAAGCGGTCGAAATTCGAAGGGCCCCAGACGACGCCCTCCTCGGCCAGCTTCTTCTTGATGCGGTCGACGATCTGGGCGGCCGTGAGTGGGTCCGCGGCCGCCAGCGCCGGGCTTGCCGCCAGCGCCGTGGTTGCCCATCGGGCGAACCCGCGGCGGGAGATGCTCTTGTCGATATCGATTGGGTGCATGGGTTCTCTCCTCAGGACCGGGGAATCCAACCGGGATCTGGGGTTTCCCAGTACTCGATAGGCAGCGCGGGAAACACGCCGCCGAGGAACTTCGCCATCTCCGCGCAGCCCGGCGCTTCCGAAGGCAGGTGGCCGATCGCCAGCATGGCGATCTTGCGGCCGGTAGCCATCAGGTCCTGGAACCAGGCGATGGCGCCATCCACCTCGTCCACGGTACCGCCGCCTCCGGCGATCACGCCGTCGATCTTCGGGTCGGCCAAAAGCCGGGCCAACGCGGGGGTGGGGTCGGTCTCTCCGGCCAGCACCGCGACGCGGGTGACGCTGCCAGCGGCGTCGCCGACCGTGCGGGGGCAGAAGGCTTTCACGCGATCGGCAGCGGTCTGGGCAAGAGCCGCCAGCGTGGTGCGCGGCACATCGCAGACCACCCCGCGCGACCGGTCTCCAGGCGCCGAAGGGAGCGGCTTCAAGCCCAGCGCCTGCGCCAGAGCCAGCGACTGGGCTTTGGGCTTGAACAGGTCCCAGGCCGAAGCATAGCGATAGACCATCAGCTGGTTGGCGTTGATGATCTGGCGTTTCGCCGCGACCACCGGATCGTCCTTCATGGCGGCCTCCAGGCCATCGGTGCCGTAGCTGTAGTACAGGCCGCCGTGGAGAAAGAAAGGGTGCTCGCGGCTGACGATGAAGTTCTTCTTCTCCGCTGCCGCGCGGCGCAGCAGGTCCAGTGTGGGCGCGTAGCACACCATCACCCCCAGCACCCGCGTATTCGCGTTGCCGGCGCACAACCCCTCGTACCTGGCGGTACTCATGGGGTCGCCCAATGCCGCACACACGATCAGGTCCGCGGTGCGTCCCGTCATTTCACTTTCCATGAGATTCCCCTTTCTCACTCGAACGCGACAACGTACTCCTGGCGCGCGTCGAGCCGGACGCGAAACGTGCCACCGGCTTCCGCCTTCACCGCGACGTCCCGGCCCTGGCAGCGAATGCCCGAGATCCGCTGGCCGCGCGGAGGGCGCAGGCGCTGGTCGCCGCTCACGGCGGGACGCAGCCGCGCGGAGGTGGCGCGCCCGCCGCTCCATTCGGCGTCCACTTCGATGGCGCCGCGGGCCCGCAATCCCTTGAAGCGGCCCTGGGGCCACGCCGCAGGAAGAGCCGGCAGGATGGCTATTTCGCCTTCGTGACTCTGGAGCAGCATCTCGGCAACACCGGCGGCGCCGCCGAGGTTGCCGTCGATCTGATAGACCCGTCCGCCGTTGAGCAGGCTGGCCGTGGCGGAGCGCGCCAGCAGATTGCGGATGCCGTCGAACGCCTGATCGCCGTCTCCCAGGCGCGCCCAGATATTGGCGTACCAGGCCGCCGGCCAGCCGCCGCGGCCGCCTCCGTGGTCCACGCGGCGCTGCAACGAAACCTGCGCGGCCTGCGCCCATTCCGGCGTTCCGTGCAGGGTGATCTCATCGCCCGGGTAGACGGCGAACATGTGGGAGACGTGGCCCATGCCGGGGTTCGGCTCGTCGTAGTCTTCGCTCCACTCCTGCAACTGGCCGTACTTGCCTTTCTTCAGTTCGGGAATGCGCTTCAGCGTTGCGGCCAGGCGCTCGCGGAAGGGTGCGTCCACTCCCAGAGTCTGGGCAGCCTGGATGCACGCGGTGAACAGCACGTGGATGATTTCGTAGTCCATGGTGGCGCCCACGGTGAGGTGGGCCACCGTGCCGTCGGCCATGCGGTAGCTGTTCTCCGGCGAATACGACGGGTTGGTCACCAGGCGGCCCTTGCCGTCCTCGATCAGAAAATCGGCCAGGAATTCGGCGGCCTCCTTCATCACCGGATACGCCTCGCGGGCCAGGAAACCGCGGTCCAGCCCAAAGCGGTAGTGCTCCCAGAAGTGCAGGGCCAGCCATGCGCCGCCCATGGGCCAGGTGCCGCAGTAGGCGTAATCCACGGGCGCGGTATCGCCCCAGGCGTCCAGGTTGTGATGGAAGCAGAATCCGCCGCAGCCGTACATCTCGCGCGCCGTGCGCCGGCCGCTGGGGATCGACATTTTGACCAGGTCGAAAAGCGGGCCGGTGGTTTCCGCCAGGTTGGCGACCTCCGCCGGCCAGTAGTTCATCTCGGTGTTGATGTTGATGGTGTACTTGCTGTCCCACGGCGGCGCCATCTTGTCGTTCCAGATCCCCTGGAGATTGGCGGCCATGGAGCCGGGGCGGCTGCTGGCCATCAGCAGGTAACGCCCGAATTGGAAGTACAGCGCGGCAAGCCCCGGATCGGCGGCGCCGTTGCGGAAGCGCGCCAGGCGATCGTCGGTGGGGAGTGCTGCGGCGTCGGCGTCCGTGCTTCCCAGATCCAGTTCGACTCGATGGAACAGGCTCTGGTGGTCGGCCACGTGCGCCGAGCGCAGCGCGTCGAACGGCTTCACGGCACGCGAAAGGTAGCGGGCGCAGGCCGCCGCCGGGTCGCCGCCCGCGTAGTCGGTGGCGGCTACCAGGATGAGTGTGGCCGCGTTGGCATTCGATACGATCAGCTCGCTGCCGGAGGCGGCCACGCTTCCACCCTCGGCCACGGCGCGCAGCACGGCGCGGAACTTGACGCCGCCAGGTTCCAGTTGGGCGCGCTCCGCGGCCAGGCGCTCGGCGCTCAAATTGGGGGTGATCCAGGCGTTGGTGTGGGCGATGGCTTCGCCCGTCAGGATCAAACCATCCGGCGGCGCGGCTTCCGTGCGGCCGTCCTGCTCGCGCGTCAGTGCAACGCGCAGGGAGACGCGCTGAGGTTGATCGCAGGAGACATGCACCACGACGGCCTGCGCGGGCGCCGAGACGAACACCTCGCGCGTGCAATGGGCATCGCCGGCCCGGTACGCCACCTTGGCGATGCCGGTCTCGAGATTCAGCTCGCGCCGGTAATCGGCGGCATTCTCCAGATCGGGAAAAGTGAGAATCAGATCGCCCAGCGGCTGGTATGGCGGTTGGCGATTGGGAACGCCCATGAGCTTTTCGTCGGCCAGTTTGGTGGCCTCCAGCGGCTTTCCCTCGAACAACAGGCGCCGCACTTCCGGCAGGGCTTGGGCCGCGCCGGGGTTGACACGGTCCCTCTTACGGCCGTTCCAGATGGTGTCTTCGTTGAGCTGGATGCGCTCGCGCTGGACTCCGCCGAACACCATGGCGCCCAGCCTTCCGTTGCCCAGCGGCAGCGCATCCTCCCATTTCACGGCGGGCTGCCGGTACCACAACACCTGGGGAGCGGCGGCGGGCGGCGCCGCGAAGATGGCTGCCGTGAGCGGCAGGTTCAGGAGAACGATGCGTAGGAGTGTATCGTTGGAAATGATGAACCTCCTCGGCTGTCCGCGCGTTCCCGGCGGAGTGACCTCAACTATAGAACCTGTGGGGAGCGAGGGCAACCTTAAGGCCGCTCGAGTCCCGCTGCCGCTCGCAACCTACCGCGCCGGCGGCGTAATCGGCAACACGATGTGCGACGGATGCTTCCCGTCCATATAGATCGTATTCTCGGCGATCTGCCAGCGCCGGTTGTTGTTGAGCGGCTCCCCGGTGTTCGGATTCACGTCGAATCTGGGGAAGTTGCTGCTCGAAATATCCAGCCGGATGCGGTGCCCGCGCTGGAACACCAGCGACGTCGGATACATCTCGATGGTGAATTCCTCCGGCTGCCCCGGCTTCAGCAGCTCCGCCGCGCCCGGCCCGTGGCGATACCGGGCCCGCACGATGCTGTCCGCGATATTCAAATCCACCCCGCCTGGAAAATCGGCGTTCGGCGGGTACACGTCGATCAGCTTGGCGGTGAAGTCGGTGTCGAGCGCGTTCGAGGCGGCCCACAACTTCACGATCAGCCGGCCCGTCACCTCCACGTCATTCCGCAGCGGCGGCGTCTGGAACACCAGGATGTCGTTGCGCGCCGAAAGCGGTTTCGAATCGGTGCACAGCCAGAAATCGGGGCGGCACCTCTGATCCGCCGCCCCCTGGAACATCAGCGTGCCTTGAGAGGAGACGTTTCCGCCCAGCGTCGGCACGGGATTGCGCGGGTCGAACAGATACCGGACCGGCTGCGCCTCCGCCGGCGGATCGGGTGAGAGCAGCGCGTTCGCGTGCAGATAGTAGGGAGCCGGCTGGGTGCGCGCCAGCGGCCAATCCTGCTCGTCGCGCCAGTGCCCGCCCACGAAGATGCGCCCCTCCGGCGTCTTGTGCGCGTCGCCTCCGCCCATCACGTAGATCCGCACGGGCGGCTCCCGGTCTACTCCGTTGTCGATTCCCTTCAGCCAGTGGTCGTACCATCGCAGGTGGAACGCCTCGAGGTCGAGCGCGGCGTCTTCGGTGAACTGCGCCTCGCCCGCGTAGCTGTGGTTTTCGGAACTGTGGATCCAGGGCCCGACGATCAGGCGTTGCAGGCTCTTCTTGGCCTTGCGCAACTCGACGAAGTTCAGGTTCGCCACCGGCGTGCCCCACGAGTCGTACCACCCGGTTGTGTGGTATTCCGGAACGTCCTTGTATTCCTTCAGGTGATCGACCACGCTGGAGCCGGCGTCCTTCCAAAACTCGTCGTAGTCGCCATGGCTCATGGCCTCCACCAGCCATGCCTCGTAATCGGGCGCGAACTTCAGGGGCGTCGTGCCGGGCCGCAGCGGCAGGCCGAGCACGTACTCGCGGACGCGATTGCCCATATCGACTAGCGCTGCCGCCGCCGCCGGATCCACGGCCGCGCGCGCCGCCGCCGCGGAAGCGTTGGGCGTCCCCGCGGCATTTCCCAGCGTCAACACCCAGTTGAAAAAGCGCAGCTCGAAGGCCCCGTTGTGGCGGACGCCGTACCGGCCGAAGTCCGACATGGCGTTTCGCGGAATCATCGCCTTCAGGTACGGAGCGTTGCCAATCGCCAGGGCATGCTGGGTCGCGCCTCCATATGACGAGCCCATGGTTCCAATGCTGCCGTCCGACCAGGGCTGCGCGCCGATCCATTTGGCTGTGTCAAAGCCGTCGGACGGGTCGTCCCGGATCGGACGCCATTTCCCCTCCGACCCGTAGCGGCCGCGAACATCCTGGGCCACCACAATGTATCCGCCCGGAACCAGGTACCGGGCCGCCGCCGCCACGCCGCTTTTGTTGTAGGGCGTCCGCTCCATCACGACGGGGAACTTGCCCTCGACGGGCGAACCGTTCCGCGCGGGCCGGTAGATGTCGGTGGCCAGCCGGACGCCATCGCGCATCGGGACCATCACGGTCTGGGCAGCGGCGACGTCGTAACGAGTCTCCGTCTGCGCGCCGATCCGCGCCAGAACCACCAGGCAGCAGCACGCGCGCCCAAGCCTCATTGCGTAGCCCATCGCGACCTCCTTCCGACCGGGGAATTGAAGTGAGATTATCACAGCCGGATTTCGGGTAGGGGAGCGCTTCCATGAATACCGGCTGACCTATAAGATAAGCTTATGCGCAGCCGCCTCCTAGCGCTGCTGGCCTTGCTGCCCATGGCAGGGTTGGCGGCCGATCCGTTCCTTGTTGGAGCATGCACCCATTTCGGACAGGGCAAGGGCCTGTTGAGAGCCAACCTGTCCGTGATGAGCCAGGGTGGAATCGCCTCCTTCCGCGACGAAGTGGGATGGGGGTCCATAGAGAGAACCAGGGGCGAGTTCGCCATGCCGCCCGCCTGGGATGAGTTCGTGAACGCGAGCCTGAAGGCCGCGATCGAGCCGCTGATCATCCTGGACTACGGCAACCGCCTCTATGACAACGGCGACAAGCCACGGTCTCCGGAAGCAATCGAGGCGTTCTGCCGCTATGCGGAGTTCGTCGTGGGGCATTTCAAGGGCCGGGTCAAACTATACGAAGTCTGGAACGAGTGGGACATCGCCATCGGCAGCCGTACGCCCGGCTCGGCGGACGACTATGCGGCCCTGATCAAGAAGGTGTACCCGCGCATCAAGGCCGTGGACCCATCGATCACCGTCTACGGCGGGGCGTGCACTCCCGGCGGCGTCCGCAATGGTTGGCTGGAACGTATTCTGGCGCAGGGCTCGTTGCCCTTCCTGGACGCCGTCTCGATCCACACCTACACCTACAGCGAAACGGGGCGGCCCCGCGGGCCCGAAGCCTGGGCGGCGTGGATGGGGCAGGTGGAGACGATGATCCAAAAATACAGCGAAGGCAAGCCCGTGCCGCTGTATGTGACGGAGACCGGCTGGCCAACCGAGATCGACCGCCGCGGCACGCCACCGGAAGTCGCCGCCGCCTACCTGGCCAGGATGTATCTGCTGGCGCGCACCATGCCGTTTCTCAAAGGCATCTGGTGGTACGACTTTCAGGACGACGGCTGGAATGCCGCCAACAACGAGAACAACTTCGGGATCGTGCGCCCCGACCTCACGCCCAAGCCGGCTTACTTCAGTTTGGCGGACATCGCGAAGCTGGTTTCGAAGGCCGGGTTTGCCGGGCGCGTCGAGACGGGCGACCCCGACCTGTGGACGCTCAAGTTCCGGGGGCCGGATGGAATCGACACGTGGGCCGTCTGGAGCGCGCACCCGGACGACGGTTGGCAGGTAACGCTGAAGGCATCGCGGAACAATCCCGCGCCTGTGTCCGTGCGGGAGGTGGGCCGCAACGCCATCACGCGCGAATGGGGCAGCCGCGACTGGGTGGAGACTCGCGGGAACGCGCCGATAGCGGCGAACGAACTGGATATCGTCGTCCGCGGTGTGCCGTGGCTGATCTCCGGCGACCTGGAAGGAGTGTCCATCGCGGGAATCAAGCGGCGCGAGTTTCCCGAAACGACGCGGCCGGTTCTGTATCTTCAATAGACAAGGGAACCGCTGATAAACAGCCCTGGGCCTATCATTGCACGGTCGTCGTGCCCATGGCCTGCCAATCCGTATTATTCCCGCCCGCCGCGTCGCGCCCCGCCACCCACACGATCCGATTGCCCGCGAACGGCGCTTTGAACGTGACGTTCAGCGTCAACGTCAGCGTGTTGCCGTTCTTCACCGCCGACGATCCTGGGCCGTTCACCGAGCACTGGCTGTTTTGAATGGCGGCCGCGCCTCCGTTCAGCAC
>DASQZT010000096.1:0-61547 GCA_035638575.1 Bryobacteraceae bacterium
ACCAACAGGACGACCGCGACGGCCACCTCCGCGGCCACCAGGACGCGCCGCAGGCGGTGCCTTCCGCGGCCGGCCGAGGAGGCCTGCCCGCCCTCTTTCAGGGCTTCGCCTAGGTTGGGCCGCGAGCATCGCCACGCGGGCGACAGCCCCGCCAGGATGCCGCTTCCGACTGCTGCCACCAGCGCGAAGGTGAGCGCGTTCACGTTCAGGCCGATGTCCTTCCACCCAGCCATGTATTGCCGCATCTCCGGCGGCACCCCGGCCTTGATCAGGGCCAGGCCCCATCGCGCCATGAACACGCCCAGCACGGCGCCGGCGAGCGACACCAGCACGCTCTCGGTCAGCAACTGCCGCACGATGCGCCACCGCCCCGCGCCCAGCGCCGTGCGGACCGCCACTTCCCGCGCACGCCGCCCAGCGCGCGCGAATTGCAGGTTCGCCACGTTGCCGCACGCGATCAGCAGGACGCACAGCGCCCCGCCCAGCAGCATGGCGGTGTACACAGGCACGTAGTCGCCGACCATGTAGCGGTGGTACGGCCACGCCTCGAAGCGGCGGTTCCGGTTGGTCTCCGGATGCATCTCCTCGAGCCGCGCGCCCAGGCTCTTCAGCTCCGCCGCGGCCTGCGCCATGGTGCGGCCGGGCTTCAGCCGTCCGACCGAATCCACCATCAGGGCGCTGCGCGAGTGACGTTCTTCGGGCGTCAGCGCCAGTGGAATCCAGAGCTGCTTGTTGTTCCGGGGAAACTGGAAATCAGGGCGCATCACGCCGACCACGGTGAAATCGCGGTCGTCCAGGCGGATGGATCTTCCGAGCAGATCGGGATCCGCGTCGAAGTGGCCGCGCCACAGTTCGTCGCTGAGGATCACGCGGCGCTCGCGCCCCGGATAGTCCTCGCCGGGCATGAAGCGCCGGCCCATCGCAGGCTGCGCCTGCAAGACGTCGAAGAGATTGGCCGTGACGCTCGCGGAATCGACCCGGATGGCTTCGCCGCCGGCGTCCACCAGGTTGACCGAGCCGATGCGCCAACTGGCAATGTCTTCCATCGTGGTGTTGGCGCGCCGGATGTCTTCGATGTCGGCCGGGGAGGCCGGGCTGTAGAAACGCGGGTCCGACGGAAGGTTTTGGAGCACGAAGACCAGCGATTGCGGATTCCGCAGCAGCACGGGCCGCCACAGCACCGTATCGATCATGCTGAAGATGGAGGTGGTGGCTCCGATGCCGAGCCCTAGCGTGCCCGCCGCGATGGCCGTGAAGGCGGGGCTCCGCCGCATCTGCCGCAGGCCGTACCGCAGGTCCTGCTGCCAGGACAGGGCGCGCTGCCGGGGTTCCCGCTGCTTCACTCGCTTTTCCCGCCGGGCCTGGACCGTCTGGACGGGCCGGGTGTCCGTTCCGGTCAGGTCGGTGAGCATCGAGCCGGTGTCTTCGTAGAGCAGTCCGGCTTCGCCCCAACCCTCGCGCCGCAGTTGGCGCGCTTTCAGCCACCCCGCGCCGAACATCAGGAACATGATGACGAACAACGGCGGGAACTGCGCGCCCGACGCGATGAAATAGGTCAGCATCGGCACGGCCGCGCCCAACGCCAGGATGTACCCTCCCACGATTCCGGCGAGCGGGCGCTTGCCCGGAACATAGGAACAGGTGAACGGAAGCTGTTGCCAGCTGTAGAACAGGATCTCGAAGGCGAGCATCGTGACCAGTACCTGGAGCACGGTCATGCGCAATGCGATGGGCCACCCAACGACCCGGATCGCCGCCGGCGCCAGCAAGAGGTAGACCGGCGCGATGGCGTAGACGATGACGAAGCGCTCCACGGCGCGCATCCACTGCGCCCGCCCCTGGCTCTCGGTGAGCTGGAAGATCCAGTTGGCGCGCAGCTCCGCGGGGATTCGCAAAACATGCCGGAAGCCGGGCAGCAGAACCGCTGAGCAGGCCAGCGGCCAGAACAGCACCAGGAACTTCAGCGCCTGATGCCAGTTTCGACCGCGCGCCAGCAATGCGCCGTCGATGATGGAGCTGTTCAGCAGGAGCGCCACCGCGCCGCCGATGTATGCCAGCCACACCATGCGGTGCGAGCGGCTGCGCGCCAGCGTTTTCGCCATGAACTGCATCACGGCCTGCTGGCGGGGCTCGCGCGATAACAGATCGAGCAGGCTCCACGGCATCCGCGACCGGGTGCGAGCCGCCGGCGCTTCCACCAGCAGCCTCCGGTAGCGCCGGTAGCTGACGAGGTACATGAGCGCCGCCAGCCCCACGGCGGCCGCCGCTCCGAGCATCGCGCGGCCGGCCATCGCGGCGAAGAAAGGATCGCGGTCGCCCAGCAGCCACTCGTGCAATCCCAGGAACCAGACCGGCGGAATCCACCGGCCGATTTCGGGAAGCCGCGCGATGTCGGCCGGCGTCCAGTCCTGGATCGACCCGCTGCGCAGAGCGGCGAACATCAGCGCGGCGATCAGCGTGCCCTGCACGTAAACCGAAACCCGCGCGAAGGCGCGACCCGTCAGCGCATTCAGCAGGATGCCCTGCAGCGCGACGATCGCGAAGAAAATGAAGAAGCACTCCAGTCCCGACGCCACCGCCTGGGCCGTGAAGTTCGCCAGGTACGACGGGTTCTTCTGCCACGCGCCGCCAAACTCGATGGGCGCCAGTATGCTCGGCAGCACGTTCATGACCGCCACCAGCGCCGTGGAAAAGAGCAGCACCGCGCCGAACCGGCCGAGGAACACCTGCCGCGCCCGCACCGGAAGACCCGCCAGCGCCAGGTAGTCGCGCTGTCCCGGGAAGAGCGACTGCCACACGAGCAGCGCGATGAGCCCGGTAACCGCCAGGATCAGCACCAGGAGCGAAAGCTCGTCGGCCACCGCCGCGGCGCGGAACGGCTCGGGCGAGGCCAGCTCCGAGAGGCGGCGATACTTGGCGGCGTCGGCGAAATCGAACGAGCCCTCCTTCACGATCAGCATGCCCGACGGCAGCAGGAGACCGAAGACCCACGCGGCGAGCGTCTGCCAGGTGCCGCGTTCGCTCGACCACTCTCCGTCGAACATGCGTGACAGGAAGTGGCGGGTCAGCTCGAATTTGACGCCGCGCGTTTCCCGGAGCCAGGTCACGACTGCATCACCTTCAGGATGCGGCCCGCAATGGCCTGGTGGTCGTGCTCGCTGGTCAGCTCGGCGAAGACGCCCTCCAGCGACGCCTGGTGCGTCTGCTCGCGCAGGTGCTCGATGGAATCGTGCGCCGCCACCTTCCCCTTGCGCAGGATCAGCACGCGCGAACAGATTTTCTCGACCACCTCCAGCACGTGCGAACTGTAGAAGATCATGCGCCCGCGGGAGGCCAGCTCCTGCATCAATTCGCGCAGCACGAGAGCCGTGGTGACATCCAGGCCGGACATCGGCTCGTCCAGGATTAGCACCTCGGGGTTGTGCATCAGCGCGGCCGAAAGCAGGATCTTCTGGCGCATGCCTTTGGAGTAGGACGAGACCGGCGTATGGCGGTCGTCCCACAGCGAAAACAGACGCAGGAATTCTTCGATTTTGGGCTCGAGAACGCGCCGGGGCATCCCCCGCAGGCGGCCGACCAGTTGCAGATATTCGTATCCGGAAAGGTGCGGATACAGGTTGGGCTCTTCGGGAACATAGCCGATGCGGCTCTGAAACCCGGCCAGGTCGTCGATCACGCTTCGCCCGTGAAACAGCACCTGGCCCTCGGTCGGCTCGAGCAGCCCGATGATCATCTTCACCGTGGTGCTTTTGCCGGCTCCGTTGGGCCCCACGTAGCCGAGGACTTCCCCGGGTTTGATGCTGAAGCTGACGTTATCGACCGCCGGGATGCCGCTGAACCGCTTCGTCAAAGCGCGCGCTTCGAGCATGTTTCCTCCGCGGAGAGTTGGACTCCAGGCGCCGGGTCTAAGTTCCGCCGCGGCCCTACAGAATCTCTTCCAGCTTCCGGCGCAATTCCGCCGAGATCCGCGGGCTCTCGCCGCCGGTCGAAATGGCAATCTGAATGTTGGCGCGCTGCAACCGGGAGGGCACCACGAAGTCGCACTCTTCGGCCGAATCGGCGATGTTGGCGAAAACGCCTCTGCCCTTGGCGGCGATTCCGATGCGGTGGTTGGCCAGGCGGTCGTCCGTGGCGGCGAAAACCAACATGCAGCCCGCCAGGTCCGAAGCGCGAAAGCGACGCGGGACCAGGCGCACGAGCAATTCGGCGAATTCCGGCTCCCATTCCGGCGCCACCACGGTGACGCGGGCGCCCGCTTCCAGCAGCCCTTTGACCTTGCGCAGTCCGACCTTCCCGGCGCCCACAACCAGCACCGGCCGGTCTTTCAGATCGAGAAAAATGGGATAGAGTTTCAATCCTGACTGTAGCACCGATGCCGGCCGGCGTCCCAGGAGAGGACGGCCCATCCCACGTTCGGACAATGCGGGTCGGGCAACCATGCATCCCCAGCAGGTCTCGCGAGGCAATTTACGTGCTCCACTTCTGTCCGGAGGTGCCATGCCCAAGAAAGAACGTATCCGCGAAACCCTCACCGGACTGCCCACGCTCGACTACCTCATGCAGCGAATCCAGTTGGGATGGCGGCCGTCCGCCATCGAATGGGAGCGCGACATCGTGGCGCCGGGCGCGGAAGGCCAGCAGTATGCCGAGGAAATCCCCTACGGCCTGGAGGTCTCCTCCGATTGCGCCGGCCTGGTGGAGAGCGCCGCCGAAAAGGAAGTCATCACCGTGGCGCTGGACATGGTCGTGGAGGACTGCCCGCTATCGCGGGTGGCCGCCGAACTGAACGCCCGCGGCTTTAAAACCCGCGCCGGAAAGCCATGGACGCCCACCGAACTGTTCAACCTGCTGCCGCGCATGATCCAGGTGGGGCCGCGCCTGTTTTCGAGCGAACAGTGGGTCACCCGCCGCCAGAGGCTGCCAAAAGTGGTGTAGCGCGCTACACTGGGCGCATGGATCGTGATCGCAGGAGATTCCTCGCTTCCGCGCTGGCGGCTCCGTTGTTCGTGCCGCGCAGTGCATGGGGTGCCAACGACCGCCTGGCGTATGGCCTGATCGGCGCGGGAGGCCGCGGCCGCTACCTCAACCAGAACTTTCAGAAACTCGGCGCCGAATGTGTGGCTATCGCCGAAGTCTACGAGCCGCACCTCCAGGAGGCCCTCAAGAGCGCGCCCAACGCCAAGAGCCACCTGGATTACCACGACCTGCTGGCGCAACCCGGCGTGGACGCCGTCGTGGTCGCGAGCCCGGACCACCAGCACGCCCCCATGCTCATGGCCGCCCTCGACGCGAAGAAGGACGTCTACCTGGAAAAGCCCATGTCCCATTCGCTGGAGCAGAGCCGCCAGATGATCGAGGCCGTGCGCAAGACTTCGCAGATCGTCCAGATCGGCATGCAGCGGCGCAGCGCGCCCTCGGTCATCAAGGCCAGGGAGATCGTCGCTGGCGGCATCCTGGGCAAGATCACGCTGGTGAAGCCGATGTGGAACTGGAACGTCTCCAAGCCGCTCAACAACTCACCGCTGCCGGGCAAGCTGGATTGGAGGCGGTTCCTGGGCTCGGCCCGCGACCGCGACCTGGAGCCCATGCGCTTCCGCTACTGGCGCTACTTCTGGGACTACTCGGGCGGCAACATGACCGACCAGGGCACGCACCTGAACGACGTGGTTCAGTGGTTCACCAATTCCGGGCCGGTCAAATCCGCCATCTGCTACGGGCAAGCCGCCAAGAACACCGGCTCCGAAGTGCCCGACGTGTTCTGCGCGGTGTTCGAATATGGCAGCCTCATGTCCACCTGGACGCTGAACTACTGCAACTCGTACGACAACGACTGGTCGATCCAGTTCCAGGGCGACGAAGGCACCATGATCATCAACAACGAGGGCTTCCGCATCTGGAAAGAGCCGAACCCGCAGAATCCGCAACCCATCCAGCAGATGGCCGCGCCCATCCCCATCGAGCCGCACATTCAGAATTTCATGGACTGCGTGCGTTCGCGGAAGGAGCCCAACGCCCCGGTGGAAGTGGGCGCCAGCGCGGTTTCGGCGCCGCACCTGGCCAATGTCGCGTTCCACCAGGCGCGGCAGGTTCATCTGGCGCCGGACGGTTTCGGGGCGGTCTGAGCAGCGCCTCAGTTCGTGAGGTTGTTCGCCGCGAGGCTTTCGATCAGATCGGGCAGTTGCTCCGGAGCCGTCAGTTGGCCGGACAAAATCCGCGTCAGCACCTGGCGGGTGATCACCGTATTGAACGGTCTGTCATAGCGCAAGGCTGCAATCTGGCCCGGCAGCTTGAGCAGGAACGGCACGCCCGATGTGTCGGTGCGCGACGCGGCCTGTTCTTCCGCTGTCCAGTCCGGCGAGCGGCTCCACATCGCGGTGCGCCATCCGTGATCGGCGCTGATCAGAAGGGCGGTCCGGTCCCACAGGCCTGCCTGCTCGATTGCCTGCCGCAGCGCGCCCAATGCCTGGTCGGCCAGTGCCACATTATCCAGGTAGCTGAGCGGGCCCTCCATGGTGAGCGCACCCTTGGACCGGCTGTAAATCGCGGGTGGGTGGGGCACCGGAAGATGAAGCAGCGCAAGCCCCATCGAGGGATCCGCCGCCAGTTCGCGGGCATGTTCCAACAAGAAGAGGTAGCGTTGGGTTCGCTCCCTGCGCCGGTGAGCCGAGGGAAACTCGGGCCGCAGATAGCCGATCAGGGGTAGATTCGCGAACTGCCACCCCGTCACCGGTCCGGTCTCGAAAGGCTCTTCGATACCCGGCGGGCGCAACATCGCCACCCAATAGCACCTGGTCAGGCCGCGGTTCAGCACGCGTCCGTAGGGATGGTACCAACCGGCCACCGCGGTGTTGAGGCCAAGAGCCCGGGCAGTATCGAAGAGATTGGACACGGAAGCCCAGGGGAACAGCGGCGAACGACCGGGCGCTCGCACCACTGCTCGCAGCAGGAGATTGTCCGGTCCCAGCGGCACGGCTTCGGCCAGTTCCTCGCCCAGGATCAGCGCTGGCATGGAGATCAGGGTTTCATCCGAAGGCGAACTGGCCGCCACCGCATAAAAGCTCTCGGCCTTCAGGCGGTCAAGATTCGGCAATCGCAGGTCGCGAGGACGCCTCTCGAAGGCCATGGCCTGGCTCAACTCATCGAAGATCACCCACACCACGCGAATCCGCGGCGTCCCAGGAAGTGCAGGTGCGAGAGGGCCATCGGTGTAGGCCGATCCCGAATAGCGCAGCGCCGGGAAGGCGCCCCAAGCGGTCACGACCGCCAGAACCGGCGATGCGACCAGTAACGCGGTCAGCAGAAAATGCGAAGCCGCGCGCGGTCTCCGGATGGCGCTCCGAGCCGCCCAGATGGCCAGCAGGAGCGCTGCCAGCCAGGCAAGCGGATTCCGCAGCCACTGAGACACGCTCGGCAAGGCGCGCAGCCCCGCGGCCAGAGACAATCCCAGCGGCACGAGGCAGGCTGCCAGAAACAGCACGTGGGGCGGGAGCGCGCGATGCCAACCGCGCCGGCGGCAGAGTTCCCACGCACCGGACATGGCAAGCGCCAGAAGGCCTTCCGAGCACAGCACCGGGATGACGGCCGTGTACAGCGGATTCCACCGTGCGAAATAGACGCCCCGGCTGGTCGCAAGGGCCACCCACGACGCCAGAAAACAGCAGGTGGAGAACGCCAGACAGATCGAAAAACGGCGCAACACGCGAGTCACGCCCCTTTTCGCAGCCAGTAAATCCACCGCGTGGCGGTCACCTGCCACGATCCCGCGATCGCAAAACGCCGCTGCGCCGCAAGCTCGAAACTATCCCTGGTGAGATCGCGATGAAGCGCGTCCCGGCCGCGGGCGATGCTTTGGAACTGCGCGTCCTCGGAGTCCACATATTCGACGATCGCGTCGTGCCGGGTCAACTCCGCGGCGAGGTCGAAGATTCCTCCCAGCGGCGCCCGCTCGCTCACCAGCAGGTGATGGATCAGGGCCAGCATCAGGATGCAATCGAACCTGCCGCGGGCTCTTTCGAGAAACGGCGCGCACTCGCTGTTGGCCCAACCGCAGGCGCCCGGCGGGCGGGCGAAATCGATCACCAGGGGGAGAATGTTCATCGCCCCTGCGTGCGCGGTCCTCCACAGCGCCCCAGCCGCTTCCGGGTCGCGATCGATGGCCGTCACGTGCATCGCGTGCCGCGCTGCGATCACGCTGAAGTGCCCGGTATTGCAGCCGATATCCAGCACCTCGCGCGGCCGCGAGTGTTCCAGGATTTCGATGACCACCCTTTCTTTCCCGGTCATCTCTCCCGGGGTGTACAGGTGGCCGCTCTCCATGTAGCGCGAAGCCTCGTTCCGGCCGGCCCTCGGGGTAACTCTCTTCAGCAGGCGGCCGGCCCTGCGCAATGCGGCTCTCATGAGGTACCCGGCTTCGCCGGCGTCCTCGGCGCGCCGAGGGCGGTATTGGCCCCTTGCGCCCCGTGCATCCCGCCACGACAGGAGCAGGGGCATGGTGACCGCGCCCAAAAACGGCGGCAGCAGCAGACGCCAAGCCGAGGACAACCTCGCGATTCGATGGGGCTCCAGGCCGTCCCGATTCGCCAGCAGCATTTCGTCCAGCCGGAGGCCGAAATACCGGCTGGCCAGCAGCGGGTAAATAAAGGTCCGAACGAACTGCGCATAGGGCCGCCACAGCGGGTCCAGAGGGTCGCCTCGTTCGAAGGAAAGCACATCCAGAAACACCGGCCGGGGACCGTGGAACATGATGTTCGACGGAGCGGCATCTTTCAACCGGAACCCCTGATCGAAAGCCGCTTGTGCCAACTCCAGGGTCGAAGCGGCGGCGGAGTACAGCATTTCCGGAGCCCATTCGTAGGCATAGTTCTCGAATGGAATCCGCTCGTGTTCCAGAACCATCGATCCAGCGGGCATGCCGTGCCGCAGCTCCGGGGGCAGGGCCGCGAGAGAGGCATCGTCCAGGATCGTCGTGCGCGAGACGGCTCCCCGGGACATCGCAGCGGTGGCAACGGAGGATGAGAGAAAGGTGCGGAGATTCTCCGCGGCATGCGGATAGACACACCGCAGAACCCGGTCTTCGTGGCGGCAGACAAAACCATCCGGATCGCGGAACGAAACCCGAGCGCTAACTGCCGGAGTGGCGGTCAGAGTCCCTCCTGCTACCAAAGAAGGAGCCTAGAGCCCGGCGAAACCGGTACGCAACTGTAAGGACTCCCGCCAGTACGACCTGAAACAAGAAAAGGCCTGACCCGGGATCTGTATACATAGTCCTACTCCGTACTAAGAGCACTGGTACGGTTGACAAGTTGCGCCAAAATTCAAACGCTTTATTATTCGGGTAAAGCCAACGCGGCGGCGGAGCCCGTGTGCCAGAGGCGCTGGGATCTCCTTTATTTTCAAGTATCTATAACTGAAGCCGGATCCGTCATCGGGCACACGGGGCCACCGCCTGTTTTCTTACTCCAGCACGAAAATGTTTCTTTGCGCGCAAATATCCTTGAGAATTCGCGGCCATACGCTGACCGTCACTTCGCCCAAGTGTGCCTTCCGCAGCAGCAGCATCATGGTGCGGGACTGCCCGATGCCGCCGCCTATGGACAGCGGAATCTCATCATTCAGGATCGACTGGTGATAGGGAAACTTCAGGAAATCGAGCTGGCCGGTCAGCTCCAGTTGCTTCCGCAGCGTCTCGGCATTCACGCGGATTCCCATCGACGACAATTCGTGCCGCCGCCCAGTGACGTGGTTCCACACCAGGATGTCGCCGTTCAGCCCGTGGACCGGCCGGCCGTCGATGGACTGGGCTTCGGTGACCCAATCGTCGTAGTCCGCCGCCCGCATCTCGTGGGGATAGCCGTCCTTCAGGGTCCACCCGATCCCGACGATGAAAACCGCGGGGCACTCCAGCAGGACCGCCGTCTCGCGCTGCTTGCGCGGAAGGTCCGGGTACATGTCCAGGATGTCTTCGGCGTGCAGAAACGCGAGCCGTTTCGGCAGGTTCGGGTATCTGGGGTTCTTCAGAGCCGGGAAGAGGTCCTGGATGTACTCCTCGGTGTCCACCAGGACTTTCCAGATGCCGTTCACCGTCTGCTTCAGGTAGTCCAGGCAGCGCTCGGCGGGCGTGATGGCCTTCTCCCAGTCCCACTGATCGACGTAGACGCTGTGGTCGTGGTCCAGGAAATAGTCTTTGCGCACGGCCCGCATGTCGGTGCACAGGCCCTCGCCCGCCTCGATGCCGAAACGCTTCAGCGCCACGCGCTTCCACTTGGTGGCCGCCTGCACGATCTGGGCGTCCAGCGGATGCCGGCCTCGATCGTTGGAGATGTGAAACTGGATGGGGGTGCGGGAACCGTCGCGGTCGAGGTAGTCATTCACCCCGCTCTCGACGTCCACGATGAGCGGGACCGTCACCATCATCAGATTGAGCGCCTGGCACAGGTGCTCCTCGATATGATTCTTCGCCGCGAAGATGGCTTTCTGGGTTTCCTTGGGGGTCAGCAGGGAGTGGTAATCCTGGGGCAGGATCTTCTCCAGTTCCTCGTAATCGCCGATGCCAGGGCCTGCGAGGTCCGCCTTCTTGTCAAACATGAGTTTCGCCTCTGGGATTACTATACGCCACCTGGAGGTGGTGGAATAGGCTGATTTGCTCCGCGCACAAAAAAAGGGGCCGGTTTCGCGGCCCCTCGAAGACGTAGATCTTACCTGATTTAGAAGGTGAATCTGACCTGGAAGCGCATGGTGCGCGGATTCTGCCACTGTTGCGGTTGGCCGTAGAGAGTGCTCAACGTGCTCTTCTGCGAATTCGCCAGCCCGACGTAATCGTAGCCCTTGGTCAGCAGGACGCCGTAATCGAAGCCGGCCTGGGCGGCCTCGGTAGCCGTGCAGTTCGTGCCAGTCGAGCCGCAGGGGGCCGGGTCGAGGCTCCCGGTGCGGATCAGGTTCGAGTTGATGACGACCGGGTGGTGCTGGTTGAAGCAGTTGAAGCAGTCCGCGCCGACGCGCGCCACCAGTTTTTCATTGGTCTTGCTGACGTGGAAGTCCTGGTAGGCGCTGATGTCGGACTGGCTGAAGTGGGGCGTGCGAGCCGCGCTCACCGAGCCGGCGATCCAGTTGCCGGTGGCGGGATCGCGGGTCATGTTGACGAACTGGCCGCGGCCTTCCACAAACACCGGAGCGCCCCACACGCTAATGTAGCTGCTCAGCGGGGTGCCCGAGTAGATCTGCTGGAAAAGACCGAGCACCGTGTTGAGCTTCCACCACTTCAGGTTGTAGTAGACGTTCGCCTTGAAGGTGTTCGGGCGGTCGGTGGCGAGCGGTCCGTTGATCGCCTTGCCGTGCGCGTCGAACGACATGAACGGCTCGTCGAACGCGCGGTCGGTATTGGCGCCGTTGCGGCCTTCGGAGTCGCTGATGTCGGTGGAGGTCAGGCCGTCATAGTTGCCGTACAGCCGGCTGTAGGTGTAGGAGAACGCGCCGAACCATTGGTGGCTGAACCTCTTGGTGAGGCGCAGCTCGAGACCGTCGTAATCGCGGATGGCTTTCGGGTTTGCCGGGCAGCCGTTGCAATTGGGCACTACCGTGTTCACGCCAAATCCGGGGTTCGTGATGTAGTAAACCTCGCCGTTCTGCGTGATGGTGCCGGCATCTTCGATGGTCCGGTCGAGGCGCGTGCGCGTGTACACGGGCTCGAATACCATGTCGTGCTTGATCTCCCACGCGGCGCCGAATGTCATGACGTGCTGCTTCATCGGCTTCAGATTCGGATCGACCAGGCCGGTCGGTCCCAAAGAGCCGATCTGGTTCGGGTCGTTGGCCGGCTCGCGGTAGTCGTAGTTTTCGATGAACCGCATGGCCGGGAAGCTGCCGTTGGCCGGTGTGGCGCCGCTGCCGACCGGGCAGTAGTGGCCCTGCGCATCGCGCTGCGGGATGATCGCGTTGTAGTTCGGGTCGTCCAGCGCGTACACGCAATCGTGCCAGTAAGCGCCGCCGAAGCTGCCCTGCGGCAGGTTGAACTTCATGATGTCGTAGAAGTACCCCCAACTGCCGTACACCTTGACCTTGCCGTTGTGCAGGACGTCGTAAGCCGCGCCCAGGCGCGGGGCGATCTTCTGGCCCCAGCCGAAGCTGATGCCCTCGAACCCAGGAAGCGTGTTATAGGAGGGGAGACTTTCCTTGTCCAGGCGCAGGCCGAGATTCAGCGTCAAACCTTTGGCCACCGTCCAGGCATCCTGCACGTACAAAGCGTGATTCCAGTTGCCCACCTTGCCGCTGGCGGAGATGAGGTCGCGCAGGTTCACCGTGCCCCACAGCCCCTGGCAGGCGGTTCCGTCGGCATTTCCGCCGGGCGCGCCGTAGAGAGACTGATTCTGCGCGACAATGGCCGCGCAGCGGGACTCTCCGTTGGTGGTTTGCGGGACGTACGGAACGTTGTACGCGACGTACACATCCGCGGTATTGTAAACACCGGCCTCCTCATTCGCCAGGCCATGGTTGAACCCGTACCCGAATTTCAGGTTGTGGGTGCCCCAGAAATTCTTGAAGTACGCCAGATCCTGGCTGAAGCTGTATCGCTTCCAGATGTCGAAGGCCGTCTGGGAGTTCCCTCCTATGTTGCTGTAGCCCGTCGAATTCACGAACTGCGAGGGCAGCGCCGTCCCGTTCAGCGCCTTGGTGGTTGCCAGCGCCGGAGCATCCCCCGTGCTGTAGGGGTAATTCGTGTCTCGGTAGGTATACTGGATGCCGACCGGCAAGCCGCGGCTCTCGGTATTGTAGTAGAAATACCCAAACCGCGTGGTTGCGATCAGGCTGGGACTGATGGTGATATCCGCGCCGAGGTTGTAGATCACTTGCGGATTAACAGAACCGATGCCGCCGTTGTAGTTGTCCGGGTTGACCGTCGAGGACGAGTTGAACTGGCCGTGAACTTCATCCGCGCCGGGCAGAGAGGTGCCGGTGCCGCGCGCATAGTTGTACGCCCAGGAGCCAAACACGCGGATCTTCTCGGTGGCCCGGAAATCCACGCGCGCGAACGAATAATAGGTGTAATTGTTGTCGTTGAAGGTTCGCGCACCCGAGGCTCCCGGATAGGTGAAGTTTACGGTGCGCCGCAACTGGTTGAAATCCGGCGCCGAGCCAATGAATATCCAGAGACGGTCCTTGATCAGGTCGCCGCCGAGCGTGAAACCCGGATCGGCAACCCGGCTATGGTCCTTGACCGGATAGTAGTACTCGAGAGGCTGGTCCAACCGCGCAGCGCCGCCGAGGTTGGCGGGGAACTGCGGGTTCCGTAGCTGGCTGGGGTTGGGAGAGGCGTTGAACCGGTCGGCGTTGTAGTTCATGAACACGCTGCCATGCCACTCATTCGAGCCGCGTTTGGAAATTACGTCCACCACGCCGCCCAGCGCGCCGCCGTACTCCGCTTCAAAACCACTGGTCTTCACCTGCACTTCGCCGATGAAGTCCATCGGCACGTTGGCTTGTGAATGTCCGTCCAGGATGTTGGCGGTCTCCTGCCCGTCCACCAGGTAGGAGTTTTCGGAGTTGCTGGCGCCGTTGATCTGGAATCCATTATTGGCGCCGGTGCCGCTATTTTGCAGCGGCTCGGAACGGGCGCCTGGCGCAAACTGGATCACGCTCTGGTACGAGAGGCTCTGCGTGGGCAGATTCATCAGGCTGTCCTGAGCGATGTTGGTCTGCGACTTGCTCTGCGTCGCGTCGATCAGCGCCGCTGCCGCCGAAACCTCGACGGTTTCCGTCAGCGTGCCGACCTGCATGATGACATCGAGTGTCGGCAGGTGCCCGACCCCCAGGTCGATTTTTTCTTCCTTATAAGTGCGGAAACCGCTCGCCGTGACCGTAATCGTGTAAGTGCCCGGCGGCAGGTTGGCGAACCGGTAGTAGCCCGTCTGATCGGTATCCAACCTTTTGAAACCGATCAGCGCAGGGCTGGTCACTTCTACCGTGGCTTTCGACATCAGGGCGCCGCTGGGGTCCTTCACTGTTCCCTGTATTCCTGCTGTCGTTTCCTGCGCAAACGCACATGGCACGACCGCCAGCGCGATCAGCACCAATAGCAGCAGTACCCACTTTCCTGTCAATCTTTTTGAGCTCACACAATCCTCCTTGGGAGATGTTGTTTCAATCGACTGTTGGAAGGTGCGGGCAGAAGGGCCCTGGTGGACGCCCGAGGCGACCATAGCCAGACGGCGGGAAGAACCGACGCCGCCGGGACCGACCCCTGCTAAGCTCAGCGCTTTGCGCATTCCAACTCACCGTTACTGCAATTGCCCCCACCAGGACGGGACCGTTACGCAGAAAAAACACGGCTTCGGCCTGGCAGGACCAGCTTTTACCTAACCCGATGCTAATGGGGAGATAGTACCACACTTTCGGGTAACGAGGTCAGAGAATTCCTTTACTGGCTTTCAGTCCGATCGCGGGAGAATTGCGGGTCAGGCTCGAGGAGGACCTAGTACGCCTGGAGCGAATCGGCCGTTTTGGGCGCACGGGCGCTTTGCCCTCACTTCCCGCGCACGTACACCTTCAAGCCGGAGGCCGCCCCCGCCGAGCGGTACACGTGCTGGGTGGCCTTCCCGAAATCGCTCGCCTTGGCATTGTAGATGTCCACGAACTTCTGCGGATTGCGGTCCGCCAGGGGGAACCACGAACTCTGGACCTGAATCATGATGCGGTGCCCCTGGCGGAAACAGTGGTTGATGTCGGGCATGACGTATTCCACTTTCTCCGTCTTGCCCGGCACGAAGGGCTCGGGTTTCGAGAAGCTGTTGCGGAACTTGCCGCGGAAGATCTCGCCGCGCACCAGTTGCTGGTAGCCGCCCATGTGCAGGCCGGCCGGATTGGGATCGGGATCGGGGTAGTCCTCGGGATACACGTCGATCAGCTTCACCACCCAGTCCGAATCGGTCCCGGTGGTGGAAACGAACAGCGAGGGCGACAGGGGGCCGGCGAAGGTCACATCCTCCGCCAGTTCTTCGGTCTGATAGGTCAGCACGTCCGTGCGCGTGGAGGCGAAGCGCTGGTCTTCCACCATGTGTTCGCGGGTCATGCCGGAAGCCTGGCCGCTTATATAAGGTACCGGCTTAGCGGGGTCGCTGACGTATTCGTCGAACGCCGCGCCGGTCTCCCTCGGCGGGTCGAAGCTCAACGCGCCGCCGGCGTGGAGGTACAGGGTTTTCGCGCGGGCATCCCTGGGGGGCCAGGCGTCCTCGCGGCGCCACTGGTTGGTGCCGGTCTCGAAGACCGTGGCCTCGGCGAGCTTGGGGTCGTCCTTGCCCTTCAGCCAGTAGTTGAAAAAGGGCAGCTCGATTTCATCGCGGTAATACTGTGCGGTCTTGGAGCCGAACCGAACGGCGCCCAGCGTGTCTCCGTCGCTGCGCGCCCAGCCCCCGTGGTACCAGGGGCCCATCACCAGGATATTGGACGCGCCGGGACTGTTCTTTTCGATCTCCTGGTACGTATGCAGCGCGCCGAACAGGTCTTCCGCGTCGAACCATCCGCCCACGGTCATCACCGCCGGCTTGATGTTCTTGAGGTGGCGCCGCAGGTCGCGGGCCTGCCAGAACTCGTCGTAAGTTCCGTGCTGCATCATTTCGTTCCAGAACGCCACGTCGTTCTTGAACTCCTTCTCGTTGGCGTTGGAAAGCGGGCCGAGCGAGAGAAAGAAGCTGTAGGCATCCGGCAGGCTGGCCGCCGGCGGCGCGGGCGGGGGCAGCGTGGGGGCGGGGCGCGGATGGCCGAAGAAGCTGAAGAAGCGGAAGGCGTGCGGCAGGTAGAGCGCGCCGTTGTGATGGAAGTCGTCGCCCACGAACCAGTCGTTGATGGGCGCCTGCGGGGACGCGGCCTTCAGCGCGGGATGCGCGTCGATGACCCCGGCCGCCGTGTAGAATCCCGGATAAGAGATGCCCCACATTCCCACCTTGCCGTTGTTGCCCGGAACGTTCTTGACCAGCCAGTCGATGGTGTCGTAGGTGTCGGAGCTTTCGTCCACGTCCTGCGGGCCGCGCTTGTGGTCGATTTGCGGCGTCATGTTGACGAACTCGCCTTCCGACAGGAAGCGGCCGCGCACGTCCTGGTACACGAAGATGAACCCCGCGCGCGCGAACTTCTCAGAGGGGCCGAGGGCGGTCTTGTAGTTGTCGACGCCGTACGGGCCGACGTTATACGGCGTGCGGTCCAGCATGATGGGGTACTTCAGCAAGGTGTCCTTGGGCGCGTACACCGAGGTGAAGAGTTTTTTCCCATCCCGCATGGCGATGCGGTACTCGTACTTGGTGTAGTGGGTCCTGATGTAGTCGAGTCCCTGGGCGAAACAGGCGGAAGCGATCAGGGAAGCGGTGAGAAGGACTTTCATGGTGAAGAATCAGGTTACACCGGACCGAGGCCTTTTGCATGGGCCGGGGCGTGCCCTACTTCGTCCAGTCCGCCAGCCGCAGTCCTTTGACCCGCGAGAATTCCCGGGTGTTGTTCGTCACGAGGGTAGCACCCCGGCTCACGGCGGTGCCCGCAATCATTAGGTCGTGCGGCCCGATGACGTGCCCGCGGTCTTCCAACTCCACCCTGATCCTGGCTGCCTCCCGCGCGGCTTCGCGGTCGCCGCCAACCGCCGCCGCGAAATCTCCCTGGGGACGGCAACGCGGTGAGGCGTTGCCATCCGAACCCTGGACGTTACCGACTTGTCGAGCAGGTCATTCCAGAGGCTCCCTCGGCGCGTCCCCGCCATAGCCTCTTCGGAGATCTTTCGTTTCCGGGAAGTCCGGAAAGGCGCCGAAAGCATCCAGCACCGCGGGTGGCCACGTGCTCTTCAGCTTCTCCGCGAGGTGTCCCGCAATCCACCGGCTCACCGATGTCGCCGGCCGTTTGGCAGCCTTTCGGACAGCGGCCTCTATCTCATCGGGAAGGTAAATCGTAATCCGGGCCATATATACTCCATCGCAGCGCTCAAGACCTGGCCGCCCACGCCGCCTGGAAGCGATCCAGCGAGACGAACGACGCCTGCGTCCCCACCGACAGCGTGGACAGCGCGGCGTACACGTTGGCGCGCGCCACCGCTTCGGCCTCCGCGCAGCCTGCCGCCAGGAAAGTGGCGAACGCGCCGATGAAGGCGTCGCCCGCGCCGGTCGTGTCCACCGGCGTCACCAACTGCGTCGGCACGTGGGTCCCCGCGTGCTCCGGGCCGGCCACCACCGCGCCGTTCCCTCCCAGCGTAATGATCACGCGCCGCAGGCCGCGGCCGACGAGCGAGCAGGCGCACGCGCGGGCCTCATCGATGTTGCGCACCACCATCTCCCCCAGCGCCTCGGCTTCCGTCTCGTTAGGAATCACGTAATCCGCGTTGGCCAGCTCAAAGATTTCCACCGGCTGGGCGGGCGCCGGATTCAGAATCGTGCGGATCCCCTGCTGCCGCGCGAAACGCAGCGTGTAGTACACCGTCTCCAGCGGGATTTCGAGCTGCATCACGATGCAGTCGGCGGTGCGCAGCAGGTCCCCGGCGGCCTCCACATCGGCCGGCAGCAGCAGGTCGTTGGCGCCCTTCACCACCAGAATGCGGTTCTGCCCGGCGCTATCGACGAAGATCGGCGCCACACCGCTCGATACGCCGGGCGTAATCAGCACGTGGGCGGCGTCCACTCCGCGCGATTTGAAATTCTCGATGGTGGCCGATCCGAACAGGTCGTCCCCCACCCGCGCCACCATCGACACCCGCGCGCCGCACAGCGCCGCGGCCACCGCTTGGTTCGCTCCTTTCCCACCAAAGCCCAGGTGGAAACCGCGCCCGAAGATGGTCTCGCCCGGGCGCGGAAACTGGTCCGTGAAGGTCGTGAGATCGACATTGGCACTGCCGACGACGGCAACGTGAGGGGGCCGGTTCATGGAATCATTGTAGGCATGGAGAACGATCCCACGCGACGCTTTTCCTCGCGGGTCGACGATTACGTCCGCTACCGGCCTTCGTACCCCCGCGAGATCCTTCCCCTGCTGGAACGTGAGTGCGGCCTGCGCCCCGGAGTCCTGGTGGCCGATATCGGCTCGGGCACGGGCCTGCTGGCGCGCCTGTTCCTCGAGTACGGGTGCGAGGTCTTCGGCGTCGAGCCGAATGCCGATATGCGGCGTGCCGGCGAGCGCCTGCTTGCCTCCTACCCGCGATTTCACAGCTTCGACGGCCGCGCCGAAGACACCACCCTGCCCGCATGCTGCGCCGACTTGATCGCCGCCGGGCAGGCGTTCCACTGGTTCGATCCGGATCGCGCGCGCCAGGAGTTTCGCCGCATCGCGCGGCCTCCGGGCTGGGTGGTGCTGGCGTGGAACGAGCGCCTCGTGGAGGGGCCGTTTCTGGAGGCCTACGAGGCCATGCTGCACCGCTACTCGACGGACTATGCCAAGGTGGACCACCGCAACGTCGATGCCGCGGCGATGGATCGCTTCTTCGGCGCCCGCGCCTGGCTCTTCACGACTTTTCCGAACCACCAGCAGTTCGATCTGGAAAGCGTGCTGGGCCGGCTGCACTCTTCTTCGTACGCTCCGCAACCCGGATCGCCGGGGTACGACGAAATGAACGCGGAGGTCGCCCGCCTGTTTGCGGAATGCCAGCGGGATGGGCGCGTGACCCTCCTGCAGAAGACCCTGGTCTACATCGGAACGGTTGCATAGGGGCTCGTCCCGTGCCGCTGCTCGCATTCGTTTTCGTCCTGATCGCCGCCGGCGCCCACGCCACGTGGAACCTGCTGGCCAAGCGCGCGGCCCAGCACCGCAACCTCATCCTGTTTTCGTCGTCCGCCGAAGCCATCCTGTTTCTGCCGGTGGCGCTCGGGATCACCGCGGGATCAATCGACCGCCTCACCGGAAAAGCCGCCCTGTTCCTGCTGGCCACCGGCATCATCCACGTGTTCTACACCGAAAGCCTCCAGCGCGGTTACCGGGCGGGCGATCTCTCGGTGGTCTATCCGCTGGCGCGCGGCACGGGCCCCCTGCTCTCCTTCTTCGGCGCCATTCTCCTGCTGGGCGAACGCCCGTCCGCGCTAGCTGGAGCCGGGGCCTTCCTGGTAACTTCCGGCGTCTGGCTGGTGCCCGGCGGCTCGCGCGCCTTTCGCCACGGCGCCCGCCGCGCCGGCCTGTTCTGGGGCGTGGCGACCGGCTGCACCATCGCGTGCTACACGCTCACCGACGGATATTCGGTCAAGGTCCTCCGCCTCTCGCCCTTCCTGGTGGAATATGCCGGCAACCTGTTCCGCACCGTGGTGCTGTCTCTCCGCGCGTGGCATGAGCGGCCAGCCCTCCGGAAGGAATACCGGCAATGCTGGAAGGAAGCGCTCGGGATCGCCATTCTCACGCCCGCGGCATACGTGTTGGTACTCTCCGCCATGCGCATCGCCCCCGTCAGCCGCATCGCCCCGATGCGCGAGATGTCCATGATGATTGCGGCGTGGTGGGGATCCCGGTTTCTCGGCGAAGGCCACGCCGTGCGGCGCGTGCTCGGGTCGGCCCTCATCGCGGCGGGCGTGGCGTTACTGGCTTTTAGTTGATTTCTTCCTCAAAAGGTCCGAATATAAAGTTAGGGCATTACCCTGCTCACCACTCATACGAGGTGCTCATGACCACCGATACCGTCACCGCTCTCCTGCTGGAACATCCATTCGTCAAGGGCTTCTGGCCGGACCACGTCGCACGCCTGGCCGCCATGGCCAGTGAAGTGCGTTTCCAGCCCGGAGAGCTGATCTTCCAGGAGGGCGACCATTCCAGCCTCTTCTATCTTTTGATTTCCGGCAACGTCGCGCTGGAGGTCGTCTCTCCCGGCCATCCCCTGCGGGTCGCCACGCTGTATGCCGGGGAGGTGCTCGGTTGGTCATCGGTCACGCGCGATGACGGCAAGCAGTTCCAGGCGCGGGCGCTCGAAGGCGTCAACGCACTGGCATTCGACGGCGCCCGTCTCCAGCACGCCTGCGAAGAGGACTACGCCTTCGGCTTCCGCTTCATGCGCGCCATTTTGAGCGTGATGTCCGACCGTCTCCACTCCATCCGCGCGCAGTTCTTGGGGGCCTACACGCCGGTCGCGGATTCCGGGAGCTGAACCGCGCGCGTCAGCAAGCGATCTTCTTATGAACATCGGAGTCATTCGCGAGCGCGGGGCTTTCGACCGCCGCGTCGCCCTCACGCCCCCCGTCGTGCGCCGCCTGACGGGCGCGGGCCACGACGTTTGGGTGGAAACCGGAGCGGGCGACGGCGCCATGTTCCGCGACACGGAATACCTCCGTGCCGGCGCGCGCATCGCTTACTCGCCGGCGGAGGCCATTCAGCGCGCCGAGCTGGTCGCCAAAATCGGGCGGCCCGGCGTCGAGGATCTGGCCCTCTGCCAACCCGGCACGGCGGTGATGGCGTTCTATCACATGGCCGTGGCGGACCGCGCCCTGGTGGAGGCGCTGGCCGAGCGCGAGATCACCGCCATCGGCTGCGAGATCATCCAGCAGGATACCGGCCGCCTCCCGGTGCTCGCGGCCATCAGCGATATCGCCGGGCAGATGACCGTTCCCATCGCCGCGCACCTGCTGCGCTCCAGCTCCGGCGGGCGCGGGATCCTGCTGGGCGGATCTCCCGGCGTGCCGCCCGCGCGCGTGGTCATCCTGGGCGCCGGCGCGGTCGGCTCCGCCGCGGCCCGTACCGCCGTGGCCTCGGGCGCCCGCGTCACCGCCTTCGATGTCGAACCCCGCAAGCTGCGCCGGGTGATGGAACAGGTGCGCGGCGTCGAAACCTGCCTGGCCGATGAGGACGCCATCGCCGAAGCCGTGGCCGCCGCCGACGTGGTGATCGGCGCCATCCTGGTGGCCGGCGAGCGCACGCCCCACGCCGTTTCCCGCGCCATGGTCGACAACATGAAGCCGGGCTCCGCCGTCATCGACGTCTCCATCGACCAGGGCGGCTCGGTCGAAACCAGCCGTCCCACCAACCTGGGCCAGCCCACCTTCGTCTACAAGTCCGTCACGCATTTCTGCGTCCCCAACTTCACCGCCGACCTGGGCCGCTCCAGCAGCGTGGCCATCTCGCAGGCCATGCTGCCCTACCTTCTCGAGATCGCGCGATGCGGCCCCGACGCCGCCATTCAAAGCTGCGCCGAGTTGTCGCGCGGCGTCTACACGCTGCGCGGGAGGCGCCCGTGACCAACAACTACCGCGCCCGCATCGTCTCCGCCGACGAGGCGCTCGCCGTGGTCCGGTCCGGGCAGCGCGTCTACATCCACAACGGCTGCGCCGAACCCATCGAGCTGGTCCAGGCCCTCACCCGCCGCGGCCCCGAGCTGTGCGACGTCGAGGTGCTCCACATGGCCACCATGGGGATCGCCGACTATTCCCTGCCCCGGTACGAAGGCCACTTCCGGCACAATTCGCTGTTCATCGGCGGCAACGTCCGCAAGGCCGTGCAAGAGGGCCGCGCCGATTACACGCCCATCTTTCTGAGCGAGATCGAAGGGCTGTTCACCTCCGGCGCGCTGCCCATCGATGTGTGCCTGCTGCAAGCGACCCCGCCCGACCATTACGGCTACATGAGCCTGGGGCCCAGCATCGACGCCTCCCTGACCGCGGCCCAGTGTGCGCGCCGCGTGATCGTCGAGATCAACGACCGGATGCCCCGCACGCACGGCGACACCTTCCTGCACGTCAGCCGCGTGGACGCTTTCATCGAAACCTCGCATCCGCTCGCCGAATATCAGAAGCACGAAGTGTCCGATCTGCACCGCGCCATCGCGCGCCACGTGGCGCCGCTCATTCCCGACGGCGCCACCATCCAGACCGGCATCGGCGGCATTCCCGAGGCGGTGCTGGGCCTGCTGCGCGACCACAAGGACCTCGGCATCCACTCCGAAATGGTTGCCGACAGCGTCATCGAGCTGATCCAGGCCGGCGTGATCAACGGGGAGCGCAAGAGCCTTCACCCCCACAAGGTGATCGCCGGATTCGTCCTGGGAACCAGGAAGCTGTTCGACTTCATCGACAACAACCCGGTCTTCGAGTTCCACCGCAGCGCGTATGCCAACGACCCGTTCGTCATCGCGCAGAACGACCGCATGGTGGCGCTGAACTCGGCCATCGAAGTGGATCTGACCGGCCAGGTGTGCGCCGACTCCATGGGCCAGGCGCTGTACAGCGGCATCGGCGGGCAGGTGGATTTCCTGCGCGGCGCCGCGCGTTCCAAGGGAGGCCTGCCCATCATCACGCTGCCCTCCACGGCGAAAAACGGCGCGGTCTCGCGCATCGTTCCAAGGCTCCAGCCCGGCGCCGGCGTAGTGACCTCGCGCGGCGATGTGCACTACGTCATCACCGAGCACGGCGTGGCCTACCTGCACGGCAAGACGCTGCGGCAGCGCGCCGAGGCGCTCATCCAGATTGCCGATCCTCGGTTCCGCGACGGCCTGGAGCGCTTCGCCCGCGAGACCAGGCTGTTGTGCGGCGCCGTAATTCCCGTTGGTTAAGCCGTCGAGGAGTCCCCCCCGTTACGCTAAACTATCGGCGATGGAAATCCGCACTCTCCCCCGTACCGATCTCGCCGTCTCGCGAGCCTGCTTCGGCAACCTGACGTTCGGCACGCAAACCGGCGAAGCCGATGCCGCCCGCATGGTCGACCTGGCCATCGATCGCGGCATCAACTTCTTCGATACGGCCAACGTCTACAGCCAGGGCCGCGCCGAAACCATCCTCGGCAATATTCTCAAAGGCCGCCGCAGCCGCATCATCCTGGCCAGCAAGGTGGGCATGAAGGGCAGCCAGCCGGCGGACGTCTCCACGCTCTCCCGCAAGTCCATCCTGGCCAATATCGATACCAGCCTCACCCGCCTCCAGACCGACTACCTCGACCTCTATTACCTCCACATGCCGGATTACTCCGCCCGCATCGAGGAGAGCCTGGAAGCCTTCGACGATGTGGTGCGCGCGGGCAAAGTCCGCTACCCCGCTATCTCCAACTTCGCCTCCTGGCAGGTGGCCCAGGTCCTCTGGATTTCCGAGAAGAAAGGCTACCGCCCGCCGGTGGTCTCCCAGCCCATGTACAACCTGCTGGCGCGCGGAATCGAGCAGGAGTACATCGCGTTTTCCAAAGAGTTCGGCATCCCCATGGTGGTCTACAACCCGCTGGCCGGCGGCATGCTCACCGGCAAGCAGCAGCGCTCGCGCCCGCTTCCCGGCACGCGTTTCGACAACAACCAACTATACCTGGACCGCTACTGGCATCCCGCGTATTTCGACGCCGTGGACGAATTGCTCGGCGTTGCCCGTCAGGCCGGCCGCTCCCTCGTCGATATCTCGCTCAACTGGCTGCTGCACCATACCGCGGCCGACTGCGTCATCCTGGGCGCATCCCGGCCAGAGCAACTCGTGGAGAATCTCGATGCCTTCGATCGCGGCCCGTTGACCGCGGAGACTCTGGCCGCGTGCGACGCCGTGTGGCAAAAGCTCCGCGGCATCACGCCGAACTACAACCGCTAACGCGGCAGTTATTCTACTGCACGGCCACCGACCCGACAGCCTGCCAGCCGGAGTTCTGCTTGCCGTTTCCAACCGCGGCGTAGATGATGCGGTTGCCGCCGAAGCCGGGAGTGAACGTGACGGCCAGCGTCAGTTGCAGGGTGTTGCCGCCGGCACTCACCGCGCTGCCCGCGCCGGAGACGGTGCACTGCCCGTTCGATACCGCGGCCGGCCCGGGGAGCACGAGACCGGCGTACGGGCCGGCGGCATCGCCCGCATTGTCCACCAGGTAGACCGATCCCGCATTGGCGCCTGCCGGCACAAACGCCACATAGCACGACCCAACGCCGTTGATGGCGCTCGAGATCAACACGTTCGCCACCGTGATATCCTGCCAGCCGGTGCTGTCGCTGAAGGTGAACGTGTAGGTTTGGGCGAGGCCGGTGGCGCGCGCGTTCGTCACTCCGGTGACCGCGGGCCCCGCCGCCGCCGTCCCCGGATTGTTCCAGGTCGCCAGCGCCTGCCAGCCCGAGTTCGACGTGGCATCCTGGGACGCCACATAGAACACTTTGTTGCCGGAAAAGCCCGGCGCGAACGTGATGGCCAGAGTCAGCGTGAGGTTGTCGCCGCTGGTGACCACCGCGCTCCCTGTTCCAGTAATGGTGCACTGGCCGTTGCCGACCGTCTGGGAACCGGGCAGCACCATGCCCGAATAGGGTCCTCCGGCATCGCCCGCGTCATCCACCAGGTACACCGAGCCGGCATTCGGGCCCGACGGAACGAATGCCACGTAGCAAGCCTGGCGTCCGTCCAGCACGCTGTTGATGAGCACGTCGGCCACGGTGAGATTCTGCCATCCGCCGGAATCGGAGATGTTGAACGTGAACGTTCCGGTCGTGCCGGTGCCGAATCCCGGACTGGCGCCGGCCGGCACAGGCGTGGAGGAAGCAGGGCCGGCGAAGATCCACGCCGAGCCTCCGTTGTCCCCGGGCGCACCCACCGCCAGGGTGCCGCCGTCGGCCGAGAGCGCCACGGCGGAACCTTGGAACCCGCCGCCGCCGCCCACCAGCTTGCTCCCCTGTTGCATCCAGGTGCCATTCCGCTTGAAAACCCACGCGGCTCCCCTCAGATAATTGTCATCCGGCCCGCCGATCACGGCGGTGTTCCCGTCGCCGGAGAGCGCCACGGACTGTCCTTGATTCGCCGTGCCCACCGCGCCAGTGCCGGTCAGTTTGCCGCCCTGCTGGCTCCAGACTCCGCCGGAGCGCGTGAACACCCAGGCGGCTCCCGCGCCGGCGCTGTCGAGAGTCCTCCCCACCAACGCCGTGTTCCCGTCGCCGGAGAGCGCCACCGATAAGCTCTGGAGGGCCAACGCCGCCGCGCCGTCGCCGACCAGCTTGGACCCCTGCTGGCTCCACAGGCTTCCCGTACGCGTAAAGATCCAGGCCGCGCCGGTGCTGTTGGTATCGCCGTGGCCGCCGACAATCGCCGTGTTCCCGTCGGCCGAAATCGCCACCGCGGATCCCTGGGCGACAAAGGGCGCCACAGCGCCCGTGCCCACCAGCTTGGTGCTCTGCTGGCTCCATACGTTGCCGGATCGCACATAAACCCAGACCGCTCCCGAAGCGAAGTTGTCTTCGGAGCCACCGACCAGGACCGTGTTGCCATCGGCGGAAATCGCCACCGCGGACCCCTGGGCCGACAGGCCCCCGCCGGTGCCGATCATCTTGCTGCCTTGTTGGGTCCAGGGCGCCCCCTGGGCCGCGTTGTTCCGCGTGAAAATCCACGCGGCGCCGTTGCCCCCGTTGTCGGAGCTGCCGCCGACTACGGCGGTGTTGCCGTCCGCGGATATGGCCACCGCCGAACCAAAGTGCGCCGAACCCTTCGCATCGTTAGCCAGGAGTTTGGCCTGCTGGCTCCACGCGCCGTTGGTCCGGGTAAAGATCCACGCGGCGCCCACCTGGCTGCTGTCGGTAGGGCCTCCGAAAATTGCGGTATTGCCGTCCGCCGACAGCGCCGCGTTGGTGGCCAGCCCGCCCGACCCGCTGCTCACCAGCTTAGGGCCCTGCTCGGTGAACTGGGCTTCCGCTCGCGGCACGAGGCCGGATGCAAGCCAGGCGGGAAACAATACGGAAAGAAGGGGTTTCGCGAGCCGCATGGCCCCAGTTTGTGGGGGCGGCCGGCGGCGGAACAAGTTGTCGAAAGTGGATATCGGCCGCCGGCGTGGAACAAAGTGGCGGACGCTCTGCGGATCCAGCCGCGCCCGCCGCTGTAGCGGAGTTCAGGCCGCCTGCCGGACCGCCTGAGCGCTGTTCCGCAATTCCTCTTCGGCCCGCCGCCAGTCGATTTCCGGCGATCCCGCCGGCGATCCCCTTTCGAGCCAAAGTTGGTACGCCAGCGCCTCGATTTTCTCGTGCTCCGGATGGGCGGATCGGTTCGTCATTCGGATTTCCTGCCTCGATTGTTTGGACATGATTGCTCCTTTCGTAACTGAGGAACGGGACCCGAACCGTGCCGGGACTCGTGCCAGTTGCAGGGGGCCACAATGGACTTTACCGCCGCACGTTGCCAGCCCGCCAGGAGGAATGCGGCGGCGCTGTTGTCCGGCATCCCGTTCCTCTGACTGGTTGACGTGTGAAACGCGCCGATTGACCACTCGAACTCTGTCAAGTTTCGTTAAGACCCACGCCACCGCCGCTCTGTGGTGGCGTTTCAGTTCACGTTGCCGCCCACTCTAGAACTCCAGGTTGGCGCGCAGTTCGATGCGGCGGGCCGTGGTCGGGCCGGCGGTCTGCTGGCCAAAGGCGGTGCTCTGAATACCCACTCCGCCCAGGCTGAAAGTCGGGTGATTGAACACGGTCAGGAACTCCGCCTGTATGGTGAACCGGACCGATTCCCGGATCGGTACGCTCTTGTTGCGCGAGACGTCCGCGTTGAACCATGCCAACGCCCGCTTGCGCGCTTTCTTCACCGGCCGCGCCCGAATCGGATGCTATCCTGGCACTGAGCGGGGAAATCCGTGCACCGCGAAGAGGTCCTGGCCAAGCTGCGCGAAAGGATTGTCCTGTTCGCGGCATCTCATCTATCGAGGGACGTCGCGGAAGACCTGGCCCAGGAGGTGCTCATGCTGCTGCATGAAAAGTACGCCCACCTCGAGCGTCCGGAAGACCTGCTGCCCCTCTCCTTGCAGATCGTGCGGTTCAAAATCATGAGCTTGCGCCGGAAGGCCGCGCGGCGCGGTGAATATACGCAGGTGTCCATCACCGATATCCCTTTGCCCGACCTGGATTCGAATCCGGCCGATTACGTGGAGCGGAAGGAAATGCTGGAGCAGCTCACGCGCGCCATCGGCCAGTTGGGAGAGCGCTGCCGCAGGCTGGTCCGGCTGAAGTTGCAGGGCAAGAGTTTTCCCGAGATTCAGGAGATCATGGGGGCGGCCAACATCAACACCGTTTACACTTGGGACCACCGGTGCCGCAAGCACCTCCTGGAACTGATGGGCGGTGATTGGGAGCCGGGAAAGCGATGAACCGCGAAGACATCCGGAAACTGCTGGGCGGTTACGCCACCGGCACGCTCACGCCCGAAGAGCAGCAGGCGCTGTTCGAAGCAGCCCTCGGCGACCAGGAGTTGTTCGACGCGCTGGTCCGCGAACAGGCGCTGCACGATCTGTTGCGCGATCCGGCGGCCAAGGCGCAGCTTCTGACGGCGCTCGATGAGCGCCCGCCGCGCTGGTACGAGGCGTTCCAGGGCTGGCGCGCCGCGGCGGCCATCGGGATGGCGGCGCTTGTGGTGGCCGCGGTGGTGATCGTGAGGCAGAACCGGCTGGCGCCGCGGCCGCTGGAGGTGGCAATGGTGAAAGCTCCGGAACCGCCCGCGGCCCCGCCCGCCCCGACGCCGGCGGCCCCGGCGGCGACAGCGGTTCCGGCGGCCGTGGCCGGAAAACCGAAAGCGGCGCCGCGGCAATTCACACCGCCTCGAACGGATCTCCGCCGCGAGGCTCCCGCTCCTCAACCGGAGTTGCCGCCCGCGCCCAAGGCCGAGATGGCTCCGCCTCCGCCGGTCCCACCGCTCGAGATCGCGGCGCCGCCGGCTCCGCTCGCGGCTGCACGCGGTATGGCGGGTGGCATCGGCGGAACGATTCCGGGCACGGGACAGAATGCGCGCGGCCTGTTCTACGGAAACCTGCCGGTCTCCCGGTTTGCCGCCACCGATGCCACCGGCCAGGCGGGACAGCAGCAGGGCGCGCAGGGGCAGCAGCAGGAGAGCCTCCGAATGAGGGCGGCTGCCGCCGGAGGCCGGGGAGGCGGGGGAGGCGCCGCGATGCCGGCGCGCAACCTCGGCGTGCGCTACACCGTGCTGCGCAAGTCGGAGACCGGCGATTACGTCGAGATCGATCCGGACAACCTGAAGGCCGGCGACTCGGTGGAGCTGCGTTTCACAACCAATGACAGCGGGACCCTTTCCTTGATGGCGCGGACGGCGCCTTCCGCCTGGCGGCTGGTGGCCACTCGCCGCATGGAGCGCCTGGTGCCTTTCACTACGGAGCCGCTGAGACCGGGAGAGAAAGACCTGCAGGTGTCGTTCTCGCGGCAGCCGGAAGCGGTGCTGCAGAACGCCGCGCTGTCGGACGCTGCGCTGTCCAAGGACAGCTCCAACCTGACCGAGCAGGCGGCCGCCGAGCGCGCCACCTACGTGGTGAATCCCGCGGCGCCCGAGGTGCGCTTCGCCATCACGCTCAGCTTCAAGTAATGGCGGCTTCCAGGAACAGGCGCGCCACGCGTGGCGCGTCGAACTGTTCCACCCAGTCCGTTCCGGTGCGGGCCAGCGCGGCGCGCGTATCGGGCGAGCGGTACTGCTGGTGGATGGCATCGGCCAGCGCTTCCGGGCTGCCGGGCTCGACCAGCATCCCGTGAGGGACCACCTCGGGGATGGCCGCGGCCCGCGCTGCCACGATCGGGGTGGCGGCGGCCATGGCTTCCAGCAGCACGATGCCGAAGCCTTCCTGCACGCTCGGCAAGCAGAATACATCGGCGCGGTTGTATTCCGCGGCGAGCTGCGCGCGGGTCACGTTGCCCAGCCACGTCACCGTATTCGCGAGCTTCCCCTCGCGCGCCTGCCGCCGCAGCATGGGGGCACAGGGGCCGTGGCCCACGATACGAACTTCGAGATCGGGGATCGGGCCGCGCAGCGCGGAGGCCGCGCCCAGCAGAACGTCCACCCGCTTGCGCCGGTACAGGCGGCCGGCGAACAGGACGGTGAACCGCGGGGAGCGGGCGGGGTGGAGTTCCAAAAGGCGCCGCCATTCGGCCAGGTCGATCAGCTCGGGAACCACGGCCGGCGCCCGCTCGAGGCCGTAGAACTCGCGCGCCCGGTCGCCGGAGTAGCGGCTGGTTACCAGGACCCGCGCGGCGCGCTGGACGTGAAAGCGCTCGCGGCGGGCCTGCATCGCCATGGTGAGGCGGGTGAGCCCGGTTTCGAAGCGCACCTCGTCGGCGATCACGCCCTTCAACGCCGCCACGTGGTTGGACTGGCCGGCGATCCGGTAGCCGTCCATGTCGAAGCCCACGGTGAGGTCGGCGCCGGAGGGGCGCAGGGAAAGGTTGAACAGCAGGCGCTCGGCGGTGTAAACGGGCAGGCGCAGGCGCGGGGTTTCGAAAACCACCGTGTGGCCGAGCGATTCGAGCGCGCGGGCCAGCACCTGCATGCCCACATAGGTGCCGCTGCCGCGGTGGATGTCGAGCGGCGTTGAAGTGAGGAAGCGGATGCTCAGTGGACCCGTATCCACATGATACCGGCTGGCATAATTGTTAGGGAATGCTGAAGCTCACCTGGCCGCGGGCGGCGGCCTGGCGAATCCGGCGCCATCACGTGGATCGGCGCGCGCCCGCCGGCGCTACCGGCTTCAGGATGGTGCCCCAACCGTTCCGTGCAAGCCTGGCGCCGAACGCGGCCGGCTCGCTGAGCCGCCCCACCTCTTGCACCAGATCCCCGCGCGTCGTCACGCGGCCCTTCAGTGCAGCTCCGGCGGCTTCCGTCGGCGAACTTCCACCCAGCCGATCCGTCCGCCTGCTGCCCGGCTTCGATCCCTACGTGGTCGCCGCACCCCACACCGGGCATCTGCTGCCCGGCGATTTCGGGCGCCGCGTCTATCGGCCGCAGGGCTGGATTTCGCCGGTCCTCCTGGTCAATGGCCGCATGGAGGGGACCTGGCGGCACGAAGTCAAGGGCAGCCACGTCGAAGGCGTCATCGAGCCGTTCGTCAAGGCGCCGGCGTGGGTGCGCTGCACAGCGGGGCAGGAAGCCGAGCGCCTGGCCGCGTTTCTCGGCTGCGCCTCGAGCCCTGCCTGGAAGAGCTGACCTTCAGGACCGGGCGGCGGGATGGGGTCTGTGGTGGGCACTTGTGAAACAATATCGGCGTGATGAGGAGGATCGACCATGAGAACATCTACGTTCGCAGTGCGGCTGTCCATTGCCCTGTGCGGCGCGGCCTCGCTGGTTTTCGCTCAGACTCCTTGCGACCGGCTCGAGTCGCTCTCGCTTCCCGGCGCTACCTTCACGGCGGTTGAGAACGTCGCCGCCGGGCCGTACCGGCCAGCGGTAGCTCCCGCCAATCCCGCGCCGCCGGCGGGCGGCCGCGGCGCGGCGCAGCCACTGATGCTGCCGGCCTATTGCCGCGTGGCCGCGACCCTGAAGCCCTCGGCGGATTCCGACATCCGGATGGAAGTGTGGATGCCGGCGGAAAATTGGAACGGGAAATTCCAGATGGTGGGCAATGGCGGCTGGGCCGGCGTCATCAGCTTTGGGGCGATGGCCGCCGCGCTCCGTGAAGGCTACGCGGCCGCATCCACCGACACCGGTCACGAGGGCGGCAACGGCATGTTCGCCCTCGGGCACCCCGAGAAGATCACAGACTTCGCCTGGCGCGCGGTGCACGATACCGTGGTCAAATCCAAAGCCCTGATTGCGGCGTTCTACGGCGGAAGCCCGAAGTATTCCTACTGGAACGGCTGCTCGACCGGCGGCCGGCAGGCACTGGTGGAAGTGACCAGATTCCCGAACGACTTCGACGGCGTCGTCGCCGGAGCGCCGGCGAATCCCCACATCCACCTGCACGCGGCCGGCGTCGAGCGGTCGCTGGAGCTGATGAAGAATCCGCAGGGCGTTCTTTCCCAGGCGAAAGTCGAGACGCTGCACAAGGCGGTGCTGGCGGCCTGCGACGCGCTGGACGGCGTCAAGGACGGGCTGATCGGCGATCCCCACAAGTGCCGGTTCGATCCCGCATCGCTGTTGTGCAAGGGCGCCGATTCGGACGCCTGCCTCACGGCTGCCCAGGTGGAAACGGTGAAGATCGTGTTCGCCGACGTGAAGACCACGAAGGGCGAAATCGTCTGGACCGGCTACGAGCCGGGAGGCGAGCTGCAATACACTTCGCTGCGAACGGTTCCGTCGCCGCTCGGCATGGCGTGGGACAGCATCCGGATTCTGGGCCACCAGGACGCCGACTACGATTTTCACAAGTTCGACCTGGATCGCGATGTGGAGCTGGCCGACAAGTCGGGCATCGACGCGCCGACCTTCGATCTCTCGGGGTTCCACAGCCACGGCGGAAAGCTGCTGATGTATCACGGCTGGGCCGATCCGGCGATCCCGCCCGGAAACACGGTGAACTTCTACAACGGCGTGCTGGGGAAAATGGGCGGCCGGCAGGACGACTGGCTGCGCCTCTTCATGGTCCCCGGGATGCAGCATTGCAGCGGCGGGCCGGGCCCGGACCAGTTCAACAAGATGGCGGTGCTGGAGCGCTGGCGCGAGGGCGGCACGGCTCCGGACCAGATCGTGGCCTCGCACGTGACCAACGGACAGGTGGACATGACCCGCCCGCTGTGCCCGTATCCCCAGGTGGACGTGTACCAGGGCACGGGCTCGACCAACGACGCGGCGAACTTCTCCTGTAAGGCGCGGTGAGGGCGTGCGCGCAGGCCGCGTGGATCGGCGGTTGCGGGCGCTTTGAACCCCGTCTGGCGCAGGGTAGGTGTTACGGCAAAGTGGAATCGAACCCATTGGCGGAGGAGTACACCGTGCCCCACTTGAGAGACAATGAAGACGTGGCGCTGGCGATCACAAGAGATCCGGAGACTATGCACGGTATTGCAGTGTTCCGCGGGACGCGAGTTGCCGTCGAGACCCTGTTCGAGTATCTGGAGGGAGGCGATACCTTGGAGGATTTCCTGGAGGGATTCCCGACAGTTCCGCGCACTCTGGCATTGCAGGCGCTGGAAGAGGCCAAGGAATTGCTTCTGGCAAGCGGTTGATGCGGCTTCTGATCGACGAGTGTGTTGACGAGCGCCTGCGGCTCCTGTTTCCGGACTACGACTGCCGAACGGCCCGCTTCGCCAAACTCGCGGGCTTGAAGAACGGTCAACTTCTGGAAGCCGCCGAAGTCGCCGGTTTTGATATTCTCATCACCGTCGACCAGAACATCGCTGATCAACAAAACCTCGCGGGACGGATGATTTCTTTGGTAATTCTCTGCGGACCAACGAACCGCCTGCGCGATCTGGCGCCATTAGTGCCCGCCGCGATTTCGGCGCTCGCTTCAATCAGGCCTGGGGACGCGGTGAGGATCCGATAATCCCGTGCGTTGGGGCCATCCACGGACACATCAACGCGTCGTTATGCAGCCAAATGAAGTGAAGGAAACCTGCGGCGAGCCGCAAACCAGCGTTTATCGCCCCGGAGCACCGGGATGTCGCTATTTTTGAGAGGGCATATCAAGTTGACTTCGAACCTCACCGCTCACATACTGTAATGCCCATTCATAACCCGCGTGGTAATTCAGTAGCCACAATAAGTCGTTTATGGCTCGAAGGACATTCTCGAGTTCACCCGCGAACAGACTCAGCTCCCCACGATGCGCGAGCTTGTTGCGCGCGATCATCGCCTTCTGCACGAGTTTCCTGTGCTCATCGGGAATAGCCGCCTTTCCGCCGCGTTGACTTCGAGATGGTAGCGTGGGAATGTAACTCTTTAAGATTTTATCGATGGGAGGCGACGGGGCTTCAACTGCGAGCCAGCTTGCCATAGGGACCACCTCTTGAATGAATTCCTTGCAGCCAAGTTCGACGGCGGCAAAGCCGATGACCAGAGATGCTCCTGGATTGTTTTGCCGCACGCCCCAAGCTTCGCGAAACAACTGACGGCTGACTGGCTCCTTAACTGTGGAATTGAAGCGTGAGACGTCGTCGAAAATCTCTTGGGAGAGGCCCTCTTTTGAAACGGGGAACCCCAAACTGAGGGCCAATCTTAGACGATGTGGAACCGGTTTCCATGTTTGTCCATCATCGAGGGAAAACTCAAAAGCAACGTGCCCCAGCAGATTGTGTTGCTTTCCAGAGGTCAGTCCTCCTCGCCAGCGAACTAGATCCACCTTTCTTCGGACGGAATCATATAGTTCATCGTGGATCTTATCGCATACTTCTTGAAAGTCATGCGGCAACGCCCCTAGCGGTGGAACGTGATCGGGCTTTAGCAGATTCCTTTCGGTGACAGCGGAGCCCGCCTCTTTCGTTATGCTCCCCTTTGGTAGTCTGCCTTCCGCAACCTCTCGGGACTCATTTGCGCGGGCAAAAGGCACCTCTCTCGAGGTCTTGGCCGATACGATCAGCTGTCGGTTAATAGCCGCAGGGCGCGAGCTGAAGTACACCGAGATCCCAGCCGGTTCCTCGGGGACGAATTCGACTGGCGGGTTTACCATGTCTTGTAGAAGTTTGTCGTTAACTGAATACGAAAGGCGAAACGTAATCGACATACTGGTGATTGACTCTATCACGGCTTGCGCCGCGCGGATCCGTTAGCCCAGCCTTGCCCTTCCTGAAGTGGCCAAGGCTGCGTTTCGACTGGTGATTGCCCGCGCTCTGCTCGGAAGTGCCGGTCGATGGAAGTTGGGGACGACTCCGGCCGCATCGTCGATAGGTTCCGTGAGATGCCGGTCCCGGCAGTAGCCCGCCATGAATCCCAGTCACATTGCCGCGAACTCCCCATGTCCGACGCCGACCCCGACACTACCGTTCAACCGCTATCTTCGGCCTGCCTCCCAGTTTTCCATTCGCTCGGGAAGCAGCCCTTTTAGCCTTGCTCCTCGACCGGCCGCCAATTTGGCCCAATCTGGACGCCATCCATGCTTTGGAGCCCAGAAAGCCCTCCAGGAGACCGGGCACGTAGAGATCCGCATCCACGGCCGGAAAGTGGATCCCGAAGCCTGACGGACTGATCTCAATGTTCTTGAGCTGCGAAGGCCGGGCGTCTGTCAGCCCTTCTACATCACCTGGAGAGAAGCTCACGATCAGCTTCGAGCTGAGACCAATCACGATCCGCCCGGTCTTATGGTCGTAATGCGCGGAGAGCGCTCTTGGAATGCGTGCCTGTAGTTCCTTAGCATGCTGGTTTGCCCGTTCGAAATTGTCACGCGATGCCATGTATTTGCTCCCATGCCCGGCACAACCCGTCCAGGTGGTCCGTCAAGACGTCCAGGATGTGCCTGATCTGACGCCGCGAGAATCCATAGTTCTCCCGGAGTTCTGTCGGTCCGGCCGGACAGTTCAGATCGAATACCGCCTCGTTACCGGGCCCAAGCAGGTGGACGTGGGCCGGCCGATGATCATTCGGGTAGATCACAACCCGCAGGCCGTCAAATCTGAAAACCGTCGGCACAAATTCCATTCTAGCTGGATTCCTAAGCGCTTGGGTTCCGATGGGAGTCACCATCGGCCGGCGTGGGACCGGCGCTTGCCTCCGCCTGCGTGCAATCATTGAAATGATGGCGCTGCAAGAAAAAGCGGTCTGCCTGTTGAGCGGCGGCCTGGACTCCTCCACCTGCCTGGCGCTGGCGCGGCGCGAGGGGTATTGCTGCTATGCGCTGTCGTTCGACTACGGGCAGCGGCACCGCATCGAAATCGAGGCCGCGCGGCGCGTGGCGGCGAGCCTCGCGGTGGAACGGCACGTGGTGATGCGCATCGGGCTGGAGGCGTTCGGCGGGTCGGCGCTGACGGACGATATCGCGGTGCCCAAGTCGCGCTCGGCCGGTGAAATGGCCCACGGCATCCCGGTGACCTACGTGCCCGCGCGCAACACCATCTTCCTCTCGTTCGCGCTGGCGTGGGCCGAGGTGCTGGAGATCTCCCACGTCTTCATCGGGGTGAACGCCCTGGACTACTCGGGGTACCCCGACTGCCGGCCCGAATTCATCGAGGCCTACGAGCGCATGGCCAACCTGGCCACCAAGGCGGGGGTGGAAGGCCGCACGCGCCTCGAGATCCACGCGCCCCTGATGCGCCTCGGCAAGGCGCAGATCGTCCGGCTGGCGCACGAGCTGGGGCTCGATTTCGCGCTCACCCACAGTTGCTACGATCCGGATCCGCGGGGGCGCCCGTGCGGGGAGTGCGACGCCTGCCTGCTGCGCCGCAAGGGTTTCGAAGAGGCCGGAATTGAAGATCGCTGAGCTGTTCTATTCGCTGCAGGGCGAAGGCTCGCTGGTGGGCGTGCCGTCGGTCTTCATCCGCACCAGCGGCTGCAACCTGCGATGCGGGTGGTGCGACACGCCGTATACCTCGTGGACGCCCGAGGGGACCGAATTCACGCTGCGGGAAATCCTGGACGAGGTGGGCGCGCATCCCGCGCGCCACGTGGTGGTGACCGGAGGCGAGCCGATGATCCAGCCGGAGATCATCCCGCTCACCGAACGCCTGCGCGCGCGGGGGCTGCACATCACCATCGAAACCGCGGGCACGGTGTTCCAGCCGGTGGCCTGCGACCTGATGAGCATCAGTCCCAAGCTGGCCAACTCCGCGCCCGAGGGCCCCTGGAGGGCGCAGCACGAGCGCTTGCGGATCCAGCCGGAGGTGCTCCGGCAACTCATGGAGCGGTACGATTATCAATTGAAGTTCGTAATCGAGAAGCCGCAGGACCTGGAGGAGGTGCGGGCGCTCGTCGAAGCGCTCGGCGCCGGGCGGAACCGCGTGATCCTGATGCCCGAGGGCACCGATCGCGAGGCGCTGCGCGGGCGCGCCGCCTGGCTGGCGGAGATCTGCAAGGAAGAAGGATTCCGGTTCAGCCCGCGGCTCCACGTGGAGCTGTGGGGGAACCGGAGAGGGACATAAGCGATGGAAGCGAAAACGGCGCTGTTGATCGATCCGATCTACCGGGAGCACCTGGCCGGGCGCGCGCACCCGGAAACGCCGGAGCGGATCGATGCGGTCGTCGAGGGACTGCAACAGGCGGGCTTGCTGGACCGGCTCGGACGCATCGACCGGCGCGCCGCCAGCGAAGAGGAGCTGCTGCTGTGCCATACCCGCGAGTACCTGCGCACGGTGCGGCGCGACGTCGAATCGGGGCACCGGTACCTGAGCACGGGCGACACCGACATCACGTCCAATTCCTTCGAGATCGCGGCCATGGCCGCGGGCGGCGCCATGAACGCGGTGGACGCGGTGGCCGGCGGCAAGGCGCGCAACGCCTTCTGCGCGGTGCGGCCGCCGGGGCACCACGCCACGGCCAGCCGCGGGATGGGCTTCTGCGTGTTCAATAGCGTGGCCATCGCGGCCCGGCACGCGCAGCGCCGGCACGGCGTGGAGCGCGTCCTCATCGTGGATTGGGACGTGCACCACGGCAACGGCACGCAGGACATTTTCTACTCCGATCCCACCGTGTTCTTCTTCAGCACGCACCAGTGGCCGCTCTATCCGGGCACGGGACGCGCCGATGAGACGGGCGCGGGGGCGGGATTGGGAACCACCATGAATTTCCCGTTCCCCGCGGGGTCGGGCCGCAAGGAGATTCTGGGCGCGGTCGAGAATTCGCTCGCGCCCGCCATGGAGCGGTTCCGTCCCGAGCTGGTGCTGATTTCGGCGGGCTTCGATTCGCGCATCGGCGACCTGCTGGGCCGCTTCACCCTGACGGACCGCGACTTCGCCGACCTTACGCGCGCGCTGATGGAGATCGCCGACCGGCATGCGGGCGGGCGGGTGGTCTCGCTGCTGGAAGGCGGCTACAACCTGGGCGGCCTGGCCTCGGCCAGCGCGGCGCACGTCGAGGCGTTGAGTCAATCCACTGTAGCGTCGAGCTCTCCCCTGGCCAGCCGCGCGTGAATGCGGCTGCCCGCGGGCGCCGCGGCGGCGTCCTTCACAATGCCGCTCTGGTTCGATACGATGGCGTACCCGCGCTCCAGGATGCGCAGCGGGCTCAACTGCGAGAGCTTGGCGGCGAGAGAATCGAGCGCTCCGCGGCGGCGCGCCATTTCGAGGCGGATGACGTGCAGCGCGGCGGCGCGCGAGGTCTCCATGCGGCGGCGGCCGGCCGCCAGGCGGGGCCGCATGTCGAAGCGCTTCAGGCGGGCCTCCAGCGCGCGGCGCGAGCGCTGGCGCCCATCCATGGCCGCGCGCACGCGCTCGCGCATGCGGAACTCCTGCTCGTCGATGCGCTGGAGCGAGCGGCCCACGCGCCGGTCGAGCGCGTTCAGCGCCCGTTCGATGCCCTGCTGGCGCAGGCGGCGCTCCAGCATGGCCACGCGGTAGCGCACGCCCTGCAAGGCCTTGGCGCGGGCGGCGTCGATGCGGTCGAACAGCTCGGCGCGCGTGCAGATGGCCAGCTCGGCGGCGGCCGAGGGCGTGGGAGCGCGCAGGTCGGCCACGAAATCGGCGATGGTGACGTCGGTCTCGTGGCCCACCGCCGAGATCACCGGAACCGCCGAGGCGGCGATGGCGCGCGCCACGGCCTCGGTGTTGAACGCCCAGAGGTCCTCGAGCGAGCCGCCGCCGCGCCCCACGATCACCAGGTCGGGCCATTTCGTGCGGCTGAAGTATTCGATCCCGCGGCGGATCTCCTCTTCGGCGCCTTCGCCCTGCACCAGCGCGGGGAACAGGCGGATGTGCAGGCCGGGGAAGCGGCGCGAGAGGATGTGGATCATGTCCGCGATCGCCGCCCCCCGCGGCGAGGTGACGATGCCGATGCGCCGCGGGAAGCGCGGCAGCGGGCGCTTCCTTTCGGGGGCGAAGAGGCCCTCGGCGGCCAGCTTCTTCTTGAGCTGCTCGAAGGCCAGTTGCAGCGCGCCGAGGCCCTGCGGCTCCAGCATCTCCACCTGCAACTGGTATTCGCCGCGCTGCTCGTACACATCGATGCGGCCCCGCGCCAGCACCGCGAGGCCGTCCTGCGGCTTGAATTTCCAGAAGCGGTGCGAAGAGCGAAACGCCACGCATCGCACCTGGGCCTCGCGCTCCTTGAGGGTGAAGTAGTAGTGGCCGCTGGGAGCGTGCTTCAGGCCGGAGATTTCGCCCGTGACCCAGACGTCGCGGAACCCGGGCTCGAGCGCCGCGCGGATGGCCGCGTTCAGCTCGCCGACGGTGTAGATCGGGCGCTGGGGCGAGAGGTCGAATTCCAGAGCGAACTGCTCCACCGGTCCATGGTATCGCGCTACTGGTGCACGGAAAGCGTCAGCGTCTGCGTCCCCGCGGTTCCGTTCTGCGTGAAGGTGAGCGGCCAGTCGCCGTCGGGCACCGCGGGGACCACCATGTTGAACTGGTAGAGGCCCACCTGGCTGGGCGCGAGGCCCGCGTACGTCAGGGTCGCCGGAACTTTGTTGACCTGCATCTGGACGGCGTTGACCAGCTGATTGGACGCGCCTACGATCTGGCCCACCGGTATGTCGGGGGTCACCGGGCCGAATCCGATGCCGTAGATGGTGAGGGTCTCGCCCGGCTTGGCCGGCCTCACCGGATAGCCGGGGATGGAGGTCCCCGCCGGGAGGATAAATGTCAGGTCTGTGGCCAGGAGGCACGTCTTTCCCGCGTCGCAGGTCTGAGCCACCACGTACTGCGTGCTTCCGTTGAGCCACGGGCTTTGCGGCAGAGCCAGCAAGCCGGGTTCGAGAGCGCTGACCGCCACGGTGAAGGCCGCGCTGGCCGCGCCGCCGGCTGTGACCGTCAACTGCTGGCTGCCGCTCACCACATTGCCGGGCACCAGGGCATTCACCTGCGTGGGGCTGATGTAGTAAACGAAGGCCGGCTGCCCGCCGATGCTCACCGAGGTGCCATCCAGCGATTGGGGCGCGTTCACGCCGCTGAAATCGCCGCCTGCCCAGATCCGCGTGTTGGATGCGAGGTTCGTGCCGGTGATCTCGATCCAGGTTCCGGGTGCGATCTTGGAGAAGTCTCCGAAACCGCTGGCGCTCACCACTTTGCTCACCATGGGCGACGGGCCCGTGGCAGCGGCGGTGAGCGTGTACGTCTTGGTGTAGATATGGGCGTTGGTCTGAACCGGTACGCCTCCCGGCCCCGAGTTGGCCGCGACGTAGAAGGTTACATTGCCCTGGTCGGTGGCGGGCGGGGTCCAATCGAATTCATAGGTGGCCGAGCCGGTCTTGTTGAGCGTCGCCGTATATCCGTCCATGCTGTGCTCCATGTACTGGAGGGTCAGGGCGGGCTTGTTGGTCGAGGGGCACACCTGAGACTGGCCGGCGGTGAAGTTCACGGCCAGCTCGGTGAAAAGGTTGGCGTCGCTGCACATCAGCAGCGTGTTGCCGTCCGTCGACGCCAGCGAGCCCGCCATGGTGCCGGTGCTTCCCGCCAGGCGAGGCGTGAGCTGAAATCCCCATGCCTTCTGCGAAGTGGTCGAGTCGGAGATGGTCACCACCAGGTGCTGCTTCACACCCGGAGAATAGGTAAGCCCATTGGGGAACGCGACGCTGACGCTTCCGGTGCTGCCGTTCAAGGTTCCCGTGTGGCAGCCCACCGCCAGGCAGTTGCCCAGTTCGTTCGGAACCCCGCAGTACCCCGGGTCCGGCCCGTACTCGTGCGCCCATATCAAAAGTGGAATCGCGGCGAAAATCACCGCCGTCTTGGCCCAGAAAATTTTTCGTTGCCTCTGCATATCTGTTCTGAATAAACCCCGCTATGGAGCAGTCTACTCGGAAGTCGTGAGTGAAATCCCTTTCATCCGGCAGGTTTTACCAAACTCTCACAACTTCTCCATACGCCCGGCGATTCCGGCCAGTTTCAGGGCTTTTCGCGCCGTGGTGCTGAGGGGAATTTCGCCGAGTTGTGCGGGATCAAACCATCGGAACCGCTTTCCGGCCGCGCGCGACGTGGCTTCTTTCACAACCAGCGTGTAGCGGTGATGGGTGATGGTGTGGCGGATTTCACCGAAGCTCGCGCCGGCGCGCGCCCGGGGCAGGTCTTCGGGCGTGGGCAGATCCCAGAATCCGGCCATGCGGCGGGCCGCCGGCTCCGCCTGGCGCAGCAATACCGACCGTCCCTGGCGCACGATCAGCAGCACGCCATCGATGTGCACGGGTGTGGGGCCGCCGGGCTTGACCGGCAGTTGCCCCGCGGTTCCCTCCTGGCGCGCGCGGCAAAGCTCCGCCAGCGGACACACCAGGCACAGCGGGTTCCTGGGCAGGCAAACGGTGGCGCCGAGTTCCATCAGCGCCTGGTTGAATTCGCCGGGGCGCCGGGCGTCGAGCCAGGACTGCGCCACCGCGCGGAAACGCTCGCGCGTTCGCCGCTCGGAGATGTCCGAGCCGTCGTCCTCCACGCGGGCCACCACGCGGAGCACGTTGCCGTCGAGCACGGCGTGGGGAAGCCCGAAGGCGATGCTGGCGATGGCCGCGGCGGTGTAATCGCCGATGCCCGGCAGCGCGCGCAGGCCGCCGTAGTCGCGCGGGAACCCGCCGCGGGCCGCGATCTCGAGCCCCGCGCGCCGCAGGTTGCGCGCCCGCGAGTAGTAGCCCAGGCCGCTCCACGCCGCCAGCACCGCCTCTTCGGGCGCGCCCGCGAGCGTCTCGACCGAAGGAAAGCGCGCCAGGAACTCCTCGTAATAGGGGATCACCGCCTGCGCGCGCGTCTGCTGCAGCATGATCTCGGAGACCCAGATACGGTACGGGTCCGAGGTGCGCCGCCAGGGGAGATCGCGATGCCCGCGGCGGTACCAGCGGAGGAGCAGTTGGGAAAGCGAGGGCTTCACTCGATGACGCGCAGCCATTCGGCGACCACGGCGAAATCCCGCGGCCCCACGTCCCAGGCTTCGAATTCGGGGTTGAGCGGCTCCAGGCGGATGCGCTGGTGCTCCCACTGGGGGTCCTCCGGGTCCGGGCCCGTCGCAACCTTGGTGCTGGTGTACCGCTTGACGGTGTAGCGCGCGGTATCGTCCACCACGCCGTAGAGCTGGATCAGCAGGATTTTGTTTTGCCGCGAGCCTACGGGCTTGAGGCGGAACAGATTGAGGCTGCCGTCGGGAATGCGCGGCTCCATGGAGCGGCCCATCACGTGCGCCACGAACAGGTCGGGCTCGATCCGCATGCCTTCCGGCGCGGGCACCCATTCTTCGACGTCCGCTTCCATCTCTTCGCCCAGGCCCCCCGCGGCGGCGCGCAGGCTGTAGAGCGGCACGTGCGTGCGGAACGGAACTACCTCGACTTTCTCGACGTGCTCGCCGTAGAGGCGCTCCAGCGCGCGCGAAAACGCATCGACCGCCACGGTCTGCCGCGCGGAGACGCGGATCACGTTGGAGCAGCGGTCTTCCAGCCATTCCAGCCAGGCCGCGGCGCCGTCTTCGGCCATGCGTGCGCGGCAATCCGGCTCCAGCGCCTCGAGGACCTCGGCATCTTCGGCGTCGGCCAGGCCGTCGAAGCGTTCGCGCAGGCGCAGCCACCCCCGCCCGGTTTGGGAATCGATGAGAAGGACCCCGATATTGCGCGCGGGCCGCCCGGGCAACGCGGCTTCGAGGAGCACGTACTCTCCTTGCCGTTGTCCGGTGATGGGCACGACGCTGGCCGGCATTACTAATCCATCCTATCGTTCTTATCGGTCAAAAAGGAAAATGTTCCGCGGCCTAAAGAGTTCAGGCCACAGATGAACACGGATGAACGCCGATAAACTTCCTTGTTTTTGATCCGCGTTCATCCGCGTTTATCGGCGGCTCATTCCTCTACCGCCCGGATTGCGTGATGGCGACCGGCTGGCCCGCGATCGTGATCGATCCGCTGAGAGCCGGGTACCCGGCGTTCGGTGTCACCGAGAATGCCACCGTCCCGCTGCCGAGGCCGGGGCTGCCCGACTGCACCACGATCCAGCCGGCGTCGGGCGCGGCCATCCACGGGCAGCCTGGCTGGGTCGACACCGTGAGGGTGGCGGCGCCGCCGGAGTTGCCGAATGACGACGTCGAGGCCGCCGCCGAATAGGTGCAGTTGAGGCCGGCCGAGGGCGGGACGACCTCGGACCACCACGTGCCCCAGCGGCCCAGGTATCCCTGGGTGGGAGTCGAGGCGTACTCCTGAATCGTCCAGAACGACAAGTCGTCCGCGGGATCCACCACCGTGGTGCTGAAGTCTCCCCAGCGGTTGCTGCCCTGGTCGTAGCCTACGGCGATGTACGGCGCTTCGCCGCGCTTGAAGACCGTCGGAGGCCCCATGGCGCCGGGCGGATCGGATGCCGCGCGCAGGGTGAACGCGGCGTCCGGAAACCCATTCCGGTTGAAGCGCGTGAACCCGATCAGCGCGTCGCTGTTCCGGTTCACCGCGATCGACGGAAAGGCGTAGAAGGTCTGTGCGGCCGGGTCGTCGATGCGGCCGGATTGCAGAATCGCGAAGCCGGCGGGATCCAGCTGGAACCACTGCACGGCGGCGCGATCCGGCTTGTCCGCAGGCAGAAAGACGGTATGGGCGCACCAGATCGCGCCCTCGCGCATCACGCAGTTCTGCAGGCGGCTGTCGCCGGTATCGACCTTGGCCCAGGAGGCATACTGCGGCGCGAAATCGGCATCGAGTGGCGAGGTCTCGGCCCAGGTGTCCGCCATGGGAATCAGGCCGGCTCCAGCGGCAAACCGCTCCGCGCCGGGCGGTCCCGTGAGGGTGCTCACGCGGATGGCCGGGCCCGGGTCGGCCTTCGCCTGCACCAGGTACAGGGTGCCGGGGCTCTGGTTGTCGCCGTCCCTCGCCACGGAGAATTCGCCTTGATCGTCGCTGAACGTCAGGTACTGGCCGGCGCCGTTCGCGTACAGATCCGGCTTGCGGAATACGTACACGTCGGTCCGGTCATAGGTCCCGCCGGGAGGAAGTCGGAAAATATTGGCCGAGAGGGCGATCCAATTGGCGTTGAAGCCCAGGACGGGATAGTCGGCCCAGAATCCGGCGCCGCCCTCGTCGATCTGGAACAGGTTCCAGTTGCCGCCGGGGTCGCCGGTCTGCGAGACGCCGATCAGCAGCGCGGCATTCTTGTTGCCGGGATTGACTCCGGCCGCGGCGATCCAGCGGTCGCCTACGGAATCGTACTGCACGCGCGGGTCGAATATGTCGGGGAAGTCTCCCAGCCCGGACCAGAAGCGGTTGAGATCCACCGGGTAATTCGGCCTGACATCGCCGGTGCGCGACTGAATCTGGATGCCCGCGTTCAACATGGTGACCACGTGGCCGGGACCCACCGCGCCGCCGGTGTCGGGAGGAACGCTGAGGTAGTTATCCAGCAGCGCGGGGAAGCCGCTGTAGACCGTGTACCCGGCTTCGGGAGCGCTGTCGTCAGGCCGCGCGGCCCAGGGGCTGAATCCCGAGCGGCCGCGCGCGCGCGGCGGCCGGACCGGTTTCGCGACGCTTCTCCGCCGCGCGGCGGATCGCATCCCGCCCTGGCGGGCCAGCGCATCCAGGTTGACCGTGGCCCTGCGGGCGGCGGTGCGGACCTGGGCGGGCGCGGAAACAGCCAGGGCCAAACACACCAGCGGTAAAGAAGCCGCGCGTCCCATCCGAGTGCTTCTGGACATTCTGCACAGAAGCCCGGACCGGCGCTGTACGATTGCTCACCGACAGTACCTTGTAATAGGACTATTCGTAGCGCAGGGCCACAATCGGATCGATGCTCATGGCCCGCCGCGCGGGAATGTAGATGGCCAGTAGGGCGACCGCGATGAGCGACAGCGGAATGCTGACGAAGGTCACCGGATCGCTGGGCGTGACCCCGAAAACCAGGGAGGCCATCAGGCGCGCGCACCCGTACGCCGCCGGCATGCCCACCGCCAGGCCCGCCAGAATGGTCCACATGCCCTTGCGGAACACCATGACCAGGACATTCTCGCGGGCCGCGCCCAGCGCCAGGCGGATGCCGATTTCGTGGGTCTGCTCGTTGACCAGGTGGGCCATCACGCCGTATACCCCGATGGCCGAAAGCACCAGCGCCAGGACGCCGAAGATTCCCATCAGCACGGCCATGTAATTGAGCCCGATGGCGCGGTTGTGGATCAGCTTCTCCATGGGGAGCATGTCGGTGACGGGCTGCGCGGCATCCACCGAGCGGATGGCGGCGGTGACTGCGGGAGCGAGCCGCAGCGGGTCGCCCGAGGTGCGCACGGCGACGTCCAGCCACAGCGCGGGGAACTGCTGGTACGGGACGTAGACGGTGCGGCGCGGCGCGCGGTCGTAGGGGTTGTGCATGATGTCGCCCGCTACGCCCACGATGGTCAGCCAGGGACTCTTGGAATCCGCGGCGCCGATCTTGATGCGCTTGCCGATGGGCGACTCCTGGTTCCACCACCGGCGCGCCATGCGCTCGCTGACGACCGCCACCTTGGGAGCGTCGGGCCCGTCGCCTTCGCTGAGGAACCGGCCGGCGCGCAGGGGGATGCGGAGGGTCGCGAAGTAACCCGGGCTGGCCACCTGGTACATGGCGGTGGGAACGTTGTCGGGCTCGACCGCCCGCCCTTCGATGACGATATTCCGCCCGCTCGAATCGTTGCTGTACGGGACGGAGGTGACCGCGGCGGCGTTCTCGACGCCGGGAAGCGCGGCGATGCGGTCCAGCACGTCGCGGTAGAAGCCGTAGCGCTGGTGGGGCTCGGGGTACTTGTGATCGGTGAGCGCCAGGCGCAGGGTGAGCAGCGTCCGCGGCTCGAGCTGAGCGCCGTAGTTCACCATTTGGTTGAAGCCCCGGACCATCAGGCCGGCGCCCGCCAGCAACACCACGGCGAGCGAGATTTCCGCGGCCACCAGGATGGCGCGCAGGCGATGCCGCCCGCGCCCCACCGAGCCTCCGCGGCCACCCTCCTTCAGGGCGTCGGTGAGGTTCGGCCGCGAGCATTGCCACGCGGGAGCGAGGCCCGAGAGGATTCCGGCCCCCACCGCGGCCACCAGGGTGAACAGCAGCGCCCGAGTGTCAAGCTGGATGTCCTTCCATCCCAGAATGTACCGTTCGATCTCCGCCGGCATGCCGCCCTTGATGAGGTTCATGCCCCACCTGGCCACCACCAGGCCCAGCGCGGCCCCGCCCAGGGCGAGCAGAATGCTCTCGGTGACCAGTTGGGCGACCACCCGCCAGCGCGCCGCGCCGAGCGCCGTGCGCACGGCCACCTCGCGCAGCCGGCCGGTGGCCCGCGCGAATTGCAGGTTGGCCACGTTGACGCAGGCGATCAGCAGCACGAAGGCCACAGCGCCCAGCAGCATGATGAGATAGTCGTTGGTCTCCTTGTCCACCAGGAAGCGGTGCGCCGGCCACACCATAAAGCGGCGGTTCCGGTTGGTGGCGGGGAACGACGCTTCGAGCTGCTTCGCAATGCTGTCGGCTTCCGCGGCCGCCTGCGCGACGCCGCGGCCCGGCTTGAGGCGCGCCACCGACATCAGCGAATTCGCGCCGCGCGATGCGCGCTGCTGCGGCGTGAGCGCCACGGGGGTCCAGATCTCCATGGCCAGGGGAAAATCGAAGCTCGAAGGCATGACGCCGGCCACCACGTAATTCTGGTCGTCGATCCCGATGGTGCGGCCGATGATGCCGGTATCTCCGCCGAAGCGGCGGCGCCACAAGCGGTCGCTGAGAATCGCTTCGCGCTCGCGCCCCGGCTGGTCCTCGCCTGGCTGGAACGCCCGTCCCAGCACCGGCTGCACGCCCACCACGTCGAAGAAATTGGCGCTCACCAGGGCCTGCAGGACGCGCTCCGGCTCGGCTCCCGAAGCGGCCAGGTTCGCCATGCCCTCCTGCCAGGTGGCCAGGTTCTCCAGGGAATTGCTGTCGCGGCGGAGGTCCTCGATATCGGGCGGCGAAACGCTGTTCCAATCGTCGGGATTGTCCGGGACTCTCTGCAATACCATCACCAGGGTCTCCAGGTGCGGCAGCGAGACCGGCTTCCACAGCAGCGAGTCGCAAACGCTGAACACCGCCGTGGTGGCGCCGATTCCCAGCGCCAGCGTGAGCACCGCGGTCACCGTGAAGGCCGGGGAGCCGCGCAGCATCCGGGTGCCGTAACGAACGTCCTGCCACAGATTCATGAGGGACCCTCTGAAGAGAATACGCTGGGCTGGCGCGGGGAGTTCGCACTTATTTGCCGGGATAACCCGCGGCGTGGCGGCCGTCAGTGCGCGGGGCGGGCGTGATCGGCCTTGGCGGCGGGGTCGCCCAGGTGCGCCGCGATCCGCGTGGCCTCCTCGACGGCGCGCGCCAGCACGGAGCGGATCCTGCCGTCTTCGAGCATGAGCAAGCCGCCGATGGTGCAGCCCGCGGGCGTGGTGACATCGTCGCGCAGCGCCGCCGGGTGACGGCCGGATGCCAGCACCATGCGCGCGGCGCCGAGGGCCGTTTGAGCGACCAGCGTGAGCGCCAGGTGGCGGGGAAGTCCCACGCGCACGCCCGCATCGGCCAGGGCTTCCATGATTAGGTAGTGGTAGGCGGGACCGCTGCCGCTCAGGGCGGTGACGGCGTCGAAGTGTTTTTCGTCGGCGGTCACGCAGGCGCCCACCGCCTCGAAGATGCGCCGCGCCCGCGCCAGGTCTCCGGCGTTGGCGTGCTTGCCGCCGCAGACCACGGTCATGCCTTCGCCCACGATGCACGGCGTATTGGGCATGGCCCGCACCACCGGGTTGGGCGTCCCCAGCAGCGATTCCAGCCGGGCGGTGGAAACGCCGGCCAGAATGGAGATGAGCACCGTGGGCGGAGGCAAGCCGGACTCCCGGAGCGCCGTCATGACCGCCGCGGCGTCGCCCGGTTTGACACAGATCAGGATCAGCTCCGCGGTGGGCACGCGCGCGTGATAATCGGATTCCACCGGGATCTCCAGGGCGCGGCTGGCATCTTCGCAGGTGGCGGCGTTCTTCTCGCCGGCCCACAGACGGTCGCGCGAGACGAGGCCGCTCGCCAGGAGGCCGCGGATCAGGGTCTGGCCCATGACGCCGGCGCCCATCACTCCCCAGGTCCCGCCGGCGGCGGGCGAAGCGGATTCGGTCGGTTCGATCGGCATAGACCTATTGTGCGGTGGAATTCGTTTGGACGCCAGCGCACCCGATGGCGGGGGGCGCTGAATGCAGCATGATAAAATAACGGGAAACGCAATATCAGCCATGAAATTCCTTTGTGTCTCGCTCTTCTGTTGTCTGGGGGCCGTGTGGGCCCAGACGCCGGTGACGCCCGCGCCCACTCCCGCGCCAACCATGCCCGATCTGCCCGACCAGACCGTCGTTGCGGTGTTCGAGGACGGCGTCAAGCTCACCATGGGAGAATTCCGCAAGATCTATGCCGTGCTTCCCCCGCAGAACCAGCAACTGGCGCTCCGCGACCGCAAGCTGTTTCTCCAGCAGTGGGCGTTCATGCGCAAGCTGTCGCAGATGGCGGAAAAGGAGCAGCTCGACCAGTTGAGCCCCACCCGCGAGACCCTGGATTATTACCGGATGATGATCTTGAGCCAGATCAAGCTGCAGGCCGCCGTGGACGCCACCAGCGTGGACCCTACCGCCATCGTGAAGTACTACGACGTGAACAAGGAGAAATATAAGCAGGTCAAGGTGAAGGCCATCTACGTGGCGTTCAGCAGCGATCCGGCGCCGGGCGCCGATGGCAAGAAGCCGCTGACCGAGGAGCAGGCCAAGGCCAAATCCACCCGACTGCTGGCCGAGATCCGCAACGGCGCCGATTTCGTGAAGTTGGTGAAAGCCGACTCCGACGACGAAACCTCGCGCAACAAAGACGGCGACTTCGCCACCCTGCGTCCCAGCGACAACGTCCCGGACGCCGTGCGCACGGCGGTATTCTCGCTCAAGCAGGGCGAAGTCAGCGAGCCCGTCCGGCAGCCCAACGGCTTTTACCTGCTGCGCGCCGACGAAGTCACCTACCGCCCGCTGTCCCAGGCTCGCGACGAGATTTTCCAGGCATTGAAGCAGCAACAGTACGCGCAGTGGCTCGATCAGGCCAACCGCGACACCAAGGTCGAGTACACCAGCCCGGAGTTTCTGGGCTTGACGCCGCTGATGATGCCGGCGCCCGGCAAGTAGCGCGGTTCCGAAGAACGCAACCGGCGCACCCGCCGCCGCATCACAACATACAGATGCACCGCGAGATTCTTCGGCCGGCGCCCTGCGGCGTGCCGCCCGCGCCCGCCCGCCCCAGCCCCAAGGCCTGGTCCGATCGCGGACTGCACGCGGCCTGGCTGGGCCATACCACCGTGCTGCTGAAGATCGACGGCTTCACCATTCTCACCGATCCCGTTTTCAGCACGCGCATCGGCATTGGTCTGGGCTTGGTCACGGTCGGAGTGAAGCGCCTGGTGGCGCCCGCGCTCGCCCCCGCGGACCTGCCGAAAATCGATCTCATCCTGCTGTCGCACGCCCACTTCGACCACTTCGATCTTCCCAGCCTGCGGCGCCTGGCGAATCGCGCGACCACGGTGGTGACGGCCGCCAATACATCCGATCTGCTTCGCGCGCGGCGCTACCGCGGCGTGCGGGAATTGGGCTGGGGAGGCCGCGAAAACGTTGGGCCCCTGGAGATCCGCGCCTTCCGCGTCAAGCACTGGGGCGCCCGCATGCGCAGCGACACGTACCGCGGCTACAACGGCTACACCATCGAATCGGGCCGCTATCGCGTGGTGTTCGGCGGCGATACGGCGCTCACCGACGCCTTCCGCGCGCTCAAGACCTCGCGTCCCTTCCACCTGGCGATCATGCCGGTGGGTGCGTACAATCCCTGGATTTACAGCCACTGCACGCCGGAGCAGGCCTGGCGCATGGCCAACGATGCCGGCGCGGAGTTCCTGCTTCCGGTCCACCACCAGACGTTCCGCCTCAGCCGCGAGCCCTACCTGGAACCGATCGAGCGCGTCCACGCCGGCGCCGGATCGCACCCCGGCCGCGTCGCGGTCCATCGCATCGGCCAGGAATTCTCGCTGTAGGCAGCCTGTAGTTTGCGGCCGCAGTATAATGCGCTGATGAGGGTCGGGCGGCAATTCTTGGCGCTTCTCGCCGTTCTCGCGGCTCCGGCGTTTGCCGGCAGTTCGCCTTGCAGCAACTTTAATTTCAGGGGCTCGATCAAGAGCATCCTCACGGGTTTCGGCGAGGTTACCTTTATCTTCCGTCCATCGCCACACGCGGCCCCCATCGAGATCGCGATATATGTTCGTGGCGACCACTTCGAAGTCGATGAACGCGACCCCGACGAGTCTACCTCTCAAACGGTCGATGAAGGGGATGTGAACGATGGCATCTACGGTTACGTGGAGTACCTGTGCGGAAAAGATTCCGTACTGGCAGCCAGCCTTCAAGGCCATGCGCGCCACGCGGTCACGCCAATCTCCTCGAGCGGCCAGGCCTCGCAGGCGTTTGCCCTCGCGGATCTGAACGCGGATGGCATCCCGGACACGGTCCAGGTCGATCCCACCGCCGGAGGGATTGTCGTGCAACTGCGGGCATCCGACGGCTCGGTTCTCTCCACCAAAACCGTCGCGGCTGGCTTCACTCCACGGCTCGTCACCAACAGCGCGGTGGTCGTCGCCGACTTCAACGGCGATGGCAAGCCCGATCTCGCCGTCAGCTACTTCGGGAGCGACACCGCTGGCACGGGCGGAGGAGTATTCGTCCTCCTCGGCAACGGCGACGGCACCTTCGGCGCGCCGAAATCCATCAGCGCCGGATCGGCTCCCGTCTCGCTGGCTGTCGCCGATTTCAACGGCGATGGCAAGCTCGATCTGGCCGTAGCGAACGTCACCTCCAGGACGGTCTCCCTCCTGCCGGGCAACGGCGACGGCACCTTCGGCGCACCCGCCGCGTATCCCACGGGCGAAGATCAGAACGGCGCGCCCAAGTCCATCCTCGTGCTGGACGTCAACGGCGATGGCGCTCCGGATCTCGCTGTCGGCAACGGATCGGACAATAGCGTTTCCGTGCTCCTGAACACCGGCGGCAAATTCGGGCAGCCGATCGTCGCTTCGATGCCGGTTGACGCGCAGTACCTGGCATATTCCGATTTCAATCACGATGGCAAGCTCGACCTGGCAGTGGCTTCGGTCCAATCCAGCGCCATGGTGCTGCTGTTCGGCAAAGGGGACGGCACATTTCAGCCGCCCCGGGCATACGCTGTGGGGAACAGTCCGTCGTCCATTGGAGTGTTGCCGTTCACCAACGGCTATACCGCGTTGGTCATGGCCGACCAGTTCTGGATTGACGATGCCACGATTTTCATCTCACCCACGGGCGACCTGGACGCGCCTCCCTATAACTTCGCCGGCATCTCCCCGGCCTCCTCGCTCACCGCGATTGCCGCGGTCGATCTCAACGGCGACGGCAATCCCGACGTAGTGACCACCGAATCCTACAGCTCCACTCCCGTGGCGGTGATGATCTCGCAGGGCGGCACTCAGTTCAATGCGCCGGTGAAGTACGCGCTCGCCCCCAACCCCCTCTGTTCACCCTGCCAGGGCCCCGTAGACATCGCCACAGGCGATTTCAACGGCGACGGCAAGCCCGATGTCATCGCCGGCATCGCCGGCTTTCCGAACAGCAATACGGCTGGATTGATCAACGTGCTGCTCGGTAATGGGGATGGCACCCTGCGGCCGGCCATTGTCACGAATCTGCCTTCCGGCTCGCCGGTGGGTCAGTACCCCACACAGCTCTTCGCGCTGGGGGACTTCAATCGCGACGGCAAGCTGGATGTCGCGGTGGCGGCGTACGGCTCCGCGCCCGATGGCTCGGGCGCGGGCAATGTGATTCTGCTGATAGGAAAAGGCGATGGAACTTTCCAGGCGCCGGTGATGCTCGCCATGCCCGGAGGACTCCATCCCGTGGCCGTGGCTGCCGCCGACCTGAACGGCGACGGCATTCTGGATCTCGCCGTGGAGTTGGTCGATCGCGACTTCTCCCGCAACCCCGAGACACTGGCGATATTCCTGGGCCAGGCCAACGGCACGTTCGGAGCGGCGCGCACTTTTGCGTTACAGTCGCAAGCCGGCGGCGGCGGCGCCATCGCGATCGGCGATTTCAACCGCGACGGCAAACCCGATATCGCCGTGTCCAGCGACTACGCCGGACCTGTCAACTTCTTGATCGACATCCTGCTGGGCGATGGCGCCGGAGGCTTCCAGGAAGTTTCGACGCTTCCAACCACCTTTTTGTACCCTCCCGCGCCCATGGTGATGGCCGATCTCAACGGCGATGGCAAGCCCGATCTCGTCTTGGGCGGGCCGGAGGGGGCGGTTTTGCTGGGCAACGGCGATGGCACCTTTCAGCCCGAGCAGTTCTTCGCGTCGGGATCGGTGGCCGGCCTGGCTGTGACCCAATTCAGCGGAAGCAAAGGGCCCGACCTGGTAATCGCCAATCCCACCGGCTCGTGGCTCTCCCTGGTGAATAACTTTTCCGCTGGAGCGGTAATCATCGCGCCTTCTTCCGCGGGCCCGGCTTCGGGCAGCGGCTCCAGCCAGACCTTCACGTTCACCTTCTCCGATTCGGCCGGCTGGCAGAATCTGGGCGTGGTGGATGTGCTGATCAATAGCGCCCTCGACGGCCGGCATGCCTGTTACGTGGCTTTCGTCCCCTCGGGGGCGAGCGGCGGGTCGGTGTACCTGGTGGACGATGCGGGCGATGCCGGAGGTCCGTATCAGGGCCTCCTGCTGCCCTCAGGGTCCGGCTCGATCGGCAACGGCCAGTGCGCCATTACCGGCGCCAACAGTTCGGTGAACGGCAGCGGGACAAACCTCACCCTGACGTTGGCCATCTCCTTCAGCGCGAGTTTTACCGGCAACAGGATCTTCTACCTGTCGGCGCAAGACAAGTCCGCGAACAACTCGGGCTGGCAGGCGCTGGGAACGTGGGCGGTGCCCGGCGCGCAGGTCGTCGGTCCGGCCGTGAGCGGAGTCAGTCCCGCGCGAACCAGCGTTTCAGGCCCGACTCCTTACACGTTTACTTTCACCGACACCAACGGCTGGCAGGACATCTCCGTGGCGAACGTGCTGATCAACTCCGCGATCGACGGCCGGCACGCGTGCTACATCGCGTTCACGCCTTCGGGCGCCGCGTCCGGTTCCCTGTTCCTGGTGGACGATGCGGGCGATGCCGGGGGCCCATACGCCGGCATGACCTTGCCGGCCACCGGCAGCGTGAGCAACAGCCAATGCGCGATTGCCGGTGCGGGAGCCTCGGTAACCGGCAGCGGCAACACCCTCACCCTGACGCTTCCCATCACCTTCAGCCAGGCGTTCGCCGGCAACCAGGTGATCTTTCTCGCCGCGCGAAGCAACTCGGCGAATTCCAACTGGCAGGCGGTGGGTTCGGCCACCGTGCCTTAGCGGCCTCGAAAGCACGTCCGCTTGCCACCAGTCCACAGGTCGCGGGTGCTGCCGGAAAGAACCGCGCAGCCACATTGGGCTGCCTCTGGTAATGCCTTTGCCGCCGATCGCGAACGGCGTCTGGCAGGCATCCCGGCGTGAGGTTGCTCTTCGACCAGAACCTCTCGCCCCGGCCGTGCGGAGTTCTGGCGGATCGCTTTCCGGGCGCCATTCACGTCCGGGAGGTCGGACTGCTCGACTAAGGCCGTGGAGGCCCTGAGCCGGATCCGTCACTTACAGACACGTTTCGGGCGTCCCGCTGTCCTTTGACGTATGCACATGACGTGCGTACACTAAGGTCGTGGGCTTCGAGTGGGACGAAGAGAGCAAAGCCGGGACCAACTTTCGAAAGCACGGCGTCCGGATGCCCGAGGCGATTCCAGTCTTTGATGATCCTTACGCGATCACGATCACAGATGATGAGTCCGGCCCTGACGAGCAGCGATTTGTGACGCTGGGATGGGTGCGGCGGGCCGCATGCTCATTGTCGTCTACACATGGCGTGGCGAGACCGTTCGGCTTATTTCAGCGCGTCCTGCCGAAGCCCACGAGCGCAAGGAATACGAGGCAGAGCGATGAAAGACAGATACGATTTCAGCAAGGGCAAGCGGGGCAGAGTGCTGCCGCCGGAACCGGAGCCCGAGGGTAAGACCCGGATCACCATCAGGCTCGACCACGATATTGTGGATCGCTTCTTTCGACTCGCGGAAGAATCCGGGGGAGTGACCGGCTATCAGACCCTGATCAATGCGGCGCTTCGGGAATACCTCGACGGCAAGGTGCCGAGGTTCGAGGACACGCTGCGACGGATCATTCGTGAGGAACTGAAGTCGAGTGCGGCGTGATGTGGATCGGTCACGCTCGCGTTAGCTAGAACGAGTAGGCCTGGCCCTGATGGTCACGAAGCCGGGTGACGTGCGGATCGTCCTTGCCGCGCAACAGGATCGCGCGGCTGACCGGGGAGTCGCAACCTATGGCGTCGGTGGCGGGACGGCGGGAGGTGGCTGGGCGTTGATCGTGGGCAATGCAAATGGGGCTCTCGCAAGGACTGTTTGTAACACGAGCACTATTCCGTTCGCAGTCTGCTCGACAAGGTCACAGTAGTCCTGAATGTCACTTGTGGTGGGCACCTTGCTTGAGCTTCCAGTGTGTGCGCACTCATTCCGGACCTCGATGAAGCTCCGCAGACGAATCACGAGGGTATTCGCGCTGACGTTCATGGCGGCGGCGAGCGCGGGTATAGGCTTCTGCACGTCAAAGTTTCTGAGGAAGTCTCCAATCGCATCGGGCCCTGGGTTGGCCTGGGTATCGGCGAAAGCTTCCCAAAGCAGTTCGTAGGGTGGTTGGGGAATACCGACAGAGGCAAGCCTTCTAACCACATTGGCTGATTCAGTCATCGCGAAGGCTCCGGTCTTACGCTCGTACTTAGCCCGTTCGTGAAGGAAGTAGCCACCGGCCAAGAAATGAGTCACACGGATCTTGTCAGGTAGGTCCTGGAACGGAACATTGCGGGCGCAGATTTCAGAGATCATACCCTCCGCAGTCTCTCGCATAAAGGACTCCAAAAAGCCACTGAGAATCACCGTCGCTGCACACTGTGTCGTTTCGTGCCTCGCCAGGGCTGTTGGATTGGCCAGAGCGGCGGATGCGTTGTTGTCTATGTCACAAGCTATGTCCCGTACGCGCTGCACTGATGTCTTGAGATTCAAGAGAGCTTTCTGCATCGACGTATAGGAATTCGCTATTGCGAGATCGCTGCGAGCACTGCCCCTCTGGCCAATTCGATCCGCGTCCTGATGGCCCCTTTCCCATTAGTTCCCGTCCCGATGGCTTTCTTGAAGGCATCACTGTGCTCGCAGAGGTTGATAATCGCAGCCCGTATGCGGTCACGCCTCCCTGTTGCGACTGGTGGCTCTATTTCGGCAAGAGCGATCATCGCCGCATCTGCGAGTGGGGCCGATTTCGCGGACTGCAATCCTTGCTCGGCTGGCTTACGAAAGGCATCCTCGCCGAATACCGACCAGCAGTTTGAGGCCGCACGCATGAAAAGAGCAGTATCCGCTTGCTTCAGCGAGGGGTCGGCCACATATTCCTTGTTCCTCGCGTCCATGAAGTCGCTCAAATAGTCTTTAAACTTCATGTCCATCCGGCCGTGGTTGAACAGCGCAAAGAACCGGAGGACGAGTTCAACATCCTCCATTTTCCGATAGAGATTGTTCTTTTCGAGCTTGTCTCCATCGTCCGGCGGAATGTTCCAGAGACTACGAAAGACCTTCGCCTCCGAAAGGTCACGTATTATCTTGTTGAATTCACCTTGGAAAACAGCATTCCGAATTTCCATGGGCTCGGCAATTACGCCACCAGTATTGAGGCGGTCGAATACGTCATACTTCACCTGCGGTGAAGACTCCTTCAAAATGACTACTGCCGGCACGAACCGCCTGGTGATTGCCCGATCGAGCTTCTTCTTCTGGAGATCGTTGAACCTCAGTCCGTTCAGATCCTCCCAGATCTCAAGACTCTTGAGTTGATACGTGTTCTTGAGAAACTCGTTAATTGCCGTGAGGCGCTGCCGGCCGTCGAGGACCACATAGGCGCCGTACTGATCCTCTCCGAGAAAGACCGGCGGTATCGGCACGTTCATGATGATGGATTCAATAAAGCGAGATTGCTTCACCTGATCCCACCGATCCCGACGCTGGAAGTTCGGGTTGAGGTTGATCTGATCCTTGATCATGCTCGGGAGGGTCGATATCGGCAAATCGATCTTCTGCGTAACGATCTGCCGCATGTGCTCACTGTACTTTTTTTCGAGAGCACTCAACGGCTCTTCAGGTGGCTCGTCACCGAAGTCGACCACGTTCTGTTCATCCATAGATTCTCCAGGGTACCGCGAATTCAAGATCGCTTCTGGCAAGCTGCGCCAAGCGCGGATTCCCGATTCCACCGCGGCGCCCGGGAATGCGATCTATACTAGAGATGATCAACCACAAGAGTACCATTCTTACGATGCTAGCCTCCAACACGAGCGAATCACAACCGGTTCAGAATGAGACGGTTACCAGCCCTGGGCACGATCTCTCCGAATTCGTGCCCAAAGAGGTCCTCCCGCTCAAGAATCCACAAACGGACATTGCCCGGATCGCAAAAGACGGAGGCCTCCTGCGATTGATAGAGGAGTCCGTCCAACGCATCCCTACCCGACACGAACTGCGGCTGGGTGACGCTCGCGCAATGGACGAGCTCGCGCCGGAGAGCGTACACCTGGTGGTGACGTCGCCGCCATACTGGACCCTTAAGGAATACCGCGATTCAAAAGGACAAATGGGGCACATCGAAGACTACGAGGAGTTTCTGAGGGAACTCGACAGGGTCTGGCATCATTGTTTTCGGGCGCTTGTGCATGGTGGTCGGCTCGTTTGCGTTGTCGGCGATGTGTGTCTATCCCGCCGCAAGAATAACGGTCGACACACCGTTGTCCCCCTTCATGCCTCGATCCAAGAGCATTGTAGGTGTATCGGCTACGACAACCTGGCACCGATCATCTGGCATAAAATCGCAAATGCTGCCCATGAGGTGGAGAACGGATCGAGTTTCCTCGGCAAGCCGTACGAGCCCAACTCCGTGATCAAGAACGACATCGAGTTCATCCTCATGGAGCGCAAGCCCGGTGGCTATCGGACCCCCGATATTGCTACTAGAGTCCTGAGCATAATCTCGGCGGAGAACCACAAAAAGTGGTTTCAGCAGATCTGGGAGGGTGTGACAGGCGCCTCGACTCGCCATCATCCCGCACCCTATCCCAACGAGCTTGCGGAGCGTCTGGTTCGAATGTTCAGTTTTGTCGGTGATACGGTTTTGGATCCCTTCCTGGGCACTGGCACCACAGCGATAGCGGCGGCCAAGACTGGTCGCAATAGTATTGGATTTGAAATCGACGAGCACTACTTCGACGTGGCGCAGAAGCACGTCTCGAACGAGACCTCCTCTCTGTTCAGCAGGACGACAGTCATCGGTCTGAAGGCAGAATCAACAAAGTGAGCCTCAATCGCGAACTGAAGGCGCGCCTCCGCGCCGCAGTCAAGCAGTTCTGGACCACGCGAGAAACGCAGTCGCAAAAACAGGGGTCCGCATCCGGCGCCAAGGACGCTGGGGCCCGGTCGGCAGTGACCGGCGCGGCTCAGATGAACGGTTTCGTCAATTTGGTCCGCGACCTTCTGTGCGACAGCGGTCTCCCAAAGCCGCACGTGTATTGCAACAAGTACGTCGAGATTCCAGGATGGTATCGGCCGGAGAAGAAATGGGATTTGCTCATCGTCACAGACGGCCGATTATTGGCCGGGATCGAGTTCAAATCGCAAGTGGGCTCCTTCGGCAACAACTATAACAACCGCACTGAAGAATCGATTGGAAGCGCAGTTGATCTCTGGGCGGCATATCGCGAAGGAGCGTTTAAGGCCTCCGCGAGGCCTTGGCTTGGGTACCTGATGCTTCTGGAAGAGGCACCCGGCTCAATCACTCCGGTTCGGGCTCGAGAGCCGCACTTCAAAGTGTTTTCTGAATTTAAGGACGCGTCATACGCGAAGCGTTACGAGGTGCTGCTCACAAAACTCGTCCGTGAGAGGCTCTACGATGCAGCCTGTTTCTTGATGTCGAGTGCGGCCGACGGAGTGCGTGGAGTCTATAGCGAGCGCGCCCCCGAGCTTACCTTCGAGAACTTTATTACTTCCCTCCTTGCCAAAGCAATAGCGGTAGTCAAGACCAAAGGGTGACATCGGTCCGCTCCGGCCCGGACTACTCGCATGGATTTACAACCACTGCACGCCGGAACAGGCCTGGCGCATGGCCAACGAAGCCGGCGCGGAATTCCTGCTTCCGGTACACGACCAGACGCTTCGCCTGAGCCGCGAACCATACCTCGAACCGATCCTGCGCGTCCACGCCGGTGCGCCGGTTCGCACGCCGACCGCGTGGCGGTCCATCGCATCCGCCAGGAAATCGCGCTGTAGGCAGCCACCCCCGCCCAGGTATGCGACACTGTTCTCTTCGTGGAAAACCCCATCCAGGTCGAGGCGCTGGAGAAAAGCTACGGCGCCGTCAAGGCCGTCAAAGGCATCGGCTTCGAAGTCCACGCCGGCGAGGTCTTCGGATTGCTCGGTCCCAACGGCGCGGGCAAGACCACCACGGTGGAGATCCTCGAAGGCCTCCGCGCGCGCAGCGGCGGGCGCGTCTCCGTGCTGGGCTGCGATCCCGAGGTGCAGCCGCTCCAGGTGAAAGACCGCGTCGGCGTGTGCCTCCAGTCCACGCGGCTTCCGGAGAAAATCAAGGTCCGCGAAGCCATGGCGCTCTTTGCCAGCTTCTACACCCGCACCATCGACAGCCCCGAAATCCTCAAGCGCCTCCAGCTCTGGGAGAAGCGCGAGGCGCTCTACTCCCAGCTTTCCGGCGGCCAGAAGCAGCGCCTGGCTCTCGCGCTGGCGCTGCTCAACGACCCGCAGGTCCTCTTCCTTGACGAGCCTTCCGCCGGTCTCGACCCCCAGGCGCGCCTCGAAATCCACGAACTGGTGCAGGCGCTCCGCGGCGAGCAGCGCACCATCCTGCTGACCACCCACTACATCGAGGAAGCCGAAAAACTCTGCGACCGCGTGGCCATCATCGACGAGGGCCGCATCATCGCCATCGGCACGCCGCGCGAAATCCAGGAGCGCACCATCTCCACTTCCACCATCGGGGTCGAACTCGCCCAGCCGCTTCCGGATGGCTGCCTGCCCTCCTGGCAGAACGCCGAGAAGGTCTCGCTGGATGAGAGCCGCACGCGGCTCGCCGTCACCTCGTGCCGCCCCGCCCGGACCGTCGTCGACATGGTGAAGTGGCTGGACGCCGCCGGCTTCGAGCTGGCCGACATCCGCATCCACCGGCCCACCCTCGAAGAGGCCTTCATCGAACTCACCGGAAAGAGCCTGCGCGAATGAGATCCTACCTGGCGCTGTTCCGGAGCAACCTGCAGCTCACCCTGCGCGACCGCTCCGTTCTCTTTTTCAACTACCTGTTTCCGTTCATTTTCTTTTTCGCGTTTGCCGAGCTGTTCCGCGCGGGCACCGGCGGCGGCATCGCCTATTTCGTCGGCACGGTCCTCACCATGGGGGTCCTCGGCAACGGCCTGTGGGGCGCCGGGATGCGCTCGGTGCAGGATCGCGAAGCCAACATCCTGCGCCGGTTCAAGGTGACGCCCATCACTCCGCTCCCCATCCTGACGGCCGCCATGGTCAGCGGCTGGCTGCTCTACATGCCGGTTCCCGTGATCCTCATCGTGGTCTCCCATTTCAAATACGGCATGCCGTTTCCGCACAACTGGATCTCCCTGTTCCTCATGGTCACGCTGGGGGTCTGCGCGTTCCGCGCCATCGGCCTCATCCTGGCCGCCGTCACCAACACCATGCAGGAAGCCATGATCGCCATCCAGTTGCTGTACATGCCCATGCTCATCCTGAGCGGCGCGACGGTTCCCTCCGCCATGCTGCCCACGTGGGCGCAGACCCTGGCGGAATTCATGCCCGCGGCATACCTGGTCAACGGCCTTCAGGGCATCTTCTTCCGCAACCAGACGATTTTCGACAGCGGCCCGGCGGTGGGCGCGCTGCTGCTTTCGACGGTGGTCGGCACGTTCCTCGCGATGAAGCTTTTCCGCTGGGAAAAGGAGGAGAAAATCCGCCCGCAGAACAAGCTCTGGGTGCTGGCGGTGCTCGCCCCGTTCCTGGCGATGGGCTGCATTCGCGCCTACAACAAAGAGCACATCGGGCAGAACCAGGCGTTCTTCCGCGACCTCCAGCGCGCCGGCGTCTTCCTGATCCGCAATACCCGCGTCTTCACCGGCGATGGCAGCGTCCTCGAAAACGCTTCGGTGCTGGTGAGCGACGGCAAGATCGCCGAAATCTATCGGGGCGCGAGCCCCGATCCCGACTCGCTGCGCGCCGAGGTGGTCGAAGGCGCGGGCAAGACGCTGCTGCCGGGCCTGATCGATGTGCACGTGCACCTGGCCTCGCCCGGAGGCGTGTCCACCTCCGCCGAAGATTACAATTCCGACAAGAGCATGCCCCGCGCCGCGGCGGCCCTGCTCTACAGCGGCGTCACCGCGGCCCGCAGCGCCGGCGACGGGCTGGATGCCTCGCTGGCGCTCCGCCGGCAGGTCAGCGACGGCAGCAAGCTGGGCGCACAGATCTTCATCTGCGGCCCCATGTTCACCAGCGAAGGCGGCCACGGCACGGAGTTCGTCCAGAGCCTGCCGCCCGCCCTCCGCCAGAACGTGATGGCGCAGTTGGTGCGCACTCCCAAGACGCCCGAGGAGGCCCGCCGCCAGGTGCGCGAGCTGAAAGCCGCCGGGGTCGACGGCATCAAGGCCATCCTCGAAGCCGGCTGGGGCGATGGTATGCTTTACGACCGCCTGGACCTCCTGCTGGTGCGCTCGGTGGCCGAAGAGGCCCGCGCCCAGAAGCTGCCCCTGGCCACCCACACGGGCGATGCACGGGACGTCACCGACGCGGTGGAGGTGGGCTCCGCCTCCATCGAGCACGGCTCCTGGCGCGACGAGCTTCCCGATACGCTGCTCGCCCGTATGGTCCGCCGCGGCGTGTATCTCGATCCCACGCTGGGGGTGGCCGAAGCCTACGCGCAATACTTCGCCGGCAAGGCCGATGCGCTGAACAACTCGCTGGTCCAGCAGGTGGTTCCCGCCACGGTGTTCTCGGGCACGCGGGATTTCGTCCTCTCCGGCAAAGGTGCGGATGCGGCCAGGGCCGCGGTCTTTCAGTCGTCCTTCGAACAGGCCCGCGCCAATCTGCTGCGCGCCTGGCGAGCCGGAGTCCCGCTGGTGACGGGAACCGATTCCGGCAATCCCCTGGTGTTCCACGGCCCGTCGCTGCATCACGAGATCGAGCTCTGGGTGCGCGCCGGCATACCGCCGCGGGTGGCGCTCACCGCCGCGACGCTCAACGGCGCCAGGCTCCTGGGCGCGGAGAACCGCTTCGGCGCCATCCGCAAGGGCCTCGAAGCCGACCTTCTGCTGGTGGATGGCAACCCGCTCGAAGACATCGCCGCCACCGGGCGCATATCGCTGGTGGTCTTCAAGGGCGAGCGGATTCGCCGCGCTGCCTTGTTCGATCAGAAATGATGCGCGCGATTTCCTCCGCCACCAGCTCCGGCCACTCCATCGGAATGAAGTGATTGCGGCCGCTCAGGAAGACGTCGCGCCCGTGCGGAAACTTCCGGGCGAGGTCCGGCGCCGTGGGCGATGCGGCCAGATTGAAGACGCCCGGAACCGGCTCGACGCCCGCGCGCATCACCGTGACCGGCTGGGTGACATAAGGAATTGCGGCGTAGAGGCTCGCTTCCCGCTCCCGCGAGTGTTCGTAGATGGAAGCTTCCACCTCGGGAGGGCACGCCAGCACGAACCCTCCGCCATCCGGCGCGAGGCCGAATTCGCAATAGTCCCTGAGGACCTCCGGCTGCCAGGAGGCGAACGGCGCCCGGTCCCGAAAGCGCTCGAACATCTCCTCCGGCGACTTCCACCGGTTGCGCCGCCGCCGGATGAAGGAGGCGTCGAATCCCGTCCCGCCGTACGATCCCTCGGGGAAAATGGTGGGATCGACCAGCAGGAGCGCGGCGAAGCACCGCGCCGCCGCCACTACGGAATGCCCGCCCATGGAGTGGCCGATGCCCATGGCGCCCTCGAGCCCGAGACGCTCCACCACTGCCTCCAGGTCGCGGTGGAATGCGGTCCAGTGGCAGGGAGGCGCCGGTTTCGCGCTGCGCCCGTGCCCGCGGAAATCCACCGCCACGCAGCGTCTGCCCGGAAACATGCGGACGATCCGATCCCAGCAGCGCCCGTGAAGACCGGTGGCGTGCGCAAACAAAAGCGCGGGGGCCTCTCCGGGCCATTCCCATACGGCAAGCTCCATGCCGTCGGCGGTGACGGTTTTCAGGTCGGGGCTGTCCACCTTCCCATTGATCATTGCACGGACGTCGTCGCCATGGCCTGCCAATCCGTGTTGTTGCCGCCCGCCGCGTCGCGCCCCGCCACCCACACGATCCGATTGCCCGCGAACGGCGCTTTGAACGTGACGTTCAGCGTCAGCGTCAGCGTGTTGCCGTTCTTCACCGCCGACGATCCTGGGCCGTTCACCGAGCACTGGCTGTTTTGAATGACGGCCGCGCCTCCGTTCAGCACCATGCTCCCGGCGAACGGTCCGCCCGCGTCCCCGCCATCGTCCACCAGCAGCAGCGAATTGCTGGCTGCTACGTAGGCCAGATAGCAGGCGTTCCGTCCGTCGATGAAGTTGTTCCCCAATACGTTCACCACTCCGAAGTCGCCCGTTCCCATGCTGTCGGTCAACGTGGCGATGAACGCCTGCGCCGTCCCCGAAACCGCCGCACCGCGCGCCGGTGTCAGACTCACCACGGCGATCGTACCCGCGGGCGTGAACA
>DASQZT010000097.1:0-3997 GCA_035638575.1 Bryobacteraceae bacterium
GAAACGAAGTCGCGCGCATCGGGACGGTCCGCTTGCGGATTCCGGTCGAAGTGGGGCACTGATTCCGTTTGAAGTGGGGCAGCGTTCCGCTCGGATGTGGGGCAAGATTCCGCTGGGAAGTGGGGCACTTTTTCGGCTGTAGCGGAATCGTGCCCCACTTGCCGGAATCGCGCCCCACTGGGACCGTAATCGTGCCCCAGTGGCAGCGGAATCGTGCCCCACATCCGGCGGAATCGGAGCGTGGGCGGCGCTGGTAATCCAAGGGTGCGTGTTCCCCTGAAAGGGAAGGAGAGCATGTGCCGGAGAAGAGATTACCGATGCGTCGAATCCGCGAAGTTTTAAGACTCCATTTCGAAGCCAAACTGAACGAACGCCAGATCGCCAAGATCTGTTCGGTCGGCAAGGGAACTGTGCGGCGGTACCTGAAACGAATCGCCGCGGCAGACCTGTCATGGCCCCTGCCCGCCGACCTCGATGACGCCACGCTGGAGCACCGGATGTTCCCGCCACCGCCGCCGGCGGCGCCGGGCAGTCGGCCGCTGCCGGATTTCACCGTGATCCACAAAGAGTTGAAGAGCCGCCAGAACGTCACCCTGCAACTGCTGTGGGAGGAATACCATCAGGCCCATCCGGAAGGGTTCAACTACAGTTGGTTCTGTGAGTTGTACCGGAATTGGGCGCACAACCTGGACATCGTGTTGCGCCAGGAGCACCGCGCCGGCGAGAAGACCTTCGTCGACCACGCCGGCCAGACAATGCCCGTCACCAACCCCCAAACGGGCGAAGTGCGGGAAGCCTACATCTTCGTGGCCGTGCTGGGCGCCAGCAGCTACACCTACGCCGAGGCCACCTGGACCCGCGACCTGTGGGACTGGTGCGGTTCTCACGTCCGCGCCTTTGAATACTTTCAGGGCGTCAGCCGCCTGATCGTGCCGGACAACTGGAAGAGCGGCGTGACGAAGCCCTGCTACTACGAGCCGGAGTTGAACCGCACCTACAACGACCTGGCGATTCATTATAGCGTGGGGATTCTGCCAGCCCGCCCACGGCGCGCCAGGGATAAGGCTAAGGCCGAAACGGGAGTGCAAGTCGTGCAGCGCTGGATTTTGGCGGCCTTGCGCAAGCGTCGGTTCTTCAGCCTGGCGGAACTCAACGAGGCCATCGCCGAGCTGCTGGTCAAGCTGAATCAGCGGCCCTTCCGCAAGATGCCGGGCTCCCGCGCCGAACTCTACCAGACCATCGACAAGCCGGCGTTGCAGCCGCTGCCGGCGGCGCCGTTCGTCTTCGCCGAGTGGAAGAAGGCCCGCGTGAACCTGGACTATCACGTGGAGTTGGAGGGGCACTACTACAGCACCCCGTATCAGTTGGTGGGCAAGGAAGTGGAAATCCGCTACACGGCCGGCACGGTGGAGATTCTGTACCGGGGCAAGCGCGTAGCCAGCCATGCCCGCAGCAGCAAGGCGCACGCCCACAGCACCCTGGCCGAACATCGCCCGAAGTCTCACCAGCAATATCTGGAATGGACGCCCACGCGGATGATCGAGTGGGCCGGCAAGGCGGGACCGTTCACGGCCCGCCTGGTGGAGGCGATGCTGGCCGAGAAGCCTCATCCGGAGATGGGATATCGCTCCGCGCTGGGCGTGATCAGCCTGAGCCGCAAGTACGGTCCGGAACGGGTGGAATCCGCCTGCACCCGCGCCGTGCGATTGAAAATCCATCGCTATCAGAGCGTGAAGTCGATCCTGGCCGCCGGCCTGGATCGCCAACCTCTGCCGCAACTGGTGGAGCCTATTCCACCCGTGGAGCACCCCAACATCCGCGGCGCCGAATACTACGCCGCCGGCGCCCAGCCGGGACAGGGGGTGGCCGGATGCTGAACCAACAAACCTTGGAGAAACTGCATGCCCTGCGCCTGACCGGCATGGCCGAAGCGTACGGCAAGCAGATGGAAGATGCGGGGATGGCCAGCCTGAGCTTCGAGGAACGCTTCGGGCTGCTGGTGGATCAGCACTGGACCTGGCGGGAAAACCAGGCCATGACGCGCCGGCTGAAGAGATCCAAACTGGACGCCGAGCCGTGCGTGGAGGACATCAATTACCGGCACCCTCGCGGGCTGGATCGATCGTTGGTGCGTAGCTTGAGCAGTTCCCAATGGGTGGCACGGCATCTGTCGGTTCTCTTCACCGGCTCGACCGGCCTGGGCAAGTCGTGGCTGGCGCAAGCGCTGGCGCAGAAAGCCTGCCGCGACGGGTACACGGTTTTGTACCGGCCCGCGCCGAAGCTGTTCCGCGATCTGGTGATCGCTCGCGCCGACGGCAGCATGGGCCGGGTATTGGAGACCATCGCCCGCACGGACGTGTTGGTGGTCGACGATTTCGCCATGGCGCCGCTGAGCGAGCAGGAACGCCGCGACTTCCTGGAGATCTGCGATGACCGCTACAATCGCCGCTCCACCATCCTGACCAGCCAGTTACCGGTGGAGAAGTGGCATGCGCAAATCGGCGATCCCACGGTAGCTGACAGCATTCTCGACCGCCTGGTGCACAACGCCTATCGCATCGATCTGTCGGGCGAGTCCATCCGGAAGGAGAAAGGCCGCGGGTTGACGGAGGACCGGAAGGGAGGCGGCGTATGACCACCGCCAGGTTGGTTCTCAAACAGCCCACCGGCTGGTTTGCGGCCGGGCGGGAAGTCGCGCAAGCCCTGGCCTTGCTGTCGGATGGAGCTTTCAAGCTCTATATCCACCTCTGTCTGGAGGCGGACCGGCATACCGGCCAGGCGGCGATCGGCCACGCGGAGCTGACGCGAATCTTGCGAAAAGACGCGGTGTCGATCGAAGCCGACCTGGGCGAGTTGCATGGCCGTGGCGTATGCGAACGCCATCAGGATCGGGTGGAGATCTGCGATCGGTTCTGGCCCTATCAGAAGCTGGCCGCCAAAGCGGCTGGTAGTCCAGAAGTCGAGTTCGTGCGCCAGGCCCGGCAGGCTTTTCTGGAGCCGGCCTGCGTACGCTCGGCGTTCACCGCCGCCGATGAAAAGTTGGCGCTGGATCTCTGCCGGCGCGGGGTGTCGCTGGAGCAACTGCGCCGGGCCATCTGGCTTGGATGCGCTCGCAAGTACACGGCCATGCTGAACGGGCAGACCAGGCTGCCCATCGCCAGCTTGTCGTACTTCGCCTGTCTGACGGATGAGGTGATGCAACCCCAGATCCCCGCCAGTTACTGGGAGCACGTGCGGCGCAAAACCGAGGAAATGGAGAAGCGCTGGCTACAAATCCGGACCTCGGTGCCAGCTATGATTGCAGTTCCTGCGAATCCATCGCCGCCGGAAACGGCCTGACCAAGCGCCGACGGGGCAGCCCGGCCGGGTTGCCCCACTTCCCCGTAATCGCGCCCCACTTCCCAGCGGAATCCTGCAGCTCCTCGAGCGGAACGCACCTTCAGGCAGAAACGAGATGATGGAAACGAAATGATGCCGCTTGTCCTTACCAACTATGCCAAACACGAAAGATCTTGACTCAAGTGGGGCACTTCGGAGATCATAGCCGTAACCAGCGTCGCTCCGCTCCGACGCTGCCCCACATCACCGGAATCGGTGCCCCACTTCAGCGGAATACGCATATGTCCCGCGAAGTACGCCAAGGTGTACGGGTCCATGTGTGGAGACCAGCGCGTCAGGCAGGTATGGCGGAACGTGTAGAACGGCAATCGTCCGATGCCTGCAAAGTCACAGGCGCTACGATGCCGCTTCGTCGGCGTGGACTGTTCCATGTGGCCGCTTTTCGTGGGGGCCGGAAAGACCCACTCTGGCGCTCTCCGTCTTCGTGCGCATGGGCTGGAGGTTTCCTCCGGATTCAGGCGCGGATACCCCTACGACGACTGGTTTCTTCGCACGCCGTCAGACGTACGGTCCGGCGCCTCTCTGGAGGTAGTGGCTAGCGAGTTCGAGCGCCAAGGCCTCGAGGTCGACTGGGCTGGCGTGTGCTGGGGTGATGATG
>DASQZT010000098.1:0-128888 GCA_035638575.1 Bryobacteraceae bacterium
AATCTCGACACGATTACCGAGTTCCTGCTCGAGTCCGAGTCCCTGTAGTTCCAGTATTACGTTTGTGGTCTGTTCCACCACGATGATCTTTCCGGATTTCTCCAGCAGGCAGCCGGACGCGCGCGTCGGTGCGGCCGCCCCCGCAGCCTGGGGCTCGAAATCCAGGCTCTTGCCGGCTTCGACATCGGCCACCAGCAGACCTGCGGAATTCAGCACCCGGACGTCCCCGCCCAAAGCCGCCACCGTCACCCTACTCGCGCCCTGCAGCTTGACGCGTGCCACCGAGCCCGGCCGGCCGGTTGAAATCTGCAGCGAACGGGCCTCGATTGCATACGGTGCGGCCGTTTGCAGTTGGCCGTATCCCGATTCCAGAACCAGCCTGTTCTGATACACCGTAGCCCGGCTGTCGGACGCCAGGCGCATCGTCACGCCGCCATTCAGTTGAACCTCTGATTGGGCGGTGGCAGTCTCGATCACGCTACCGTCGAACAGGGTCGTATTGCCCCACACCCGCGAGTGGTCCACCAGGAAGCTGCCGTTGGCAACAGCCATCCCGATCGGAGATCCCGCGGCGACAAGTGAACTGACCGCGCCACTCGCAAACAAGATCGATGCCCCTAAGAGCGTTCCGTAAAAACTGAGCTTCTTTGCCATAGCTACCAACTTTATCGGCGCGACTTGAAATTCCATTAGGGCTAATGTGAAACTCCGGATCCGCCGAAGTTTTGTTTGATGGTTCTTTCGGGCCAAACCGGGAGTTCGCGGGCTGCAGCCTCGACAATGCGCACGATGCTCGCCGGCGCGGTGATGCTGGTACTGGCGATCGCCGCGTATTGGTCCGTGCGCATCGCCTGGGCCGATCATCTTTCCCGAAGCGACAAGGTTGCCGGCCGCCGGCGCGCTGCGCGGTGGCTGCCCACCGCGACCTTATATGAGCGGCTCGCCGACAAGTTGGAGGAGACTGGCGACGACCCGCTTCGGGACCTGGAACGGGCAGCCGGTCACGACCCGGAAAACGCCGCGCGGCATCTCCGTGTGGCGTTGCGCGCCGAACTGGCCGGCGATTTCAGACTGGCCGAGCGCAGCCTCTTGCGCGCCGCGGCGCTCAGCCGGCTCTACCAGCCGCGGTTCCTGCTGGCGCAGTACTACTACCGGCGACAGGACGCCGGGCGTTTCGGAATATGGTCGCATGCGGCGTTCCAGACGGCTTATGGCGATGTGGCGCCTCTCATAGATCTGTGCTGGCGCCTGCGGCAGGACGCCAACTGGCTGGCGGACCGGGCACTTGACGAAAAACCGGAAGTCGAGCGCCAGTTTCTGGCGTCGCTGGTTCTCCATGGACAAGCGGGAGCAGCCTGCCGGGTTGCGTCCCACCTCTCCCGGGACGCCCGTTACGAGGATCTTCCGGCTTTGCTCGGGTACTGCAACCTGAGCCTCTCGCTGGGAGTCAAGCGAGGCGCGCTGGAGGTTTGGAACAGGCTGTGCCAAAGGAAGTTATTGCCATACGGGCCCTTGGAATCCGCTGGCGGCCTGCTGCTTACCAACCCGGACTTCGTGCATCGCGTTCTGGCGGCCGGATTCGACTGGCACGTGGAGCCGGAGCCCTGGATGAGATCCGTCCGGTACGACGGCGGGATGCGAGTGGAATTGTCCGGCCGGCAGCCGGAGATCTGTCTGATCGCCTGGCAATATGTGCCCGCCACCTCCGGGAAACGCTACCGGCTGCGGATCGACTCGCGCGCCCTGGACACCCGCGAGCCCGACGGCATGCACGGGGTGCCGTTCGATCTCGCCGGCAAAGCCATACCGACCGAGCGATCGGCGGGGGGATCGCTGATCTTCACGGCGCCGGCCGAAGTGTTTCGCCTGGCGTTGATGTACCAGCGGCCGCCGGGCTCCGTCCGCCTGGAAGGAACGGTCGTCATTAGCGCGGTCAGGCTGGAGGCGCCGGGATGAAACCGGGCGTCGTGATCCTGGCCGCGGCGCTCTCATATGCGCTATTGACCATGTGGGTTGAGGAGCGCTGGGCATGGAGCCTGTTTCAAGTTGGAGTCTTCGTCCTGGCGGGGTGGCGCGTAGCGCGGCCACACCGCCGGTCGATCCCCCTCGCGCTGGCTCCGCTGGCGGCTGCGGCATTGTGGCCGCCGCTCCAACTCGCGCTCGGAGCCAGCATCTCCCCGGGGCCGACCTGGGATGCAGCCCTCAACTGGTTCACGTTCCTGGTGGTATTTGCGCTTTCGTGCGACCTGCTGAGCCGCGCCGCTCCGCGCCGTGGTTTCCTGGGTGCCGTAGTCCTCTTCGGGATGTTTTTGGCTGCCGTAGCCACCACACAGAAGTATTCGTCCGGCGGGAAGATCTTCTGGCTGTTCCCGAGCGGATTCCCCGACGATGTGCTCGGACCATTCGTCAACCGCAACCAGTTCGCGGCGTGGGTGGAGTTGCTGCTGCCACCCGCACTTTATCTGGCAGCTACCCAGCGGCGCCTGAAGCCGTTGTATGGCTCGGCGGCGGCGGTGATGTTTGGCGCGATCATTGCGAGCGCATCAAGGGCCGGGTTCGCCCTGGCATGCGGGGAAGTATTGGCGGTGGGGATCGCCCTGGCGGCGCGCGGGGCGGCTCCGCGCAAGGCCCTGGCGCTGGGTGCGGTTCAGTTTGTGACGTTGGCCCTGATCGCCTCGGCGGTTGCCGGTTGGCAGGGCCTCGAGAGCCGCCTGGAGAGCCGTGGGCCCGAAGCCTTGCGCGTTGACGCCATGAAAGCTTCGATCCAGATGGTGCGGGAGAGACCGTGGACGGGCAGCGGGCTGGGAACCTGGTCCATTCTCTACCCGCGTTACGCCGGCTTTGACGCCGGGGTATTCGTCAACCAGGCTCACAACGACTGGGCGCAATGGGCCGCGGAGGGCGGTCTGCCATTCCTGTTCTTCCTGACGGCTTTCGCGGCGCTCTTATGGAAACCCGCGGTGCAGTCGATATATGGACTGGGCACGGTAGCGTTTCTGCTGCACGCTATCGTGGATTACCCCATGCAGCAGCGGCCGGCGCTGGCGGCGTGGTTCTTCGCGATGGCCGGGGCTACGGCCGCCTGGACCATGAGTTCGGCGCGAGATCGATGATGGACTACTACGAGGAATTGGGCGTGGATCGCTCGGCTCCGGCGAGCGAGATCCGGCTGGCGTACAAGCGGCTGGTACGGCTGCTCCATCCGGACCACTGCGAAGACGAACCATTGCGGCGGCAGGCGGAACTGCAGATGAAGCGCCTGAACGGCATTCTCGCGGTACTAACCGATCCGGCCGGCCGCGCCAGATACGATCGCGGGCTGATACCGGCTGCTGATAGGGGGGAAGTCCCCCGGCTTCTGTCCCGCCGTTGGCCGCCATCGACTTGGCCAGCCCTGGGAGCGGCGGTGTCTGTCGCCTTGATTTTCGCCTGGTTTCACTCACCCAGGCCGGCGCCGGTGGGAATGGCGCCGCGCGAGGAATTCGCGGCCTCTGCGCAGGCGGCCGCAAAAGCGCCCGTCCGCCCGCCCAGATCCCATCGTACGAGAGAGATTATAGCGGAGGAGCAACAGCCGGAAGACGGGCCCGTCATTGGCCCGCCGCCCGAGGCCGCTCAGCCGGTCCCCAGGGGCTCGCAAATCCCCGCGGCGGCCGATGACGCGCCGGTTCTCCAGAGCGTCGCCCTTCCCGCCGCAGCGTTTCCGCCGGCCGAACCAGCGCGTGTGCCGCCCCGCTCCACCCTGGCGGGCGAATGGCTGTTCGTACCGCAGCCGCATGCAACAAACCAGGGACTGTACCCCCCGGAGTACATTGAGCTGCGGGTGACCGAGAGCGCAGGTGTGGTGCGCGGGCGGTACCGGGCGCGCTATCGCGTTGCCGATCAAGCCATCTCGCCCGATGTTACGTTCCAGTTTCAGGGACCCGCGGAGCCCACCGGCGCCAGCCTGCCCTGGAGTGGCGCGGGCGGCTCACAAGGAGATGTGACGCTCCGCCTGCTGACCAGCGGGGCTCTCGAAGTGACCTGGATGGCCAATCAAATGGGCAGCGAACTGGGGTTGATTTCGGGGACCGCGACCTTGATCCGCAAACTGGAATGAAGGGGCCGATCGAACACCTGCACGGCGCGCAGCGCATCTGCGATCCCTTCGGGCGTGAGGTGCAATTCGCAGCCGTAGTGGATGCGCGGCGTATCTCTCACCGCCTGCTGCAACTCGTCGATCGCCAGTTCCACGCGATCCGGGTCGAAAGCGAAGCTCTCATTAGCGTGGGGAGTAGCGACAATGTCCGTGGTCCCCCGCCTGGGCCGCCATCCGCAGCATGCCGGCGGCTTCCTCCGGGGAGCTCGGGCCGTCGTCCAGCCCGGGCAGTGGCGTTACAGTTTCATCCGCTCCAGCTTGCGGTACAGCGTCTTGCGCTCGATGCCCAGAATCTGGGCGGCCTTGCTCTTGTTCCCGCCGGTCGCGGCCAGGACGCGCCGGATCTGATCCTCTTCGGCGTCCGCCAGCGTCTCGACGGCCCTCTCGCGGGCTTCCATGGCGGTCAGCGCGCTGTGCACCGTTTCGGCGTCGATTCGGTCGGCGAGAATCCTCAACCGTTCGATGGTGTGCTGCAACTGGCGCACGTTGCCCGGCCAGGTGTAGTCCTGAAGAGCCTTCACCCCCGAATCCATCAGCTTCACTTCGCGGCTGAGCCGCGTGCTGTACCGGGCGTTGTACTTGTTTACATAGAAGTGCACGAGCTGCGAGATGTCGGAGCGCCGCTCGCGCAACGGGGGCACGACGATGCGCACGGTGTTCAGGCGGAACCACAGGTCCTCGCGGAATTTCTTCTCGTCCACCATGCGCTGCAGGTCGCGATTGGTGGCGGCGATCACCCGCACGTCCACCTCTCTCGGCCGCGAAGAACCGACCGGCCGGATTTCGCGGTTCTGCAGAAAGCGCAACAGCGCACTCTGAAAGCCCGCGTCGATGTCGCCGATTTCGTCCAGGAACACGGTGCCCCGGTTGGCCGCCTCGAATACGCCTTCCCGGTCGCGATCCGCGCCGGTGTATGCGCCCCGCACCGCGCCGAACAGCTCGCTTTCCAGCACGGATGCCGGAATCGAGCCGCAATCCACCGGCACGAAACGCTGACTCGCCCGGGGGCTGTTCTGATGGATCATGCGGGCCACCAATTCCTTGCCCGTGCCGGTTTCCCCCTCAATGACCACGGTGGCATCCGTGGGAGCCACGCGCGCGACCATCTTGTAGATTTCCACGATCCCCGGCGAGCTGCCGATGAACTCGGTGTCGGGCAGGTCCTCCGCCCCGGCTTCGTCCTCGTCATGGTACCTGGAAGCTTCCGCGCGCTCGATCGCGTCCAGCATGACGTCCAGATCGAATGGCTTGGCGATATAGTCGAAGGCGCCGCCGCGCGTGGCCGCCACGGTGGTCTCGATGGTGCCCCGGCCGGTCATCAGGATCACGGAACATTGCGGATCCTTCCGCTTGGCGGCATCCAGCACGTCCAGTCCCGTGCGCTCATCGATGTAGATATCGGTAATGACAATCGGATACGACGTGTCGCTCAGGCGCTCGATGGCCTCTCCCGTGGTCGACACCGCGTCCACGGCGTACCCCTTCTCCTCCAGGGCCGTCAGAATGGTGAACTGAAGCGCCGGATCGTCTTCTACTAAGAGCAGTCTCTGCATCAATGTCGTTCCGCCGTCGCGGGCAGCGGGATCTCGGACGCGGCCGGAAGCACCAGCGTGAAACAGGAACCGGCTTCAGGCTGGCTGGTCACGTCAATCCGCCCCCCGTGCTGCTCCACGATCTGATAGACGATGGAAAGCCCGATTCCGGTGCCTGCTTCGCCGGATTCTTCCGCCTTTTTGGTACGGTAAAACTTCTGGAAGACCTGCTTCACTTCCTTCTGATCCATGCCGATGCCCTGATCCTTCACGGCGATGCGGATCAGGCCCCCATCCTTCCAGCCGGTCACGGTCACCTCGGTGCGCTGGGGCGAGTACTTCACGGCGTTGGTAAGTAGATTGTAACAGGCGTACTCCATCAGCTCGCGGTCGCCGGTCAGTTGTAACTCCTCGGGAACCGGCCGGAGTGTGATCCCGATGTGCTTGCGCTCGGCCAGAGGCCGGACGCGGTCCACGCAGATCTCCACCATCTGCTTCACCGCGATGGCCTCGTGTTTCAGCTCCATCTGTCCGGCCGAGAGCCGCTCCACGTTGAGAAAGACCTCCACCATGCGCGCCAGTCGCTTGGATTCCGAGTTGATCAGCAGCGCGATCTGCTTGCGCTTCTCCTCGGTAAGGGCGTATCGCGAGATCAGCTCGCTCGAGCCCTGTATGGCCGAAAGCGGCGTGCGCATTTCGTGGGTGACGAAGTGCATGGCCTGCTGATAGCGGGAGCGCGCGGACTGCTCCGCCAGCCAGTTGCGCCGCACCACCAGGTGGTAGTGCGCCGCCGCCGTCATGAATACCAGCCAGGCCACCGACGCCGGCATCGCAAACGAGAAGACGCGTCCGTGGGTGAAAAAGACGTACGGAACGAGCTGGGCGACCAGCAGCGCCAGCACTCCGGACGCATACGCCCTCCACCCAGGCAGATACCGGAACGCCAGCCCGATGGCGGCTGCCAGTCCGAGGCTGAACAGGAGGACCACATCGTCGCGCGCGTCGGTAAGGAACAGCCCCTGGTCCAACGTCTCGAACGCCTCGGCGTGGATCTCCAGCCCGGTGGTGGGAATCGACGGGCTGGCGGGCGTGTAAAGGCGATCGCCCTCGGTGGGCGCGGTGGCGCCGACGAACACCACCTTGCCGGCGAATTCCCTCGCCAGCGCCGGCTCGTCCAGCAGGCGCTGCAACGAAACACGAAGAAGCTGCGGCGCATTCGCCGGGATGAACCGCACACGCAGGAACCGCTGTTCCGTGACAAAAGCTCGGGATTCCGCCTGGCGATGGCCCAACCTGCCGATGTCCGGCACGGGAATAAACGTCTGTCCCACCTGAAGACCGTCGACACTCTCGATGGGCGGCAAATGCTCGCCCCGGCTGAGGCGGAAGGCTTCCAGCGCCATGGCCCACCTTCGGTCTTTGTCGATTCGCCTGATGAGTGGGATTCCCCGGGTTCGCGAATCGTTCTCGTCCGGCTGCGCGTGAGCGTGGCCAATCGCCGCGGCGCATCGCGCGAATTCTTGCCGCGGATCTTCCCATCGGGGGACACCGCTGCTGGGTATTTCGGAGGAAAGCACCAGGTTCGGAGTGGCGCAGAGCGCTTCGGCGAGCGCCTGGTCCACCGCCGGATCTTCGTTTTGGTCGGCGAGGATCAGGTCGACCGCCACCGCCTTCGGTCTCGCGCCCGCCACCAGTTTCAGGGCTTTCGCCAGAGGTTTGCGGATGCCGTGCATCCCGCCGGAAGTCGCCTGCAGCGTCTCCTCGTCGATCGCCAGCAGCACGGATTGAGGCTGCCACGGCTTCGGCTGATAATGCTGGAACATGAAATCGTAGGCGGAGTTGTCCAGCGCGGAGCCCAGCATATAGCTCCCGCACACGGCCACCACGAAGGCCAGTGCCAGCAGCCCGACATACCTCGCCGTACGCTTCCAGTCCCGCCGTTCTGACATGATGAGCGTCTCTTTTCAGTATAGTTGCGGGCCGCGCGCCGGGATGTCGTTGCCCGGCGTCAGCGGGCCGTGAAGAGCCCGCTGACCGGGGTCGAAGTGGCCGCCGTCGACACCTTTGGCGCCGGGGCCACGGGTTGCTTATTGATAGGCGGGCTGGCTGAGCGCGCCGAGCAGGCTCTGAAACGTCGCGTTGTTGATCGTCCCGCCCGCGGTCAACGGGGCGGAAAAGATGCCGTTTCCAGCCGTGGCGACCGTGCTAGTCGCTACCTCCAGGACGGTCGAGCCGGTGCTGGCGGCAACGGCCGCGGCGCTCACGGCCGGCAACTGCGTCAGAATCGAGGAGGGCACCGTGAAAGTCCCCGCGCCGACCGTAGTCTCACAAACGAACCCCGCACCGGTCGTCGTGGCGGCCGACCCAGTCCCGGTTGTCATAGTGGCAGTACCAACGATCACCACGAGGTCGGCCGGGTTCCCGCCTGTCCAATTCAGTGTCAAGCCCGCACTTCGTGTGACGGTCGTTGGCAATCCGCCGGTTATCGTGAGGGGCGTCCCGAGCGTGAGCGATGCGGTGAACTTTCCCACGTCCTTGCCGCCCGCGCCGCTCAATGTGTACGTGCCCGCAACCAGAGTGCCGTTCAAGATCCCCGGTATGGCGGTCGGCGCGCCTTCCTCGCCGATCAGCAAAGAGTAGGAATTGCTAAACTCCGTGAGCGGCGCGTTGGTGATGTTCGACCCGCTTGGTCCATTGAGCGTGACCGTGCCGGCATCGAGCGCGATGCCGGTTCCCGAAAACAACCCACTCGTCGAGTTGCTGCTGGATATCTGAACGACCTGGCAGGTTCCCGATGCGCTGGCCGGCGTCTGCAATGCCGGGACCGAGCCTAGCTCGAAAGCGCTGTACTGGGTGAACGATCCCGAAGCCAAATCGATCTTGACATTCCCGACCGAGGGCAAACTCTCCGAGAACTGATCGAGAATGAAACTGCCCGCGTTGTACGTGGTGCCCTGGTCCAAACCCTGCAACTGGGCGGTGGTGAAGCCGGGCTGGACGCAAGCGTCCGCGGACGCGCTCGGCGCAATCGAAATATATGTGGCGTTGCTGAGCACCCCATTTACCGACAACTGGAAAGACACGGTGCAACCCGTCGGAACATTGGAGGGCAGGGTGAAATTGATCTGGTCTTCGGCCGCCAGCCCCGGCGCCCGGCCCGCGTAAGCCGGCGTGATGGCCATCCCTCCCACCATCACCTGGACGGTAACGCCGTTGTGGGAGAAGTCGAAGCCTGGCGAGGCGACATTGTCGCCGCCGGTTACCGGCCCCATGCCGGTGCCCCACGCAATGAGAGTTTGTCCCGGCTTGGCGGGCGAAATGCTGATGCCGGAAACGCTGCCGGTGGTCAACCGGTTCACGTCCAATTGCGTCGCCGAGATGAAGTTCTGAACCACAACCAGGCCGCCGCCGGTCGAGTCTTGCGTGAACAATGCAAACCTGCGTTGAACCACCGTGGTGGGAAACGGCGCGCTCGTCGTTCCATTGGTCACGGTCACGTTGTAACTCGCCGCAGCCAGCGTGGAAGGCAGCACCGCCGCGATCTGGTTCACGCCGTTCTGATTGTAAGTGTAGATCAGGTACGCGGACGTTGCGGTCCCGCCCGAAACGGGCGTGAACTTCACCGAAACGCCGTCAGGTGAACTGGTGGGCAGCGGAAAGCCGAACTGATTGAACCCGCTGGCACTCAGGTTGCTCCCCTTCACGATGAAGATGCTCCCCTCCGCGATGCTCGACCCGTAGGCCGCCGCATCCGCCACCTGGGTAATCGTAGGCACTGGCGGACCCGTCGTGCCGCCCGTGTTGATCGTGCCGGCGCCGCTGAAGGTTATGCTAATGCCGCCTACTCCGATTGACCCACTGCCGGAGAGCGAAGGAAAAGATCCCGTCGCGCCGGCGAAGCTGCCGGTGCCGCCGGTGACCGTGGCCGATCCGGTTGCCGTTGTGGAGGTTCCCTCCAGCAGCGTGAGGGGCAGCGAGATCGTTCCTGTCAGGGTGCTGCCGGACAGGGTGATCGTGTAGGGGGCGTTCACGGTAGTTCCGGTCAGCCCGGTGAGGGGGACGGTCGCGCTGAAGGTTCCGTTCCCGATGCTGGTCAGGGTCGCCGTACCCGAGGCGGCCAGGCTGGTGCTGGATATGCTTACCGTGGCGTTCACGGTTAACGTCGTGCTGGTAGTCGCCGCCTGCGCCGCGGCGCCGGCCAGCAGGATCAATACAAGACTCGTATGCTTCACCACAGAATGGCTCCTCCGATCAAAGTTCTTCAGATGGCCGGGCCAATGGCTGTCGGCGCGAGTGCCTCCGCGTTTGCCACCTGTCGTGCCATCTCTACAGAGTATACTGCGCGCGCCGGTAGCCGCCGCCGGGATGTGACGAATCTCACTTCTGGCTCAAGCCGCCGTCGATCGCCAGTGTCTGGCCCGTCACGAAATTGGAGGCCTCCAGGAAATACACTACCGCATCGGCAACCTCCGCCGGCGTGCCGCCGCGCCTGGCGGGCGTCGCTTCGATCATCCGCCTGCCGCGCTCGTCGATATCGGGGAACGGAATCACGCCGGGGGCCACCGAGTTCACCGTGATCTCCGGCGCGAAGGCTTTGGCCAGCGCGCGCGTCAGCATGATGACGCCCGCCTTGGACGAGCAGTAGTGGGCGTGTTCGGCCCACGGCCGGATGCCGCCCAGCGAGCTGATATTGACGATGCGCCCGCCGCCCGTCTTCTTCATCAGCCTGGCGCCGTTCTGGCAGCAGAAGAAAACGGCCTTCAGGTTGACCGTGTGGATGAAGTCCCAGTCCTTCTCGGTGATTTCCAGCGGATCGATACGGGTGAACCGCGCGGCGTTGTTGACCAGTCCGTCGAGCCGCCCCATCCGCTGCTCCACTTCCGCGAACATGCGCCCGATTTCCTCCACGCTTTCGAGGTTGGCGCGGAACAGCGCCGCGTCACCCGATTCGGCGGCCGTCTGCCGGGCCTCGGCTTCCGAGCGGTGGTAATGGATGGCCACGCGCGCGCCTTCCTGGGCCAGGCGCAGCGCGATTCCGCGCCCGATCCGTTTGGCGGCTCCGGTCACCAGGACTACTTTTCCTTGCAGGCTAAACGGTCGGGTCTCCATGCACCTCAATCTCCTCGGGCTCGACTCCTTCGGTAGCCGGCTCGGGCAGCCGTCCCGTCCAATTGGCCCAGCCCCAGAATAGCGCCGTGCAGGAACTCAGCGCGCCGGCGATCGCGCCGATCGACCGTGGGTCCCAATACTGCGACGCGATCCCCGCCAGCATCATCGAGATCATCATCACCGACCACGTCACCGATTCCATGGTGGCGAACACGCGCCCGCGAAACCCGGCCGGCACGTGGCGCAAAAGCTGCCACATGTTCAGCACCGAGCTGGCGCCCACGCCCGCGCGCGACAGGGCGATGAACACCAGCGCCCATTTGAAATCGCGCATCTGGCTGAACACCACGTAAGCGCCGCCGTGCACGATGTAGCAGACGGTGATGTAGCGCTTGTAGCTGGCGAAGCTCAGCCGCCGCCCGATGTTGTAGGACAGGGCGCCGCCCATCAGCAGGCCCACTCCCGCACAGCCCCAGATCATGCCCAGGCCCGCCGGTCCGCGGTTGAACACGATCTCGCCGAAGACGCTGAACAGGATCTGCGCCGCGCCCCCGCCGGTCGCCCAGCCGATGTTGACCATCAGCAGTCCCAGGATGAGCGGCGCCGAGCGCATGTAGCGCAGCCCCTCGGCGTACTCGTGCCACGGCCGCACCACCTGCGCCTCGGTGAGCGCGCGCGGCGGCGGGCGGAAGCCGCGCCCCGGCAGGAACAGCCTCGAAATGCACAGCGCCGAGACCAGGAACGAAAGCGAATTGCCGAGGAACGCCAGGTCGTAGCCGAACTGCATCACGCTGGTTCCGCCCAGAAATGCGCCCACCGCCAGCGTGGTCCATTGCGTCGTCTGCGTCAGGGAATTCGCCGTGTGCAGCTCGTCCTTGGTGGCGATCGAGGGCAGCACCGACGAGCGCCCGCTGGTGAAAAAGGGCGAGGCGCCCATCAGCAGGCCGCTCAAAACGTAGAGCAGCCAGGTCTCCCTGCGGTGCACCGTCAGGATGAACCCCAACGCTACCACCGCGCGGACCAGGTCGCTCGCGATCATCACGCGCTTGCGGTCCATCCGGTCGAGCAGTACGCCCGCCAGCGGCCCCACCAGCATCGCCGGGATGGCGCGCGCCAGCATCACGCCGCTGACCACCAGGCCCGATCGCGTGGTGGCCACCGCCAGGCTGAAGACGGCGATGTTGTTGAAGTGATCGCCGATCTCGCTCACCACCTGGCCGATCCACGTGTACCGGTAGTTGCGGTTGTCGCGCAACAGCGAGACAAAGGCGTTCAACCGAGGGTTTCCTCCCTCACCGTGATGGCGCGGATGTAGTCGTGGTCCAGCGCATATCCGAAGCCCGGCTCGTCGCGGACTTCGATCGTTCCGCGCGCCGTGGTCTCCACCGCGGGCTGGATGATGTCCTGCTTCCAGTAGCGCTTGCTGGCGGAAACGTCGCCGGGCAGCACGAAGTTCGGCAGGGTGGCCAGGGCCACGTTGTGCGCCCGCCCCACGCCCGCTTCCAGCATGCCTCCGCACCACACCGGAATGCCCGCGGCCTGCGCCACATCGTGCACCCGCCTGGCCTCGCGGAATCCGCCCACGCGGCCCAGCTTGATGTTGATGATGCCGCAGGCCCGCAGCTTCACCGCCTGCTCCGCGTGGTGCGCCGTGCGGATGCACTCGTCCAGGCAGATGGGCGTCTGGAGCCGCGATTGCAGCTCGGCATGATCGATGATGTCGTCGTGGCTGAGCGGCTGCTCGATCATCATCAGGTAGAAATCGTCGAGCTTGCGCAGGTGATCCGTATCGGCCAGGGTGTAGGCGGAGTTGGCGTCGGCCATCAGCTTGATCGACGGGAACCGCTCGCGCACCTGCCGCACCACGTCTACATCCCAGCCCGGCTTGATCTTCATTTTGATGCGCTGGTATCCGGCCGCCAGCTCGGTTTCGATCTTCTCGAACAGTTGTCCGACCGAATCCTGTATGCCGATGGAGACGCCGCAGGGAATCTCGCGCCGCGCCGGCGATCCGGGCGCGCAGATCTTCTTCCACAGCGGCACGCCTTCGAGCCGCGCCGCCAGGTCCCACACCGCCGCTTCGAGGCCGCCGCGCGCCATGTTGTGGCCGCGAATGTGGGCCGTCAGCGGGTACACGTCTTGGGGACCCTGGAATTCGTGCCCGAGCACCCGCGGCGCAACGTAGTCGCGCAGGATCATCCACGCCGACCCGGTCCACTCTTCGTTGTAGAAGGGGTTCTCGCCGGCCGTCACCTCACCCCATCCCGACGCGCCCTCGCCCTCGGCCTCCACCAGGATGATGTCGCGGCCGTACGTGCGCGAGAAGCTGGTTTCGAAAAAATGCACCAGCGGCATGCGGATCTGGCGCAGCGTGATGCGTTCGAGTTTCATTGCCAGGACTCCAGGAGGTAGACGCCTTCGGTATCGCGCCGGTCGAAGCCCGTCACCGCCAGGCCGCGCGCGAAGGCGCTCTGGAACTTCTCCGCGTTGGTCTTTTGAATCTCCCGCGCGCGCGCCGGCTCGTCGCCGCGGATGCGCGCGATATCCGCGGGGTATGAAATGCACTCCTCGCCGCGGCGTTCGACAGGCGCTCCGGCGATCACCGCCCGCACGCGAGGCGAATCGAGCCACCACTCGGCGATGCAGCGGTCGGTGGGCAGGCCGCCGTGCAGCGGGCTGGCGGTGATGCCGTACTGGTTCACGTTGTAGCGCCGCACGATGGCGCCCAACCGCTCGATGTTGAAGAAAGCGTTCTTCAGTTCCAGCGGATCGAAGGTCCATTCGATCAGTTGGATGCCGCGCTCGAGCGCTTCCTCGCGCTGGCGCAGCTTGAGCCGCCGGCCGATGCCGCTGTTGTGATACGCCGGCAGCACGCCCAGCATGTGGCTGTGGAGATACGGCTGGCCGCCCTGCTTGACTCCCGGAATGGCGAAACAGAAACCGATCATCTCGTTGCCGTCGAACGCGCCGAATACGTGGCCGCCGACCTTGCTCACCACCACCAGAAACCGCAGCGGGAGCAGCTCCACGTCGGCGAAGCCCCAGATCTCCTGCTGCAACCGGAGCACTTCGGAGAATTCGGGCAGGTGGAACAACTGGCGGATCTCGATCACCGCTTGGCTTCCTGCCACAGCGCCTCCATTTCCTCGATATTCGATTGTTCCAGCTTCTTTCCGCGCTCCGCAAGTTTGCGCTCGATGTAGCCGAACCGCTCGCGGAATTTGGCGTTGGTTTTGCGCAGCGCCTGCTCGGGGTCGACACGAACGAAGCGCGCCAGGTTCACCAGGACGAACAGCAGGTCGCCCAGCTCGTCTTCCAGTTCGGCCTGCGAGGCGTTGCGGCGCGCCTGCTCGAATTCGGCGACCTCCTCGTGCAGTTTGTCGAGCACCTGATCGGGGTTCTCCCAGTCGAAGCCCACGCCGGCCGCGCGCGAGGTAATCTGTTGCGCCTCGACGAGCGCGGGCAGGGCGCGCGGCACCGGGCCCAGCAGGCTGGTGTCCTGGACGCCCTTTTCCTTCTTCTCCGCGGCTTTGACCTCGCCCCAGATCCGCTTCACGTCGCCCGCCGTCTCCGCCGATTCCTCTCCGAATACGTGCGGATGCCGGCGGACCAGCTTGCCGTTGATGGCGTCGAGCGTATCGCCGATTTCGAACAGGCTCTGCTCGGCGGCCATCTGGGCGTAGAAAACCGCCTGCAGCAGGAAGTCGCCTAGTTCTTCGGCCAGCCCGTTCCAGTCGCGCCGGTCGATGGCGTCGAGCACCTCGTAGGTCTCTTCGAGCGTGAAGGGCTTGATGGTATCGAAGGTCTGCTCGCGGTCCCACGGGCATCCGCCGGGCGCGCGCAGGCGGCCCATGAGGTCGACGAGCTTCTGGAATTTCTCACCCGCTGTCATGTGGCTGTGAAAGTTAATGCTCACACAGCGGGGAACGGCTGCGCAAATCGGGCGCCAGGGACCAGGGGGACACTGCGGGCGTCAGGGTTGGTCGTGGGGTGGACTGCGTTCGGGCGGCCGGGGCGTTCGGAGTCGCTCACAGAGCGTTCCGCGGCCCTTACGCCGCTGTCGGCAACCCGCCAGGCTGGCGAGTTACTCGTTCTTAGTATGGTGCTTCGCTCTTCGCTCTTCGATCTCCAAAATAGTGCATGGGATCCCATGTCTCCTTGCCGACCAATCAGCGCGAAGCTGACCGCCGTTTATGGGCCTTTCGACCCTACACGGAGTTACACACTACCGCAATCCAACATTCGCGGGCCCGCGAGAAAAACCGTCGATTCCGGTGGAGGACAGGCCGCAAAACCTATCCTACTTCTATTATAACCTGAGGGTGTCAAGAGGTTGGAGTGTAAGCTATTGAAAATACAAGAAAAAATACCTTGAACTAAAAAAGCTTAATGTGGCGTTTTGGGGGAGGTCCCAGACCATTTTGGTGAAGCCACTTTCGTCCTCGGGCCGCTCGACCAGGCGGTGAGTTGGAAAGTCAAATCGCTGTTGCGATATCCGGTTTCGTGGGGGGCATGATGACGATCTCTCCGTTCGCCTCACGCTCGATGCGGAGTTCCGGGTTCTTCATGCAAAATTCGTAGTACTCGTCATCGTCCATGGGCGGCTCACCACGGATCGAGTAGGTCGCGTAAGCTTCATGGTCGGGAAGCAAGACCCGCATACACCCACAATACCGCGAAAGCGATTCAGCCGCCCTTCGTTGGTCATCCCGTAATCTTCAGCGGCCAGGATTCCGAACTGATACCCGCACATTCTACCCGGAATCGCTGCTCGCCTTTGGGCACATCATCGGGAACAATGACATTGATCTGGCGGCATCCTTCGGGGTCCACTTCGCCAACGTATTCAACCCCGAGCCGGGTGTCTCCGAGATACACGCCGATATTGCTCCGATCGGCGTTTACAGGAAGACCGCCGATCCAACAACTGATGAACCCACGTTCCCTTACCGCGATCTCCTCACCCCTCCAAGTGATACCGTCACGCACGCCCTTCAGAACAAGCCGATCGACCTTCAACGGCATATCGACAGCTATGCGAAGCGTTGGTCCGAATCTGCTGTCCGAAAACCGAAGGCCCACGGCGTTCCAGCCGCCATCCAAGCCCGGTGGCAAGCGAAAATTCGCCACCCAGGTATCATCTCCCTCACCTCTCACGTACAATGCCGGGACGCCGAAACCACCAACTTCAAAACGAAGTTGCTCACGAGCCACGAACTCCAGGCGTGTGCGAAACCAGCAAGTGATGTATTCCTCTTTGTGAGTCGAAAAATTGATTCCGGAGTTTCTGGCGTTAACGGCGGCAAGCAGCTCCGGCGGTTCCTGTTCCGCTTGGAACGGGATTGGCTCCCACTTTCGGTGGCACACGACACCGGCATGGGAGCCCGAAGCGAACAGGAGTTCCACACGGGCAAATCCGGCGGCACGGCACATCGCCATCAAACAGCCGACAGTAGGGCCGATCCAACTGTCCAGTTGATTCCCCAATTCGTCGGTTTCGTAGAACTCCATAGTGGGGATTTCTGTCCGGTGCTCCTGCCATGTATCGGCATCCGTCACGAACGATTCCACGATGGCCGTGTCCATCGTGAGACCGCAAACGATTTCCAGCGCCAAGAGCGGGTGTTTGAGATGGTACAGTACGCCAAGAAAGAAGGTGAAATCGAACTTGCCAAGACCGGCTTGCGGCAACTCGTAACAATCGAGAACGCGATACACCACTGTGGACGACAGAGTCTTGTGGATGCGGAGAAAATTGGGAACCTCAACGCAGTCAACCGCCGTGACTTGGGCTCCATGCCGTTCGGCCTCAAAGCTGAACCAACCGTCCCAAGCCCCAATGTCCAATACCCGTCTCCCGGCTAACTCGGAGGGAATCGGAAACCGGGCGTACCGCTCTTGGAGAACCTCTAACCGGTTGTAGCCTTCGATAACGGTGCCGTCCGGTAACTCAAAGGTGTGATACCAGCCCTTTTCAGCAAGTTCCCTGCTGAAGTCCTCACCTCTGCGGGATTCACTGCTGTTGAGTGATCGCAGATTCTTCGTCTCCATATCATACTATCGCCGTTTCCGGCCCCCCAAAAAACTCAGGGATCCGCGCGTTGGGCGGCGGTGCGTCGCAGTTTTCCATCGCGGACGGGAATCCGCCGGCGGATGTTTCGCAGGCCGATCTCGGAGTCTTCGCGCTGGACGGCTGGCGCGACTTCGCCCCGCGCCTGGGCATCGCGTGGGCGCCTGAAGGCACGGCCGGCAAGCCGCTCAGCACCTACCTGTTGGATGCGCGCCTGCGCGCCCCCATGACCATCAACACGGCCCTCAGCAGCAGATGGGTGCCGTGGAACCCCAGGTAAGTCGCCGCGCCAGCGTGGTCTTGCGCGGCAACTGCTGCTCCTGCGTTATTGAACCGTGCTTGAATTAGGCGCTTCATTTGGCGGAAAATGGACGTTTCCTCACAATGATCGGGCGAACCATCTCCCACTACCGGATTCTCAGCAAGCTCGGCCAGGGCGGCATGGGCGTGGTCTACCTGGCGGAAGACACTCACCTGGGCAGGCAGGTTGCCATCAAGTTCTCGACGGCGCCGTCGGACGACTCGCAGTATCGCGCGCGGTTTCTGCGCGAGGCGCGCGCGGCTTCCGAGCTCAACCACCCGCATATCGCCAGCATCTACGACTACGGGGAGACGACGGCCGGCGAGCCGTTCATCGTCATGGAACTGGTGAACGGAGAGGATCTCGCGCACCTGCTGCACCGGGGAGCGTTGCAGGTCGCGCAGTCCATCCGGATCGTGGAGACCGTGGCCGAGGCCCTGGCCGAGGCGCACCGCCTGGGGATCGTTCACCGCGACATCAAGCCCGCCAATATCGTGATCAACCAGAGGGGGCAAGTGAAAGTGCTGGACTTCGGCCTGGCGAAGCACATGCACGAACCTCTCCCGCCGGGTCAGGAGACCTCCACGCTGAACAGCTTCCATACCACGGGTGGAGGAGTGTACGGCACGCCGTTGTACATGTCGCCCGAGCAGGCCCGGGAAGCGCCGCTGGGGCCCACCAGCGACGTCTTTTCCCTCGGCGCGGTGCTGTACGAATGCCTGGCGGGGAAGCCCGCCTTTTCGGGGAGGAATTCGGTAGAGATCATGGCCGGGGTGCTGCACGTCAATCCACCGCCGCCCTCCGTCGTGAACGCGGGGGTCACTCCGGAGATGGACCGCATCACCATGAAGGCTCTGGCGAAGGATGTGCCCGCGCGCTATCAGTCCGCCAACGATATGGCGGCCGATCTGCTGGCGGTGATGGCGTCTTTGACGTATACCGACAGCCAGGTGACGCAAGTCCTGCCCTTTTCGGAGTCGCCGGCTGCTCCCACCTTTGGCAGCGCCCTGCGGACGCTGCGCACTTTGGCCGGACCCCTGCGGCGCTCGCGGACGGCGGCCGTTGCGGCCCTCGTAATGCTGGTGGCGGCAATCTTCGCGGGTTGGTGGTTGCTGCCGGGTGGATCGTATCAGCCCGCTCCCGAGGCGCTGCGCTGGTATCAGGAAGGCGTTACGGCGTTGCGCGACGGAACCTATTTCAAAGCCAGCAAGGCGCTGGAGCGCGCCGTCGCGCGCGACGACCACTTCGCCATGGCCCACGCCCGGCTGGCCGAGGCCTGGTTGGAGCTGGACTATGCCGACAAAGCCCGGGAGGAGATGCTGCGCGCCACGCCCCCCGGAATCAGCCCGCGCCTGACCCATCTCGAGCAGGTGTACATGCAGGCGCTGCACCTGACCCTGACGGGCGATTTCGGCGGCGCCGCGTCCAAGTATCGCGACGTCATGGCGGGCACGCCGGACTCCGACAAGGCCAGCGCCTACGTGGACCTGGGCCGGGCCTACGAGAAGAACGAACAACTGAAGGACGCGGTGAACAGCTACCAGGAGGCCACGCGCCGGCGTCCGCAGGAACCGGCGGCGTGGTTGCGCGTGGCCATTCTGTACGGGCGCCAGTTGGACCAGGCCAAGGCGGCCGCGGCGTTTCACGAGGCCGAGTCGCTGTATCGCAGCCTCACCAATATCGAGGGCGTGACCGAGGTGCTGTACCAGCGCGCCGTGCTGGCGGGCAAACTGGGGAAGACAGCCGATGCGCGCGACCTGCTCCAGCAGGCTCTGGACATGGCCCGCAGCACCGGCAGCACGCACCAGCGCATCGTCATCCTGCTGCAGTCGAGCGGCATCGCGCACCGCATGAACGATTCCGCCGGGGCTCAACGCGACGCCAGCGAAGCCCTCGACCTGGCGGGCGCCAACGGGCTGGAGAACCTCACCACGCGCGGCTTGATCGATCTCGGCAACGCGTATTTCGTCCAGGGGGAGTACGACGAGGCCAAGAAATATTTCTCCCAGAGCCTGGAATACGCGCACCGCTACCACTCCGCCCGCAACGAAGCGCGGGCGCTGCTTTCCCTGGGAAGCCTGGAGATGCAGCGCGGCGGAAGCGAAGACGGCCTGCGCGACATCGAGCAGGCGCTCGCCTGGTATCAGCGCGGAGGCTACCAGAAGGAAGCGGCGCAGGCGCTGATTCTCGTCGGGAGGGCGCGGCGGGACAAGGGAGATTACGCGGCGGCGCTCGAGTCTTTCCAGCAGCAACTGCAGATCGCGCGCAATCTCCAGGACCAGGCGCAGATGACGCTCTCGTTGCAGGGCATGGGCAGCGTGCTGGAATCCGAGGAGCGTTGGCCCGAGGCGCTGGCACGCTACCGCGAGGCCTCCGACGTCTCGCGGCAATCGGGCGACCCGTTGAATACGGCATACAATCTGCTGGGCGCGAGCGGCGTTTTGTGGCAGCTCGGGCGGTACGCCGAAGCGCGGCAGTCGCTGGACCAGATCGTTCCGGGGACCTCGCGTGGCCTGGCGGCGCAGGCCGACCGGATCCGGGTGGCCATGGCGCTGAGCGAGCGGCAGTTCTCCGCGGCCATAGAGGGCAGCCGGCGCCTGCTGGCACAGCCGGGACCGAGCACCGAGACGCTGGTGACGTTGAAGAGGATTCTGGGACTGGCCGAAGCCGCCTCCGGCGCCCGCAGCGACGCGGTAGCCTCGACCAGCGAGGCGCTGGCGCTGGCCACCAAGTCGAGCGGCCCCAGGCTGATCGCCGAAACCGGGCTGGCGCACGCCCAGGCTCTGCTGGCGGCGGGCGACCCGGCCAAGGCCCTGGAGAACGCCCTGGCGGCGCAACAGTGGTGCGCGCGGGTGGGCCGCCAGGAGGCCGAGTGGCATTGCTGGCTGGCTGCCTCGCAAGCCCTGGCCGCCTCGGGCGACGCGCTGAGGAGCCGGGAGTATGCCGCAAAAGCCTCCGATCTGCTTGCAGTCCTGGCTCGGAAGTGGGACGCTGAGAGCTACAAAACATATTTGGCAAGGCCTGACATCCAGTACGATCGCGGCCAGCTCGCCCGGCTGGCTGCGGCAAAGTGACACTTCGACGCTATGATATCCGGACAATTCCATTTCACAGGCCATTCAATCAAACTGCGCCCGACGTTTATCGCCGCGGCGCTTCTGCTGGTAACCGGTGGCGGCTACCTTTGCGCCCAGGACGTTCCCATCACCGTTGGAGACGGATCGTTGAAAATGACGTCCAAGGTTCCGTGGCCCGATTACAGCGACTCCGGCGGGAAGATCAAGACCCACCCGCATAACGGGAAGGCTATGACAACGCTGGAAATCACCATGCCGGGGCACAACCAGAAGCTGACGTGCTCCACCAACCAGAAATGCACGGTCGTGGTGAGCTACGGCGCGACCGATATCACTTTCAGCACCGGCAATAACGGCAAAGGGCTGCAGGTCAACACCGACTTCAGCCAATTCCAACGGGGCGCCAACGACGGCGAGTTGCTTCACAAGGACCCAAACAGGAAAATCTCCCGCCTAAGGGTCACGGGGGCCTCGCAGCCCTTCGACAACACGGCTTCGGGCGGCACGACGATCGTGATCCATTATCAGTAGTGGCGCGGCAGGCCGGTGGCCCGCCTTAATTTCGGCAGCGCCATCAGCGCGCCGCCATAGACCGCCAGGGAGAGGAACAGGGCCGTGGTGCGGTCGCCGCGGAGATCGACCATCAGCAGGCGGTAGGCGCCCAGCACCATGGCGGGGTAGATGAGCCGCAGGAACTCCGCGACGTTCCAGCGGGAACCCGCCCAGGCCAGCAGCAGGGCCGCGCCGGCGACTACGGTGGTCCGCAGCGTGGCGCAGTAGGGGTCGCTGGCGGATTGGCCGAAAATGCCGTGGGAGGCCGCGGTAATCAGGCCTGCCGCAAGCCCGGCGGCCAGCCAGGCAAGGGTGGCCACCATGGCCAGCCGGAACGCCTGGAAGTTCCACTCGGCGTGGCCGCCCGACCGCGCCGTGAGGATGTAGCACAGCCCGGCGGCTACGGTTCCCACCACCAGGGCTACGTCGTTCTCCGCCGGCCAGGACCCGCTGCCCGCCACGAAAGCCGCGGCCTGGAGAAAAGCGCCCGAAGAGATCAGCGCCACCAGAAGGTAGATGGCGCCATGCACCTGCAAGGTCAAGCGCCCGTAGTGAGCGCCGGCCCACACGCAGGCCACGGCCAGCGCGGGCCAAACGGCCTCGGCGGCGCCGCGCGCCAGCGCGATCCGGATGCCCACCACGGCCAGCAGAATGCCGAAGGTGGAGTAGGTGTAGAAGTTCCGCCCGCGGCGGCTGGCGTCCCGATGGAGCCGCAGGAACGAAACCGCGTAACAGGCGGCGCCGCAGCCCAGCGTGAGAACCGCCATGGCCGGCTCGAGCCGCGGGTATTCGCTCGAAAGCCGCAGCCCGCCGCTCACGCTGATCAGGAAGGCCACGGCGCACTGCGCGATTTCAAACGTGGTGAAGGTGGAGCCGCGGAACAGGGTGCGGACGATGGTGCTCGAAAGGTAGATGCCGAGCAGCGCCATCTGTGCAGCCAGCAACCAGGAGGGTGGGATCGGCGCGTAGGCCGGCGGCAGCCCGCGCTCGTTGGTCACCAGCCAGGTGGCCAGCAGCACGGCCAAATCGGCCGCCGTGGCCGCCAGCCATCGCTCGCTCAGCCAATGGTCGAGGCAGGCCGAGACCTCCACCGCCGCGGCGATCGCCAGGAACACGCCGGTGAACGGAAGCACGTCGTGGGTGGCCACGAGCAGCGCGGCGGCCGTTCCCAATCCGGCGAGGGTGGCGATGGTGGCGACGATCAGCAGGTCCTTGCGCCACGAAACGGCCAAGCCGAACACGGTGAACGACAGCAGAATGGCGCCCGCGCTCCAGGTGGAAATGGCGTGAAAGCGCAGGGTGGCTTCCCACAGCAGGGGCGCCAATACCAGCACAGAGGTCAGGCTGTGGAGCGCGGCTTCGAGCTTCTGCGCCGCGGGGGTGCGGGCGGCCCACACCAGCCAGAGCACGGCGTAGACGATGCCGATGCCGACGCCGCCGCGGTGGGTCAACGTTCCGGCTTCGGTCAGCGCCCGCAGCAGGTAGGCTCCGGCCAGGCCGAGCAGCGCGCGGCCCACTACGGGCACGAGCGCGTGGGTGGCGCCGGGCAGATCGGGGACAGGTCTCACGGACGGGGTGGGGGCGGGCGGCAGGCCGGCAGCCTGCCCGGCGATTGGGGCGAGGCCCAACGCTTTTTCGATGCGCGCTATGCGGCGCTCAAGCGCTTCCAACTCCGGCTGCGACATGGTCTTCCGAGACTCCGACAGCCTGATTTTCCGGCCAGGGTGGCAGGAGTTTTACGAGCACGACGAAGATGACGAACGGCAGCAGCATCAGGCCGATCGCGGAGAACAGTCCCTCTCGCGTAACAAAGGCGACCTTGTAAGTGGTATATCCCAGGAAGCTCTTCGAAAACAACTGGCCGCCGATCACCACGTTCCAGCGCATGGCGAAGATGCCGACGAGGGTGAGCGAGCAGGCCGCCAGGTACATGCCGCGCCGCACCGCTTCGGAGAATTTCCGCAACTGAGTGGCGGCGAGCAGGGCCAGCGGAATCAGGGTCCCCAGGCCGATCTGGAGAACCACCTGCGAGAACCACAGCCGCGTGTGCACCATGAAGTCCAGGCTGCGGAACGACTCGTCGGCCTCATAGGTGCGGTGGATCAGGTCGAGCATTTCCAGGGTGAAGTCGATCAGGAAGGTGTAGAACAGGTACTTGGCGATGGTGTCCAGGCAGCGCATGTCGATGGCCATCTTCTTCACCTTGGTGGAAGCCATGTACAGGAGGAGGACGGCGGCGATTCCCGAGGTCATCGCGGAGAACAGAAACACGATGGGCATCAGCGGCGTGGACCACCAGGGATTGGCCTTGATCGATCCGAAGATGAACCCGACGTATCCGTGCAGCAGGAAGGCCGAGGGGACGCCGATCACCGTCACGGTGTAGCCCACCTTGTCGTCGATGATGCGCGCGGCGGGCGAGACGTTCTGGGAGCCCAGGGTGAGCGCCTTGTAGATCAGCCGCGTGACGCCGCGGGTGGTTTGCGCCAGGCGCACGATATCGGCGCGGTACTCCAGCCAGATTTCGAGGAGCAGGACCACGGTGAGGTACCAGAGATAGACGAAGCCGAACATGGCCATGGCGGAGGAGCGGTGCGGGGTGAGATACATCTCCAGCGACCGCTCGGGATGTCCCAGGTGCAATTGCAGGGGCAGGGGCGCCACCAGCAGGAACGCCAGGGCGGTGAGGAGCGCCAGGCGGTAAGTGGGCCGCACCGCCTCGACCTTGAACACGCGCTCCAGGGACGCCAGGATGAAGGCGCCGGCCACCAGGCCGGTGATGTACGGGTAGAGGACGATCAGCAGGCTCCACTGCAGCTCCACCTCGTTCGGATACATGAAACCGTCGACGCCAGGTACCATCGTTTCTTACCTCACCGCTCCGTCCAGGTCCTTGTAATAGACCTTCGCCCCCGTGGCCATGTAGGGCTTCAGAACTTCGACCTTGTTCTTGCGCAGAAACTCGTGCACCGGGTCCTGCGGATTCTTGAAGTCCACCAACTGCCGCGCGCCGGTGGGGCAATTCTCGCAGCAGGCGGTGGTGAGGCCCTGGGTGATCCGGTGGTAGCACAGCGAGCACTTGTCGACCGTGTCTTTGTCGGGATGCAGGTACCGGCAGCCGTAGGGGCAGGCCTGGACGCAGTAGCGGCAGCCCAGGCAGTAGGATTCGTCCACCAGCACGACGCCATCGGGGCTTACGAAAGTGGCGCCCACGGGGCAGACCTGCACGCAGGGCGAATCGGCGCAGTGGTTGCAGAGCTTGGGAACGTAGAAGCTCTTGACATCGGTGCGGCCAGAGGGCGGAAACCCGTCCATAGCGCCATCAGGCGACTCCACGCGGGGCTGCTTGCCTTCCTCGATTTCGTAGCGCTCGACCCAGGTGCGGAAGTAGCCTTTGGGAACGCCGTTCTCCTTCGAGCAGGCGCGGACGCAGTTGCCGCAGCCGATGCACTTGTCGATGTCGATGATCATCCCCCACCAGTGGTCGGCCATCTTGTAGGCGTCGCTGGGGGCGGCGGCCCCGATGATCTGCTCGAGCGTGGCGCCGACGGAGGCCAGCACCAGGAGTTTGCCGCCGATGGTGAACAAGTCTCGCCGGGTGATATCCATGGGTCCTCTCCTCTAATCGATGTGCGGGTTGTGCGGTTTATGGCAGGAGTTGCAGGCCATGCCGCCGGAGTGCTCGGCGGTGACCACCTGCGGGAACCACTGGGGCTTGGCCGCGTCCTGCTCGTGGCAGCGCCGGCACAGGTCGGCGGTGTCGGGCAGTTTCGGGACGTTGGCGGCGGGATCTTCGGCGTGTTTCGCCTGCGGCCCGTGGCAGGCCTCGCAAGCCACGTGGGCGTGCTTGCCGGCCTTGCGGACGGTGGCCTGATCGTCGTGGCACATGACGCAGGTGTCTTGGCCGGCGTAGGAGACGGGGCGCTGGCGGATCATGTCGAGGGCCCCGGGGCGGAAGTGGCCGTATTTGCCGAAGTCCTTGGGAATCACCGCGCCACGGAGCAGAATGAAGAGGCCGAGGCCGGCCAGGAGCACCAGCGCAGGGCGAACCAGGTGTCCCGCATCTTGAAACAGGCGGCGCAAATATGACTCCTTTCTATGTCGTTAGCAGGTAAGCAATAACGTAACCAAACGGCCTGGAAATCCTAAAACGTTTTAATCGAGCGGAGGTGCGGGAGATTTCTACAGGCGGAGGTGGAGGCAGTGGCGGAGTTTAGGGCGAAATAACCCAGTGTTGGGTAATTCGACACTCAAGATGAGGTTAGGGTGGCGGAAGACAGCTTGCTCCAGCTACTGAGGACTGGTTCGGAGATCCAGCTTCGATGGTTGAGCGAGCTGCGGCGGAAGACGAAGCACCTTCTTACCCAGCTACCACAGACGAAGACCGGGACTGGACGCGGTACGCGGACGGAATAGGCCAGCTACGTGGTTCAGCCTTGCTCCGGATGACGCGGGATTACTGCTCGGATTTGGTCCCGGCGGATCTGTCAGCCGGTTTCTGGTCGGCCGGTTTCTGGTCCTTGGTGTCCGAAGCGCTCTCCGGGTGTTTGCCTTTCTTGTGGAAGATCTTGCCCAGGACTCGCACCACCACGTTATGCTTCTTCGGTTCCGTGCCCGTCACCTCGGGTGTGGAGGCCTGCGGCGAGTTTGCCCCGGCTTCCGCACCGGCCGGCGCCGCCGGAGCCGAACTCGCGACCGGCGTCTCGACCACGGCAGGCTCCGGCGGTTTGGTCTCGCCCGACTGGCCGATTACGTACCGGCCCTCCACATTGGCAGACGGCGGCAAGGACGATTCAGAGCGCGCCGCCCTGGCTCGCGGCGCCTTCTTCGGCCGCGCCTGCACGTTCGCGGACGACTCACCCGCGGGAGACGCCGATGTGCCGCGGCCGCCAATCGGCGCAGCGGTCTCGGGCCCTTTCGCGGCCTCGGGGACGGCCTGGACCGCCGGCAGCGCTGCCGCAGTGCTCTGCCGCGACTTCCAATATCCGCCGGCCATGAACGCGACCCAGATCCCAAACCCGACGATCGCTATGGCTGCGGCGCGCCGCCACGGGAATCCGTCGCGCTGCCGGGAGGCGCCCTGCCGCACGACCGTTTGAGCCGGCGCCGCCACTAGTATCGCTGCCCGAAAGGCAGCCGCGCCGGGAAAGCGTCTCGATGGCGCCTTTTCCATGGCTCTCAGGATCACCGCGCTCAAGCGCGCGCCGATTTCGGGAGCGAGTTGCACGGGCGGCGGCGGCTCCTTCTCCAGATGAGCGCGCATCACCGCAAATCCGTTGGTTCCGGGAAACGGCAGCCGTCCCGTCGCGACTTCATACAACACTACGCCGGTCGAATAAACGTCGGTTCGCGCACCCACTTCGCCCTTGCCATCGACCTGTTCGGGCGCGATATACCATGGCGTGCCCAGCGACTCTCCCGACCCTGTGATTCTGGCGCGGTTCACCACGTGCGCCAGCCCGAAATCGGTGATTTTGACCTCTCCATCCGGAGTGATCATGATATTTTCCGGCTTGATGTCGCGGTGAGTCACTCCCGCCTGCTCGGCGAAGTCCAGCCCCGCGAGCGTCTCCAGGATGTACCGCAGCCCTGTGGCAAGCGGCAACCTCCCCCGGTCCAGCACGGTGCGCAGCGATTCGCCGGCGACCCGCTCCATCGCCAGGACGAGACCGCACGGGGCGCGGAACGCCTGATACACCGCCGCGATATTGGGATGTTGCAGCTTGGCCTGGACCTGAATCTCCCGCAGAAAACGGTCTTCGTCCTCCGCCAAGTCCGCCGTATCCAGCATCACCTTCAGCGCGTCGACGCGCTTGGTGATGACGTGTTCGGCCTCGAACACGATTCCATAGGTGCCTCTCCCAATCCGCGACAGGATTCGGTAGTCACCGATCTGCGTTCCAACGTCCAGGGTCATGGCGCACCAACGCAGATTCATTCTATGGGTGGGGGCGAGTGCCTGACCATTAGCCTTAGGTTAGTACGCAGACGCCAACCAACCGATGTTGCCTGTTGCGATTCCCACCCCGGTTCGGAGCAGGCAGAGTGGCGGAAAGGCAAATCGCGAAGGTGTTTCCGGGTACCCGGGGATTCGCACTGGTATTGCGCGCGCCATTGGACGGCAGTTGACCAGGTTGGCGCGCATTTTGCCGCGCGAAACTGGCATACTGCAAAGTGCCGCCCGTGTCGGGTGGACAGCGAAACTATGGATACGCGAATCTTCGGTGAGTTCATGGGGACGGCGGTGCTGATCCTCATGGGGAACGGCGTGGTTGCCAATGTCCTGTTGAAGAAGTCCAAGGCGGAAGATGCCGGATGGATGGTGATCGCCACCGGGTGGGCGCTGGCGGTGATGTGCGGCGTGTTCACCGCCAAAGCGTGCGGCAGCGCGGATGCGCACCTGAATCCGGCGGTGACCCTCGGGTTCGCGGTGAACACGGGAGATTTCAGCATGGTGGGACCTTACATGGCGGCACAACTGGCGGGCGCCATCGTGGGCGCCACGCTGGTGTGGCTGCATTTCCTGCCGCACTGGAAGGAGACGCCCGATGCGGATCGCAAGCTGGCGTGCTTCTGCACGTCGCCGGCGATTCGCAATCCCGGGGCCAACCTGCTGACCGAGGCCATCGGCACTTTTGTGCTGGTGCTGGTGGTGGGCGCGATCTTCTCCAAGGCGGTGGCCGCCAACGGTCCTTCGCCGGGCCTGGGCCCGTACCTGGTGGGGAGCCTGGTGTGGGGGATCGGGCTCAGCCTGGGCGGCACTACCGGGTATGCGATCAACCCGGCGCGCGACCTGGGGCCGCGCATCGCCCACGCGCTGCTGCCCATCGCCAAGAAGCGCGGGTCGGATTGGGGATACTCGCTGGTGCCGATCTTCGGTCCCCTGGCGGGCGGCGCCCTGGCCGGCGTGTTCATCCGGCTGGCCCATTTTTGAGGCGCGCATGAGAGGTCCGCTGCAACGGCTGGCCCACACCCGGTCGGGGGATAAGGGCGATACGTGCAACATCGGCGTGATTGCGTACGACCCGAAGCACTACGGGTGGCTGGTACGGGAGGTGACCGCGGAGCGCGTCAAGGAGCACTTTGGCGAACTGGTGAAAGGCGAGGTCGAGCGGTTCGAGCTGCCCAACCTGGGCGCGCTGAATTTCCTCCTGCACCAGGCGCTGGGGGGCGGCGGGACCGTCTCGCTGCGCACCGACGCTCAAGGCAAGACTTTCGGCGCGGCGCTGCTGAGCCTGGAAATCGAGCTGCCTCCGGGACTATAATGTCTGCAGTGGCGTGTGCTCCGCGCGCCCGTTCCAGCTCTGGCCCTACCTGCGGACCGAATCCATGAGCATCCTCGAGGCTGCGCGCGATGGACGCGTGTTGCGGCTGGGGCTGAACCGCCCGGAAAAGCGAAATGCGCTGAACGCCGAGCTTTGTGCCGCCCTTGTCGGCGCGCTGGAGGAGGCCGACCGGGACTCGGCTATCGGCGCGATCCTCATTACCGGCAACGGAAAATCGTTTTGCGCGGGGATGGATTTGAGCGAGATCGGCTCCAGTGGGCCGCAACGGAGCGCAGGGAAGAAGACCAGCGGAAGGCGATCCCTGTCGGGATCGTCTCTGGCGCCAGAAACGAGCGGTATGGGGCGAACAGGCGAGCATGGCTCGCCTGGACCGATTGACAATCGGTCCGCAGGTTGCCAACCTGCCCCACAAGTCGACGAGGCGCACGAGCAACTGTTTACGGCGGGCTTCCGGCTGGGGAAGCCGGTGATCGCGGCGGTGAACGGGGCGGCGCTGGGGGGCGGCATGGGACTGGTGGCCAACTGCCATATCGTGTTGGCTGCGGAGGATGCCACCTTCGGGTTGACCGAGATCCGCCTGGGATTGTGGCCGTTCCTGATTTATCGCGCGGTGGCGGCGGCACTGGGGGACCGCCGCACGGTGGAACTGGCGCTAACGGGCCGGGTATTCTGCGCGCGAGAGGCGAAGGAGATCGGCCTGGTCCACGAGATTTCCGGGGATGTGGAAGCGAGGGCCGCGGATGTGGCGAAGTCGGTGGCGGCGAACAGCCCCACGGCTGCCGGCAGCGGGCTGCGGTTCGTGCGGGAGACCAGGGGGAAGGATCAGGAGAGCGCCGGCGCCATCGCGCGCCGGATGCGGAGCGAGGTGTTCGCCAGCGAGGATTTCCAGGAGGGAATTCGGGCATTTCACGAAAAACGGGTGCCGCGGTGGCCATCGTTGGAGAAGAAGTGATACCCCATATATTGTGGGGTTGGATTGGGAGGTCCTGGATGATGTGGTGGAAGTACTTTACTTTTACGCTCGACGCGTTTAGTATGGTTACAACTCCCCCGATGCAGCTTAACGCTGTCGAGAGGACAAGGCTTTGCTGAAACTAAAGCGCGTCGAACTGCAAGGATTCAAATCCTTTTGTGAACGCACCGAGCTGCGTTTCCACGGCGAGGGCATTGCGGCCATCGTAGGTCCCAACGGCTGCGGCAAATCGAACATCAGCGATGCCATCAGTTGGGTGCTGGGGGAGCAGTCGGCCAAGAGCCTCCGCGGATCCAGGATGGAGGACGTGATTTTCGCGGGAACCCGCGACCGCAAACCGCTGGGCATGGCGTACGTGACCATGACGCTGGTGGATCCCGAGCATTACCGCGAGCACACCGTGCACGGGCCGCAACCAGTGGAAGAGGGCCAACCGCGGAAGACCGGCGAAGTTATCATTACGCGGCGGCTGTTCCGGTCGGGCGAGAGCGAATACCTGATCGACGGACGCCCGGCGCGGCTGCGCGACATCCAGGACATCTTCATGGGGACGGGGCTGGGGCCCGAGAGCTACGCCATCATCGAGCAGGGGCGCATCGGGCAGATCCTGAGCAGCAAGCCGCAGGACCGGCGGTCGGTGATCGAGGAAGCCGCCGGCATCACGAAGTTCAAGACGCGGAAGCGCCTGGCCGAGGCCAAACTGGAAGGCGCCAAGCAGAACCTGGCGCGGGTTTACGACATCCTGGAAGAGGTCACGCGGCAGGTGAATTCGCTGAAGCGGCAGGCGGCCAAGGCGCGGCGTTTCGGCGAGCTGAAGACGGAGTTGGACGCGCGGCTGCGGGTAGTGCTCTCGGGCAAGTATCGGCTATTGGAGCGGGACGCGGCCAAGACGGCCATCGATCTGAACCTGGCGACGGCGGAGCTGAAGACGCTGGGCGAGCAGGTCGGGGAGAGAGAACAGGAGCACGAGCGGCGGCAGGCGTCGTGCTACGAAATCGAGCGGCAGCTTCGGGAGGCGCGGCAGCAGCTTTCGGAAATGAACGTGGAGGCGGAGCGGGTGCGCGGGCGCCTGGAATCGCAGGTCAAGGAAAGCGGCGCCATCGAGCAGCGGATCGCGCAGGCCGAGCGCGAATCGCAGGAGTTAGGGCTGCGGCTGGACAAGCTGGACCAGGAGATCGGCGAGCACCGCAAGAGCCTGGACGAGCTGGAGGCGCAGACTGCGCGGTCGCGCGATCGCATGCTGGAGATCAACCGGCAGCGCGAAGCGTTGCAGGCTAGGGTGCGGGAGCGCGAGCAGGCCATCGAATCGGGGCGGCAGTTGATTCTGCGGCTGCTGGGCGAGGCGTCGACGCTGAAGAACCAGCTGGCGCAGATCGAAGAATACCTGGCTGGGATCGAGCGGGAGACGGCGCGCTCCACGCGGGAAGAGGCCACGGCGGCGGTGGAGATGGAGCGCATCGAAACGGCCCGCAAACAGCTTTCCGAAGTCGTGGCGCGGCGCCAGTTGGAGCTGGAAGAAGTGATGGGCGAGCGCCGCCGCACCGAGGAGGTGCTGGCCGAGAGACGCCACGCCGCCGCGGAGCTGCGGGGAGAAATCGACGGGGTGAAGAACGACGTCTCGCAGATCCGCGCGCGCAAAGAATCGCTGGAGCAGGTGCTGGCGCACCGCACCTACACCACGGAATCGGTGAAGCGGCTGTTTGCGTCGCTGGAGAAGGGGAACGCCGCCGATCTGAAGCCGCTGGGCGTGCTGGCGGACTATGTGGAAGTGGATCCGCAATTCGAGAAGCCGGCGGAAGAATTCCTCCACGAGGAGCTGGAATACGTGGTGGTGGAGACCTGGCAGCAGGCGGAGCGCGGGCTGGATTTCATTCGCGCCGAACTGGACGGGCGGGCCACGTTCCTGGTCCACCCCGAGCCCAGCGCCAACGGCCATCGGCACCTACCGGAGCCGGCGATCGGTCCGGAGACCGGGATCACGGCGCGGCTGAGCGAGTCGCTGCGGCTCACCAACGGATTCCGCGACCGCGCTACGGACCTGCTGCCGCGGGTTTCGCTGTGCTTCCTGGCGGACGACCGGGCGGCGGCGCAACGGCTGGCGGTGGCGTATCCGCACTTGTACTTCCTGCTGTCGGACGGAATCTGCTATCACGGGCACACGGTGACCGGCGGGAAGAAGTCGGGCGCGGGTCCGCTGGCGATGAAGCGCGAGGCGCGCGAGCTGGCGGGCAAGCTGCAGGGGCGCCAGAGAAGCCTCGACGGGATGGTGGCTCGGCAGGACGGATTGAACCAGGAGATCCTCGGCCTGGAGACCGAGCTGGAGCGGCTGCGGGGGCTGCAGCAATCGCGCGAGAAGGACCGGCTGGCGCTGGACCACGACATGCGCAAGCTGGGCGAAGACCTGTCACGCGCGAATTCGCGGATCTCGGTGGCGCGCCTGGAATTGGAGCGCCTGCGGCGGGACGCGGAACGGTCGGCCGATCAACGCGAAAAGAACCGCGCCGCAGTGGCTGAGAAGGAGCTGCTGCGCGCCCGGCGGGAAGAGGCCCTGGAAGCGGAGCGGCGGGAGCTGGACATACTCGAAGGGCAGGCGGCCACGGTGGGCGAGGAGCACGCGCAGGTCCGCGCCGAGCTGGCCGGTTTGGAAGAACGCCACCGCGGGGAGCGCGCGGCGATGGCGCGGCTGGAACAGCAACACCGCGAGACCAGCACACGGCGCAACGCCATCGCGCCGGAGATCGAACGGCTGGGCGAAGAGCGCGCGCGGCTGCTGGCCGACAATATCGAGCTGGACCGGAAGGCCGGGTCGCTGGCCGGGGAAATCATGGCGCTCGAAGGCCGCGTGAACGAAATGGCGGCGGAAGACGAGCGAATGCGCGAAGCGCTGCGCGCCGACGAGGAAGAGCTGAAGCTGCTGCGCGCGGGCGTGCAGGAGGGCCTCGAAAAACGGTCGCAGATCGAAGTCGACCTGGTGCGCAAGCAGGCCGAGCTGAAGTACCTGGACGAGACCAGCCGCAAGGAGCTGAACTGCGCGGTGGAGGATCTGTCGGCCTCCGACGACCCGGTGCCGGATGCGGATGCCATCGCCGAAGCCGAGCAGACGTGCAACGAGGTGCGCAACCGCATCGAAGGGCTCGGCCCGGTGAATGCGGCCGCGATGGAGGAGTACCTGGAGGCGCAGCAGCGTCAGGAGTTCCTGAGCGCGCAGCGGCAGGACCTGATCGATTCCATCCGCGACACGGAGAAGGCCATCCAGGAGATCGACCAGGTATCGCGGCAGAAATTCGCCGAGGCCTTCGAGGCCATCAATCAAAACTTCCGCACCATTTTCCAGACGCTGTTCGGCGGCGGCACGGGCGAGATGCGGCTCACCGACCAGGAGAACCTGGCGGAGTCGGGGATCGACATCATCTGCTCGCCTCCGGGGAAGCGGCTGCAGAACGTGCTGCTGCTGTCGGGCGGCGAGAAAGCGCTGGCGGCGGTGGCGCTGCTGATGGCCATTTTCCGCTACCAGCCGAGTCCGTTCTGCGTGATGGACGAAGTGGACGCCCCGCTGGACGAAGCCAACATCGGCCGCCTGACGAGGATGCTGCACGAGATGTCGGACCAGACGCAGTTCGTGGTGATCACGCATTCGAAGCGCACCATGGAAGCGGCCCAGGCGCTCTACGGAGTCACCATGCAGGAGCCCGGCGTGTCGCGCCTGGTTTCGGTGCGGTTCCAGGGCGATACGAAGGCCAGCGCGGCGTAGGGCGGGCCCGGGCAAAAACCGTTCCTTACGGTCGAGCTTCTGCGAAGCGGCTCAGTCCGAACTCCGGAACTCCGGCAGTTGTATTAACAAAACGTGTACAATCGGAAAGGTGGATCCAGCGACACCGGATCTCGTTTTCGACTGGGACGACGGGAACGTCTCTCATCTGGCGCGCCATCGGATTGAGCCCTCAGAGGTAGAAGATCTCTTTCGCAACGATCCGGCTTTTCGAGGCCATGAGGTTGTGGATGGCGAACATCGATGGACAGTCGTAGGAGCAACCCGCTCGTTACGGGTTCTCGTGCTGGTCTTTGCCGTACGAAACGAGAGAATCCGCGCGATCACCGGCTGGAACGCCGATCGACGAACCAAGAAAGAGTACCTCTTGGAGAGAGGAACGTAGCAGTCATGCCCCGCAAGAAACTTGTTGTTCCGACCTTCAAAAGCGAGAGAGAAGAGGCGGCCTGGTGGGATACACATCGGGCGGAAGTCGAAGCGGACCTGCGCCTCGCCATGCGCGAGAGCAAGACGATCTCCTTGAGTGACGTGTTGGCTCAAGCCTCGCGAAAGAAGGAGCTTCTGCCGGTAACCATCCGGCTCGCCAGCGAAGACGTTGCCACCGCCCGGCAGCTTGCGGACGGCAAGGGTATCGGTTACCAAACCTACATCAAGCTTCTCCTGCACGAAGCGCTTCAAAAAGAGGCTGGCCGCCATGTCCGCGGACTTAGGAAATAAACTGCCGACCGCTCGTTATGGCAACCCGAAACGGCCCGGGGGAATTTCATTGTCCGGCATACTGTGCCGCTGGACCGTACCTCGGCAGGTTTGGCCGTCGGCCGTGGCTTCGCGACCGGCGGCTTGACGGCCGCGGCGCTCCAGGAGAATCTCCGCCCGAATTACGCCTGGGCCCAAGAAGCCGCCAATCAGGGTTGGCTTACAGGGACGGGCACGAGCGCCGGCTCACGCACGGCTTCCGCTTAGTGCTGGCGTATCGTGTTTCGTTTTGAAGGAAACGGCGCATTCGACGTTGAACCGATCGGCTACCATCAAGGAGAAAAAGACGTGCCCATGAAGAACCCCGCACATCCTGGACGCATCGTGCGGAGCGCGTGCCTCGAGCCGTTGGGCCTGTCGGTGACTGCTGGGGCGAAGATCCTAGGCGTCACCCGGCAGACACTAAACAACGTTATCAACGGCAAGTCTGGCATTAGCCCGGAGATGGCTATCCGGCTAACGAAGGCATTCGGCAGCACGGCGGAAACGTGGTTGCGAATGCAGCTTGCCTACGACCTTGCGGCAGCCCGCAAGAACGAGAGCAAAATTAAGGTTCGCCGCCAGCAGGTCCCGCAAGAATTGCACGTGCCGTGACGCCGGACGCGGCGCTCCGGCTTTTTGGGCGACGCGCAAAATCGGAACGCCAGTTTACGATATCCCCGTCTCAAGTTAGCCGCTGGCGCGGCGGACGCTTCGCGTGCGTCAAGGGTCGGGCTTACGTGAATTCAGGCAGCGTTATTGCTTCGCAGAGGGTATGGGGGTAAGATTATCTCCGTGCTTTGCAGATCCGTACTCGGCTACGATAGCGGCCCCGCTGAGGGATGGTACGAAAGTACCAAAACACTATTCAAAATACATACGAACCGCGTCCGCCGCAACCGCCAGCGGCTACCTTGAAACCACTCTATCGAAACTGACGCGGCGGTCAGCCATCTCTCACACGCCAGGAGTCTCGCACCGCGTCACTTCCGATAAGTCCTAACGTTCCACAGCCGCTACCCATACGGTGCAACTGTGGACATGAAATACGCCTGAACTAATTTTCAACCGGAGTCTTTTCGGCGTGGTCGATTACGAATGCCTCGATCATGACCTTTCGTGAATCCAACTTGAGTCCGAGTTGTTTCTCTAGGGCCGCGAACACAGTCAGCCCGCTGATCAGTGGAACGGTGCCAACATCATCCCCTGACGCAGCCGGAGACGCGGGCTGCCTCTCTCCCGCAGCCGTGTCAGAGGCGAACGTCAATGTCAGATCGTATTTTCCCGTCAGCCCAGTAGCGTTGACTACCGGATCGCCAGTAATCGAGTTCAGTATTCCGCATAGATTCGCGTCCTCGGCCGAATCCATTGGGACCTCCGTCCCCACCCAGCGGGTGAGTCCGTTCGCTCGGGAGACGGTGAAGCCATTGCGGACGTGGAAATTATTGAAACCGTCCGCGTCCTTGATTGCTTCCGTAGCTGGTGTCGAGGGGCTGGTCCCAGGTGCCCGAGGAGGAGCGGACGTGGCATCTTTCATTTTTGGCCCGCCTTTCGCCGCCAGAAGCACGTACCCTTGCACTTCGATTTTCTCTCGGTGAAAAACCAGTTTGAATCGTTCCGTGAGCAGATTCTGCAACATCACTCTCACTTGTTCCGTGGTGGCCCCAGCCGGTACATTCGCCTCAACGTTGAATCGGACGGTGTCCTCAGAAGCTGGGGGCCGAAGCTGGTACGCCTTCAAACCGTATGCCTGCAGCACCATGAGCGAAACACTGGCGTTTACACACCTATAGCGGCTCGGGTTCGACAAGAAACATCCCATCGTCCCCCGTACCCTCCCCGCAGGTGGCGGCGCCAGTTTAACCGACGCCACTTCAAACTGGAGCGGCTGATCTGCCGCCGAACCGTGCGTTGTTCCCCATATTAATGCCAGAAGCGTACCAGCAATTGTTCGATTCATCTTTTGGAATCCTCAACTCTAGTCCTTAGTGCCGGCACCTCACCGTAGGCGGCTTAGAGGCTATCGTCTCTTTGACGCAGTTCCTCAGTCTAACGTGCAGGAATTCAGGAGTTGTCGTGGGGTTATCGGAAAACCCGGGCGCGGCTAGGTTGCCGGCCCCCTCTCCCTGCCCCTCGGGTGTTTCAAGAGTAAGCTTTGAAATATCGCGAGAAGGCCCGTGAATCGCGGGGAGCAATATACAATAGCCCGCCGGGCGCCCGGCGCGGGCATCCCCGGATGTGATATTCTCGGCCCTGGCAAGGAGCCATCTACATGGAGCGAAAGAAGGCCGCCGACTATCCCCAGGAGTTGTTGAACCTGTTCGACCGTTACGTTCATGGCGATATCGACCGCCGTGGGTTCCTCGATGGCGCGCAGAGGTTCGCAACGGGCAGCTTGACGGCCGCGGCGATCTTGGAGAGCCTCCGCCCGAATTACGCCTGGGCCCAACAGGTTCCCAAAGACGACGGGCGGATCAAGACCGAGTACGCTACTGTGGCGTCGCCCGAGGGCAACGGAAGCATACGCGGGTACCTGGTGCGCCCGGCGAACGCCGCTGGAAAGCTGCCGGGAGTGCTGGTGGTACACGAGAACCGCGGCCTGAATCCTTATATAGAGGACGTGGCACGGCGCCTGGGCACGGCGAATTTCCTGGCGTTCGCGCCCGACGGGCTCACCAGCGTGGGCGGCTACCCGGGCGACGACGAGAAGGGCGGAGCGCTCTTTGCCAAGGTGGACCGGGCGAAGATGACCGAAGATTTCGTGGCGGCGGCGCGCTGGCTGAAGGCGCGTGCGGACTCGACGGGCAAGATCGGCGTGGTGGGCTTCTGCTATGGCGGCGGCATCGCCAACACGCTGGCGGTGCGGTTGGGCGGTGACCTTGCCGCGGCCGTTCCGTTCTACGGCGGGCAGCCCCCGGCGGCGGACGCGGCGAAAATCAAGGCGCCGTTGCTGCTCCACTATGCGTCGCTCGACACGCGCATCACCGGGGGATGGCCGGCTTACGAGGAAGCGCTCAAGGCCAACCACGTGGTTTACTCGGCGCATGTTTACGAGGGCGCCAATCACGGCTTCCACAACGACACGACGCCGCGCTACGACGAGGCCGCCGCCAAACTGGCCTGGCAGCGCACGCTCGACTTCTTCAACAAATACCTGAGGTGACGGATGGGCCGCGCCCCGCGCCCGCAGCACCCTTGTCTCCGGTTCCGCCCGGCGTTACACTCCAGGCATGAGAGAATACATAGTTCCAGCTCTGTTTCTCTTTTTGTGCCAATCCGCCCCGGCGGGAACCGTACCCGCGGGATGGAAAACGGTAAAGGATTCCAAGGGCCTCTGCCAGATCGCGGTGCCGCCGGAGTTTGTTCCCCTGGGGGACAACACCGGCGCGGCGGTGTTTCAGGATGCGACGACAGCCATTGCAGTAGTCACCAGCCAGGCTGGGCAGGCTTACAAGCCGCTGCCGGACTCGTGGCAGAAGCTGATCGACATTCCCAAAGACAAGATGTTCGAGAATACGGTGAAGCGCATTTTCTATCAGGACAAGACCTCCAGGGGCGCGGAAGACCAGAATGCGTACAGCTCCAGCGTGCCGGCGAAAAACGGCACGTGCAGTTGCCATATTGTCTTTCTCCCGAGCGTTACCGAGGAAACTGCCCGAAAGATAGCGCTCAGCCTCGGCCCGGCGGCGGAGTAAACGGCGCTGAGCGCCAACGGCGCCGCCTGATTCGCAATTGCGGCACTAGAATTGAGATAGTGTCGGCTCCATTCCGCTCCTACGTGCTGGTGTCCCGCGAGCAGATCGCGCGCAATTATGCCGGCGTGCGCGCGGTGGTTGGCCCCGAGGTCGAAGTGTGCGGCGTGGTGAAGGCCGACGCGTACGGCCACGGCGCCCTGGAAGTGTCGCGCGTCCTGGTGGCGGAGGGCGCCAGGTGGCTGGCGGTGAGTTCGGTGGACGAAGGCGTGAACCTGCGCCGCGGGGGAATCCACGAGACCCGCATCCTGGTGATGGGCGGCTTCCTGCCCTACGAAGGCGAGGCACTGGTGGAATACGACCTGACCACGTCGGTGCACTCGCTCAGCCAGGTGCGCGACGTGGACCGCCTGTCGCACAGCGCGGGGAAGCCGCTCCGCTACCACCTGAAAATCGATTCCGGCATGGGGCGGATGGGAACGCGGGCTTCGGCCGCGGAGATCGCGGCTACGCTGGCAGGCGCGCACTACGCCCAGCTCGAAGGGCTGATGACCCACTTCGCCTCGGCCACGGACTACACCTCCACGCAGACCGACGAGCAACTGGCGTATTTCGAGGGGATCCGCGCCTTGCTGGGCCGGGCGGGCATCCATCCCCCGCGGCTGCACACCTCGAGCACCAATGCCATCTGCTACGGCCGCACCGCGGGCTGGCACAACCTGGTGCGCGCCGGGCACGCGATCTACGGCTACGTGTCGCCGGCGCGCGGAGACGCCCCGCCGCAGCTCCTGCACGTGAAGCCCGCGCTCACGTGGAAGGCCAAGCTGCTGGCGGTGAAGGACATTCCGGAAGGCGCCGCGGTGGGCTATGGAGGCACCTTTCACGCGCCCCGGCCGATGCGCATCGGGATCCTGGGCGCGGGTTATGCGGATGGAATGTTCCACCGGCTCTCCAATCGCGGCAAGGTGATCGCGGACGGGAAGCTCACGCCGATTATCGGCACCATTTCGATGGACCTGACCACTATCGATCTCAGCCACACCACGGCGCTCGGCCCGGGCGATGAGGTCACGTTGTTGGGCGCCGAGGGCGATGCGCGGCTCGACGCGCAGCAGATTGCGCGGACCGCGGGCACCATCTCGTACAACATTTTGTGCAGCATCAGCGCGCGGGTGCGGCGGGTGTACGTGTGATGGGTGCGCGCGCGTGCGGCGAGTGTACCTGCGATAACGCAACTAAGGTTTTTAACCTCACCAATTGTGCGGCGTTTGGTACTAGACCTGCTTTTATCAGGTGATATCATGGGGACTGGATGAGCTTACTGTCCCCAAGACTACAACTCAGGGTCGCACAGAAGCAGATTCTGACCCCGGGCCTGGTGCAAATGGTCACCGTCCTTCAGCTGAACCGGCTGGAGCTGAAGGAAATGATCACCCAGGAGATCGTCAAGAATCCGGTTCTGGAAGAGTCGACAGAAGAGCCGGGTGAAGAAATCACGCCCGAGGAATTGCAGCCGCTGCTGGAAGGCGAGACGTTCGCCGATCCTTCGGATAAGCAGATCCTGGAAGCTTCGGTGATGAACGAATCGGCCACGGTGGATGGCGCCGCCGCCGATGTGGCCATCAACGGCAACCTTTTTCCGGATGCCGAGGAAACCGCCGCGGCGGTGACGGAACCGGCGGCCGCGGCCCCGGACGCGCTGCTGGATACTCCGCCGGCCACGGACCCGTTCGACGAGATCGACTTCGGCTCCTTCTTCGACGACTACCTGGACCCAGGCTACAAGAGCCCCGCGGCGGAATCGGTGGAGAAGCCTTCTTTCGAAACGTTCCTTTCGGCGCCGGTGACGCTGGGCGACCACCTGCGGTCGCAGTTGAGCGTGAGCGTGATGCCGGACGAGGTCCGCGACGCCGCCGAATCCATTATCGGGAACCTGGACGAAGACGGCTATCTCTCGGCTTCGCTCGAAGAGATCGCGGCGGGAGGCGAGCACAAGCCGGAGCACGTGGAAGCGGCTCTCCAGGTGGTGCAGTCGCTCGATCCGGCGGGCGTAGGCGCGCGCGACCCGCGCGAGTGCATGCTGCTACAGATCGAAAGCTTGAACGGCAAGGGCGGCGTGGCGTGGCAGATCGTCTCCAACCACCTGCGGCTGCTCGAGACGCGGCAGTACAAGGAGATCGCCAGGCTGCTGGGACGGCCGCCAGAGCACGTCGAGATCGCCGTCAAAATGATCCAGCACCTCAACCCCAGGCCCGGCCTGCGGTTCTCGGGAGCGGGCGCGCGGGTGGTGGAGCCGGACGTTTTCTTCATCAAGGACGGGGAAGATTACATCATCCAGATGAACGACGAGGACGTTCCACAGCTCCGGCTCAACGCCCAATACCGCAGGATGCTCGACCGCGACAACGGCGCGACCAAAGAGGTCCGCGACTACGTGCGCGAGCGCTACACGTCGGCCATCCAGCTGATGAAGAACATCGAGCAGCGGAAGCAGACGATTCTCAAAGTCTGCCAGGCGATCGTGCGCCGCCAGACGGAATTTCTGACCCACGGCCTCGACTGGCTGAAACCGATGATGATCAAGGAAGTGGCCGAGGAAGTGGGAGTGCACCCCTCGACCGTGAGCCGCGCGGTGGCCAGCAAGTACGTGCATACGCCGCAGGGCGTCTTCGAGCTGCGGTACTTCTTCTCGGAGGCGGTGCAAGGGCCGCTGGGCGGGGGGACTCCGCTGCTGCTCCTGAAGCGCAAGGTGAAGAAGATGATCGAGGAGGAGGACCGCACCAAGCCTCTGACCGATGAACAGATCACCGCGCTGTTGCAGGCCGAAGGCATCAACGTGACACGCCGCACGGTAGCCAAGTACCGCGAGGACATGAAAATCCCATCCACCCACCAGCGCCGCGTCCGCAACTGAAGGGGGGACGACGGAAACGATGCGCGAGGAAGAGGCGAGCTTCGCTCGCGGGGCGGGTTGACAACCCGCCGCAGGTTGACAACCTGCCCCACAAAGCGGGTGTATAAAGGGAGTGGGGGCATTGGACCCATGCGGATCACATACACAGGCAGACAGGTTGAATTAGCTCCAGCCCAGTTCAAGAAGCTCGAAGGGCGGTTCGCCAAAATCGGCAAGCTCCTGGACGGGAAACGGGAGTGCGAGGCGCATGTCATCCTGTCGCTGGAGCGGCACCTGCATCACGCCGAGGCGACGGTTCACTATTTTAACCACCAGTTGGTGGGACTGGGGTCCAGCAACGATCTCTTTACGGCCATTCACTCGGCGGCGGAGAAGCTGGAAAAACAGGCGGTCAAGGCCCGCACCAAGTGGCGCGACACCAAGCGCACGCCGCACAAGGCGTCTTCGGAAGCCGAGGTGGAGCCGCTCGCCGAGACGGAACCCGAAGGCGAGCCGGAACGCCGCGTCTACCACATCAATCATCATCAGAAACGCAAGCCCATGACGCTCGAGGAGGCGCTCCTCGAAATGGACAAGGACCGCGACTACCTGGTGTACCGGGACGCGGAAACCGACCGCGTTTCGGTGCTGGTACGGCGGCGCGACGGGCACTTCGACCTGGTCGAAGGGTAGCGCGGGGTGGCGCGCAAGAAGCCGGCAGCGGGCGCGGACGCACGCACGGGCGCGCCGAAAGCGGAAGCAAAACCGGAATTGGTGGTCATCACGGGCCTCAGCGGATCGGGCAAAGGCTCGGTTCTGAGGGCCCTGGAAGATCTCGGCTTTTACTCCGTCGACAACCTGCCGGTGGAACTGATTCCGAAGTTCGCGGATTTGACGCGCGACAACCTGAGGATTCGCGCGGCGGCGCTGGTGGTGGATATCCGCGAAGGGGAGGGGCTCAAGCGCTTTCCGCGAGTCTTCGCCAGCATCCGCCGATCGGTCGACGCCAGGCTGATTTTCATGGAGGCGGACGATGACGCCATCGTCCGCCGCTTCAGCGAAACCCGCCGGCCGCATCCGCTCGGCAACGACAGATCGATCTCCAGAAGCATCCGCTCGGAACGCGTCATGCTCGCGCCCATACGCGCCATGGCGGATCTGATCATCAACACCTCGAAGTTCACGCTACACGAGCTGCGGGAGTTCATCGGCGAGCGGTTTCGCGGCCAGCGCGGCCAGGCGAACATCCTGATCTACGTCACCAGCTTCGGCTTTCGCAACGGCGTGCCGCCCGACAGCGACCTGGTGTTCGACGTCCGGTTTTTACCGAACCCCAACTATATTCCGCGCTTCAAGAATCTGACCGGCCGCAATCCGTCGGTGGCTCGCTACATCCGGTCTTTTCCCCAGACCGTGGAATTTATTCAACGCATTTCCGATTTGTTGGTTTACTTACTGCCGCACTACATTCGCGAAGGTAAGAGTTATCTGACGATCGCATTCGGGTGCACGGGCGGGCAGCACCGGTCGGTGATGATTGCCGACGAGATTCATCACAATCTGATGAGCGCGGGGTTCAAAGTCAAGGTAAATCACCGAGACATCGTGCAGCGCCACCGATAAGCAGGGTTATTCCTTACTCTTTTCCAGAGGTTCCATTATTTTAGGGACAACGTTTTTCGCGCCCATACGTTTAACAGGTAAGTGTATCTTTGCGCCCTGAGAAGAACCGTCCTATTACTATGGCTGTCGCTGGGTGCGACGGTGTGCTTCGGGGCTCAAGCCGCCTTCGACGCGGAGCAGAACCGATGGGTCATGGGCAACGGCCAGATACAGGCGGTATTCCAACTGACGCCGGAAGGGTACTTCAGGAGCCAGGGAATCAGCGACTTGACGACGGGGGACCAGTGGCTACCCTCGACGAATCAGCCTTCCACGCCGGTAAATTTCCAGGCCGGCGGTGAAGTGTTCGACGCGCAGCGCCAGTACGATCTGCTCGATCAGTTCACCCAGAACACCACACCATCCGGCGTGAGCCAATACATCCTGTTGCGGGATTTGAAAACCGGCGCACAGATCACGGTAATGCTGGAAATCTACGACGGGCAGCCGGTGTTGCACTACGGCTGGAAGTACCGGAACCCAGGAGCGTCGCAGGTGCATATCACGACGCTCGACATGCTGCCGTGGAGCTTCAACGACGCAGGGAAGCGGTATACCGCATTCCGCGTGGACCAGTGGTCGCTGGATGCCGTGCCCGAGGACTTCGAGTCCTTCCAGTCGGTTCTGGATCCGGAAGGGAGCGCGTTCGAGGTGTACTCGGGCGCGCACGGCGACCAGTGCGGATGGCTGGCGGTTCGCGACTCCGATACGCGCGGGTTGTTTGCCGGTTGGGAGTTCGACGGGCGCACCAAGGCGACCATCCGCCAGGTGGCACCCGAAGGAGAGATCGGTTTCTCCGCCTCTTTGATGGATATGAACCACCCCGTGGATTCGGCGGCGGATTTCCAGTCGCCGTGGGCGTTCCTCGGACTGTTCCACGGCGATTTCGACGAGGCGGGCTACCGGACGCAGCGCTTCGTGGAGGCTGTCCTGGCGCAGCCGTTGCCGGACGCGCCGGCGTTTCCGTACGTCTCCTGGGATTCGTGGGGCTATCAAGACCAGATCGACGAGGGCGTGCTGCGGCGTAATGCGGGCATCGCCGCGGCGCTGGGCGTGGAACTGTTCGTCGTGGACCTGGGCTGGGCGCGGTCCATCGGTGACTGGTACGAAGATCCCACCAAGTTCCCGAACGGCCTGGCGGCGGTATCCGATACCGTGCATTCACTGGGCATGAAATTCGGATTGCATTTCGCCCTCACGGAGGCGGACCCGAACAGCCCCGTGCTGCGCGAGAATCCGGACTGGACGTCGACCGAAAACGATAACTACCACAACGCCGTTTCCCTCTGCCTCTCCAATCAGCCGGCGCGGGACTGGCTGATCCAGCAGGGGACCCGGATGATCGACGATTACCACGTCGATTGGATCCTGCAGGACGGCGAGAACATGGTCAAGGAGTGCACCAAGTCCACACACACGCACGATCCCGCGGACAGCAATTACTCCAACGCGGTGGACGGATTGAACGCGGTGATTTCGGCGATCCGGACGGCGCGGCCGAACGTCTCGTTTGAGAACTGCGAAGACGGCGGAAACATGATGACGTTCAACATGGTGAAGAATTACGTCACTTCGGTCACCAACGACGCATCGGGTTCCCTCGAATCGCGGCGGGCGGTCTACGGCGCGACTTATCCATTTCCGCCGCGATTCGCGGAGCGGTATATGCCGGACACCGACGGCATCAGCCCCTATGCCACCGACAGTTACCGTTTTGGCGGTCCCTGGGTGCTGATGACCCGGTTGGACGGGTTGACGGCGGATCAGAAGGGCTTCTTGGCGGACCAGATCGGACGCTTCAAAGCGCAGCGGACACAGATTTCGAGCGGCAAAGTATTTCACCTGGCGGCCCCGGCCGCCAACGCCACCGACGCCATTCAGAGTTACGATCCTGTGACGGATAGCGCCATTGCCATGATAAGCCGGGCGCAATCCGACGGTCCGGAGTACCAGTTTCACCCCAAGGGCCTGAATCCTGCCGCGCGGTACACGGTGTGGTTCGAGATCGATCCCAGCGTGTACTCCATGGGAGGAGCGCAGTTGATGACGAATGGCGTGAGAGTGAAGCTGCCCACGCCGTTCAGCTCCGACGTGGCGCACATCGAGGCCCAGTAGGACAAGCGGAACACGCGGGCAAGCTAAGGCATGCTAAAGCAACGCCAGGGCAAGCTAAGGCATGCCCCACCCTTGACCTTGGCCTTCCCGCTGTCGTACTCTTCCGAGTGAGGTTCGATGAGCAAGAAGTGGTATAACCATTTTATCTCCTTGGATCAACCGGCCGAGGAATCCACAGAGAAAACCGGGCCCGAAACTCCTGCTAACGCCGCGCAGGCCGTCGCGGATATCGCCGCGGGCGTCGCTCCCGCGCCGCAGTTCACGAAGACGGTCTCCAATCCCACGTCGTTCGACGAAATCTACCACGCGGCGGAAATCCAGCCGCCGGTGCACGGCTTCACCATCATGAAGGTGGCGGAAATGCTGCACAGCGAGCACATCCGCAACCTGCCTAAGGACGTGAAACGCAGCTCCGTACTGGTGGCCCTGGAAGCCGCCGGCGCGCCCATCCAGGACGTGATCCAGGACGCCGTGAAGCGCGACCGAGCGCTAGACACCTTCGAGCGTGTCCAGGAGCAGGCGGCGGGCGAGCTGGAAGCCCGTAAGACGAAGGAAAATCAGGAGATCCAGGCGGAAATGGACCGCATTGTGGCGGACCACCGGTCGCGCATGCAGGCCAACAACGACGAGGTCGCCCGGGAGAAGGAAAAGTTCTACGCGTGGCGGCTCAAGAAGCAGGAAGAGGAACAAAAGATTTCGGATACCGTATCTTATTTCGTTACGGAGAATCCGATCACGACCGGCGGCTCAGCGGCGGCCCCGGCCCCATCGCGCGCTGCCGATAAGTAGCCGCAGAAAGGGATACCGACTTTTATGTGGAGACGCATGTCCCGCATGTTCCGCTCGTTCTTCGGTTTTTTCATCTCCGTAGGCGAAAATCCGGAACTCATTCTCGAACAGAACATCCGCGATATGAACGACCAGGTGCCGCGGATGAACGAAAGCATCGCCATGGTCAAGGCCAACGTCACGCTCCTGGAGAAAGAGGACGCGCGTTATGCGGACGACCTGACCAACCTCACCGCGAAGGTAAAGGCCGCCATCCAGGCCGGCCGCGACGACCTGGCCGGCAGTTTCGCCATGCAGTTGGAGCAGGTTCGCGGCGCGCGGGCCCGCACCCAGGGCCAATTGACCTCCGCCCGCGCGGCTTTCGACAAAGCCATGGCGGTGAAGAAGGCCTTCATGCTCGAGAAGGAGCGGAAGACGCAGGAGGCGATGAACGCCATCCGCGATTACCGGCGCGCGCAATGGCAGAAGAAGGTGGCCGACGTCATGGAGAACTTCGAAGTGGCGGGCATCAGCCAGACGCACGACGAGATGGTCCACAAGATCGAAGAACAGACCGCCATGAACGAAGCCCGCATGGAGATGGCGTTGGGCAACGTGGACGAGCAGAAGGTCAAGATCGAAGAAGAGGCCGAAAAGCTGCGGGCCAACGAGCTGGTGAAACAGTTCAAGGCGGAGATGGGGCTGATTTCTCCCGAGCCTTCGAGCGCGCCGGCGCAGAAGACCATCGGTGGGGCCGAAGCACAGAAGACGGTTTAATCGGAGTCGATTGGAGCCATGGCCGTGAAAATCGAAAGAGGCGGTTGGGTCCTCATTTTCCTCGTCGGGCTTGGCCTGGTGGGCTACAGCCTGAACAAGTACGGTGTACTGAGCATCCCCTTTCTGGGATCGAGCGGGGAGAAGCCCGCGGCGTCCGGCGTCAAGGTCGATCCCACGCAACCGCTGCCGGTGGCGGCGAAGGAGTCCAACGAGGTACGGGTCCGCGTCAACATCTGGGTCGGGTGCGCGGGCGGCCTGGTGGCCAACGGCGGGCTGGACACGAAGGCCGGGTCGATTTATGCCGACAAAGGGCTGAAGGTCTCGTTCAAGATCATTGACGACTGGACCGAAGGCGCGACGGCGCTGGCCACGGACAACGTGGACGTGATGCTGACCACGGCCGACGTGTGGGCCAAGGACTTCGGGCAGTTTCAGGACAAAGGCGTAAACGCGCGCGCCTTTTACATGGTGGACTGGTCGCGCGGCGCCGATGGCGTCATCGGGCGGCAGGGGATCAACAGCATCGAAGACCTGGCGGGGAAGACCGTGGCGTTCGCGCCGTACACGCCTTCGCACTTCCTGCTGTGGAACGGGCTGAAGGCGTCCGGACTTTCGACCGATCAGCGCAACGAAATCTTCAACAAGGCCGTGCACACCAAGGACGGCATCGAGCCCGCCACGCTGTTCGCGCAGCAGAAAGTGGACGCGGCGGTGGCGTGGGACCCGGACATGAGCGACGCCGTCACCAAGCGTCCGGGCTCGAAAAAGATCTACGACACCCGCATCGCCAACCGGCTGATCGCCGACATTCTGGTGGTGAGCGACCGCTTTGCGGCGAACAACGCGCAGACCCTGGAAAAGTTCGCGCAGGGCTGGCTGGAAGGCGTGCAATTTATCCAGTCGCAGCCCTCGCGAGCCTACACACTCATCGGCACGATCAAGGACTTCAACATGCCGACCGATCTCGCCAAGACCATGCTGGAAGGCGTGAGGCTGGCGGATTATGCCGACAACCAGTCCTTTTTCGGCACGGCGGGCGCGGACTCCGATTACGCCAACGTTTTCAAGATGGCCCAGGACATGTATCGCGAGCTGCGGCTGATCAAGCACACGTACGATATCGAATCGAGCGTCGACCGGCGCTACGTGGCGGCATTGAGCGGCAAGTTCTCCAGCACGCCGAGCGAGGCGCCGATCACTTACAAGGAGCCGCCCAAGGGCGCGACCCCCATCGCCACGCAAAGGCGCTCGATCTACTTCGAGGCGAACTCCTCCAAAATGGGGCTGGATTCGCGCGCCGTGGTGGACGAGATCGGCGATTTCATGCGGGCCTACGAGAACACCGTCGTGGACATCGAGGGCAACACCGATTCCACCGGGTCGCGGGAGCTGAACATGTCGCTTTCCAAACAGCGCGCCGACACGGTGAAGAGCTACCTGGTGGAGAAGTATCACTTCCCGCCCGAACGCATGCGCACGATGGGCAACGGCCCGGACAAACCGCTCGATACGAACGCCACGCCGGATGGCCGTGAGAAGAACCGGCGGACGGATATCAAGGTCTACCCGAACCCGGCTAAATCGTGAGCCTCCAGAACCTCTTCGAGATCCGGCGGGAGGTTACCAAGCGCACGCGCCTGACGCTTGCCCTGGTGAGCTGGACCCTGGTGGTGACGGCCTGGTTTTTCCTCACGCGGTGGAAGATCCTGCCGCCGTTCTCGGTGCCGCCGCCGGCCGGAGTGGTCGAGGCCTTCATCCGCTTGTGGACCGAATACGACCTGCCGGGCAACGTGGCCCAAAGCTGGTGGCGAATCGCCCAGGCGTTTTTCTGGTCGGCCGTGGTGGCCATACCGCTGGGGCTGCTGATGGCCAGCTTCGGCTGGCTGCACGACCTGGTGAACCCGGTCGCGGCGCCCATGCGCTCCATGCCCATCACCGCGTTCCTGCCGGCGTTCATCGGGCTCTTCGGCATGGAAGAGGGAATGAAGATCGCGTTCCTGTGGTTCGGCATGTTCTTCTACCTGCTGGCAGTGGTGGTGGAAGAAGCCAACAAAGTGGACAACGCCCTGATCGAGACGGCGCTCACCCTGGGCGCCAAGCGCCGCCACGTCCTGTGGCTGATGTTCCGCGCTTCGTTTCCCGGCATTTTCGGCTCGTTTCGCATCCTTTACGATATCGGCTGGACGTACGTGATCTTGGCCGAGATGGTGAATGCGCGCAAGGGCGTGGGCTACATGGTGGAAGCGGCGCGGAAGGTGCTGGATCTCGACCGCGTGTACGCCGGCATCATCGCCATCGGTTTCGCCGCGTTCCTGTTCCGCTGGCTGCTGACGCTGGCGGAGCACTGGCTGTTCCCGTGGCGGAGGCCATCGGTGATGCTCTCGCAGCCGGCCGTGGCAATGGCCGTAGCAAAGGGTCACAAGCGTGCCAAACCCTAACACCAGAATCTCGCTCCGCAACGTCTCCCGCAGCTTCGTCTCGCCCGCCGGGGAGACGATACAGGCGATCCACGACATCAATTTCGACATCGAAGACCTGTATTCGCCCGAGGGCAAGGACATCGGCGAATTCCGCATTCTGCTGGGTCCTTCGGGATGCGGAAAGTCCACCATTCTGCGGTTGATCGCCGGCCTCGACCGGCCCGACACGGGCGAGATCCTGGTTATGGGCAAGCCGGTGACGCACCCGGGCCGCGACCGCGGGATGGTCTTTCAGAAGTACACGTCGTTCCCCTGGCTGACGGTCGCCCAGAACGTGGGGTACGGGCTGAAGATCAACGGCGTCCCGGACGCCGAGCGCGAACCGACGGTCGCCCGGCTCATTCAGGACGTCGGGCTGAGCGGATTCGAGAAGTCCTATCCCGACACGCTTTCGGGCGGCATGCAGCAGCGCGTGGCCATCGCGCGCACCCTTTCGCTGCGCCCCGGGGTGATCCTGATGGACGAGCCCTTCGGGGCGCTGGATGCGCAGACCCGCGGCGACATGCAGGAACTGCTGCTGCGCATCTGGTCGGAAACCGCCAGCACCATCCTCTTCGTCACCCACGACGTGGACGAGGCCATTTATCTCGCCGACCGCATCTACGTCCTGTGCGCCCGACCCGGTACAATTATTGAAGATGTGCCGGTGCCGTTCAGCCGGCCGCGCGATCCTTCGATGAAGCAGCGGAGCGAGTTCCACGAGTTGCAGCAGCACGTGCTCTCCTGCCTCCGGCGCGGACCCGGCCAGGGCCAGGTGCGAGTGAGTATTTGATGGCGGAGGACAAGGACAACGGCGAAATCAATTATCTGAAGGAGGCGTTCCACCTTCAGTACAACTACATCGCCCTGGCCGGCGCCGCGGCGTTCGCCGTGGTGTCGGGAACGGCCCTCCCCCTCATGCTGGGCGCGGGACTGGAGTTGATCTACCTGAGCGTCGTGCCCAACAACAGCCGCTTCCAGAGGCTGGTGCGCTCGTGGAAATTCGAGCAGCAGAAAAAGGAGCGCGAGAAGGGCCTCAGCCAGTTGTTTTACGAGCTGCCGCCCGAGATGAAGGCGCGCTACGCCAGCATGGAGGGGATCTGCCGCGGCATCCGCGCCAACTACGGGCGGCTGACTTCCACGTCGCAGATGTTCGTGGAGCAGATGGAGTCGAAGCTGAGCGGGTTGTCGCAGTCCTACATCCGGCTGCTCAACTCGGCCTTCCATCACCGCGAATACCTGCGCGCCACCAATCCCGACAACATCCGGAAAGAGCTGGACACCTTGCAGAAGGATCTGGAACACGATTCTCCCAAGGTGCAGGAGATCAACAAGAAGCGCGTCGAGATCCTGAACAAGCGCATCGAGAAATACGACAAGGTTCAGGACAACTGCAAGGTGATCGACGCGCAGTGCGCCGCCGTGGAAGACGTGCTGCAGTTGATCCGCGACCAGTCCGTGACCATGCACGATCCGCAGGAGATCAGCGACCACCTGGACAATCTGGTGAAGGACGTGGAGCAGACCGAAGAGACGGTGAGGGAAGTGGAATCCATCTTCGACCTCTCGCCGCTGGCTACGCCCGAGTTCGACACGGGGCCCATTTCGCGCAACCGCGTGCGAAACTGAGGACTACCGGCTACAACCAGGCACTATGGGCGAAAAGCGTTGGTTCTGGGCGACCCTCACGCTCTCCAGCATCACCATCGTGTCCGTGGTGTTCGCCGCCTGGGAACTGGCCGAAAGCCGCTTCTTCCGCACCGTCGACTACGTTACGCTCCACTACCTCTACATCACCCGTGGCGTGGCCTCTTCCCTGCTGCTGGCCTTCTGGGCCGCCTGGTTTGTCCTGCGGCAGCGGCACAGGAGCGAAGAGGACCTGCGCCGCTCCCGCGAGCGCTACCGCGGCCTTCTGCAAGCCTTTCCCGGGGCGGTGATTCTTTATGATTCCGACCTGCGCGTCTCGGAGTGGAACGCCTCCGCCGAGCGCATGTACGGGTTTCCGAGGTCCGACGTCCTGGGCGGCGGGCTGCCAATCGTTCCGGCATCCAAAGCCGCCGAGCTGGAAGACTTCATGCAGCGCGTGGAGCGCGGCGAGGCCGTGCTGGATGTGGAAACCATTCGCCAGCCCAAAGACGGCGAGCCTTTCGAGGTGCAGCTCAGCCTGCTGCCCTACAGCGAGTCCGCCGGGCCGCTGTACTTCCTGGAAGTCACCTCCGACATCCGGGAGCGCGTACGCTGGCGCGAGCGCATGGTCGAGGTCGAAAAGCTCACCAGCATGGGCAAGATGGCTGCGGGCACCGCCCACCACCTCAACTCGCCGCTGGCCGCCCTGCTGATCCGGGTTCAGATGCTGCGGCAGCGCGCCCTCGACCCCGCCATCGAAGAGGACGCCGCGCGCCTCGAAGAGGGCCTCAATTTCTGCCGCAACTTCGTCCGGCGCCTGCTGGATTTCACGCGTGGCACCCCCATGCAAAAGCAGCCGCAGGATCTCGCAGCGGTGATCGAATCCGTCTGCGGGTTCTTCCTCCCCGCCATCCAGGCCAAGCAAGTTACGCTGTCCGTGGACGTGGCCGAGGGACGGGGCCAGCAGGTGCATGCCGACCGCAATCTGCTGGAGACTCTGCTGCTGATCCTGCTGAGCAATGCGCTGGACGCCGTTCCGCCCGGCGGCCGGATTCGCGCTTTCTGCCGCCCGGCGGCGCGCGGCCGCATCGGTTTCGGCGTCCAGGATTCGGGCTGCGGAATCAGCGCCGCCCACCGCGACCGCATCTTCGAGCCGTTCTTCACCACCAAGGAGCCGGGCAAAGGCACCGGGCTGGGCCTGGCCATCGCCAGGAACGTGGTTGTGGAACACGGCGGAACCATACAACTCGAAAGCCAGCCGGGCGCGGGTGCTACCTTTTATGTAGATCTGCCACTCGCCGACGTCCCGCAAATGGCAGGGAGCGCCAGACCGTGAAGAACGTAAACGAAACGCGCGGGCCCGCAATTCTGGTGGTGGACGACGACGCCAGCCTGGCATCCACCCTGAAGGACTTTCTGACACGTGAAGGTTACGGTGTCGAGGTGGCATTCTCGGCAGGGGAGGCCCTGGCCATCCAGGCCGCCAATCCCCGCATCCCGCTGGCGCTGGTGGATCTCATCATGCCGCTCACCGACGGCCTCACCCTCAGCGACGAGCTGCGCCGCGCGAATCCCGATATGACGGTGGTCATCATGACCGGCTACGCCACCATCGAAACCGCGGTGGAAGCCATCAAGCGGGGCGCCGAGGATTACGTCACCAAGCCCTTCGACTACGAAGCGATGCGCAAGAAGATCGCCCGCCTGATGGAGGTGGTGGAGCTGCGCGAGCGCGTGGCGCAGCTCGAAAAGAACCTGGAGCGCCACTCCTGTTTCGAGAACATCGTGACCGTGTCGCCGTCCATGGAGCGAGTGCTGGAGCGCGGCCGAATGGCCGCCGCCACCGACGCCAGCCTGTTGATCGTGGGCGAAACGGGCACCGGCAAGGAGATGCTGGCCCGCGCCATCCACGAAGCCAGCCCGCGCGCCCGCCAGCCGTTTGTCGCGGTGAACAGCGGCGCGCTGCCCCGCGAGCTGGTGGAGAGCGAGCTGTTTGGCTTCCGCCGCGGCGCGTTCACCGGCGCCTACAACGACGCGCCCGGGATCTTCTCGGCCGCCTCCGGGGGCACCGTGTTCCTGGACGAGATCGGGGAGATGCCCAAGGATGTTCAGGTGAAGCTGCTGCGCGTGCTGCAGGAGGGCGAGCTACGCCCGGTGGGCTCGACGCGCGCCATCCAGGTGGATGTCCGGGTGGTAGCCGCCACCAACCGCACACTGGACGAACTGCGCTCCACGCTGCTCCGCGAAGACCTGTACTTCCGGGTGGCCACGATCGTCCTGGAAGTGCCCCCGCTGCGCACGCGTCCCGAGGACGTCATGGTCCTGGCGCAGCACTTCGCCGGCCGGCTTTCGCGGCGCTACGGGCGCGAGATCTCGATTTCGCGGGCGGGGCTGGAGCTGCTGCTCGGCTACTCGTTTCCGGGGAACGTACGCGAGCTGGAAAACCTGGTGGAGAGCGCCGCGGCCGTCTCGGCGGACAACCCACAGGTCATCACCGACAGGGACCTCCGCCCCATGCTCCGGGGCTCCCCAACCTCGTCCCTGCCGGCGAAAGTGAGCGAATCGCTCTCCATGGAGCAGATGGAGAAGCTGACCATCCAGCAGGCCCTGCGCGTCTCGGCGGGCAACCGGACCAAGGCCGCGTCTCTGCTGGGAATCTCCCGCGACACGCTCTACCGCAAGCTGCGCCAGTATCAGGTCTGAGTGTCCGAAATTCGGACGGTGTACCATTTTGCGGCGCTTTCGACAAACGGAAAAGAAATTCGGCCGCAGATGAACACGGATAACAAAGGCACAGGAGGGGAACGCCGCGAATTCCGCATGGCTCCCGACGTGCACAGGCCGTCGGCATGGCACCGCAGAGCGGACACAAACAGTTCCTTCTTTGGATCGTTGCGGCCTGTGTAGCAACCACGGGGCTGGGCGGGATCCTGGTCTGGGAGCGCAAGCCGGCGGCATCGCGACACGCTCTTTACGTGATTGGCATACCCGAGAAAGGCGCCGCCCTGTTTTTCGGCGAAAAGAAGTGCGGCATCTGCCATTCGGTGAATGGCCAGGGCGGACGCGTGGCGCCCGATCTCGCGCGGGTTCACGCCGGCCGGCCCGGCATGCCCTGGCTCGCCACCACGCTTTGGAACCACGCACCCGGCATGTGGCGCCAGATGCGCGGCGCCAAATTCCCCGACCTCGACCAGGAGGAGATGGCCCACATCCTGGCCTTCCTCTATCAGGCCGAGACCTCCGACCCCGCCGGCAACCCCAAGGCCGGCGCGCGCGTGTTCCTTTCCAAGGGATGTAGCCATTGCCATGCGGTCCGGTCGGTCGGCGGCCATTCCGCGCCGGAACTCACCAAGGTGGCCGCCGCCGGAAGCGCCGTCCAATGGATGCACGCCATGTGGAACCATACGCAATCCATGATCGATCCCATCACGCGGGAACTCGGCGGGTGGCCACAGTTCAAGGGCGACGAGATGAACGATCTGATCGCCTACGTCCGCGGGGTCCCCGTCAGCGAAGCACCCCCGGCCGGCAACCAGAATGTCCTGCGCGGCAGCGCCGAGCGCGGTTGGCAGGTTTTCCAGGGGAAGTGCATCCAATGCCATGCGGTCGGCGGCAACGGAGGCCACATCGGTCCCGAACTGGGACCCGACCACGACCTTCCCTTCAGCTCCTCGCAATTCGCGGCGGTTCTCTGGAACCACGCTCCCGCCATGCTGGAGCAGGCCCGCGCGGCTGGCATCGCAGCTCCCGTCTTGCAGGACGAAGAACTGAGCGACGTGCTGCAATTCCTCGTCAGCCTGCGCTATCACGAGCCCAGCGGCTCTCCGTTCCTGGGCGAGCGCGTCTTCGCCGAGCGCGGCTGCGCCCGCTGCCACGGCCTGAAAGCCGAAGGCACGCGCGAAGGCCCGCAGCTCAAAGCCGGCAACGACGCCTTCACCACGGTGTCGCTAGCCAGCGCGCTCTGGCGCCACGGCCCCTCCATGCGAGCCCACGCCGAGCGCCTGGGCATCGCGTGGCCCACGCTGGAACCCAACGATATGGGCGACCTGATCAGCTTCCTGAACGATACCAGCCGCGCGCAATGAGAGCGCCGCGCCACTTCACCACACTCCGGGAAACAGCCGGTAAGGCGTACGCGCGGTGAATTCTTCATAGCCGGCGAGCTCGCGGCGAAGCGTTCGATCCTCCAGGCCAGTTCGCCAGATGAAAAGGGCGGCAGCAAGACCCGCCGGCGCCAGCGCCCAAACAGAGCCCAGGATGAGAGGGGCGGCCAGGTGCGCCAGGATCACGCCCACGTACATGGGATGGCGGACGAACCGGTAGGGACCGGACGCGACGACAGTGTGGCCGCGCTCGGTCTGGATTCGGACGGTGTTTTCGGCAAACCGGTTAACGGCCAGGGTCCACGCCATCAGGGCGTCTGCCAGAAGTGTGAGGACTGCGCCCGGGTACACCAGACCGAAGGGCATCGACGACCACCCGAACCGTACGGCATCCAATCCCGCCACCGCAGGCTGAAGGAAAGTAAGAGGGATATAAGCCACATAAAAGGCCTTGTCGAAACTCTTGGTGCCCTTCCGGAGAAAACTCGCGCGCGCCTCCATCAACTCGGGGTTGAAGCGGCGGACGATGACGCGGGTTGCCGCAATCCCGGCGAAATACAGCACGACGTAGATCCAACCGCGGGTCCATTCGAGGCGGCCGGCGGCGCCAAAGAGCGCGGCCATCCAAAGCGCGGAATACAGGGATACCTGGATGAGCCTTTTGCCCGAGCGCACCTTTTCCGCCGGCGCATTCGGCCCAGCCGTTACGTCCGACATGTGGCGGGTTCTCCTCCCACCGAGTATCCCTCACTCCGGCTGTGGGGGCGGGCGGAGAAGGTCAAGCCGGCGATGCGGGGCGGGCCGCAACCCGCCCCGTTTGTTCCAACCGTTCTCCGCGCCTTACCAGATCACCTTAAATCCAATCTGGACAGAGCGCGGGTTGACGCTGGCCTGCGTCGACTGCGTGTGCGGAATGATGCTGCCGAAGTTCGGGTCGGTGGCCGTGTTGTTCACGTTCGCCAGCATGTAGTTCCAGTGGTTGAGCGCGTTGAACGCTTCGATACGGAGCTGGCCGCGGACGCGTTCCGTAATACGCGTGTCCTTGATGAGGGAGGCATCCATGGTGTAGGTGCCTTGCACGCGCACGTTGGGGCTGCGAGAGGAGTTGACCTGGTTGGGCCGGTAGTTGGGCGGCAATTGCAGCCAGGCGTATTGCGACCAATCCGTGGCGCTGCAACCGTTGGCGATGCTGGTCGGCAGCGGCGCGATCGCGCCGGTGTCATCTTCGTTCAGGATGCAGTTGTTGTAGATTTGGACCTTATTTGCACCCCAGTGCACGGTGGACTGGTTAGGATCCTTGAGCGCTACGATGCTGCCCGACTGGTTGGCAGGCTCGCCCTCCGGCGAATCCGTAACGAAGGTATTGAACTGCCACCCGCTGACCAGCCTGTCGGCCGCGCCGTGCACGCCGGGCAGGAAGTGCTTGCCTTTGCCAAACGGCAGATCGTACACCACCGACACCTTGATGAAGTGCGGCCGGTCGGCGTAATAGAGGCCCTCCTGGTATTGGATGGGTTGTTGGTAGATGTTCAGGTAACCCCACCGCTCGTTCTGCTTGGACAGGGTGTAATTGAACAGGAAATTGAGACCGTTGTGCGTGCGGTGATTATAGTTGACCTGCATCGAGTTGTACCACACGTGCCCGTCGTTCAGGCCGTATTCGGTGCCGCCCGTAAACTGCGGGTACTGCCGCATCAACTGGTTGAGCGAGATGGTCGTCGCCGTATAGTAGCTGGTGCCCAGGAACGGCGCCAGGTTCTGGAACGGGTTCGGGAGGGTCTGATTGCAGTACGCCGCGGGAGAGGCAAAACCAGCGGGGGCCTTCGCGCCGTACAGCACGCCACACTGCTCATAGTTCGGATTGATATCGAACGGGATATTCGACTGCGTGTGAGCCGCGCGGTTGCCCACGTACGAAATATCGAGAGTGCCCGCCTGGGTTACCTGGTATTGGAACCCGACCGAGAACTGGTGGGACCGAGGCAGCTTGAAGTCGGGATTGAACCAGTTGACGCTCTTGCCGACGTAGGTCAAGGCGCCCAGGCTGGACCCCGGAGGGGCGCTGATGCCGGCGGGGAACGGGTTATTCATGGCGCCCGCCAGAGGAACACGGCCGCTGCCATCCGTGCTGCTGACCAGCGAGGTGTTATTGCTGAAACCGTTGGTGATCATCCAGTCGTTGCTCGGATTGATCACGTACATGCCGTAACCGCCGCGCATCACCAGCTTATCCTTCAACCGGTAAGCGAAGCCGACGCGGGGCTGGATCCCCGTGTAGTCGATATTAGCCGCCATCGGCGAATAGCCGGCCTGACCCGCAAATTCCATGCTGCCCTTCAGATTGGACAGGTTGGAATAGAGCGAGGCGTACTGAGCGGGTATAGGCCCCGACAATCCCTTGGCAATATTGGCAGTCACCATCGAGGCCAGCGGACTCGGCGCGTTGGGGTTGAAGGCCGCATCCAGCCGGTTGTACTTCTCGGTGATGGGCTCGTTCAGGTCGTAGCGCAGCCCCATGTTGATGGTCAGGCGGTTGTTGACTTTCCAGTCGTCCTGCAGGAAAGGCGCAATGTACCACTGGCGATAAAACGGGTACGCCGCATAGTTGGCCTGTCCACCGTTGGGATAACCCAGAAGGAAGCTGGCATAGCTGTCTCCGCCCAATCCGTTCCCGGCATTGTTGTAAACCTGCTGGGTCCACGCGGCGGTGAAGTCCTCTTCCAGAATGCTGCCGGTGTCCAGGACGAGATACTGAATCCGGCGGATATCGATACCGGCCTTGAGCGAGTGCTTCCCGGCAAGCTTGGTAATGCTGCCTTCCAGACCGTAACTGTTGGTGATGTTGTCGCTTAAGGTGCGGCCCAGCGTCTGGTAACCGCTCATGGTCCAAACGCCCATTAAATAGGGCTGAGGCAATTGCGCGATCAGCGATTTGGGAATGCCCAGCGTACTCAAATCGTATCCGGCGTCGGCAAAGCCGGAGCCCTTTTCGATGAAGCGGGTGTTAGAGGCGCGGACATCGACCACCGTGGTCGGACTGAGCGTGCCCGTCCAATCCAGCACGTAGGCGTCGTTGATTCGCTGGAAGGGCAACTGGCCGTCCTCGCCCATGCCCACGATCCCGTTGACCGGGCGGTGCTCGGTACGGTCGTTGGACCCTTCGCGCATGAAGAAGCGATGCTTATCGCCGATGGTCCAGTCGAACTTGATGGTCATGTTGTAGTACGCATCGTGATCGGTTACGTCGGGGAGGCTGAGGTCCTGGGTGCCATACCGGGCTCCTGGCGTCGAGGTATTCGGCATCAGCATGAGCTTGGTCAGCGCCTGAGCGGCCGGGTTGATCCGGTTTGCCGGGATGATGTTGCCCGGGAACGGCTGGCGATTGGTCACGATGTTTCCGCTCGCGTCGTAGGTTGCGGTGGTCGGATCGTAGATCGTGATGGGCTGTCCGGACCCGTTGACCAGCTTGCTGAAATCGCCGTTGCGCATCTCGGGGGTCGGCCAGCTCACCAGCAGCGGATCGGCCGTGGCTTCGCGATAATTCTGGAATGCGCCCATGTAGAACAGCTTGATATAGCCGTCCCGCTTGAGCAGTTTAGGAACGATCACCTGCCCGGAAACCTGCCCGCCGTAATCGTCCAGGTAGTGGTTGGGCCTGGGCGCGTACACGGATGCCGCATTGTTCTGGAAGTTATTGGCGTCCAGCACGGACCGGCGCATGAATTCCCAGCCGGTGCCGTGGAAGGTGCTGCCGCCGCTCTTCATCACGGTGTTCAGAATGCCGCCCATGGTATGGCCATACTGGGCATCGTAGGTGTTCTGCATCATGGTGAATTCCTGAACGGTCTCCACCATCGGGATATACGCGATATTGTTGGTGCCCATCTGCGCGTTGTTGGCAGCGCCGTCCAGCAGGAATTCGTTGCTTTCCTGCCAGCCGCCGTTGACCACCCAATCGGCGATCGCGCCGTTGTCGAACGGGCGCTGCCAGATGGACGCTCCACGGAAGGTAACGCCGGACGCGGTGAGTCCCAGCATGAACGGATTGCGGCCCGAGTTCAGCGGCAGCTCCGCAACTTCCTTGGCATCGATCAGGCCGCTGCGATTCGCGGTCTGCGTTTCCAACAGTGCGGCTTCACCGGTGACCTCCACCGTCTGGGTCATATCGCCTAATTGGAGCTTGGCATCGATACCGGCCGCCTGACTGATTTCCAGGCTGATATTGTCGCGAACATACTGCTTAAAACCCGTGGCCTGGACGGTCAGCCGGTACATTCCGGGTTGCAGCAGCGGAATGGTGTAGCTGCCGGAAGTGTCGGTCGTCGCGTTGCTGACTTCTTTGGTTGCGAGGTTTGTGGCTTGGACTTTTGCCTGCGGTACACTCGCCTCGGTGGAATCCGTGACGTGGCCCGAGATGCTGGCGCGGAATTCCTGAGCGAATGCGAAAGTGCCAAGCGACAGAAGACAAATCACTGAATAGGCAATTTTGGCTTTCAAGCGAATCTCCTTGTCTCACACCTTGGCAGTCTGACAACTGCCCCTGTTGGTTCACCCACCTGAACACAGAGCTTCGGTTTCCCCCAAGCGTGGGAGGTACCCCGAGATTTCCGATTGGCCTTACGGCCACCCACAGTATACCCCCATTAAGATCTGAAGATCGAGGACTAGGGCTTCAACTGCCAAGACACGGATCCTGAGAGGGATGCGCACCGCCGGCCGCCTCCAGATGCCAGTTGGCGCCCGGGCAGAAAAGTAGTCCTGTTACCGGCTCAGTACCTCTGTGCCTATGCATCGCGCCGGGAGTGCGGCACTATGTTGATGCGGTCTCGGGTTTCGCCTGCTGGTCGACGCGCTCATGCCCTCCGAGACACGGAACCGCGCCATTTCGCTCCTCCTACTGGCGCTTGTCGGATGACAAAGCGCAGCCTCGCCGGGGCTTTCCGCCGCCGCTCCAGCGGCGTGAGAGCCCCAATTTATACCGTTCCGGCATGGCACGGCACTGAGTGGCACGAAATCAGGGTTGTTCTCCGGCGCCGCTCGATTCGCCCGTTATTCTTCGTCCCGGTGTACGCTGGCGCGGGAGAAGGCCGGGATGCAGACCGTGAGGTAATCTGCCCCGCCCTCATCGGGGGTAGAGTAGCGCACCCACTCGCCGGGATTGACGTCCAGAGCCTGGCCGGCCAGCACGTCCAGGGCGCCCTTGCTGTGCTCCACCTGGAGCCGTCCTTTGTACACCAGCCTGTATTCGCGGTAGTCGGAGTATTGGCCGTGGCCGACCCAGCCGGCAGGTGAGTGTACCAGGGTGATGGAGATTTTGGAGTCTCCGGTGTTGACCAGGCCAACGTACTCGTCGGCGAACTTGGTGATGTTGCCGACACTGGATATAGGCGTTGCAGAGGCAATCAACTTGGGCACGAATTCCTCCTTGCAGATCTTTATATTACCTTTCCTGGCCGTGGCACCGGAACGGCCGGCCCCGGGGCGTCCGCTCCGCACATCCGCCTGCGGCAGAACGGCGTGCTCTCTTTGCAGAAGCGGCGCTGGGTAGAGACAGCGCGTTCCCTACAGCAGATCTTCGCGGTTCCGCTGCTCGAGCGTTTTGAGGATCTCTCCGACGCGCTGCGCGCAGTCGCGCGAGGCCACCAGCAGCGCATCGGGCGTGTCCACCACGATCAGGCCGTTCACCCCCAGCAGGGCCACCACTTTGCCCGGAGCGTCCACCAGGTTGTTCCGCGCATCCAGGCAGATGGTGTCCTGCCCCACCACGTTGCCGCCGGCATCGCGCGGCAGCAGCTCGTAGACGGCGTTCCAACTCCCCACGTCGTTCCAGCCGAAATCGCCGGCCGGCACACCGCTGACTTTATCGGCTCTCTCCATGACTGCGAAATCGATGGAAATGTTGTCGCAAAGCGGAAAGGCCTCTTTGAGCTTTTCGGCAAAGCTGTCCTCGCCGAAGCGCGGCAGGGAAGCCAGGATGGCCGCGGTTCTGGGAAGATGGCGCCGCAACTGCTCCAGCAACACATCCGCGCGCCAGAAAAACATGCCGGAATTCCAATAGAAATGGCCCGCCGCGACGTAGCGTTTGGCTTTTCTCAGCTCGGGTTTCTCGTGGAAACGGAGCACGGGAACCGGCCCCGCGGCGCCGGGCAACGTACCACGTGGAAACTCGATGTAGCCGTAGCCGGTCTCCGGCCAACGCGGCTGGATCCCGACCACCATCAGGTGCCCGCGCGCGGCGCCCTTCAGCGCGGACTTCAGCACCGAGCGGTAGACCGCGGGCTTCGCCACCACGTGATCGGAAGGAAACACGCCCATGATCGCGTCCGCATCGATGGAGTGGAGGATATGGGCGGCCAGCCCGATCGCCGGCGCGGTATTGCGCTGCGCGGGCTCCGCCAGCACCTGGTTCGGTGGGATCTCCGGCAGTTGCTCCAGGATGGTGTCGCGCAGATGTTCGTTGGTCAGAATCCAAAGCCGCTCGGGCGGGATCACGGGCGCCAGGCGGTCCACCGTCGCCTGGATCAGCGAACGGTCTCCCACCACGTTGAGGACCTGCTTGGCGGAGCGTTTGCGGCTCCGGGGCCAGAAGCGCGTGCCACGTCCGCCGGCCAGGATCAAGCCGTAATGATGTCGATTCATCTAATTGAGTGGGTAGCCGTGAATCAAGCGCAAGGTCCGCCGCCAGCGCGTCTTGGTCGGAAAGTGCAAGATCAGATCCACAAGATGGGTGACGCTGATCGAAGGATCGGACAGCGCCTCGGTGGGCGCATCGTAGGACCAGTAGATTACCAGCGGCTTCCCGATAATGTTGTCCCGCGGCACAAATCCCCAGTAACGGCTGTCCAGCGAGGAATCGCGGTTATCGCCCATGGCGAAGATCGTGTCCGGCGGCACCACCACTTCGCCCGACTGCACGTGATTCATCAACATATCGATGGCGCTCTCGGCCACGTGGACGTTGGGCTCGCCGGGGAAATTGTCGCGATAGGAATCGATGTACTCGGTCTTGTGGTAAACGTACGGCTCGACGGCGCGGTGCCCGTTCAAAACCAACTGCTTGTCCACCAGGCGGATGCGGTCGCCGGGGACGCCGATGGCGCGCTTGACGAAAGTCTGCCGGATGTCCACGGGGTAGCGGAACACGATGATGTCGCCGCGCTTGATCCCGGTATAAGGCAGGATGTGCCTGGAAACCGGGTCCGCGGGCGAGTAAGCCAGCTTGTCGACCAGCAGGTGGTCGCCGATCAGCAAGGTGTCTTCCATGGAACCGGTCGGTATGACGAACGCCTGCACCAGCGTAGTCGTGCCGAACAGCAGCAGAATGATGGTGACGGTCCACTCCGCGATGAAGCCGCGCTGCGGCTCCGCCCGGCGGTATTCGACCGGTTCCGCGCGCTCGGTTTCTTCGACGACTAGGTTGTCCTGCTCCGGGTCCACCAATATTCATTCTATCGGAATCCCTGCTATTCTGTTGAGTGTTCCGCGCCGGAAGCCGGCCGGATCGCCGAGGCTTCCGTTTGAGTTCCACCGCCGCCCGACTCACGTTTTCTCCCGATGCCGCCCGAAGGCGCCGCTCGGTAATGCTGGTGTTTGCCTGCACCGTCCTGGGGGCCGCCGCGCAGATCCTGATGAAAATCGGGATGGGCCACTTCGAGCCGCGCGTGCTGGCCATCGTGACCAACGTGCCGCTGGTTCTGGGCTACGTCCTGTACGGCGTCAACACGCTGATGATGGTCCTGGCGTTGCGCGAAGGAGAGCTTTCCATGCTGTACCCGATCATCGCCCTGACGTACGTGTGGGTGACCCTGCTCTCGTATGCGCTGCTTCCCGAAAAGCCGAACCTGTATAAGAACGTCGGGATCGCGACGATCGTGATCGGGGTGGCCGTGCTGGGCCGCGGGGGGCGGAAGTGAATACGGTGCTTCTGAGATCCATGCTGCTGGTGTTTGCCGCTTCGGTCCTCGGCTCGTTCGGCGCGGTTTTCCTGAAGCTGGGGTCGGCCCGGATTACGCGGTCGCTACTCAGCTTTGCCAACCGCGGCGTGGTCCTGGGCGTGGCGCTGTTCTTGTTCTCTTCGGTTTTCTACGCGCTGGGAATCAAGGGCGGGCAGCTTTCGGTGCTGTACCCCATGGTCTCTCTCGGGTACATCTGGACGCTCCTGTGGGCCAGGCTGTTTTTCAAGGAACCGTTCACCCGGCAGAAATTCCTGGGGCTGGCGCTGATTCTGCTGGGCGTGTTCTTCGTGGGGCTGGGAAGCTCGTAAGCGTCAGGTCAGCGTTGGCCTCAAGGCCAGTGCGCGGAAATCTCATCCCGCGCTGAGGACCTTGCGGGTGGGCAGCCCCGCCGCGGCCCAGGCGTCGTATCCGCCCAGCACGTTCATCAGCCGCTTGAACCCGTGAGCAGCCAGCAGGCTGCAGGCGATCGCGCTGCGATAGCCGCTCTTGCAGTGAACCGCCGTAAGACGATTCGGGTCGACTGATGCCACCTCCGCGCGCAATCCGTCGAGAGGCCGCAACAGGGCACCCGGGATGTGCCCCTGGTCCCGCTCGGACCGGCGGCGGACATCCACGATGCACAGCTCCGGGTTTGCCGCCATTTCGCCGCTCAGCTCCTGCACCGGACCTGATCGATGAAGTCCAGCGGCAAACTCACGCGCGCCCAGCCGGCGATGCCATCGTCCAGCATGCCCACCACGCGCTCGATTCCCACGCGGGCCAGGCGAATGCGGGCCTCATCCGCGGCCTTGCGGTCCTCCGCGACCAGGATGAGTTCGCGATCCAGCCCCAGGATGGCGCTGGCCCACGCCGCAAACTGCCCGCCCAGTCCAATCTGGATCGAGCCGGGGATGTGGCCCGAGCAGAACAGCGTCGCATTGCGGGTGTCGAGCAGGGCCGCGCCCTGCCGCTGCCGCCCGAGCACTTCCGCCGGAGGCAGCGCCGGCACGGGCGGCAGATCCTCCAGCGGCGCCGCGCCGTGGCGGTTGGCATCCCACGTCGCGCTGGAAGTACTCGGGCCGCGGGGGAAGGTCGTGCGTCATCAGCTGGATGAACTGCTCCCGCGCCATGGGTTGCAACGCGTAGTTGGAGAGGCGCTCGCGGCCTATGGTCGAGCTGCGGTCGGCGCCGATGTTCCGCCCGCACATGGAGCCCGCCCCGTGCGCCGGATAGACGCGCACCTCGTCCGGCAGCGCCAGCAACTTCCGGGGCAGGCTGTATACAGCATCCCGGCAAGTTCCTGTGGCGTGTGGTTGTCGGCGAGATCCGGCCTTCCCACGTCGCCGATGAACAGTGTGTCGCCGGTCAGCGCGGCGGCCGGCCCGCCTCCGCGCTCCAGATCGATGACCACCACGCTGATGCTCTCCAGAGTGTGGCCGGGCGTCTCGAGGAACCGCAGCCGGCACTTGCCGAATTCGATTTCGTCGCCGTCCCGCACCCCCCGGTGCGGGAAGGTTGCGCCGGAGCCTTCCCCAATGTAGATGGTGGCGCCGGTGCGCTGAGCCAGTTCCTGGTGGCCCGAAACAAAATCGGCGTGCAAGTGGGTCTCGATAATATGGGCGATCCGCAGCCCCTGCTGCCGCGCCGTCTCCAGATAAGGGTCGACGTCGCGCTGCGGATCCACCACGGCGGCAATGCCATCCGACCCGATCAGGTAGGAGGCATGTGCCAGGCATCCCAGGTAAAACTGTTCGAACGTCACCTGTGAAGCGTAGGCCAAGCGCGGGCCGGAATGCAAGGGAACCTCCTTCACTGCCGCCGCAACAGTTCCACCCCGTCGATCCATGCGGTTCCGCCGATCTTGTTGTCGAATTTCCACGATGGCTCGCGGAACACCTGCACCCGAACGAGATTAGTCCCCCGGGGCACAGTGAAATCGGAATGAACCTGCACCCAGTCCGCCGTTCCGGCGAGCGGAGCGGTGCGAACATCGAGCCTAGACGGCGATTCGGGATCGAACACGCGCATAGCGATGCCACGGTCCGTGGTGATCCCCGCAACTTTGATCCAGGCACTGAGCCGGAACGCGCCCGCCGTGACGACCGCCGCCTGGGACACGCCCTGGTAGTTCAGGTTATCGGTCCCGTCAAACTGAATCCGCAGGGACCAGCGGCCTTCGCGCGCGGCGGTGGAGTCGCGCTCTTCGCTCACGTGTTCGGCACCGGACGGCGTCCAATCGAAAACGCAGGAAGGAATGCCCGGGCCGGAAAACTCGCTTTCGAAGCCGCCGTTGCGCAGGAGGTGCACGCCGCCGCCGGCGTATGCGGACCAGGCGGCCGCGGCCTCGGCATAGAGACGGCCGGCCAGCAGAAAATCGACGTACCGCGCGGCGAGCGGCCTGGTTGCGTACCCGCGAGACTCCATCCATTGCCACAGCTCCCGGGCGGCTGCCGTGTTGGCTGTGGCCACCGTGTATTCGAAAAAACGCCGCGCCGCGGCCGGGTCCGCCGGGACTCCGCCTAGCAGCTCGTCGATTGGCAGGCCCGACCGGGCGTAGGAGAGAAACACCACCGAGTCGTAGTCGCGGACCAGCTCGAGAATGTGGCGCGAGAGCGCGATGGCGTCGCGAGTGCGGCCGGTGCGCCAGTGGAAGCTCGCGGCCGCCCACAGGATGGGAGGCGAGTCAGGAGCAAGCTCGACGGCGCGCCGGCAGGCGTATGCGGCCTTTTCGGCATCGCCGGCAAGCAGGAGCGACTCGCCGGCATCGCACCAACGATCGGCGGAGGCGGAATCCCGACGCAGCGCCTCGAGCGCCTCCTCCCGCCCGAGGGCGGCGGCGTCCGCACCCAACTCGAAGCGGCGTCCGTGGACGCGGTCGATCAGTTGCCCGGTGTCGCAGATGTGAAAACGGCAAAGTGCCGCTTCCACCGCGGAGTTGTTACGATATGCGGTCTCGAGCAGTATGCCGGCAGCCGAGGCAACCATCAGAATGGCGGAGATCGCGGGCACCGCACGCATCATCTTGAACCGGAACTCACCTCCATGGTAAAACGCGCGCTGTTTCTGTTCACTCTCGCGGCCGTGTGGGGCTACGCGGTGTGGCGTGCCGGCGGCGTGGTGGGCTTCGACCGCAAGGTCTTCCTGCTGGCGCTAGGGATTGCCGGGTTGTGTTACTGGCTGGTAAACCGGCGCGGCGCCGCGCCGATGCCGCCCCTGCTGCGGTGGACCGGCTGCCTGCTACCGGCTTATGTGGCCCTGCAGCTCGTGCCCCTTCCCTCGGGAGTCCTCGCAACCCTGTCGCCGGCCCGGCTCGAACTCTTGCGTGCCGTCAAGGCGCTGTCGCCCGGTGAGCGAGCCGCAACTCTGAGCGTGGCACCGGGAATCACCATGAACCACTTCCTGCTGGTCTGCGGTTACGCGCTCGTCTTCTTTCTGACTTACCAGATGGCGGCGGCATGGGGCGATCGCCGTTGGGTGTTGATCTTACCGCTCGTCGTGATAGCGGGAGCCCAGGCCGCCCTGGGGATCCCGCAGGCGTTGGCCGGCCATCCGGCCCATGGGACTTACGTCGACCGCGACCATTACGCGGGCCTGCTCGAGATGGTGCTGCCCTTCACCCTGGTCTATCCCATTTACCTGTGGCGCGAAATGAGGGCGCGCGGGGATTTTTCGCTGCGCCCGGCCGTTCCGGTGTGCCTGGTCGCGTGCATTGCGGTGCTGATCTTCACAGGCTCTCTTCTTTCCCTTTCGCGCATGGGCTTTGTCGCGCCGCTGTTTTCCATTCTGGTGATGGGCATAGTCGCCTGGGGCGGCAACGGATGGCGCTCCGCCGCGATCATCGCGCTGCTCGGCGCGGCTCTCATCGCGGGCTTCGTATTCCTGCCTTCCGATCAACTGATCGCGCGCTTCGTCCAGTCGGCCTCTGAACAGGGCGCCGAGGGACGCCTGACGCTGTGGCGCGAGAGCCTGAAGGTATTTCGCGCGTTTCCGGTCTTCGGTTGCGGGCTCGGCGGTTTCGAATCGGCTTTCCTGCGCTACAAGGTTTCGGCGCCGATGGTTAGCGACGACCACGCGCACAACGACTACCTGCAGTTCCTCATCGAGTTGGGCATTGCCGGTTTTGTCATCGGCGCGACGCTATTTGCGGCGATCCTGTTCAAGGCCGCGCGGGCCGCCTCACCTGGCAGGGAGCCGCGCCACCGGTTTCTGGCGATCGCGGGCATCGGCGCCTTCGCGGCCATTGGCCTGCACAGCTTTGTGGACTTCAACCTCTATATCCCCGCCAACGCCATGCTGCTCGCCTGGATCGCCGGCGTGGCCTCGAGCCTCGAGGGCGCCGGCCAGGTCCAGCACACGGCCGAACGGAACCACCACTTTGAGCCAGCCCAGCGCAACCAGCACGCCCGCCGCGCATATTAACCCGATGCTCATCACGATATAGAGATCGGCGGGCCGGCCGGATTCCTGTAGGGCTGCCGCGCCGCGATCCTGCGGGGCCCGTAACTATCGGCCGGACCACTTCTGCCGCACTTCATCAACGAACTTTTCGGGGTCCCTGGCTTCGAAAAGGACGGCAGTGCCATCACCCTTCGGCGGAAGAAGCACCAGGCGCCGGTTGCCGGCATGGTAGATGCGAATCGTTTTGCCGCTGGCGACACGGAACCACCCGGATTGATAATGCGCGTTCGCGAATCCGTTCGTGCGTGCGGCCGGCTGCCAGTCCGTTTCGGCGCCGAAATCGACAACCCGGATGTGCTCCACATCAACGCTGGTTGCGTTCAAGGTGACCGGATAAAACTTGTCGTGGATTAATTATTGCGGGGTCAAGGTGTAACTTGGAGGACCGGGCAGCTATTGGTTGTACCGCAAGGGCTCGAGTTTGCCGGCTTGGATGTGGGGCCGGAGCTTCTCCAGGGCTGCCTCTACGCTGATCCCATACTTCGCGCGCAGGGCCGCCAGGTTGCCGTGCTCGATAAACTGATCCGGCCAGCCAATCCGAACGACGGGAGTCGTGAGACCGAGGTTGTTCAGTTCTTCCAGAACAGCGCTGCCGAAGCCGCCCTTCAAAACGTGGTCCTCGAGGGTCACGATCACATCCACGCTGCGGGCGTAGAATTCGAGCATCTCGGTATCGATGGGCTTGGCAAAGCGGGCGTTAATGACTGCCGCGGGGTAATCCTCGCTCTCCAGTCTGCGGGCTAATTCCTCCGCCATCGGGACGAGTGCTCCAAGAGCGAAGATAGCGGCCCGGTCACCGTCGCTATGTTGCAGCAGTTCGGCCTTGCCGATGGGAATGACGTGCGGAACATCTTTCACCGGAGTGCCGGGACCGAGTCCCCGCGGATAACGCACGGCAACGGGGCCGGGCCACTGCATGGCGGTGAAAAGCATGTCGGAAAGCTCGTCCTCGTCTTTGGGAACCATGTGTACCAGGTTCGGGACCCCCCGCAGATAGCTAATGTCGAAGAGACCGTGGTGCGTGGGACCGTCGTCGGGGGAAAGCCCGCCGCGGTCCATGCAGAACACGACCGGCAGGTTCTGCAGGCAAACGTCGTGCACGATGGGATCGAACGCGCGCTGAAGGAATGTGGAGTAGATGGCGCAGAAAGGCTTGAATCCCTTGGCGGCCAACCCGGCGGCGAACACTACGGCGTGCTCCTCGGCTATCCCGACATCGAAGTACCGGTCCGGATGATGCGGCCGGAAACGGTCGAGACCGGTGCCGTTCGGCATTGCGGCAGTGATAGCTACGACTTTCGGGTTAAAGTCGGCCAGCTTCACCAACGTGTCGGCGAACACCTCGGAGTAGGTTCGCCGGCTGAGCGGTTTCGTCTCGCCGGTCTCGGGATCATAGGGTCCCAGGCCATGAAACTTCTTCTGTTTCTGCACGGCGGGCTCAAACCCCCTGCCTTTCTGGGTGAGCACGTGCAGCAAAACGGGGCGATCCTGCTTCTTGAGGAACTCGAACGTCTTGATCAGGGTGGCGATGTCGTGCCCGTCGATTGGGCCGTAGTATTTCAGGCCCAGTTCCTCGAAGATGACGCTGGGCCAGAGCATGCTCTTGGCGGCCTCTTCGGCCCGCCGGGCCATGCGGAGCGCGATGCGGCCGCCGACCCGCTCGACGAGTTTTCCGGCGCGCTCATGCAAATGGTCGTACCTGGGGTTCGTAACGATCCTGTTGAGGTAGCCGGCGATGGCCCCCACGTTCTTATCGATGGACCATTCGTTGTCGTTCAAGATCACGATCAGCCGCTTGGTGTGGTGCGCGATGTTGTTCAGCGCTTCGTAGGTGATGCCGCAGGTAAAGGCCGCATCTCCGGCCACGGCAACGATGTGTTCCTTCCCTCCAGCCTTATCGCGGGCAACGGCCATGCCTAGTGCCGCCGACAGTGCCGTGCCGGCGTGCCCGGCGCCATAGCAATCGTGCGGGCTCTCGGTGCGCAGCATGAACCCGTTCAGGCCGCCAGGCGTGCGGATGGTCGCAAATTGCTCTCGCCGGCCCGTGAGCAACTTGTGCACATAGGCTTGATGGCTGACGTCGAACAGGAAATGGTCCTGCGGCGTGCGGAATACATAGTGCAGGGCGATGGTCAGTTCCACTACGCCCAGGTTGGGTCCCAAGTGGCCGCCGTTGACGGAGAGGACCGTGATCAGGTCTTCGCGTATCTCGGCGGCCAGCCGCTCCAGATCGGCGCTGGAGAGGCGCTTTATGTCTTCCGGCGAATCAACTCCATCGAATAGGCGTGTCATGAAACGTTGGTAGTCAAGTCAGGCGCCGCGCTCTCGAAATATGCAATCAGAGGACGAAGTGGCGGAACGGCGCAGTCACCAACCAGGAGAGGAAGAAGTCATGCTCCTCCGCTGGTCTCATCGTCCTATTGTACCCGGATACGCTGCCGCCCCTGGAAGCCAATGCCGCGGCTGCCAACGGGCACGCACCCGGCCGGGCCGGCGCCGGGACTGGCGCCCGGTTGCCGACCCGGCGCCATCACTGCGCAGCGGCCGCCGGAGCGCCGGTCTCGGGAGTTGTAACTGTCTTCTGCCGTTTCTTGGCTGCCTTCGCCGCTGTCTTTGCCGGTGACTTCCGTGCCGCTTTCTTCGCAACAGCCTTCTTTGGCGCGGCAGCGGCACTCTTGGCGGCATTTGCAGCTTCGGCCCTGACCCGCGCCCAACGTGCCTTCGTTGCCTCGATGATTCTCTTCCGGCCGGCGGCACTAAGCCGCCGCTTCGCCTTGGCCGGTTCCGGCTTGGCTGGTTCCGACTGTTTCTTCGCCTCGGCCCATCTCTTTCGCTGCGCCTCGGCGATCCTGGCGCGGGCTGCGGCGCTAAGTCTCCTCCGTTTGCGTCTGACAGATTGAGGAGCAGCCGCCGGCATTGTGTGACCTTCGAGCGTTTGCCGCAGCTCGGCGATCCGTTCGTCGATCCGCCGCTTCTGAAATTCGTAGCCTTCGATGGCGGCCGTGAGTATTTCGTTAGTGAACTTGTTCGGCATGTGAGTCGGTTGTAGTCCTTTGAGCGTTTGGAGTTTTCAACGCTGATTGTATCTTACACCTGACTGCCCGGTCCAATCCTATTGTAGCTCGCGATTGCGACTTACCTGCAAGACACCGGCTGCGGGTTGACCACGCGCAGGCTGCTGTCTCGATGACGATCAAACGCGGATGGGCATCGCGTGGACCCGCTTCCCCGTCGCGTCGAACACGGCGTTCGCGATCGCCGGCGCGATGGCGATGATGGGAGTCTCTCCGGCCCCCGCCGATTCGAGATCCTTGCGGTCGAGCAGGATCACGTCCAAGTGAGGAATGTCACGGAATCGCGGCACCCGGTACGCCGCGAATCGCGCGTTGGTGAGCTTGCCATCCTGGAACAGGATCTCCTCCCGCAGCGCCGGGCCGACGCCCATCGTGACACATCCCTCCACCTGAGACCGCAGGTTGGCCGGATTCAGGATGGCCCCGCACTCGAAGGCCTGGACCACCTCGATCAACCGTGGTACGCCGCTCGAGCGATCCACCTCCACCTCGCAGCAGGCCGCCACTACCGAGTTCTTTTCGGTCCCGCAAGCGAGGCCGATGCCGGCTCCCGAGCGCCGCTTCTTGCGCCGCTCCACCCAGCCGAACCGTTGGGCGGCCGCGTTCAGCACGTCGCGCATCCTCTCGTTGTCGAGGTGCGAGAGACGGAACTCGAGGGGATCTTTGCCCGCCGCTTCGGCCAGTTCGTCGGTGAACGCCTCCCGCGCGAAGTTGTTCGCCGTGGCTGCCAGGACCCGGTACGAGGACTGCCGCAGCGGCGGCTCGGATGCCACGAACCGGACCCGCGTATTGGGGACGCGATAGGGGGTGTCCAGCGCCGACGCCCCGGCGTTGTAGTTCGTGCAATCCCAAACCGAGATGGCATTGCCCGCGTCCAGGCCGGCCTCGATTTCAATCAGGGCGGCGGGGCGGAAATACGCCCATGTGAACTCTTCCGCGCGGGTCCACTGCACCGCCACCGGGCGCCCCGCCTCCCTGGCGAGGCGGGCCGCCTCCGTAGCCGCCTCTCCAGTGTGTTTGCCTCCGAAGCCTCCGCCGAAGTGAGGCACCAGGACCCGCACCCGATCTTGCGCCACGCCGAACGTCTGGGCGAGTTGCTGCCGGACGCTCGACGGATTGCTGGTGCCCGTCCAGACCGTGAGGCGCCCGTCCTGCCACTCCGCCACGGCGGCGCGCGGCTCCATGGGGGCGTGCTGAATAAAGGGCACCTGGTACGACGCCTTCAACCTGGTGCGCGCCTCCGCCAGCCCCTTCTCGACCGAGCCGCGTCCCTGCGCCTGGGGGCGTTCCTGCCGCGCGGCATGCTGCCTCAGGTAGGCGAAGAGATTGTCGCTCGACGGCTGCTCGACGGTCTTCCACTGGGCCGTGGCGGAGATCGCCGCCAGGGCCTTTCGGGCGGCGAACGTGGTGGGCGCGGCGCAGGCGACGAAACCGCCATCGCGCAGCGCCGTCACTCCCGGCATCTTCCGCGCCTCGGACAGGTCCACGCTGCCCAGCGTGGCCCCGTAGGACGGCGGGCGCAGCACGCGGCCGTAGAGCATGCCCGGCCGCACGATGTCGCTGGGGAATCGATGCGCGCCGGTGACCAGTTCGCGAGTGTCCAACCGGCCCCGGGGCTGGCCCAACAGCTGCCAGTCCTTGGCCGGGGTGACCGTCGTATTGGCCGGCAACGCCCCTTTGTAGGCCGCGGCAAGCTCGGGCGACCGCGCCAGGTCGGCGTAGCCGTACCGCTTGCCGGAGTACTGGACCGAGCCATCGCGCACTTCGAGCCGCGCGGCATCCACGCCGAACTGCCGCCCAGCGGAGGCAAGCAGCAGGTCGCGCGCTGTGGCTGCCGCCCGGCGGACCAGGGGCACGGTGCGCGGTGTCGTTCCGCTGCCGGAGGTGCCGCCGTCGTTGGGCGTCAGGTCCGTGTCGCCCATCACCATGCGCACGCGGTCGAGGGGCACCCGCAGCTCTTCCGCCGCGGCCATCGCCAACTCGGTGAGCGCCCCCTGGCCTTCCTCGATCTTCCCGCTGAGAACGGTGATGAAGCCGTCCTCCCCGATGTGCAGCCGGGTTTCCAGGTTTCCGGCTCCGCCGCCCCTCTGGGCATCCGACCACGGCGCCGTCGCGACAATCAGAAGACCTGCGCCGGCGATCTCCAGAAACTCCCTTCGGTTCACAGTGGACATGGCCGCCTCCTATCCTTTCTTCCCCGTGGCTGCCGCAGCGCGCCGCACCGCGGCCATGATCCGCTGGTAGTTGGTACAGCGGCACAGGTTCCCGTTCAGGCCGTCGACGATCTGCGCGTCCGTAGGCTTGGGGTGGTTTTCGAGCAGCGCCACCGTTTGGAGCACCATGCCAGGCGCGCAGTAGCCGCACTGCACGGCGCCTTCGTCAAGGAACGCCTGTTGGACCGGGTGCAGCGTCCCGCCCTCGGCGAGACCTTCGATAGTGACGATCTTGCGGCCCTCGGCCGCGCGCACCGTCGTGACGCAGGAGACCGTCGGCTTGCCGTCGATCAGCACGGTGCACGCTCGGCACTGGCCTTCGCCGCAGCCGTATTTCGTTCCGGTCAACCCCAGGTCTTCGCGCAGCACCTCCAGCAGGGGCCGCTCCGGCTCCGTGTCCACGCTACGCGCCTTTCCATTGACCGACAACCGGATGGTCGCCATGTGGTTGAGACCTCCTCGGGGCGCACCGATCGTGCATGCCCGACTCTTGAATTATAAGTCGAATCGCGTCTAAATGTGGAATAACAGGCCTGAAACTATTACGTGCTCCAACGGAGACGGGTGCGTCAGCGAGCGGCGGCGATATCGATGCGCACGGTCTCGCTAAGCGGAGTGCTTCGCGATGAGCCTCCCACCCAGACTCTGTACTCGCCCGGCAGGAGTTCCCAGGCGTCCCGATCCACGTTGAAGACGGACAGGTGCAGGGGATCGACTGTCAAGGCGACAGCCTTGCTCTCACCAGCGGCGAGTTGAATCTTGTCCCAAGCCACCAGGCGTTTGGGCGGCTCACCCGCGTTCGCCGGGAGCGAAATGTAGACCTGCGCGACTTCCGCTCCGGCCGCTTTGCCCGTGTTCCTGACGCTGAAAGTCACTGTAACGGTCCGGCCGGATCTTGCGGCCTTGATCTGTGAGTAGGAGAAAGTGGTGTATGAAAGGCCGAAGCCGAACGGGAACAACGGCTCCTTATGCTCCGCGTCGAACCACTTATAGCCGGTCTTCAGACCCTCTGTATAGTTGACATCGAAGGGCACCGGGGGCGTCCGGCCGCGGCCGCCCTGGCCAGCGGCGCCGGGCGCTTCGGGCTGGGCCGCCGGGGCCGCGGGCTGACGAGGCTCCGGCGGAGGTCCCGGGAGAACGGGGTGGGGCAGATCGGCCTCGCTCCTGGGGAACGTGACGGGCAACTTGCCGGACGGGTTGACCGAGCCGAACAGTATATTGGCCGTGGCCTCGCCGCCGCGAATGCCCGGATACCAGACCTCCAGGACCCCGCTCACTTTGTCGATCCATGGCATGGTCACCGGACCACCGGTCTCCAGCACGACGATGGTGTGCGGATTGGCCGCGGCGATCCGGCTGACGAGCTGGTCCTGGTCATCGGGCAGCGAAAGGCTCGTCACGTCGCGGCCTTCGGTCGTGTGCTGGTTCACGAATACGATCGCCACTTCCGAGGCCGCAGCCAGTTTTGCAGCCGAGGCGGAGTCTGTGCCCGCGTCGTAGTCCACCTTGGCCTTGGGCGCTTTTTCGCGGATGGCCTTGAGCGGCGCGGAGGGCTGCCACACGGGACTGCGGCCCGGAACGGGATTGCCGCCGGCCGCATCCACCTGGTCGGAGCCCCCGCCGGAGAGCACTCCCACATCGGCGTGCGACCCGATGACCGCGATCGACCGGATCACGCCGGCCTTCAGCGGCAATTGCCCGTTGGCGTTCTTGAGCAGCACGGCGCTCTGCTCGGCAACCCGTTGCGCCACTTCGGCGCCGGTGAACGGGTTGACCGGGTGAACGGAGGGTGGATTGTCCAGGATCCCGAGGGCGAACTCGGTCCGTAAAATCCTGTGGACCATGTCGTTCAGGCGGGACATCGGGACCTCGCCTTTCTCCAGGGCCGTTTTGAGCGCGTCGCCGAAGTACCGCCCGGTGGGCATCTCCTGGTCGAATCCGGCGAGGGCGGACTTCACCGTGCTATGGTTGGCGCCCCAGTCCGACATGACCCATCCTTTATATTCCCAAGCCTTCTTCAGCACGTCATTCAGCAGGTACGGGCTCTCACAGGCGTATTCGCCATTCAGCTTGCTGTAGGCGCACATCACCGTCCCGACATCCGATTCCCTGATGGCGATCTCGAATGCCAGCAGATCGGTCTCCCGCAGGGAGCGCTTGTCCATGTTGGCGCTGTAAATGGTGCGGCCGTTCTCCTGGTCGTTGACGGCATAACGGTTGATATTGCCAATGACCGACTGATCCTGGGTTCCCTTCAGCGCGCGGCCGAGCATCTTGCCGATGGCGATGGGGTCCTCGCTCCAGCACTCGAAGTTACGGCCGTTGCGCGGCTCGCGGATGAGGTTTGCGGTCCCGCCGAGCGACACGTTGAAACCCAGGTCGCGGGTCTCTTTGCCAATCAGCGCCCCATACTCATAGGCCAGCTTCACGTCCCAGGTGGCGCCGGCCGCGAGCGACGAAGGCAACGCCGTGGCGTAGCGGCCTCGCCGCCCGGTATTCGCCACGCCCGATCTGCCATCCGTCATCTGGAAATCGGGGATTCCCAACCGCGGAATGCCCGGAATGAACCCGGCTCCGCCCAATGATTGCGCGGGCTGGGCCGTAGTCTGGCCCGAGTAAGGGCTGCCTCCGTGGACCAAACCCACCTTCTCGTCAACGGTCATTTGCTCCATGACCATGTCGGCGCGCCGGTCCGGCGGCAGACTTTTGTCCATCCACGGACCTTTTGGCGCCGCCGTTGCCGCTTGCCCCGCGCCCTGGGCGAAAGCGGGAGACAGCGCGGCGTTCAGAAGCACGGCCGCAATCCCGAGAATCATGCGCATTTTACGCCACCGTCAGCGTTTGGCCGGCCTCGATCGAAACGGGCTGCTCCCAGAAATCCGCGGCGGGATGTCTTCTTGCCTGGCTTTTTTCCTGTGCTCATTAATTCCGATCTCCGTCTCCGGAATTCCTGTTTGGCATCCGGCTGACCGTAGTATATAACCCTGCGCGAAGGTGGGGCATGCACCTGCGAACATTGCCAACACCCGAGGGTTGCTAACTGCGCCCCCGTGGAGTAAGATCCACCACGGGAGGGGGCATCCATGACAAGAACGAGCTATCTTCGCAGAACCGTGCTTCGCGCCGGGTATGGCCTCACCGACTCTCACGGCGCCGGCACCGGCAACAACGGCACCGGCGTCTCGCCCGGACAGTTGGGGTTCAACGCCGCTGCATCCTTCTCCAGCACGGTCACCGGGCAGCCGGCGTTCTACTGGGCCAACGGCGTGCCGCCTTATCAGAAGCCGCCCTTCATTGATCCGGGTTACGGCGTCGGCTTTACGACAGCCAGTCCGAGCGGCGCCGTAAGCCCCACTTATGTCAATCCGGCCACCGGCGCGAAGCCGCCGTATTCGGTCTACTGGAACATCGGCATCCAGCGCGAGATTACCGCCAATACGACCATCGGCGCCTCCTTTGCGGCCAACACCGGCCACTTCCTCACCGGAGGCGGCGGCACGGGGATATGGTCCAATTCCATGCCGATCCAATGCCTGCCGCTGGGGGCCCTGCTGGGCGCCCAGGCCACGGCTGCCAATATTGCCTCGGCCCAGGCCCTCGCTCCGGGCATCGGGCTGCCGTTCTCCAACTACGTTGGGACCATCTCGCAGATGTTGAAGCCCTATCCTCAGTACAGCGGAATCAACTATCTGTGGAGCAACCGCGGCAACTCTTCGTACAACTCGTTCCAGTTTGCCGTGGACCACAGGATGTCGCAAGGGTTAACCTTCCACATAGGCTACGTGTTCAGCAAGGAGCTGGATGACACCACCACCAGCAGAAACCCGTTCGACGGCAGCCTCGACCGCGCCCCTGGCGCCATCGATCATCCGCATATCCTCACCGGCACGGTCGTGTATCACCTGCCTTTCGGCAAAGGTCATGCGTTGGGAAGCGGCAACGCCGCCGTCCAGCGGCTGGTCAGCGGGTGGCTGGTGGCCAGCGTCGTCACCTTCAGCTCGGGATCTCCGCTGGCCATTAGCGGGACCGGATGCGTAGTTACCGGCATTTCCTCCTCTTGCCTTCCCAGTTACAACCCCGCGTTCAACGGACCGGTCCGCATCAACGGGAGTTACGGTGACGGCAACATCCTGGCTCCGGGTCCGGTTGCCTATCTCGACAAGAATGCGTTTATCACCCCGGCCCCGTACACGTTCGGCAACCTGGCGCGGGCGGCGCCGTACAATCTCTTCTCGCCTTATACCCTCAACGAAGACGTCACCCTGCGTGAGATCGCCCTTCGCAAAAGGCTGAAGCTGACGTTCGAGGCAAACATGTTCAACATCACCAATTCGGTGATCTTCAGCGCGCCCGGAACCAGCATCGATTCCACCACCTTCGGTCAGGTCACTTCGCAGCGAAACCTGCCGCGGAAAGTCCAGTTCAACGCGCGCCTCAGCTTCTGAAGGCAAGGATCAGCCCATGCGATACAGTGAACTCACCAGGCGGTCGCTGCTACGCGGAATGGCGTTGGGCGCCGGCGCGTTTCTGGACAAATCGGCGATTTCCGCAACGGCCTATCGGGAGCCCCCCACAGCCACCACCAAACTCGGGAAGATCCGGGGATTCATCGACAACGGCATCTGCGCATTCAAGGGAATTCCATATGGCGACGATACCGCCGCGCGCCGTTTCCTGGCGCCCGTTCCCGCCAAACCCTGGACCGGCATACGGGACACGCTGAAGTCCGGCCCGCGCGCGCCGCAACCAACCGCGAGGGTGCCCGCCACCGCTGCCGGCCGTGGTCCCTCCCTCGCCCCCGCCGGTCCGCCCCCGGCCCCCGTCAGCGAGGATTGCCTTTGGCTGAACGTGTGGACTCCCGGCCTGCGCGACGGCGGCAAGCGGCCCGTGATGGTGTGGTTTCACGGCGGCGGATATGCCGCCGGCTCCGCCAATTCGCCGCTGTCCGACGGCGTACGCCTCTGCCATCGCGGCAACGTCGTGGTGGTCTCGGTCAACCACCGGCTCAACATCTTTGGATATCTTTACCTGGCCGAGCTCGGCGGCCCCGAGTTCAAGGATTCCGGCAATGTCGGGCAGCTCGATCTGGTGCTCGCTCTCGAATGGGTGCGCGACAACATCGTCGAGTTCGGCGGCGATCCCAATCGCGTCCTGATTTTCGGCGAGTCGGGCGGCGGCGCCAAGAACGCCTGCTTGATGGCCATGCCCGCGGCCAAAGGGCTGTTTCAGCGCTCCTCGAGTTCCAGCGGCGAGACCGTCACCGCCTCGCGGCCCGAAACCGCCACCGCCCGCACCCGAGCCGTTCTGAAGGCGCTCGAGTTGGCGCCCGACCGCATCTCCGAGCTGAAGACCATGCCCATGGACAAGCTCATCCAGGCCTATGGCGCCTCCGGGTACTGGGGACCGGTCGTGGACGGTGGCTCTCTCCCCCGCCACCCGTTCCAACCCGATGCTCCGCCGCAGTCCGCCCAGATTCCCTTCCTCGTCGGCACCAACCACGACGAGTCCCGGCTGCTCATCGGCAACCCGGCCATGTACGATCTGACGTGGGACACGCTCAAGGAGAACCTCGCGAAGTACTCCGAGAAGATGGGCAGCCTGAGCCTCGACACCGTGATCGCGCTGTACCGCAAACTGTATCCGCACTATTCGCCGGCCGATGTCTTCTTCGGCGCCACCACGGATTCGCGGGACTGGCGCCCCGCGGTGGTGGAGATCGAGCGCCGCGCCGCGCAGCCCAAAGGCTCGGCCCCCACCTATTCCTATCAGCTCGACTTCGGCTCCCCCACCGATCCGCGCCGCAAGGCGTGCCACGGCATGGATGTTCCGTTCCTGTTCGACAATGTCGGCACGCCCAATACCCTCACGGGAGATACCCCCGAATCGTACTGGCTGGCCGAACAGATCAGCTCGGCCTACATCGCCTTCGCTGCCACGGGCAATCCCAACACGCCGGGTCTGCCCCACTGGCCGCCGTACGACCTGGCGCGGCGCGCGACAATGTCATTTGATGTTGTCTCGAAGGTGATCGACGACCCGCGGGGCGAGGAGCGCAAACTCTTCTCGCAGGTTCCGTATGAGAATCCTGGCACGTAGCGCGGGTGCAGAGAAGGAGCAATCGTGCGACGCAGAACTTTTCTTTCGACAACCGCGGCAACCAGCCTGGGCCTCGCCGCGGCGCAGCGCGTGACCTCGGCCCAAAGCGCGCCCGCGGGCCAGCCCGGGCAGGTCTCCTTGAACTGGCTGGGCGGAACGCCGCCGCCCGCCGAAACCGGCGTAAGCTGGGGCGTGCCGTGGCCCCGCGGCTCGGTTCGCAAAGACCAGACGTTGACTCTGAACGGCGCCGATGGCAAGGCGCTGCCGCTCCAGTCCTGGCCGTTGGCTTATTGGCCCGATGGGTCGTTGAAATGGAGCGGCCTGGCGACCGTGGCCGGTGCGGGCGCCGCCGGACCGTTCCGCCTCGCGCCGGGAACGCCGGCCATCATCGCGGGCAGCCCGTCCGTAACGGTGCGGCAGAGCGCCGGTGCCATCGATATCGATACGGGTAAATTGCAGTGCCGCATCCCCCGCCAGGGCGCCGCCCTCATCGACACCATGACCATGGAGGGACGCGTGGTCGCCCGCCGGGGGCGCCTGGTGTGCACGCTGGAAGACCACTCCGATCCCGACGCCGTTCGCCTCGACCATTTCTCCAGTTCCATCCGGAAGGTCACGGTGGAGCAGACCGGCCCTTTGCGCGCCGTGATCAAAATCGAAGGCGCGCACAAGGCGGAGAAGGCCAGTCGCGAATGGCTGCCCTTCACCGTGCGCCTCTACTTCTACGGTGGCCAGGCGGCCGTCCGGATGGTCCACACCATCGTATTCGATGGCGACCAGGAGAAAGATTTCATCCGCGGCTTGGGCGTGGCCTTCGCGGTGCCGATGCGCGAGCAGATTCACAACCGGCACGTCCGCTTCTCCGCGGAGGGCGAGGGACTGTGGTCCGAGCCGTTACAGCCGGTGACGGGTGCACGCGGACTTCAGGCGCCCGGCGCCGCCGCCGCCCCCGGTCCTGGCGGTCCCGGAGCTGGAGAACTCTACGCCAGCCAGCTTGCCGGCAAGCGCTTCCCCAACAAGGAACAGTTCAGCCAGCAGGGGCAGTTCCTGTTGAACAACTGGGCCGTCTGGGACTCCTACAAGCTGTTCCAGTCCACCGCCGACGGTTTCCAGATCCAAAAACGCACCAATCCGCAAAGTTGCTGGCTGTTCGCCGGAGCGGGGAAGCGCGCCTCGGGCCTGGTTTTCGCCGGCGACGTGAGCGGCGGGCTGGCAGTGGCGGTGAAGAATTTCTGGCAATCGCACCCCGCCTCGCTGGAAGTGCTGAACGCCACCCAGGAAGCCGCCGACCTGCGCGCATGGCTGTGGTCGCCCGACGCGCAGGCCATGGACGTGCGCCACTACGACACCAGAAACCACACCCTCGAGGCCAGCTACGAAGACGTGCAGCCGGGCTTCAGCACTGCCAATGGCATCGCCCGCACCAGCGAACTGACGCTATACCCCAGCGCCTCCGTCCCCGCCAAAGAGGACACCGCGAAGCAGGCCCGCATGAACGTCGAGCCGCCGCTCCCGGTGTGCGCGCCCGAGCATTACCATTCGGTGTCGGCCTTTGGCGTGTGGAGCCTGCCCGACCGCTCCACGGCCCTGAAACGCGCTGTCGAGGACCAGCTCGACGGCGCCGTGGAACTCTATAAGAAGGAGATCGAGCAGCGCCGCTGGTACGGATTCTGGGACTTCGGCGACGTGATGCACGCCTACGATCCCGCCCGCCACACCTGGCGCTACGACATCGGCGGCTACGCCTGGGACAACACTGAGCTGGGCACCGACATGTGGCTCTGGTACAGCTTCCTGCGCAGCGGGCGCGCCGATATCTTCCGCATGGCCGAGGCCATGACCCGCCACACCAGCGAAGTGGACACCTACCATTCGGGCCGGTTCGCCGGTCTCGGTTCGCGTCACAATGTGCGCCACTGGGGGTGCGGCGCCAAGGAGGCGCGGATCAGCCAGGCCGCCTTCCGCCGTTTCCATTACTACCTCACCACCGACGAGCGCACCGGCGACATCATGCGCGAAGTGGTGGACGTGGATTCCACCTACCTGCAGCTCGACCCCATGCGGCTGGCCTCGCCGCAGACCACGCCGCTGAAGTATCCCTGCCGCATCCGCGGCGGCCCCGACTGGCTGGCGTGCGCCGGCAACTGGATGACCGAGTGGGAGCGCACCGGAGAACCGAAGTACCGCGACAAGATCGTCGCCGGGATGGACTCGATCGCCAACATGCCCTACGGCTTCATGACCGGCCCCAACACGTTGTACGGCTACGACCCAAAGACCGGTAAACTCTACCCGCTGGTGGACGACGGTTTCGGCACCTACAACCTGCAGGTGATTCAGGGCGGCGCCGAAGTGGCGTTCGAGCTGAACCAGTTGATCGACCACGCCGGCTGGCAGAAAGCGTTTCTGCAATACTGCCGCCTGACCGGCGCGCCGAAAACCGTGGTCGCCGCGGACATGAAGACCGGCGCGGAGGGCGCCGACGGCTCCTACGCAGGCGCGGGGCGGATGGCGGCCTACGCATATTCGAAAACGCGCAACGCCGCCTTCATTGCACGCGCGGTGAGCCAACTCGGGGGTGGCGGCGGTTTCCGTCGCCTGCCGGGCGGGCCGTATGCCACCCAGCACGTTGAGGGTCCCGACGTGATGAACCCTATCGACGAGGCCCCCGGCGTCTCCACCAACACCACGGCGCAATCCTCGCTCACCGCCATACAAGTCCTGGAGTTGTGCAAGGATCAACTCCCGGCACAGTTGCCGCCGCCGGCGCCCGCCGGCCCGGGAGGGCGCGGCCGTGGCGGCCGCGGGTAGGAAGCCAATCGCAGACAGGGAAGGAGAATGATTATGGCGCAATTGACCAAAGGAGCCGCCGCGGGGCTGCTCGCGCTGTCCGTCGCACTGTTTTGGGCCGTCAAAAGCCCGGCTCAGAACAAGCCGTCTCAACAACCCGTCACGCTCGCGGAGGACCCCTCCGCCTACACGCTCTCCAACGGAACCGTGTCCGCGCGCGTCGACAAAAACTCCGGCGACCTGCTCTCGTTCCGCTTCAACGGCTTGGAAATGCTGTCCACCATCATGGGCCCGGACGGCCTTCCCGACACCACCGTGGATAAGCCGGGCATGAATAAGCGTGGCGGCGGAGGCCGGTATACCGACCATCAGTACGGATTCTGGTCCCACGACACCGAAGGGCAGAATACGGTCCGGAAGATCACGATCGACCCGAAGTCCAACAGCGGCGAGCGGGCCGAAGTCTCCATTAGGGGAATCTCGGACGGCAAGCCCATGGGCGCCGGACCGGGCGGAAGCTTCATCTCCGACGTCGAAATCCGGTACACCCTGGAACGCGGGCAACCGGGCCTGTATACCTATTCGATCTTCGAGCACCAGCCGCAGTATCCGGCCAGTTCGCTCGGCGAAGCACGTTACTGCGAGAAGCTGGCCGACTTCTTCGACTGGATGAGTGTCGGCGCCAAGTGGAACCAGCCTTATCCCAAGGAGGAGCCGGGCCAGCACGAAGACAAGTACGACTTCACCGCGGACCAGTTCGACAATCCCGCGTTCGGCTGGTCCAGCACCACTAAGAACGTCGGCGTCTGGTTCCTCAATCCCAGCGTCGAATTCCTGAGTGGCGGGCCGACCAAAGTGGAGTTCCTGGGGCATCGCGATACCAACCAGGTGCAAGCTCCGACCATCTTGAACTACTGGCGGAGCAGTCACTACGGCGGCGCCGTGGTGAATGTCACCGAGGGCGAGCACTGGACCAAAGTGATCGGACCCTTCCTCATTTATGCCAACTCCGGGAAGAGTCCCCAGGAGATGTACAGCGATGCCGTCGCGCAGGCCGCCAAGGAGAGCCGGAAGTGGCCGTACGGCTGGGTCACCGGCGTCGATTACACCACGCGGAGCGAGCGCGCGACGGTCTCCGGGCGCTTGATATTACGCGATCCGCAGGCCAGGAACGCGAAGATGACAAACCTGCGCGTGGGTCTCGCGTTTCCCGCCTATGCCATCCAAGTGGCCGGGCGCGGCGGCGTTCCGGCGGAGCCCCGCCTGATCGACTGGCAGACCGACGCGAAGCATTACGAATTCTGGACGCGCGCCGACGCCAACGGCAGCTTCCGCATCCCTGAGGTGCGTCCGGGAAAGTACACGCTCCACGCCTTCGCCGACGGCGTCCTCGGCGAGTTCGCCAAAACGGACCTCACGATCGAGCCCGGCAAAGCGCTGGCACTGGGAAATCTGGAGTGGACGCCGGAGCGGCACGGCAAGCAGATCTGGGAAATCGGAGTCCCCAACCGCACCGGCTCGGAATTCGCCAAGGGCGACGACTACTCCCACGACGGAATGTTCCTCCAGTATGCCAAGCTCTTCCCCACGGACGTCAATTACGTGATCGGCAAGAGCGACTACTCCAAGGACTGGTATTTCGAGCAGGTGCCGCACAACGAGAATCCCGACGCCAAACCGGCCGGCTACAACATGGGAACCGCTCCCGGCAGAGCCACTCCCTGGTCCATCACCTTTGAGATGGCGCAGGCGCCCCGTGGCAAGGCCCACCTTCGCCTGGCGCTCGCATCCAACAGCACGAGGGAAATCGGAGTGGAAGTGAACGGCCAATCCGTGGGCAAGGTCGATCACCTGTACATCGACGGCGCCATCGCCCGAAATGGAATCACCGGGGTATGGAGCGAGCGGGACGTGCCGTTCGACGCCTCCACGCTGAAGGCCGGCGCCAACGTGCTCAAGCTGATCGTACCAGCCGGTCCGATGACCAGCGGCGTAATTTACGATTACCTTCGGCTGGAACTTGACGAGAACGCGAAGTAGGCTTCCCGTGCCAGATCTGGATTTCGGGCTCAAAGGCAAACTGGCGGTGGTCACCGGCGGCGCCAACGGCATTGGGTTTGCCACGGCGCGGTTATTGGCGGCCCATGGAGCATCGGTGTGCATTTTCGATCTGGAACGTGAGAATCCGCGCGAAGCCGCGCGGCAGATAGGCGCCAAGGCCTGCTCGGCCGACGTCACCAATCGCGAATCGCTCGACGCCGCCTTCCGCGAGGCCGGGATGCCCGACATCCTCATTGCCAATGCCGGGACGGTCTCGGAAGCGGATTTCTGCGAGCACACGCCGGAAGAGTGGGACCGCATCGTGTCGGTGAATCTCTCTGGCGCGTTTCACTCCATGCAAGCGGCGGCGCGCCTCATGAGGCAGCGGCGTTGCGGCGCTATCGTGCTTACCGCGTCCACCAATTCCTACGACGGCGAAGCACGCCTCGCCGCGTATAACGCCAGCAAAGCCGGGCTGCTGGGCCTGGTGCATACCGCGGCCAACGAATTGGGCCCCTTTCAAATCCGCGTGAATGCCGTCTGCCCGGGGCTGATCCGGACGCGTCTCACCGAAGGGCACTTCGCCAATCCAGAGATCCTGCGGAACTACTTCCGGCAGATTCCTCTGGGGCGCGGCGGCGAACCGGACGAGGTCGCGCAAGCGAGTGTTTTCCTGGCCTCCAGCCTGGCCTCGTATATTACGGGGGCCACGCTCTTCGTAGACGGCGGCCAGATGGCTTCGAAGTTCGGCACGTGGACCGAAGACACCGCCGAGTTCCGCGACGGCCGCTGGCGCCTCCGCTAGCTTTGCAGCCAGCCAGACTGGTTCTTCTTGACCGCGCGGGTCCACAGCCGCAAGGCTTTAGTAGATGAGCTTCAGCGCCAACTGCACGGTGCGGCTCCCGCTGGCGCTGGTGACGATGCCGAAAGTCGCCGGAGAGGAAACCGTCGTGCCGGGAGCGCTCCACACCGGCGAGTTGGTGAAGTTGAACGCCTCCGCGCGGAACTGGAGGTTCATCTTCTCGACGGGGCGGAAGTTCTTGAAGAGCGAGAAGTCCAGGTTGTGCTGTCCCGGCTGCCGCACGTTCGGCAAGAACCGGCCAACGTTGCCGAACTGATAGTTGGGAGTCTGTGTGAAAACCGACTGCACGAAATATTCGTTCAGGCGATCGCCGATGCTGCCCGTGCGCTGCGGATTCTGGCCGTTGTCGGTGGCGCGGATTCCCGGGCTGTTCAAACCAGTGCTGTTGCCGCCGTTGCTGATGGCAATCGGAATCCCCTTCTGGAAGGTCGAAATGCCGTTCATCTGCCACCCGCCAAGCACGAAGTCGGCCGCCTTCGGGATCGAAGTCAGATACTTCCGGTTCCTGCCGAACGGCAGCTCGTAATTGATACTGGTGACAAAGCGTTGGGGAACATCCTGCGCGGAAACCGATTTCTCGCACTTCCGGCAGTACGTGTCCTGCTTGGAGCCGGCCTGCCCGATGTATGTCACCACCTGGGAGGCGTCGTCCAGAAGCTTGGATATGGTGTAGCTGGCCAGCATCGACAGGCCGCTGCGGTAACGGTGCTCCACCGAGAAGATCGCCGACTGGTAATTCGAGTTGGCAATCGGCTTGCGGAACGCGCTGAGGCCGGAGTACTGCGGATACGTATCCAGCAGCAGATTCGCGGCAACCGTGGGATTGGCGTAAGTGGAGGTGGGGTTCTTGATGATCCCGTAGAACGGATTCGCAACCTGCGCGACCAGGTTGCTGCCGAGCGACAGGTCGGAAGCCGGCAACTGGTCGAAGTTGACGCTGCTTTCACCGTCCGGCAGGTGCTGGCCCTTGCTGCCCAGGTAGCCCACCTGCACCAGCCAGGCGCCTTTGAGTTCCTGCTGGATGTTGAAATTCCATTGCTGGATCATCGGATTGACGTAGTCGATGAAATAGCTGTCTTGAATTCCCCCGCCGATATCGGTCAAGGCGCCGCTGATCGGTCCCTGCGCCGAGCCCAGCGGACGGATCAAGCCGTTGGGGAACGGATTGCTCAGGCTGGCGACGAAAGTCTGGCCGCTGTTCAGCGTGGCGTTCAGCGCCGTGCCGCCGGTGAAGCCCTCGGTTCCCGAAGTGCCCGAAGTGCCCGCGGCTTGCAGCATGGAAGGAGCGTACAGAATGCCGTAAGCTCCGCGGATCACCGTCTTGTTGAAGATGTTGTAGGCGAAGCCGACGCGCGGCGCCCAGTTGTTCAGATCCGTGGGCGTCTGGTGCCGGCCGTAAGCCGCGCCGGGAGTTCCCACGAATTCCATCGCTCCCTTGAGGTTGCCGCAGTTGGGACAAATCGCGCTGGCCTGCACCTGGCCCTGTAACGGCGACGTCGCGTTGATATCGAAGTAGCTCAGCCGGTTGTAGCGTTCGGTGCGCGGGATATCCACGTCGTAGCGGACTCCCAGGTTGAGAGTCAGCTTGCGGCTGACCTTGAAGTCGTCCTGGAAGTAGGCGCCGGCGTAGGCGCTCGCCGTGGCGGCCGAGAAGGTGTACTGCAAATCGCTGCCGTTGTTGCCCGGCAGGCCCAGCAGGAAGGTGGCAAACCCGATGCCTTGCGTGGTGGAACTTCCCGCCGACGAGATCTGCTGCGTGTAACCGCTGCCGAAGCTGTACTGACCGTCCGGGCTGCCCAACTGCGTGAAGTTCACGAACATCTTCTCCCACGTCACACCCATCTTCAGCGTGTGCTTCGACAAGACCTTGGTGAGGTCCGCCCGCAGGATGTGCGAGTACGGCCGGTCGAGCAGTGTGGTGTAAGAAGCTTGGCCCAGGCTGTAGCCCGAACTGTTTCCGCTGGCGCTGATCTGCGGGAACTCGTAGTTGTCCACAACGCCATCGATGAACGACGGAAATCCCAGCGACGAAGGCTTGGTCCCCTCGGAGAAGGGGTAGCGCACCGAGACGTCGCGCGCGAAGCCGTAATTGAAATTCAGGATCATCGTGGGATTAAACGTGTAAACTGCGTTGACCGTGACATTGCGGTTGTAGTAGTTCACCGGACCGGAGCCGAAGGGCGTGCCGGCGTTTCCGAAGCCGTTGAAGTCGGTGCTCAGGCCGGTTTGATTGGACCCTCGGGCGAACATCCGGAACTTCTCCGAGAAATTGTGGTCGAGGCGGGCGTCCAGCTGGTCGTAGGGGTTGTTGGCGACGCCTTGCGTCTTCCAATTGTTGGTCTGGAGCGCCGGGTTGGTCACGCAACTCGGGCAGTTCGGCTCCGGCCAGTACGTCATGAGCTTCTGCGCCACGGGGTCGATCCGGTTTTGCGGGATGACGTTGTTCGGAAACGGCTGCCGGAAACAGTTCGGTGCGGCCGCGGGGCAGGCGCTGTTGGGGCCCGCGGTCGCCGGATCATAAATGGTGACCGGCGCGCCCACGCCGCCCGAGGCGCCGTTGGTGAAACCAGTGAAGATGCCCTGCCGCATGGCATCCGTCGGCACGCTGCCGGTATCCGTCACGGCGCTGGGCGTTCGCACGCTCTGCTCGCTGATGAAGAAGAAGGTCTTGTTCTTGCCGTTGAACAGGCGGGGAATATAGACCGGACCGCCAAAGGTCCCGCCAAACTGGTTGTAACGTACGATGCCTCGCGGCAGGCCATTGCGGTTGTTGCCCCAGCTATTGGTGTTCAGCACGTTGTTACGGAAAAACTCGAACAGTGTGAAATGATACTGATTCGTGCCGCTGCGAGTCGCGAAGTTGATGGTGCCGCCGCCCGTCCGGCCGTATTCGGGCGCCAGCGAGTTCGTAACCACCGAAAACTCCTGGACGCTGTCCTCGTTGGGAAGGTAGCCGATCTGGAGATGGCTAACGTTGTTTTCGGGCACGATCACCGATGTGCCGTCAATGGTCACGTCGTTGTAGTCGTTTCTCCCGCCGCTGATCCAGGGGCTGTTGGATCCGCCGCTGGGAACCACTCCCGGTACCAAGGTCACCAGTGACATCGGACTCCGGTTGCCGCCCAGCGGCAGATCGAGAATGCCCTTATTGCCGATGGTGGTCGCCACTGTCGAGGATTCCGTGGCCAATTGCGCGGAGGCGGCCTCAACCTGGATCGAAGTGGATATTTCCCCAACCTTCAGTGGCAGGGTCAGCGACACGATCTGTTCGACATCCAGCAGAATATCGTTTTGGATGTACTTCTGGAAGCCGGTCTGCTCCACCGTTACGCGATACGAGCCAGGCTGCAGATACCGCTGGTAGAAACGTCCCTCCGAGTTGGTTACCATCGACCAGTGGACGTTGGTGGCTTGATTCTCGATGGTGACCCTGGCGCCCGGGACTGCGGCGTTCGAAGCGTCTGTGACGCGGCCGTCAATGGTGCCGGTAGCATTCTGTGCGAAAGCCCACCCCGCGCAAAGCAGGGCGGCTATGACAACCCTCTTAAACCTGTTCATCGATTTTCCCCTCTTTTCGCTGACCTGACCCGCCGCAATCCGCCTGGGGCGGTTCGGTGTGGCAGCAGACAGGCCTCCAGGCCTGCCCCGCCGGATAGATGCACTATACGCTAATGACCTGCGATTCTCAACGGGTTACACCGTTTTTCACGGTGTAAAGAATTCACCAGTGCCAGCCTTGCGCTGGCGGGCGATAAGGAGCAGAATGTAAGAACCAGTGAGTTGACCGAGGGGGCCTTCCATGTCGAAAGCGGCGCCGGGACTTCGTGATTCGTATCTCACACACGAGCAACCTTCACCGACCGGGGACGAGATTCGAAGCCAACTCCAGGCCATTCTCGCCAGCCCTGCCTTCCACGGAAGCAAACGCTGCCAGCAGTTCCTGGACTACGTTTGTGACAAATCGCTGCGGGGCGAGACCGGCGCGCTGAAGGAGCGGATCATCGCCACCAGGATCTTCGGCCGCCCACCGGAATCGGACTTAGGTGAGGACACCATCGTGAGGGTCAGCGCGCGGGAGGTCCGCAAGAGACTGGCTCAGTATCATGTCTCCGCTGAAGGAGCTGCGTCCCAGGTCCGAATCGATCTGCCCTCCGGCTCGTACGTGCCGGAGTTCCGATATGCGATTGCCCACCAGGAGGAAGAGGTGCCTGCCGCAGCGCCGATGGTGGTGGAACAGCCGCCACGGCCGGGAAAACGCTGGCTGGTGGCGGTCTTAGGCGCACTGGGCCTCGTGGGGATGATTGCGGCTGCCGTATTCGAGCTTTCCGGCGCCAATCCCAACGCCGAGGCGTTCCAACGCTTTTGGGGGCCTGTGCTCCGCGCGCCCGAACCTCTGCTGGTGGCCGTAGCCCACCCCATCGTCTACCATGCTTCCAACCGCGCGGTGCGACTGAGCGAGGAGAACCAGCCGCCGCAGGACGTTCCACTACAGCGGCCCATCCAGGTTGCGCCGGAGAAGTTGAACGGCTCGGATCTGGTTCCGGTTTTCAACCAGTACGTCGGCTTCGGCGACCTGGTCGCCGCCACCGAGGTTTCTTCCATGCTGGCCCGCAAATCCCGTAGCGTGCGAGTGCGCCTGGCCAGCGCCGTTGAGTTCGCTGATCTGCGCAAGGCGCAAACCCTGCTGATCGGCGCCGTCACGAATCGTTGGACGATGGAGCTGCAGCAGGCCTGGCGATTCCGCTTCTCCTGGACGCCGGGAACGCGCATTGTAATTGTCGACACCCAGGACCCGAGCGGCGCGAAACAGTGGACCATCACGTCGAAAAATGATGGATCGGCGCTGGAAGATTACATCCTGGTGAGCCGTATCCGCAGCACCTATACCGGCGGATTGGTGTTGGTTGCCGCGGGGTTGAAACAGTTCGGGACGGAGGCCGCCGGCCGTTTGCTGGCGGACCCCGATCAACTGGGTCTCATTCTCCGCAGGCTTCCCGGGGGATGGGAAACCAAGAGCCTTCAGGTGGTGCTGCACGCCCGCGTGATTGGCAACACACCCGCGCAGCCCGAAGTGGTCGCCTCCCACGTTTGGTAACCCGGCAAGGCTTTGAGAACGTTGTCGCCACATGGCGCACGGTGAGACCCCGTGAAATAGAGGCGAGCCCATTGCGTTTCAGCACTGTCTGTGATAGATATGAGCCAACCAATAACCTGGGGGATTCCGAAACGCGAGGGGAGTGTATTCATGAAACCGAGGACCCTGACGATCCTGTTGGCTGTGGCTTTCTTACTTAACGCGCCTGCCTTTGGTCAGCTTGACACCGCGAGCATCTCGGGAAGGATCACCGACAGCAGCGCCGCTGTGATTGGCGGCGCCCAAATCACGGTAGTCAATACCGACACCCACTTTCAGAGTGTAACCATGACCAATAACGAAGGTCTGTTTCGCGTGCCTTCCTTAAGTCCGGGACCCTACCAGTTGACTGTGGCCGCATCCGGTTTCAAGCAGTACGTCCGCGAGAAAGTGGATCTCCAGGTGGGCGACAACGTGGCCATCGACGCCGCTCTGGAAGTCGGCGCTATCAGCGACACCATTCACGTAACCGCGGAGGCGCCGCAACTGCAAACCGAAACCTCTTCCGGGGGTGCGGTACTCGAAGGAGTGTATCTGCAGGGACTTCCGCTGTATCAGCGAAACGTGAAGGCCACTTTCTATCTCACGCCCGGCGTTGAAATCCAAGGCTTTGGTTACTCCGGCAATTTACAGGGCTTCCATATTAACGGTCTCCAGGACAGCAAGGTCGGATACTTTCAGGACGGCAACTTCGCGGTGGGCAACAACAACGGCACCATCTACACGGCCGACCCCATCCAGAGCACTGTCGAAGAAGTCAAAATTCTCGCCACCACCCTGCCGGCGGAATACGGACACTCGGCTGGCGGCGCCATGACGGCGGTCCAGCGAACCGGGACCAACACGTTGCACGGCGAAGTTTCGGAGTTCGGACGCGTCAGCGCCATGCAGCACCGGAAGTATTTCGACCTGTATCACTTCGGCCAGGTGCAGCCGGGACAGGTTGCCACGCCGTCGGAGCTGTTTCAAGAGCCGAACGCGACCTTGCACGGGCCGGTCTACATCCCCAAGCTGTATAACGGGAAGAACAAAACGTTTTTCGTGTTCGCCGTCGAGCGGCTGATCGAAAAGCAGGCCAAGCAGCAGGCCTACACCGTTCCGGATGCGGCCGAATTAGCGGGCGACTTCAGTTTTGGAGGCCACGGAGTGACCGCCAACCCGCTCTACGACCCTCTCAGCACCACGCAACTGGCCAATGGAACCTGGACTCGCAATCCGATCGCAGGCAATCTGATCCCGAAATCGCGCATCGACCCCGTGGCCGCCAAGTTTATCAGCCTGACTCCCTGGGCTCCTCCCAACGCGCCGGGAACTTACAGCAATACGGGCCCCCAGAACAATTTCCAGGGCACTTACCTGAAGAAAGTGTTTTGGGAGAATTACACGGGCCGCCTGGACCACCAGTTCGATCCGAATTTCAAGATCTTCGCCAACTTCACATACAATTCGCGCTACCAGCGCATTCCCAACCCGCAGCTCTCGCAACCTTTGTTCGATTCCAGCCTGGTGACCGAAAACGATTATCAGAACACCGCCACCTTGGGAGCGACCAAGATCCTGCGCAGCAACCTGGTGAACGAATTCAAGGTTGGCTACTATCGCTTCGAACCGCGCATCAACTCGCCGGACACCAACCAGAACCTCGCGGGCCTGCTGGGCATTCCCAACGTCGCTCCAACCCTGCTGCCCGGCGGACTGCCGCTGAGCGTGGGCGGCCCCACCACCAACATCATCGAGAACTTCACGGCCAAAGACGACATCACCTGGCTGAAGGGCAGTCACAGCTTCAAGTTCGGATACGATCTGCTCCACATGCGCCAAAACAGCTATAGCCTGGGGAGCCCCAGCGGCAGCTTCTCGTTTGACGGCGCTTCCGGATTAACCGGCAACGGGACTCAGACTATTCCCAACACCGGTGGAATCAGCCTGGCATCCTTCATGCTCGGCTCGGTAAGCTCCGCGACTTTCTCGATTCCGACCGCGACCTGGCTGCCCCGCGACAATATCAACAGCTTCTACTTCCAGGACGACTGGCGAGTCAGCCCCTCCCTCACACTCAACCTGGGCCTGCGCTATGTGCACGAGAGCCCGTGGCACACCAAGTACGGCCAGTTCTCGCAATTCGATCCGAGCCAGCCCGACCCCCTCGTGCCGGGCAGTATGGGCAAGATCACGCACCCGGGCGGGAACATCACCAACGGGTATAACAAGGAGTTCGATCCTCGTGCCGGGCTGGCCTGGCACGCGAGGGAAAAACTGGTGGTACGCACGGGCTTCGCCCTGATGCACGTGGATCTCGGCAATGCGCCCAGCCAGCTCGATGAGTACAGCATCTCCACCACGCAATCCCAGGTCTCCGGAAACCCGAAGCCGATTTACCAGATCAGCCAGGGGCCCCTGCCGATCGTCTATCCGGCCCTCCAGCCCAACGGCACGCAGCCGTTCCAGGGATCCAACTACTCATCGCGCAACACAACCCGGACAGATCCGAATCTCCATTCACCGTACGTGTTGACCTGGAACATGAACCTGCAATACCAATTGCGCGAAAATTACCTCTTGCAGCTGAGTTACGACGGCACGGCAGGCATAGGCAATCTGGAGACCCCGCAGTACAACGCGCTGCCCGAAAACTACGATGCGAACAATCCGGCGGCTCTCGCTGCATTTGTCGGTAACTCGCAAATCTACCGGCCATTTCCCAACTACGGAACCATCACTTACCGGGGCAACATCAGTCATTCGAGTTATCACGGCGGCACCCTTCGCATCACCAAGCGCTACGCCAAGGCGCTTACTTTCGACGCCTTCTACACCTACTCCAAGAGTCTCGACGGCAGCGGTGTGGGCAACGTGGATGTGGCCAGCAACCTGTACAAGGGGCTCTCCTCATTCGATCGGCGCCAGCGCTTTGTCAACAACTTCAGCTACGACCTGCCGGTGGGCAAGGGACGGCCCCTGCTGAACCGAAGCGGCGTGCTGAACGTTCTGTTCGGAGGTTACACGCTGGTTTGGACTTACGACATCTACAGCGGCAACCCGGTCACCCTGGGCTTCACCAACAGCCCGTACAATTACCTTCCTGGCTTTATCGGCATCGGGGGCCGGCCGAACCTCCTGGGGTACGCTACCCTGCGCGACAACTGGCAGGATCTGGGTGGCGACCGCTTCAACGAAGGAAATCAAAACTCCACCATCAGCAGCCTGGCCGACTTCGCCTATCCCGCCGCATACACCTTCGGCAACGCCGGAAAGGACACCTTCATCACGCAGCGCGGCATTGGCGCGAGTTTCTCCGCCCGCAAGGAGTTCGCCCTCAAAGAAAGGCTCAAGCTCCAACTGCGCTTCGACTTCCAGAATCCTTTCAAGTGGTACAACTGGGGCAACATGAACACCACGGTGGATTTGAAGAATGTCGTGCCGGGCACCATTACTCCGACCCCGGCGAATTTGTTCGGCAAGGTTCCGTCGGGAAACGAGGCTACGACGGTGGCCGATGGCGGAGTGCCCATGATGAACGCTACCATAAAATTTGTGTGGTAGCAGCGAGGGGGCACCGCTCCCCGTGGTCTGCCGATCGCCGGCCAAAAGGAACAGGAGACTCGACATGCAGTGCAATTCGACCCGTAGGGAATGGTTGTGGAAGACCGCGGCGGGGATTTCCGGCGCATATCTGGCGGGCCCGCGGCTACGCGCCGATGCGCCGGCCGCGCCCGTGGCGGTGGCCCGGTGCAAGACTTACGATTCGGGCGAGCTGCTGCCGACCATGCAGGCGATGTTCGACCGCCTGGGCGGACTGGGGCGCCTGGTGAAGGGCAAGACGGTCGCCGTCAAAATCAACCTGACGGGTTCGCCCACCTACCGCATCGGCTATCTTCCGCTGGAAGACACCCACTACACGCATCCGCACGTGATCGCCGCCGCCGCGCACCTGATGGCCAAGGCCGGCGCGCGCCGCATCCGAATCCTGGAAAGCCCGTGGTCCACGGCCGACCCGGTGGAGGAGTACCTCCTGCGCGCCAACTGGGAGCCGCGCGACATTCTGGGCGCCGCGCCCGACGTCGAGTTCGAGAACACCAATTACCTGGGCCAGGGCAAGAAATATTCGCGCATGACCGTGCCCCATGGAGGCTACATTTATCCGGCTTTCGACCTGAACCACTCCTACCAAGACTGCGACGTGTTCGTCAGTATCGCCAAGATGAAGGAGCACGCCACGGCCGGGGTGACGCTCTCCATGAAGAACTGTTTCGGCATGACGCCGTGCACGATCTACGGGTCGGGCGCGGGCGTGGACGAGCCGTCGCTGGTCCCCAAAGGCGGCCGCACCATGGTCCACTCCGGCAACCGCCAGCCCTCCAAGAGCGCGCCGCCGGAGAAAGACCCGACCACCCCGCGTCAGGACACCTGGCGCGTTCCGCGAACCGTGGTCGATCTGATCTCCGCCCGTCCCATTCACCTGGCGATTGTCGAAGGCATCAAGACGATGACCGGTGGTGAGGGCCCGTGGATTCGCGAAGACCTGAAGCCCGCAGCTCCCGGCGTGATCGTGGCCGGCACCAACCCGGTCAGCACGGATGCGGTCTCCATGGCGGTAATGGGCTTCGATCCGATGGCGGTTCGCGGCACGCCGCCATTCGAAGTCTGCGACAGCACGCTGAAACTGGCGGAAGATGTGGGACTGGGCACCCGCGATCTCAGCCGAATCGAGGTCATCGGGACTCCGATCCACGACGTCCGTTTCGACTTCGCCGCCATTCGCAAGGCCCGCCGCGCCGGGCCTCCACCGCGGATGGGCATCCGGGGTTGACCTTCGCCCTGCCGGCGGGTTGACGCGTCAAAACGTAAACCGGATCTGCGATTCCAGCCGCCGGTTGTTCGCGTTTTCGTAGAACCCCTCGCCGTTGGGTCCGCCCGCGACCTGGTTGGCGAAGCCGAAATACGGCGATGTGATGTTGCCGGCAATCGGCCCCGGGTTGGTGTGGTTCAGCAGATTTCGAATCGACATTCCAATGCTCAAATTGTATCGGTGGGTCGTCGTGGGTGTGCCGATGACGCCGCGCAGTCCGCCACCCGAAGCCGGCGCCGCGAGGGCCACTCCTCCGCCCGAAGGCTGGCGTTGCTCTTCATGCGAGCCTTCGCGCGAAGCGCCGAATCCGATGGTCTTGGCGATCCTCAGGTTCATCGAGATCTGTCCGGGACCGCGCCCGTAATTGCGGGGCAGCAGCCGTTCCCCGGCGGTTGGATCGGGGTCGAGCAAGCCGTACGCGGTCGCGATCAAGCCCGGTTTCGCCGCGCCGGTTGCAATCCCGGGCCGCCCGTTGAATAAGGTCGTGCCGTAAAGATCGCTTCCCGCCGTGATATCGAACGGCGCACCCGTTTGCGCCACGAAGAACGGGCTGACCCGCACGTTCCCTTTCAGGTTGATCGACCCCCCGGCCGTCACCCTGTGCCGCACGTCCGTGGCGGCGTGCGAATACTCACCCTCGAAATTGTAAGGATCCGCCGGAAACGTGCCGATGCCGTCCGTGTTGCTCATGGCGCGGTTCAGCACGTAGAAACCGAACAGCGAGAAGCCTGCATTCAACTTCGCATTGACATTGGCGATCAGTTGGTTCTGATTGTAGATTCCCGAAGACTCCATCAGGAACACGGCGCCCGGCCCGCCCAGCGGGAACACTCCGCTGCCCTGTACGGCGGGATTGTATGTTCCGGGCAATGGCGCATTGATGTCTTCGGAGCGGAGCAGGTGCAGCCCGTGGGAGTTCGTATAGGTCACGGCCAGCGTGGTGTTCGCCGGCAACTGGCGCTCCAGCGTGACGGCGGACTGTACTATGTACGGAGCGCGCATGGTGGAGCTTACTTTCTCGACGACCTGTGTGGACTGGAAACCAGCCAGCGAAGCCACCGCCGGGATATTCGGGAAGAAATCCGGATTGGCGACAACGTACTGGCGCTGCACGGTCCCATTGAACCGATCCGCCGCCAGCGTGTTCGCCAGCGGAAAGCGGTCGTAGAACGCGCCGAAGCCGGCCCGCACAACCGTTTTGCTCCGCTTTCGGGCGCTCGCGCCCGGCGCCCATGCCACCGCCACGCGCGGAGCGAAATCGCGCCAGTCGTGGATGTTGCTCTGCGTCTCGTAGCGCATCCCCAGACTCAACGTGACATTGGGACGAACCCGCCATTCATCGCCGGCGAAGACCCCCACGTCCATCTGGCTGACGGAAAGTTCCGCGGTCCCCGCGTCGATACTGAACTGCGTCGCGCCTCCGCCCAGCGCGCGGATTTGCGCCGCGGAGTAACCGAGTTGCTCAAACTGGAGCGTCCGCTGGTACCGCTCGATCGATGTGATTGTCGCTTCTCCCGAAGCGTCCGCTACACCGCCGCCGAACGTGAACGTGCCATTGAAATTCTGTGGCGACACGCTGTCGTCCATTTGCTCGCGCACTCGGATGCCGAACCGCACCGAGTGTCTCCCGCGGACCATCGACGTGTAATTCTGAAACTCGAAGCTGTTCTGTGTGTCGAACGTGCGCCCGTTGGTCGAGCCTCCGCCGTTGAACGACCCCAGCACCTGGATCGTCGGGTCCAGGCTGTTCGCGATCGCCTGGGTCGCGCTGCGATAGTACTGGAAGCGCGTCTCGTTGATGCTCGTGCCCAGCACCACCGTGTCCGCGGCCTGCACGGTCTGGTTGGTGAACTGCGAGTGATAGCCGCGGGAGATCAGGTCGAAGCCGCCGATCCCGGCGTCCTGCACGTCGGAGTGAGTGATGCCGTACCGGAACATCAGCGTGTTCCGGTCGTTCAGCTGGTAGTCCGCTCGCGGGCTGACCTTGGTATAGCGCCCCGGCACGCTCAAGATTCCGGCGAAAGGCTCGATCGCGAGGGTCTGCGGATTCACAGTCACGGCGTTGGTAATCGTGCCGTTGTCCACCATGTTGCGCTGCGCATCGAGCGTGAACGACGACTTCCTGGTGATCGGTCCGCCGGCGTTGCCTTCAAACTCGTTCAGCAGGAACGAAGCCTTCTCCGGCGCGTAGGGATTTCGCGAATTCCAGAACTGGTTCGCAAAGTTCCAGTTGGCCTCCGCGCGGTACTTGTCCGAACCCGGCTTGGTAAAGATCTCGATCTTTCCGTAACCCAGCTTGTCGTATTCCGGCGAAAACGGATTCTGGTTGATGCGGATCTCGCGAATGGATTCCTTGGGCGGCAACTCTCCCCCGCTGAATCCATCAATGAAGATGGACCCGCCGTTGGGGCCCGCCGATGGCCCGGCCAGCGCCTGCAAGTCCGCGGCAAGGTCGTTCGGATCGTCCGAAAGAGCCTGCAAGTCTTCGCCGCGCAATATCACCGCGCTCGCGTTGTTGGCGGAATCGGTGCTGACCGCGGGCGCGCCGTTCTCGTCCACCGTCACTTTCTCCAGCGTGGACGCCACCTTCAGCACGAGATTCAGCGCCAGCGGTTCGCCCTTCAGCGCAACCTTCGCCGCCTGAGGCAATGCCAGGTTCGGCGCGGAGGCCTGGACCGTGTAATTCCCAGGCGCCAGTTCCGCGAAAGCGTATAAGCCGCTGTTGTCCGCCGAAGTGGTCTTGACCACGCCCCCTGGGCCGGACACCACGACTTTGGCGCCAGGGAGCACGCCCCCGCTCTCATCGGTGACCTGACCTCTAAGCGTCGCGGTCTGCGCGAAAAGCGAAGGCCACCAGCAAGCAGCCAGCAGAAGAAAGGAGATTCGATTCATTGCGGATCGCCCCAGCCTCTCACCTCAGCAGATCTTCGAGCTGAATCTTTGTGTCGGTCCGCGCATCGCGATACTTCACGATCACCGGCGTGTAGACCGAGATTCCCCACTCCTTGCCCGGACCGCTGGTGACGGCGCGGGCGCCCGCCACGATCACGGCCTCTTCGGGAATCACCAGCGGGTCGTCGTCCGTGGCGCGGTGTACCGTGTGGCGCACCAGGTCGTAGACCGGCGTCGAGCGATTCAAAATGGTCCCAGTTCCCAGCACCGCGCGGCGCTTCACCACGGTGCCTTCGTAGATCCCGCAGTTGCCGCCCACCAGCACATCGTCCTCCACGATCACCGGCATCGCGCCGATGGGCTCCAGCACACCGCCGATCTGGCTTGCCGCCGAGATGTGGCAGTTCTTGCCGACCTGCGCGCAACTCCCCACCAGCGCATGCGAGTCCACCATCGTTCCATCGTCCACGTACGAGCCGGCGTTGATGTACATGGGCGGCATGCACGTGACGCCCTTGCCGATATAGCAGCCGTCGCGAATGCTCGAGCCGCCCGGCACGATGCGCACGCCGCTTGCGGCGGTGAACTGCTTTACCGGGTACGTCGATTTGTCGAAGAACGGCTGGCGCGTGGAATCCACCGACATGTCCACGATCCCGCCCATGCGGAACCCCAGCAGGATGCCCTTTTTCACCCACGCGTTCACCCGCCATCCGGTGCGCGCCGATGCGTCCGGCTCCGCGGCGCGCACGCGCCCCGCGTTCAGTGCATTCCGGAAAGCGGCGAAGAGCTGAAAGTGCTCGTCGTCGTAGGTCGCGGGCCGGTCGTGGTACAGCCGCTCGATTTCAGCCTGCAACCGGCACCTTCCCCATCAGCCCGACCGTCTCCAGGACCTTCGCGATCCTGGCCAGGTTGTCGGTGCCCGGCGGGCACATCGGCAGGCGCATCGTGGGATCGAGCAGGCCCATCAGTCCCATCGCCGCTTTCACCGGAATCGGATTCGACTCCACGAAGTTCACGTTCATCAGCGGCAGAAACCGCCGCTGGATCTCGCGGGCGCCTTCGAAATCGCCCCGCAGGCACGCCTGCGCCAGTTGCGTCATCTCCCCGGGGATCTCGTTCGAGACCACCGAAATCACCCCGCGGCCGCCCAGCGCCATCAGCGGGATGGTAACGGCGTCGTCGCCCGACAGCACCGTGAAACTCCGCGGAACCTCGTGCAGCACGTTGGCCATCTGCGCGATATTGCCCGACGCTTCCTTCACGCCGGCGATGTTTTCGATCCGCGCCAGCCTCGCCAGCGTGCCCGGCTCCACGTTCACTCCCGTGCGGCCCTGCACGCTGTACACGATGATCGGAATCCGGATGGCGCGGGCGATCGCCTCGTAGTGTTGCACCAGGCCCTGCTGCGTAGGCTTGTTGTAATAAGGCGTCACCGAAAGGATGCCGTCCACGCCCCGAAGTTCCAGCTCGCGCGCCAGTTCGAGGACCTCGGCGGTGTTGTAGCCGCCCGCGCCCCCCAGCACCGGAACCTTGCCCTTGGCTTCGTCCAGAGTGATTTCGACCACGCGCAGATGCTCCGCGCGGGTCAGCGTGGGGCTCTCGCCCGTGGTGCCGCAGGGAACCAGAAAGTTGATGCCCGCTTCGATCTGGCGCCGCACCAGGCGGCGCAGGGTCGCTTCGTCGAGCGATCCGGCGCGATCGAACGGAGTTATCAGCGCGGTGCCGCATCCTGTGAACATGTGCCACCTCCGAACTCAAAGAATCCTGTCTTGCCTGCCACCCATTGCGCGGCCTTCAAAGCGCCGCGCGCGAACCCTTCGCGATTGCGCGCCGTGTGGCGCAGCGTGATCGTGTCGGCCGCGGAATCGAATCCGATCTCGTGCGTGCCCGGGTGCGCCCCGGCACGGCTCGAGCCCACGTCGATCGGCCGCGCGAAGCCCGCCTGCTTCATACTCTCCACCAGCTTCAGCAGCGTGCCCGAGGGCGCGTCCTTCTTGGTGGAGTGATGGATCTCCCAGGCCCACGCGCCGTACTCCGGTTCCGCGGCCAGCAGCCGCGCGGCCTCCGCCACCAGCCGGAAAAACGCGTTCACCCCGATGGAAAAGTTGGGGCTCCACACCAGCCCGATGCCGCCTTTCTCCACCGCGGCCTTCACCGCGTCCACGTGCTCCAGCCAGCCAGTGGTGCCGATCACCATGCTGACGCCCAACGCCGCGATGCCCTCCACGTTGCGCGGCACCGCCGGCGGAATCGAAAAATCGATCGCCACATCGATGCCGCGAAAATTCTCCGCCGTGATGCCCTCGAATCCGGCGTTGTTGAATTCATCGAGCTTGAGCGCCACCTCGAAGCCGTACTGCGGAGCGAACTGCTCGATGAGCCGCCCCATCTTGCCGTAGCCCACGATGGCCAGCCGCCGCGTCTCAGGCATGCACGGCCTCGTTGCGTTCGAAGACGTTGGAGTCCAGCTCGGCGAAGAGTTCCTCGTGCAGCGCCGCTACGGTGCGTTTCAGATCTTTCTCGGCCACCACGAAGCTGAGATTCAGCAGCGAAGCGCCCTGCGAAATCATCCGTATGTTGATGCCGTCGAGCACGTTGAACACCCGCCGCGCCACGCCCGGCGTGAAGCGGATGTTCTCCCCCACCAGGCACACGATCACGTTGCCGTGCTCCACGCTCGCTTCCGAGAACTGCCGGATGTCGGCCAATATGGATTCGAGACGGTCGGTGCTGTCGATGGTCAGCGAGACGCTTACCTCGGACGTCGATACCATGTCCACCGGCGTTTCGTGACGGTCGAACACCTCGAAAATGCGCCGCAGAAAACCGTGCGCCATCAGCATGCGCGTGGAGTGAATGTTGATCAGCGTGATCTTCCGCTTGCAGGCGATCGACTTCACCACGTTCTCGCAGGTCACCGTCTCCGCGATGATGCGCGTGCCCGGAACGTCGGGCCGCCGCGAATTCAAGATGAGCACCGGGATGTTCCGCTCGATGGCCGGCACCACCGTCGCCGGATGCAGCACCTTGGCGCCGAAATAGGCCAGCTCGGCGGCTTCGGCAAAGGAGATGGTCTTCACGCGATGCCCGCCGGCAAGTATGGTCGGATCGGCCGTGAGCATGCCATCCACGTCCGTCCAGATCTGGATCTCCTCCGCGCCGATGCCCGCGCCCACGATCGACGCGGTGAAATCGCTTCCCCCGCGGCCCAGCGTGGAAGTTACGCCGTCTTCCGTCGCGCCGATGAACCCGCCCATCACCACCACGCTTTCGCGCGCCATCGCGGGCACCGTGGCGGCCAGCCGCGCGTAGGTCTCCGTAAGAATGGGAGCGGCCTGCGTGTGCCGCTTGTCGGTGACGATGAACCGGCGCGCATCGAGGTGCTCCGCCTTCATCCCGAAGTGGCGGAACGCCAGCGTGACGATGAAGCTCGAAAGCCGCTCGCCGTAGCTCGAGATGGCGTCAATCGATCGCGGCGTCAGCTCGCCCAGCACGGCGAGCCCTTTCACCAGCTCGGTGAGCTCCTGAAAGTGCTCGTCGAGCGTGCTGTCCAGCTCCGCGCGGTCGGCCAGCGGAACCACTTGCCGCGCCTCGCGCGAATGAAAATCGCGCAGGTCGTGGAGTTGCGGAATGTACTCCTCGCGCTTGCCGGCAATCGCCGCCGCCGCGATCGCCAGCAGCTTGTTGGTCGTCTTGCCCATGGCCGAGACCACCACTACCGGCCTCCGCTCCTCGCGCGCTTTCACGATGCCCGCGACACGCTCGATGGCGGCGGCCGACTCCACCGACGAGCCGCCGAACTTCATCACGATCATCAGTCGAGCATCCCTTCCGAATGCATCAGCTCGGCATTCAGCACCGCCGCGCCCGCGGCCCCGCGGACCGTATTGTGGCCCATCGCTACGAATTTGTAATCCAGCGCCGGACACGGTCGCAGGCGGCCCACGAACGCCGCCATCCCCCGCTCGCGCTCCGCGTCCTTGCGCGGCTGCGGCCGGTTGTTCTCCTGCATGTAAATCACGGGACGCGGCGGCGCGCTCGGAAGCTGCCGCTGCTGCGGAACGCTGGTGTACGTTTCGAATGCATGGCGCAAGTCGGCCTCGGCGGGCTTCGAAGAAAACTCCACCGACACCGTCACCGTGTGCCCGTCCACCACCGCCACCCGATTGCAGTGCGCGCTCACCTTCGCGGCAAGCGGTTCGATGTGATCTCCGCGGAATTCGCCCAGGATCTTCTGCGTCTCCTGCTGCATCTTCTCTTCTTCGCCGCCGATGAACGGAATCACGTTCCCCACGATGTCCATGGAAGCCACGCCCGGGTAACCCGCGCCGGAAATCGCTTGCAGCGTGGTGACCACCATCCGGGTGATGCCGAACTGTTTCAGCGGCGCAAGCCCCATCGTCAGGACGATCGTCGAGCAGTTCGGATTGGTCACGATCTGTCCCTTCCACCCGCGCGCGCGCTGCTGCCCCGGGATGAGCTTCAGGTGGTCCGGGTTGATCTCGGGGACCAGCAGCGGCACGTCCCGCTCCATGCGGTGGTTTCGCGAATTGGAGACCACCACGTGCCCCGCCTGCGCGAACGCCCGCTCGATTTCCGTCGCCACCGACGCGTCCATCGCCGAAAACAGCAGCCGCGGCGCGTTGCCCGGCACGCACTCGTCCACCGTCATATCCGCCACCGACTCCGGAGCGCCGCCGCCCAGGTGCCACGTCATGGCCTCGCGGTACTTCTTGCCGGCGGACCGGTCGCTTGCCCCCAGCCATTTCAGGTCGAACCACGGATGGCCGCCGAGAAACTTCACGAAATGCTGCCCCACCATTCCGGTGGCGCCTAAGATGCCGACTTCAATTCGCGTTTGCATAAATTCCTTACCATGCGTTGATATATGGAAACCGCTTCCAGTAATTCCGCTTTCGGCACGCGCTCCTCCAGCGTGTGAGCCACGTGGATGGACCCCGGCCCGATCAGGAACGGCTCGCCCCACTGCCCGCCGAACGCCGGGATATCGGTAGTGTACGCCACCACCGTGGTCTCGATGCCGTCGAACGAATTGAGGCGCAGCGCCGGAATCTCGATCACCTCGCGCAGCTCCGCGCGTCCTTCGGCTGCGTGCTCCAGCGCCCGCTTGGTGTCGCTCGAATCGCCCACCAGCCGGATCATGATGTCCGCCCGCGCTTCGTCGGCGATCACGTTGGGCGCGCGGCCGCCGGACAGGGTGCCGATGTTCAAGGTGCTCGGTCCCAGCAGCGGATCCACGGGCAGTTCGATGCGCCGCATGTCGGCCAGCACTTCGATCAGCTTGTGGATCGCCGAATCGCCCAGCTCGGGATAGGCCGAGTGCGCCATCCTGCCCGTAGCCGCCACCTCGTAACGCAGCGCGCCCTTGGAGCCAAGGGCCAGCAGGTTCCCCGTGGGCTCGCCGTTGATGATGTAGCTCGACCCGCGCGGAAGTTGCGCGGCGCGATAGGCCCCTGCGCTGTTGCGCTCCTCGCCCACCACGAACAGCAGTCCGAAATCGCGCTCGCCGGCCTCCAGCATTCGCTCGGCGGCGGTGATCATGCACGCGATGATGCCCTTCGTGTCGCAGGCGCCGCGTCCCCAGACGTGCTCGTCGTCCTCGCGCGAGATGAAGAACGGCGGTACGGTGTCCATGTGGGTGGAGAGTGTGACCGTCAGGCGCTTGCCCCACTGTGCGAACACGTTGAAGCGCCGGGGTTCGACGTCCATGCGCTCGACCTGCCCGCCGAACCGGCGCGCCAGCGAGGACAGGTGCTCGAATAGGAAAGTGCCCACTCCTTCCTCGTTATTGGTGATCGATTCGATATCGATCAGCGCGCGTGTGAGTTCGAAGACGTTCATACCATCGAGCCGGCCAGGGGAGGGATCGGAATCAGGGGAAAGATACGCCTGGACTGCCAGCGCACCCTCATTCCCGATAGCGCTCCACCCGCCTGAGAAACGGATGACAGTGAGCCGGTGTTAGCCTGACTCCCCAACCGAAAAGGAACTGAGCTTCCCCCCTCCGATTTCGGCGGAACAACCCACGGCCCCTTTCACCCGAACCTCCGAAGCCCATCGGAACCCCGGTCCGGCTACTGATGGCCGCCGCACCTCTACCGCGAATTTTCAGAATACCACAGCGGCGCCGGCGGTCTTGCGGCCGCTGGACGAGGCCGCAAGCGCCATGCGGTGCCGGAAAAACTTGCCGCGCGGCAGGTTGGGGACGATCGCGCCGCTACGTCAGCGGAATCGGCAGGCAGCCCGAAGGCGTGGCCTGCGCCGGCAGGCTCAGAGTGCGCGTCCAGGCATCCGCAATGTCCGGAGGGAACGTCTGGATCAGTTGGTCCATGCGTGCCCGGATATTCGCAACGGTCGATGGATTCCTGTCGCTGCGATCGTGGCTTTCGTCGGGATCGGCGACTACGTCGTATAGTTCCGGGCTGGTCAACGGCAGGTTCCACAGTCCGCACGCCGGCACCGGAGAAAACGCCGGCGCATTAAAACGGGTGACGTGCAGTTTCCAGTTGCCCAGTCGGGCACACTGCAAGTAGACATCGTTGAAATACAGGAAAGCCTCGCGCGGCAGGTCACTCTGCCGGCCGGTGAGGATCGGCCCGATGTCGATTCCGTCCAGGGGCAGCGCGGGCGGCGGCGCGCCCGTCAAGCCGGCGATCGTAGGAACCATGTCCAGGCTGCTGGCAAAGCTGGAGAGCACCTGGCCTCTCGGAATGTAACCGGGGAATCGCGCCACAAACGGTATGCGCATGCCGCCCTCCCAGGTCTCGCCCTTGCGGCCGCGCAGCCCGCCCGCGCTCCCCTGGTACCACGGACCGTGATCGCTCGAGAAAACCACCAGCGTGTTGGAATCGAGTCCGTTGGCCTGGAGGGACTGCAAAACCTGCCCCACGCTCCAATCGATCTCCTGCACCACGTCGCCGTATAAACCCTGAAACGACCGCCCCTGGAACGCTTGCGACGCCGCCAGCGGAATGTGTGGAAACGAGTGTGCCAGGTACAGAAAAAACGGAGAGCCCTTCGACCGCGCGATGAAGTCCGTGGCCCATCCGGTGTAGCGGAAAGTCAGATCGTCCAGGTTCGCCGGCTGTTGCATGATGTCCGTGTTGTGCATCAGCGGGCGGGTGCCCTGGTCGATGCTGTAAGGGATTCCCCAGAACTCGTCGAAGCCGTGGTTGGTGGGCAGGTATTGCGGCAACGAGCCGAGGTGCCATTTACCGACGCACATAGTGGCGTAGCTGGCGCCCTTCAACATCTGGGCGGCGGTGGTCTCGGAATCGGGCAAGCCCGCGGGATCGTTGACGTCCAAAACGCGCGGGATCCCCATGCGCGTAGGGTACCGGCCCGTCATCCACGCGGCGCGCGACGGCGAACACACCGGGCTCGCTGAGGAAAACTGTGTGAACCGCACGCCCTCGCTCGCCATCTGGTCAATATTCGGAGTCGAGATGCCCGATCCGTAACAACTCAGATCGCCGTAGCCGAGGTCATCGCAAACGATCAGGACTATGTTTGGCTGGTGCGGCGCGGCGCGGGCGGTGAGCGCGGCAGTCGCTGCTACGCCAACGGCGGATTTCAAAAAAGTCCGCCGACCAGTGATTCTGTTCCCTAACTCCATTGACCTTTCGGCTCTGGTAGGGTGTTTCCCTACTCTTTCCGTCGAGGTTCACTTTAGCACATAACAAACGTTGAAAATCACTTCAATTGCATGAGAGGGCCATTTTTGAATGTAAACAAATAGTCCGCTTTGGACAGCTCAAGGGGAGTCATGGGCGTTTTGCGCAGCAGTTTGATGTTCAGACTATGATCGCGGAACCACAGCTCGGCGATTTGCGCCATGTCGAAAGCGTCAAAGGGATCGTCCAAAAACACCACCGTACTGTGGGGCTTCACGTGGGGATTGAGCTGCCGGAGTTGTCCCATGACCAGCCACGTCAACTCGCCCAGGCTCTCCATGGAGGATTTGACGTACAGTCGCTTGGCGCAGTCGTTCTGCCATCCCCACAGCGCCACGCCCAACACACACAGGGCAGCGAAACAGTTGCGGTCTCCGAACCGCCGGAAAGCCCTTTCTCTGGCGAGAAAGCGCGCACCGGTGTGCACCACGTCTAGGAAGACCACGGGCGCGAACACGGCCAGGCAGGAAAACGGGATGGCCAGGCACGCCCCCCGCCGCCCCGCCAGAACCGAGAGGGGCATCGGAGTGACCAGCCAGAATACCCAGCAGAACCGCAGGATCGGACGGTCGCGCCGCCAAGCCAGGTAAGTTAATACGAACCAAATCGTCAGCACCGCTCCCCATGCGAAATCATTTCCACTACCCTGCTCGAAGAGATCGCTGTAAGCATGCGAATAGAACTCCATGAACCGGGCAAACGAGAGTGCCGGCTTGTAGCCCGGTTGCACCACCAGGGCATTCGGTCGCAAAAGAGATCCGTAGAGGAACGCCAGATCGAGGACCGCTCCCAGCAGAATTACGCGCCCCGGTCCGGACAACCATTCAGCTACCCCGCGACCGCTCCACGAAGGCTTGTGGTAGAACCACTCGTAAGCCAGCAGGGCGACAGGCAGCGTGATTGCCATCTCTTTGGAGTTTAGGGCACAGAGGTAAAGTCCCAAGTGTACGGCGGCTTCGCGCGGGTCGAGCAGCCGGCCGCTCCCTCGGATCCGCGCGTAGTAGACGAAAGCCGCCAGGTAGAAGAAACAGCACAGGACATCGAAGACGAACGCTGTATCGTAGTACAGCATATGCAGCCCGGCGTGATAGCAGACGATCAGTGAGGCCAGGCAGGCCGCCAACTCCCCGGCCCACAGGACTCGGGCGAGACGGTATACCAGGTACACGTTGGCCAGCAGCACCAGCAGGACGACTGCGTGGTAGGGAACCGGGTTCAAGCCGAAGAAATGCAGCATCCCCCGATAGAACAGGCCGGCCATGGGCCGGTAGGGTCCTCGCCACGGCATGAACTGCAAAAGCAGCAATTGACCCGGCTTGATATTCCAGTAGTAGTCCAGGTTCATGATGTCGTCGGGCGCGAAGTGGACCAGCAGGGCGTCCCAGGAGAAGTAGCCGAACCAGGCGAGAAGGAACGCGACAGCCGCGGGCTGCCGCCAGCGGGCGGCAGCCGGCGAGAGCGATCTGACGGTCGTGGATGTCAAGCGAATCTCAATCCGTGACGTCCTTCCGGTCCAACTGCAGTCGGCCGGTGAAACGCCTGGCGGTGAGCCCGAGGTCACTGAAGTTTTCGCCGATGGCCACCTGCGCGGGCGCCGCGATCAACATGCCGACGGTGTGCGCGATGACCTCCTCTCCGTTTACCGTGGTGGCCAGTTTGTGCGTCTGCGGATTGTAAACCAGCCGGAATGAGACCGGCTTGGCCCCCGGATCGGGCATCTCGTAAGTCAGCTTGGAATCGTCCGACTGCGACACCAGCCGAAGCGTTCCTCCCGCGCGCTCGGCATAAAGGAAGTACTGGAAATGGGACTGCCCGATGGTGATCAGCGGCTCGCGAAAACCCGCCGGTTCGGGGATGAACCTGGCGGTTAAGCTGACCGCAATAGCGGGATCGATGGCGCGGCGATACTCCCGGAAGGGGCTGAACCACCGCGCCATCCGCACGTAGCTGGCGGGCCGATTCTTTAGAATGTCGTCGTACGGCCCGGCGATGCCGAGTGCCAAATTGGCGACGGCGCTGTAGCCGACTACGAGTGCCAGAACCGCGCTCAGCGCGCCCCGTCGAAAACCTGCCGCCGACGAAATGTGGATGCCGAGGTTCGCGGTGGCGGCCCAGACGGCGAGCGGAAGAAAATCGACCTCGTAGCGGTGTGTCGCCAGGTGCGTCGCCATCAGGAACAGCAGGACCGCGGCCGAACCGGCGGTGGCGATCCAGAGTATCGTCCGCGCCTCGGCCGGAGAGGCCTGTTTCGAGTGACTGCCAAGCCGTTGCGTGGAGGGAACCAGCAGCGCGGCTACCAGGAACGGCGAAATCCACAGCGCCCCTGCCGTGGGCTCGACGAAATACTCGGGCGGCAGCGGGTGGCGCTCGGCCGAATCGAACGGGAACCGGAACACCATTCGCATCCACGGAAACACGGGGCTCAATTGGGGCCGCGAGAGCAGCATGAAGTATGCCCCCGGAGTCAGGTTGCGCGCTCCTGGCTCGATCCGGTTCTGGCCCCTTCCGGCAAGCTGGTACCGAAAGCCGAACTCGAAGGGATCGCCGAAGCGGCCGTAGTTGTACCCCGCCACTGCCGCGCCTACCAGACTCCAGGCCGCGGCGAAAGCCAATACTCGGCGGGGGCGCAGGGCCGTGAGGCCGGCGGCTGCGATGACGCCAATCAGAACCAGGTGTGGCCGGCTGGCCACCGCGAGGCCGAACATCAGACCGGAGGCAGCGAACCAGTACGGCGCGCGGCGCGATCGCATACCCCACGCCAGGCAGAACACGGCCGCCGAAGTGCAGAAGTACCCGCCGGCGATTGCCACCTCGTAGACGGCGACGCGGTTCAGCAGGTACGGCACTCCCTGGCAGACTCCCAGCGCCAGCACCAGCAGCGACAACACGAACCAGCCCGGCCGCGCCGCCGCAAGATCCAAAACCCGGAGCAGGGCCCCGCAAGAAAACAGGAAGCCGCCCGAAGCCAGTAGAAACATCCCGAAATTCTCGGGCAGGTCGTGGCCCGTCATCAACCGCCACGGGGTGAAGAGCAGCACCGCGGGCGCGGCGCCGAAGTAGAGGTAGTAGCGCCCTCCGTAGAGCGCCATGTCATGCCACTTGAGCGACGCGTCCACCGCGGGATCCCACGGATCCGGCTGGGCCAGCAACTGCGGCGACGGCTGAATCGGAAGGTAGAAATGCCCGCCCGCCAGCGCCCGGCCCAGCAGGTCGTAGTACCCGAAAAGATCGTACCCCCATTCGAACTTGCTGCCTGCCGCGCGGACCGCCCAGAGATCGTAGGCGCCCACCAGGACCGCGAGCAGCGCCGCCGCCCACCAGCTTTTCCACTTCGCCCGGTCAGTCAATGACTTTCATTGTATCGGCGGCGTGTACAGGTCGTTCAGCCGGAAGCTGCGATATTCCTGCGCGTAGATCTCGATTCCCCAGTCGATCTGTCCGTTGGCGTTCACCTCCAACGCCTGCGAGAAGCGGCTGAAAGGCGAAGCAGGGTCCACGATGAAGCCGGCGTCGAAATGGTAATCGCCGTTGGACAACTGCTGGGCCGTTCCCAGCGCTGAGGAGTTCACCCCCAGGTCGGTGTTCAACACCAGCGTGGCCAACCGGTCAGCCTCGTCGATTTGAAGGACTTGCCCGCGGCTGTCCCCCATCTGATTGTTGGCGGCAATCCGCGTGTTGCCGTTGTCGAATACCAGCAGGGTGGTGTTGTCGGCCGCAAAGTGAGGGCCGTGCTGGTGTGAGAACCAGGGGCTCGGGTCCGGCGAGTTGATCAGGAAATCGCCGTCCTGTCCAAGACGCCAGAGTATGTCTCCACTCCCGGTCCCGTTGGCGAAGTCGATCTTCACCAGCCAGTCCTGATGGCGGGTGGAGTACAGGATGTTGCCATCCGGAGTGAACTGGAGCGCGTTGCCGTGCAGCCAGTCGTTGGCCGTTGCGGCCTGGTAAAAGACCGAGCACGCCAGCGTCGTCGGGTAGGTGCACGCCTCGCCCAGAATGGCCGCCCGGTGCGGATCCAGATGGTCAAAAGCGTCCCACGCCCAGACCACCTGGAGGTTCGGGTCGAGCACGACAATGGTATCGCCCAACACATCCACCGCGCCAGGCCCTTGGACGCCGGTCAGTATCCTTTCCGAGCCCGCCAGCACCAGGTATCCCCCGTCCGCCAACCGTATGGCTTCGTGGTGAAAGCAAGTGATGGGCTGCATGCCCATGGCGGCCAGTTGCTCGCCGACGCGCGCCGCATTGGTCTCGACGTAAGTCACTCCAGCGAGATCGAACTCGCGGAAGAATTGATGCGAGGGATCCTGCGTGCCGTCCTCCAGGATTCCCAGGAAGGTGCCGCCGGCCTGTATGCGAGTCAAATAGGAAAAGTCCGGCGGGGCATACCACACGATGTTTCCGTTCAGGTCGGTGGCGATGGAGTTCGAGCCGATCACGCTCTGCAGCAGGATTCCTTCGCTGGACTGCGCACCCGCCGCGGCGCCTGCCGTGCGGGGTGCTTGGAGAGGGATGCCGGGCGTGTTGATGGTCAGCAGCGGACCCGTGACCGCCGAGTTGCCGTCGTCCAGGGTGTGCTGCACCGTGTATTGCGCATTGGACCGCATGCCGGCCAGGTAGAAATTCATGCTGTGTGTCCCATCGCACTGCCGGTACGGCGTGTCCTGGGCAAAACCCTCCGGCGACTGGAACTCCACCCGCATCTGGCTTCCTGCCGCGCACGGCCCGGCGCTGTAGATGAAAACCAGAGGATGCCCGGTTGGGGTAATCACGGGTGTTCCGCTTGTGGCCAAGCTCGTCAGCTCGAACGGGACAACGGATTGCGCCATCTCGCCAGTGGTAAGATTCCTCACCGACACTTCGATTTCGTAGACGCCCTCGCCGTCAATCGAAGTCCAGGCGAGTGACGAGTTCGGACCGTAGTCCACGATGGTGCGAAAGCCCAGGTCCGGCGGAAAGGCCGAACGGCGGGCGATCTGGGGAGTGTGTGTACTGAGCCGGCTTCCCCCTAAACTAACGGCGCGTACGCCGAAACGGTACCACAGAGTACCGGAATTGGCGCCGGCCACCGTGGCGCTCCAGTTGATCAGCGTGCCCAACGGCGCGGGCAATGTCACGGAGGGGCTTATCGTTACCGACATCTGCGCCGATAACGGGATCGAAACGGCGGCCAGCAAGGCCAAGCCAAGGAACAACCGCGACTTCATCGGGTCAACCCCTTCTACAGCACAGTCTCCGTGCAACCTCCGCCGTTACATCCCACTTCTCCCATAAGCTCCTAGCAATTGATAGGCCATGTCACGCGCAACGCCTTCGTACCGCGGCTGGCGTTCATACACCTTTATAATGAACAAACTCCTGCCAGGGAATGGGGTTTCGGGGCCGCGCAAAAAACCCGTTGAAATGTCCCCATCGGCAAAACCCGTTCGGAAGAAACATCACATTTGCACTGCTAAACTGACGGTCAGTTTCTGGCCGCATCCCCAGACCAGTCACCCGCCACTTCCCAAAAACTTCTCTTCCTCTCAACGAGATACAGGACATTCACCTGAGATTATCTCGGTCCCCTGATGACGAAATCAGCGGAGTCTCCCGCTCACACGCAACTCCGATCAAGGTCTCCGAGGCCGCATGCAAAATACGCAGTCCGAGCGCCAAATGCGAATTTCGCGCCTCGAGCCGTGCCCACTCGCTACAGCGGGCGCTTGAACATGAAGGTGTACTGGTCAAACGGCTGGTTCTGGTCGTCAACGAACTGCTGCACGGCGAACGAGACCATCTCCCAGCCATCCTGGCCAAAGGAGTCGAGGTCTTTCTGAATCGTGTCCAAGTCCTGGTCCGAACGGTAGATCGTGTAACTCCATTTCATATAGAGTTATCATGCTTGAACCCGCGGGCGAACACAACAGACCTGCCAGAATCGAAACCAAACTCATGAATCCGATTCCCCGCTGCGGCCTGCCACGCCTATGCGCCGCCGCGAAAGTCTCCTCCGCCGCAACCATCTCCGTTTTTCCGATACACTAGACCCGAGGTTGGTCCATGAAGCATCTCATCCTTTTCTCCCTTTTGAGCGTTTCCCTCCCGATGGCGTTCCCCGCGGCGGGCACCGTGCACCTTCTCCAGAAGCCCGCCATGAACAAAACGGAGATCGTGTTCTCCTATGCCGGCGACCTGTGGACCGTGAGCCGCCAGGGCGGCGTGGCCACGCGGCTGACGGCGGGCTCGGGCGTGGAAAGCAACGCGGCATTCTCGCCGGATGGGAGCACCGTGGCATTCTCCGGCGAATACGACGGCAACACCGACGTCTTCATCGTGCCCGCCACCGGCGGCATCCCCAGGCGCATCACCTACCACCCCGACGCGGACCGCCTCGCCGGCTGGACGCCGGACGGCAAGCGCATCCTGTTCCGCTCCGGCCGCGAAGCCTACTCGCGGTACACCCAGCTTTTCACCGTGCCGTTGGAAGGCGGGCTTCCGGAACCCCTGCCGCTGCCCATGGCCTTCACGGGCTCCTACTCGCCCGACGGGAAGCGCATGGCGTATCAGCCGCTGGACGGCGGCCAGTTCTCCACCGACACCAACGCCTTCGTTTCCTGGAAGCGCTACCGCGGCGGACGCGCCAGTTATATTTCGATCGTCAACTTCGCCGACCTGAGCACGCAGAAGATTCCGCGCACCGACTCCAACGACTTCAGCCCCATGTGGATCGGCGACAAAGTCTACTTCCTGTCGGACCGCAACGGCCCGGTGACGCTCTTCCGCTACGATCCCCAGAGCCGGCAGGTGGCCAAGGTGCTCGAGAATTCCGGCAAGGATATCGTGAACGCCTCCGCGGGCCCCGGCGGCATCGTCTACGAACAGTTCGGGCAGATCCACATCTTCGATCTCGCGGCCGCGAAGGAGCGCGCCGTGCCCATCGAGATCGCCGCGGACCTCAGCGAGGTGCGGCCGCGCTTCCAGAACGTCTCGCGCGAGATCCGCGAGGCCCGCATTTCCCCCACCGGCGTGCGCGCCGTCTTCGAAGCGCACGGAGAGATCCTGACCGTCCCTGCGGAAAAGGGCGACATCCGCAACCTGACCCACACGCCCGGCGTGATGGAGCGGAACCCCGCGTGGTCGCCGGACGGCAAGTCCATCGCCTATTTCTCGGATGAATCGGGCGAGTACGCGCTGCACATCCAGCCCCAGGGCGGCGGCGCCGGGCAGAAGATCGCGCTGGCCGGCAAGTCGGCGTATTACTCCAACCCCGACTGGTCGCCCGACAGCAAGCACATCGCCTTCAACGACAACCAGCTCAACTTGTGGGACGTCGAGATCGCCTCCGGCAAGCTCACCAAGGTGGACACCGACTACATCAACGAGTGCTGCCTGGACTTCGCCTGGGCGCAGGACTCCAAGTGGATCGCCTACGCCAAATCGCTGCCCAACCGCTTCCGCGCCATCTCGATTTACTCGCTGGAGAGCGGGCAGAGCAAGCAGGTCACCGATGGGCTGAGCGACGCGCGTCACCCGGCGTTCGACCGCGACGGCCAATACCTCTACTTCATGGCCAGCACCAACTTCGGCCCCACCACCAGCGGCCTCGATATGACCAGCGACGAGCACGATGTCACCAGCAGCGTGTACCTGATCGTGCTGCCGAACAATGTGGCGTCACCGCTCGCGCCCGAGAGCGATGAAGAAAACGCGCCGCGTCCGGCGGCTGAATCCGCCGGCACCGGCGGAGGTGGCCGCGGCGGGCGCGGCGGCGGCGGTGGCGGAAACGCAGCGGCCGCTCCCGAAACTCCGCCCAAGCCGGTACACATCGATTTCGACAAGATCCAGCAGCGCATCATCGCGCTGCCCATACCGGCGCGCTCCTATACTGAGCTGACAGCCGGCAAAGCCGGACAGGTGTACGTCATGGAGGGCGCCGGCGGGCGCGGCCAGGGCTTCGGCGGCGGCGGCGCGACGCTCTCCAAGTTCGATCTCAAGACGCGCAAGGTGGACAAACTGGCCGATGGCGTCGGCACGTTCGACCTGTCGGCGAACGGCGAGAAGATGCTGCTGCGCCTGGGCGGCGGTGGCGGGCGTGGCGGCCGGGGCGCCGCGGCGGGCGCAACCGCGGGCCCGCAGTACGTCATCGTGTCCGCGTCGGCGGCCCTGAAGCCCGGCGAGGGCGCGCTCCGCGTGGCGGACATGGAAGTCAGTGTCGATCCCCTTGCCGAATGGAAGCAGATGTACCACGAGGTTTGGCGCATCGAGCGCAGCTACTTCTACGATCCGAACCTGCACGGCGTCAACGTGGCGGATGCCGAGAAGGAGTATGAAAAATATCTCGACTCGCTGGGCTCCCGCTCCGACCTGAACTACATCATCCACGACATGATCAGCGATATGACCGTGGGCCACCTGCGCGGCGGCGGCGGCAACATCCCGCAGGCCAGGGCCGTGCCCGGAGGACTGCTCGGCGCGGATTATGAAGTAGTCAACGGGCGGTATCGCTTCAGGCGTATCTACACCGGCGAAAGCTGGAATCCGCAGTTGCAGGCGCCGCTGGCCGCTCCCGGGCTCAACGTCGCGGCAGGCGATTACTTGCTGTCGGTCAACGGCCAGGAACTAACGGCGCAGGACGATGTCTCCCGCCTGCTCGAAAACACCGCGGGAAAGCACGTCACGCTGCGCATTGGCGCGGACGCTTCGGGCGCCAACGCGAGAGAGATCACCGTGCTCCCCGTGGCCAGCGAAACGCAGTTGCGGAACCAGGCCTGGATCGAAGCCAACCGGCGCAAGGTGGACGAGTTGAGCGGCGGCAAGCTGGCGTACGTCTACCTGCCCGACACGGCGCAGGGCGGCCTGACCAACTTCACCCGCTACTACTTCGCCCAGTCCGACAAGCAGGGCGCAGTCATCGACGAGCGCTTCAACAGCGGAGGCCAGGCGGCGGACTACATCATCGAAGTCATGAACCGGCCGCTGCAGGGCTTCTGGAGCCCGCGATACGGCGCGATCTATCGCACCCCGGCGGCCTCCATTTTCGGGCCGAAGGTAATGGTCATCAACGAATTCGCCGGCTCGGGCGGCGACATGATGCCGTGGATGTTCCGCTATAACAAGATCGGCACGCTGGTGGGCAAGCGGACCTGGGGCGGGCTGGTCGGCGTGGGCAACTACCCTCCGCTGATGGATGGCGGTAACGTCACCGCGCCCAGCTTCGGCTTCTTCAACGCGCAAGGCCAGTGGGATGTGGAGAACAAGGGCGTCGCGCCGGATGTGGAAGTGGAGATGGATCCGAAACTGGTGCGCGAAGGCCACGATCCGCAACTGGAGCGCGCCGTGGCGATCGCCCTCCAGCAGATGAAAGATCATCCGGCGCCGGAGCCGCACCGCCCCGCATACCCGAACTACAACCGGCCCGCCGGAGCCGCTACCGGCTCTGCGCCGGGTGGCCGCTGATCTCCGCTTCCATGCGGCGGAGGATGCCATCGGGTTCCCGGATGCCCAGTTCGGCAATCGCATCGGCGCGCTCCTGTGTGTCGGCCACGCCATAGATCCGCAGCTCGTCCGCGTTTCCCGACGGGCGGAAGTGGGCGATGTCGCCGTTGCTGAACGTGATCCGCACGCCGTCCGTGTAGTTCAGCCCGGCGATCGGCCCGAAGCCCAGCGACGGTGTGAAGAAGTGTTGTAACCGGTCGCGGGTGCTCGGGTCATCGCCCGAGAATTGTGCCACCAGCTTTAAGCCGGCCGCCCTCGGAAAGTTCTCGAGCAGGGCCGCCCGGCTGAACCGGTGGGGAAGGGAGTCGAAAAGTTGAATCAAGGAAAGCCCTCTGTCCTGGGCCGCGAACAGGACCGCCAGAATCGGCAGGATCGCGTCGCGGGTCGGGAGTTGCTTGAGAACCCTGCCGTTGCGCTCGATGTCCGATCCGGTCAGGAATCCGCCGTTGGCCTCCCAGCCGCAGATGGTCTTTCGTCCCTCGGCCCGGGCCTTCTCCATGCCCGCGATCACGTAAGGCGAACCGATTCGCGTCTTGGGTTGTACGATCCGCGCCAGGCAGCCCCGGTCGATGGCGTCGTTGCAACTGATCGGAACCACCACGGCGTCCGCGCCCAGGTACTCCGCCACGACCATCCCCACGAGGTCGCCGCCGAAGAACCTGACCTCCGCCGTGGCGGAGTCCACGCCCAGGATGAGCGGGCGGTCGCTGTCGCCGTCGGTCGAGACCACCGCGTCGATGCGGCCATGCTTCGCGGCGGCTTCGTCCGCCAGCGCCTGGATCGCCGCGAGTTGCGGCTTGTCGATGTTCTCGGTGTCGATGGGGATGAAGCCCTCGCTTCGGCCGCTCCGCAAGACCTCGGCGCCGAAGCGTTCCAGGATCGCCGCGAGCAGGTCGCGCCCCACGGCGGAATGCTGATAGACCAGGATGCGTTTGCCGGCCAGCGACGCGCCCTGGAAGAAGCTCGTGTATCGGTCCGCATAGACCGATTCGGCATCGCCCGCCTCGGGCGGCAAGTCGCGACGGCCCGACTTGAAGACGCCGCGCGGGTCGAACTGGGAGTCGGCAAAGAGCTGCCCATAGAGTTGTTTCCGAACGCGGCCGACCGCGATGTTGATCGGGGCTTCGTGCTCTTTCAACAACTCACCGCGGGACGTGTTCAACTTATAGCCGTTGCGGTTGAACGGAATGTGACTGCCGGTCACCATGATGCTGCCCCGGGAGTGTGAGAGGGCATAGTAAGTCAGCGCCGGAGTCGGGATCGCGCCCAGGTTGACCGGCCGCATGCCGGCATCGCGAACGGCGCGCTCCACGGCCTGGCAGATCTCTCCGTACCCCTGTTGTTCCGGCACGAAGGTGGTGGAGCTGGGGCGGAGATCGTGAGCGAAGTAGAACTCGTCCCCACGGACGATGCCGCCGTTCCCTGGCGGCAGCGATTGGAGGTATCGCAATTCGGCGAGTACGTTGATGTAAATTTCCAACTGTGTCAGGTGGACGACTTCACCCCGGCGTCCGCTGGTTCCGAATTTCAGCTCTTGCGGTTCGTAGATCAGGCGGGATTGGAGGGTGGCGGATTCAGGCATGCGTTTGCTCAGGTGTGGATTCTAGCACGCCCCGCGGGGGGGGTGCCGGCCGCGTTTTCGAGCCGGGGCCGTGATGCCCAACGTGAAAGTCGTTGCTACCAAAACCGACACTAACAGCCGCTTTGAAACCGTGTCCAACGCGGAAGGCAACACCGTATCGAGCCAGCAACTGTCACAGAACTTCCGTACCTTCCCGTCGCAGTTCAACAATCTGCGCGTCGACCACACCAACAACATCGATATCACTCTGACCAAGACCTTCACCGTTCACGAGCGGGTGAAGATCCAGGTCCGCGCCGAATCGTTCAACCTCTGCAACAAGCCGCTGTTCGCCGCCGCAACCCTGACGGCCACCAGCTCCAGCTTCGGAACCATTGGCAGCCAGACCAACAACCCGCGGTACATCCAGTTTGGACTCCGGCTCACGTTTTAGGTGAGGGCCGGCAGGAATCGGGATAGATAATTTCGATCCGTCCGATAAGAGAATCCGCTTTAGAGGCGCCGCAGGCTGCGTGATACTAGATCTGTGGAGCAGCATAGCAATCGAAGCTCCGGCGCTGCGGCCAAGGACCCAACCGGTGTCTGGAGAGCGATCGAAGAGGAATTCCGGGCGACTGGCCAGGCGGCGGGCGTCCAAACGGCGCTGACGCGCGCGAGAGATGCGATTGCCCGTGATTCCTACGCTGCGTCGATCGAACCGGCCCTTCCACAATCCGCCGCGATGCTGGCGGCGGGCGCTTACGGCCGGTCCGAGACGTTTCCTTATTCCGAGTTGGACATCATCATCCTTCTCGAATCCGAGCGGCAATCGGACGCTCTCAAGGAATTGCTGCCCGAGTTCGTCCGATTGCTTTGGGACGAGGGACTGCGCCTGAACTGCACGGCCCTCACGGTAGGTGGCTGCCTGGAGGCCGCCGAGCTGGGCAGGGAACCCGGATTCAGCCTGCTGGGTCGCCGGTTCCTGGCGGGCGACAGCGCGGTTTACGAAAAGCTCGATGGGAAGCTCACGGGGGCGCTGGCCACCCACGGCCAGGAGATGAGCCGGCGGCTTTGCGAGCTGGCCCGCGCGCGCCACGCCCGGTTTCAGAACACTCCTTACCACGCGGAGCCCGATGTCAAGGATGCCCCGGGCGGCCTCGAGGACGCGCGCCTCATCGACCGGCTCGCCATGCTGAGACCGGAACGCGAGGGAGGACGCGACGACCTGGGAGAAGCAGTCGCACTGGTCTCGGCGGCCCGCTGCTTTCTGCACTACCGCGCGGGATCGGACCGCAACATTCTGGATTTCGAAGCTCAGGAGGCCCTGGCCCGCCAGCCATTCGCCGGTGGCCAGCCAACCTCCGAGTGGATGCGCGAGTATTACCGATGCGCGCGCAGGATTTTCAACGGAGCGCGTCGCGCCATAGAGGGAAGCGAGAAGAGCCAGAGCTCACTGCTGGACAGCTTCCGCGAGTACCGCTCGCGACTCTCCAACCACGAGTTCACGGTTTCGCGCGAGCGATTGCTTTTGCGAAACCCGGCGCAACTGGCGAGCGACCCGGCGCTGGTGCTCCGGATGTTCGAGTTCGCCGGACGCCACGGTGTTCCGCCGGCCGCGGAAACCGAGCGGCGGCTGGAAGGGGCGCGGGATGCCTTCGCCGCCTGGTGCGCTCAGCCGCAACCTCTGTGGGCAGCGCTCAAGAGCGTCCTCGCGACGCCGCACGCCGCGATGGCGCTGCGGGCCATGGAGGCCAGCGGATTGCTGCGCGCGCTGTTTCCCGAATGGGGTGGCGTCGAACACCTGGTGGCGACGGACTCGGAGCGCCGCTACACCGCCGGCGAGGGGTCCCTGATGGCCATCGAACGCGTCACCGAATTGCGCTCGGCGGCTACCGCGGAGCGGCAGCGATTCTCGCAATTGCTCTCGGAAATCGATGACTCCACGCTCCTCCTGTTCGCGCTTCTCTTTCATGAGATCGGGCGGGTCGCGGCGGGCCGCGAGCGCGACGCCATGGCCCGCATTCAGATGCCGGCCGAAGCGCGGAGCACCGTCGAGTTCCTGATCGAGCGCCAGTCCGGCCTTGCCGAAGCGATCGGCGGCCGTGACATGGACGATCCCGCGACCGCGCGCCATCTGGCCGAGCGGGTGGGAACCATCGAGCGTCTGAAACTGCTTGCGGTGATGACCTGCGCCAGGATCTCCGCCGGCAGTATCGAGGCGAAAATCCCCTGGCGCCTGGAGCAGTTGTGGCGCGCGTACGATGTCACCCGGCATGAGCTGATGCGCGAACTGGAAACCGACCGCATTCAGCAGGTGCCCGGCGACCTGCCGGCAACCGCGGAGTTCATCAAGGGATTTCCGCGACGGTACCTGCGGGCACGCTCCTCCGCGGAGATCGAAGATCATCTTAAGCTTTTCGAGCAGAGCCGGCCCACCGGAGTGGCGGTGCGGCTGGACTCCATGGAAGGGGCTTATCGGTTTACGGTGGTGGCGCGGGACAAGCCGTCCCTGTTTGCATCGTTCGCCGGCGCGATTTCCAGTTTCGGACTGGACATCCTGAAGGCCGAAGCGTTTTCGAACGCCTCCGGAGTCATACTGGACACGTTCGTTTTCGCGGACCCGAAACGCATGCTCCAGCAGAATCCGACCGAAGCCGATCGGCTGAGCGACCTGATTCAGCGGATCGCCCTTGGCAAGACCGACGCCCAACGGCTGATTCGCGGCCGTGCACTGCCGGATTCCGGCAAGCGGACGGCACCATCCGAGGTGCAGTTCGATTCCGAAGCCTGCCCGACGGCGACGCTGGTGGAGATCGCAACCGACGACCGGCCGGGACTCCTCTACAGCCTGGCAACGGTCTTCTCCTCGAACGCCTGCAATATCGACGTGGTACTGGTCGACACCAAGGGTCACCGCGCCATCGATGTGTTCTATGTGGCGCATGAGGGGCGCAAGCTGTCGCCGGAGATGCAAACGAGGCTGAAGGATAGGCTTCTGGCCGCGTGTTAGCTTAAGGCGCCTGGGAAGAAACTAGCTTGCCGGTAGTGTGGGGCGTCAAATCACATTGAGGCCACGGACGCCGCTAGCCGCGCAGTCGCTCGGCTACGGCATCGGCAGCACGACGACCCTGGACGCGCAGGCCAATTCCGCCGCCAGGCGGAGCCGCATTTTTCCACGCCCGCATCATTTGCTCACGACGGCCTCGCCGGTGGTGATATCCAGGGTCCACGGCTTGGGCTCGGGAACCCACAGTTTGCCGCCGCCGATCTCCACCGGCATCCACAGGTATCGCGAGTCCCACTGGGTTCTCGGCTTCCAGATGTCGCCCATGAAAATGACAGTCGTTTTCTTCGAGCCCACCACCTTTAACAGCATGGTGGACTGCGAGCCGTACGTCTTCGTCTCGGGCGGAGCGATGTCGCGGAATTCCGACCACGGCCCTTCCAGGCTGGGCGCCGTGGCGTATTTGTTGGGATTAGCCGCCCACCCGGTGAGCGCGGACCCGATGGCATAATAAAGACCCTGGTAATGCACGATGGCGCCGCCTTCCATGTGCGCCGGAATGAGGCACATTTCCTTCTCGACCGAAAGATAATCGTCGGAGAGCCGCGCGATGCGGAATCCGAACGGGCGGTCCTCGAATACCAGGTAGGCCGTGCCGTCGTCGTCGATGAACTGCCCGATATCGCGGCTCTCGTGCCCCAGCGGACGGAAGCTCTTCAGGTATTGGTAGTCGCCATCCACCGTATCGCTGGTGGCGACCCCGACGCGCGCGATTTTGTAGGAGCCCTCCGCGGTGCGTCCATCGATGTGCATATACATCACGAATTTCTTGGTCTTCGCGTTGTAGAAGACCTTGGGGCGCTCTAAAACCCAACCCGGCCCGAAGTTCTCGGGGTCGGCAAGCTGGATCACCTGCCGGCGGAAAGTCCAGTGCGCCAGGTCCTTGGAGGAATAGCAGCCGACGTAGCGTTTCGCTGGATCGAGCCCCTGGCCGCGGTCCTCGCCAAACCAGTAGTACGTATCGCCCAACTTGAGGATTCCGCCGCCGTGCGCCTGGACATGGCGGCCGCGGTCATCGGGCCAGACCTCGCCGGGATTGATCGTCTGTGCCGGGGAGGCGCCCACCTGTGCAGAGGACGCTTTCGGGATTATGAAGCCGCAGAGCACGACGGCAACGGCCAGGACTAACGGATGTTTCATGTGAGCCTCGGAGATCAACAATGGTAACGCCGGGCGGGCAGTGGTATTCGAGCGTGTGGCTGTGATGACCGCTCCCTCACGGTCGAGCTTCTGCCAGCGGCTCGGCAACGGCGTTACTTGACGGACTCGGCTTCAGTGGGCGGTTCGGCGGATTTCCAGTAGTCGGCCTTCACTTCGGCTGTCGGTTTGCGAGCGCCGGAAAGGACGTTCCCTTCCAGGAAGATGCTCTTCAACTCGCCGGGTCCGGTGGAGAGAAAGACGCCCGTTCCCGGGAAGGCGCGGCTGGCGCGCACGATGGCCCCGGGAGTGCGGTCGAGGCGCACCACCGGAGAGTCCGCGCGGGGCACGCGCGTCGAGACATTGTCCAGTTCCAGTTCGTGCGAATCCCGCACCAGAAAGGCAGGTCCTGTTTCCGCGTCGATCCGCACATCGTGCAGTTCCAGGGCGGCGGTGTTGAACGCCTTCATGCCCGCTTTGGCCGAGGCGACAACGCCGGAGATGCGAAGGCCGGAGATCGGCATTTCGGGCAACCCTTCGACATCGATTGCCACCCGCGCGCGGCGGATGTTCATGTTGCTGACGGCGATGTCGCGAAACACGGGCGTCGTGTTCGATACCGGCTCCGGGGCGTCGCGCCTCACCTCGCCCTCCATCAGGTAATAGTTGGTCACGTTGATCGCCTGGCCGACATCGTCCATCACCCAGTTGTCGAATCGGACGTTCTCGACTCCGCCCCCGCGGCCACGGCGGCTTTTGATGCGCACGCCCATCTGAGTGCCGGCGCAGGTCAGGTTAGTGGCCACCAGGTTGCGGACCCAGCCCGAGGTTTCGCTGCCGATGGTGACGGCGCCATGAGCGCGGTGCACGGTGCAATTGGCGATCGAAATATTCTCGCTCGGGCGGTTGACCCGCAAGCCGTCGGCATCCTTGCCGGACTTGATGACGATCCCGTCGTCGCCGGTGTCGATATAGCAGTTGGAGATGCGAACGTTGCGGCTGGAGTCCACGGCGATGCCGTCGGTGTGAACGCCCGGGTAGGTTTCGATGATGACGTCGCGCACCACTACGTTGTCGGAGTAGAGAAGATGGATAGTCCACATGGGCGAACCGGAGAAGCGGACGCCCTCGATCAGGACATTCTTGCTGTCCATCGTGCGGACGAAGGAGGGGCGCAGCTCGGGCGCCGCCGCGAGATAGGCCTCCCGGGGCGCGGGGGTTTTGACTTCGAGAAGTTGCAGCAGGCTCTCCCAGTTCGGACCGTTGGCGCTTCCGGGATCGCTGCCCGCGGCCCGCTGGCGTGGCATCAGCTTCATCCACTCGGCGTTGTCGCTGGCCAGCACGCCGCGGCCGGTGATGGCGACGTTCTCCAGGTGGCGGCCGCCGATCAGCGGGACGGGCGTGAGGGCTTCGATGCTCTGTTGGCGTCCCTCGGTAAAGGGGAGGCGCGCGGCGGGAAAGCGCACGGTCGCGCCGGCGTCGAGGTGCAGGGTCAGGTTGCTCACCAGCTCGATGGGGCCGCTGACGTAATTGCCGGCGGGGATGAACACGGTGCCGCCGCCCGCGGCTTTGGCCGCTTGAATCGCCGATCGGATGGCCTCTGTCGCGGGTGCGGAGGCGTCATTCCGGGCCCCGTAGTCGAGGATGTTGAAGAACGGGCCGGCACTCCAGGCGGGTGCGGCCAGGAGAACGAGAAAGGGTAGGCGTTGCATTGCGAGCCAACCGCTGCTTGGGTCTAATGCCCCGAGCAGCAGCTGAGGATTTCCGGCATTGCGGGCTGCGTGGTCTCGCCTGACGCAAAATAACGCTGCCCGGAAAGATTCCGGTAGATCGCGCCTGCCACACCCGCGGCGACCGGACCGCTCACCGCTTTGGTGCCGCCCGCCAGCATCACCACCACGACCAGTTGATGGTGCCCGACGTCATTGAACGATCCGAACCATCCCATGTGGTGCGACGCCCGGAAATCCGTGCAGGTGCCGGTCTTGCCCAGGATGGGTTCGTTGGGATCGTAGTTGGCGCGCCGGGCCGTCCCGTAGTCGACCGCGCCGCGCATCCCCACTTTCAAATCGGCAATGGCATCCGGCGCTACTTCCAGCTTGCGCTTCACCTTGGACTCGAACCGGTCGCTTTCAGCCTGGTTGCGCGGGTATTGCAGATAATACATCGTGCCGCCGTTGGCGATGGAGGAAAGCAGCGCCGCCAGTTCGAGTGGCGTCACCAGGAAACCCTCGCCGAAGCTGGTCAGCAAGCCGACACCGCCCCATTTTGGGGGTTCCGAGGGCACCGCGCCGGGCTGCTCGCCTGCGATGTCCAGCCCCGCCTTCTCGCCAAACCCCAGCATCTGCGCGTAGTGCGTTACCCGTTCGAACCCTAACCGGTTGCCCAGGATCGCGAAGTACTGATTGTTGGAATGCGCAATGGCGGTGCCCAGGTTGAAACTTTCGCGCCGGCTGATGTGAATGAACGTGTCGGGGCTCACCACGTGCTCGCTGAGCGCAGCCAGCGAGGTCACCAGCTTGATGGTGGAACAGGGGGTGAAACCGCTGGCCATCGCCAGCTTCTGGTTCACGATGGTGAGGATGTGCCCGTCGGTCGGATTGACCACCACCACACTGCCATTCATGGTGCCGAGCGCTTCCACTGCCGCCCGCCGGATGGTGAGATCGTCGCCATCGACGTTGTCGCCGACCGTGGGATCCACCATCGGCTCCCTCGGCCGGACAGCCTTCTTCTTACCTTTGCTCGCCTTCCTGGCAGTTGGCGCTGGTATGTCTGGCCTCTTCGCTTGCGCGGAGGCGGAGTGAGTGCTCTGGAGCAGACCCACCAGAAGCAGCGAGCAGAGTAGGTAGCCTTTCATTTTGTGGCGCGCGCCGGACGCGACCCCTCGGCACATCCGGGTCGCCTCAGTCAATCTGTAACAACCTGACGGACTTATTATACTTCGGCGCGCGCCGGAAAAAACTGTAGTGTGGCAGAAAACCTCAAAAAAACCCCGGGATATCCCCTACCGGGCCGGCGGCGGAGCGGCCGGGGTGACGCCGTGCAGCACGTCGTTGGCGAAGAAGAACTTGCCGTCGCTCGGCACCATCATGATCTGCACTTTGTCGGACAGCTTGTCGGCGATGATCTTCTGCAGCAGGATCGGGTTGTCCTTAAGGATGACCGCCTCCACGCGCAGGTTGTCGGCATCCGCCTGGGACATCGCCGTGACGCGGTCGGCCTCGGCCAGGTTCATCAGCTTGAGGCGCTCCAGCTCGGCTTTGCCGTCGATCACCTTGGCCTGCGCCCGGGCCTCGGCTTCCAGGCGGGTCTGCTCGATCTGCTTCTGCTTGAGGGGCAGGGTGTACTGCATGGCATCGGACTGCCCTTTGGCCTGGAGCACGGCCACCTGGGCCTGGGCCTCGGCGGCTTTCACCTGACGGGCCTTATCCGCCTCGGCTTCCAGCTCGGCGGTGCGCACCTGCTTCTGTTTGACGTCCACCTCGACGGTCAGCCGCTCGTTTTCCTGCTCCTTGAGGAGCACGCCTTCGAGACCCTTGGCATATTCGGCGGGAAGCTGGATGTCGCGCAGCATGACCTCTTTCACCACGATGGCGTCGGGCGCCAGCCGGCGGGTAATCGCTCCAGCCGCCTCCCTGCGGATCTCCTCGCGACGCGCGGCGAACAGGTCCCGCACCAGGTAGTTCGGGGCGATCTCGCGGAACGAGGTGGCCACCACCGGCGGCACCAGTTCCTGGTCGACGGGCTGCGGCAGGTTGGCATGAACGTATGCCAGCCGTTGCGGGTCGATTCGATAGCGGACCGCGACGGCGAGCCCTACCGACAGCCCTTCCCTGGTTTGCACGTTCAGCGGGGCGCCCAACGAGCCGGCGGGTCTTTCGCCGAGGGTGGTCTGATAAACCTGGTCGCGAACATCGTACAGGGCGACGCTCTGAACGAGCGGGACGACGACGTGCAGCCCGGGATACAGCGTACCGGGCCGCGTTCCGGAGATCTGGCTGACGCGCACGCCGGCCATTCCGGCGGGAACGACCTCGATGGCGAGCCCGGCCAGCAGCGGCGCGAGCGACACGGCGGCGATGCGCGCGGCGGCGCGCCATCGCGGTTGGTATGCCGGTTCCAGCCAATACCGGCGATAGGAATCGTACAGCGCAACGGCCGCGGCGGCGGCCAGCAGCGCGAGCCCCAAAGCTTCGAGCAGGTACTTCAAAGTGAGCATTGTGTTTCCTCCGCCCGCTGGTATCGCAAGCCGGAGTCCACGTGGCCGAAGCCCGCCTGTGTGCATTTGGCGGTGCTTTCGGCCGGGAGTTGCGTGTCAAACCAAAAACGGCGTGGATGCCGCGACACGCCGCGCCGGGTTACTGCAGCGCTTCGGCGAGGTGCGGCTGGTAGATGCAGCGCGGGTCTTCAGCCAGGTAGTCGCCGGTGAACGCGTAGGCCCGCGAGCGCGATCCGCCGCAGACCTTCTTGTATTCGCAGATGCCGCACTTGCCCTCGCGCTGGTCGATATCGCGCAGCGTGCGGAACAGCTCGGAGTTGCGGTAGACGTCGGTGAGCGAATCCTGGAGCACATTGCCGCCGGTCAACGGCAGAAACCCGCTGGGGAAAATCTCGCCCGTGTGCGAGACGAACACGAAGCCCTTGCCGTCGCTGACGCCGGCGGTGCGCCACGCCACTCCCCTGGCGTTCTCGTTTTCGGTGACACCGTGCTCGGCCTTGACGCGCTGCGCCACGTAGCGGCGGTAGTGCATGGCCTCGGTGGTCTTCACGCCGAACGGCGCGGTCTTGGAAAGCTCGTACATGAACTCGAAGACCTGCTCGTACTCGGGCGCCAGCAGATCGTCGCCTTCGGCCGCGCGGCCGGTCACGATGAGGAAGAACAGGCTCCACATTTTGGTCCGGACTTCCTTAGCGATCTCGGCCATCTCGGGGAGGCGCGCCATGTTGCGCCGCGTGATGGTGGTCTGAAGCTGGGTATCGAGCCCGATGTCGCGCGCGTGCCGCAGGGCGAACATGGCGCGGTCGAAGGTGCCGGGAATTCCGCGGAAATCGTCGTGGGTGGGGGCGTCCGGCCCGTCGAGGCTGATGGCCATTCGGGAAACCCCGGCCGCTTGGAACCGCTCGATGGCCTCGGCGGTGAGCAGGGGCGTGGCGCTGGGCGTGACATTGGTGCGGAGCCCGATCTTCACGGCATAGCGGACCAATTCATAAAGGTCGGGCCGTTTCAGCGGATCGCCGCCGGTGAACACCATCAGGGGTTCGCCGAACGAGCGGATCTCGTCGAGGAGGCGATAGCCCTGTTCGGTGGTGAGTTCCGCGGGGTTCCGCTCGGATTGGGCGGACGCGCGGCAATGCACGCAGGCCAGGTCACAGGCCTGGGTCACTTCCCAGATCACCAGCATCGGGGATTGATCGAAGTTCACGTCTCCTCCAAGTGGGTGTATTAGCTAGATGAGAATCCAACTGCACTTCATGGACCAACCGCTTCCCGTTGAAAAACGTGGAGAAATTAAACACTTTTTACTCTGAATGGCTGAATTGGGGCAAATGCCCCAATTCGGTTGGGGACGGAGACCCGGGGCTGGGGGATGGAGCGCGGATCGGGGATGGAACCGCGGAACCCATGGCTCGGAGAATGCTGTCCACTTAACGCATTCTGCGTGGGGGCCTGATAGCATAGCAATGTGCCGCCCCGGTGGTGAGAAGGGGATTTAGCGGCATGACGACCCAAATCGCTCACCGCAGGCGGGAACGCCCCACCGGCCTCTAACATGGCTTTCTTCTGGCACCGGCCGTTTTTTCCCAGGCGCCCCGAGAGGGGTCCCGCGGCAAGCGCGGCTGACGTGCGTGGTGCTTCAGTACCGCCGGCCATCAGCGCATCAAACCGGCACGTCCCGAGCTCCAATAACTGGTCGATGGTCATGCTGTTTGGCACCATCGCGGTGCTGTACTTTGCCCGCGAAATTCTGATCCCCCTGGCATTTGCTGTCATTCTGACGTTCGTTTTGAGCCCTGTGGTGGCACTCCTGCAAAGATTGCGCATCGGCCGCGTACCGTCGGTCGCCGTGACCGTCCTGGTAACGATCGTGGCGGCCGGCAGCGTTGGCGGGATCATCGCAATTCAGCTCGTTGACATCGTCCAGGAGCTTCCCAGGTACCGCCAGAACATTGACGCCAAGCTGGAAGCGCTTCGCATTCCGACGAAGGGACCGTTAGGCCTTGCGGCCAACAGCTTGAAGGAAATTGCGCGCGAGCTCTCCGGTCCGGGGGCAACGGCTCCGGTCCCAGGCCCTGTGGCGCCGAATCGGAAGCAGCGCAGCGCGCCGGGTACTCCCGCGCTTCCTCTGCCTGTGGAGATCGTGCAACAGCCGGCCAATGAATGGGTCTACTTTCGCGATCTGGCCCAGCCCGTTCTTCGGCCCCTGGGACTGACAGGACTTGTCCTGATCTTCACGGTCTTCATGCTGATCAAGAGATTCGACTTGAGACATCGTCTTTTCCGGCTGGTGGGAATCGGTCAGATCAATATCATGACTCAGGCGCTGGACGAGGCGGCGCACCGTGTCAGCCGGTACCTGTTGATGCAGGTCTTGGTCAACACCTGTTTTGGAGCACTGTTCGGATTCGGCCTGTACTGCATTGGGGTGCCCTATGCCGCGCTGTGGGGAGGCGTCGCCGGCCTCCTGCGCATCGTGCCGTATATCGGCACGATGGTTGCCGCCGCGCTGCCGATCGCACTCTCGCTGGCGGCTTTTGACAGATGGCTGCCGCCGCTGCTGGTTTTCCTGCTGTTTGCGGGCCTCGAACTAATCACTTCCAACTTCGTCGAGCCGTGGCTTTACGGGGCAAACACGGGAATCTCTTCGCTGGCGCTGCTGGTGGCGGCTGTCTTTTGGACTGTACTGTGGGGACCCGCCGGCCTTATCCTGTCTACGCCTCTCACGGTTTGCGTCGTTGTGTTGGGCCGCTACGCTCCCCAGCTCGCTTTTCTTCATATCCTGCTGGGGGATGAGGAAGTCCTGGGGGCGGAAGCTCAGATCTACCAGCGCTTACTGGCGATGGACCAGCCGGAGGCGCTCGGCATTGTGTTCCGGTTCCTGAAAGAGAAGCCGCTGGTGGAGTTATACGATTCGGTGCTCATACCTGCCTTGAGCCTGATTGAGCAGGATCGCCATAAAGGAGCGATTGCCGCAGACCGGGAGGAGTTTCTCTTTCTCAGCCTCAACGAATTGATTACCGAGCTTTCGGAGTACCAACTGGCGCGCGATTCATCCCTAGCCGGAGGCGCCGCGGCGGAATCAGGCCCGGCGGAATCAGGCCTGGCGGAATCAGGCCTGGCGGAGCGTCCCGGCGCCAGGATACTCTGCCTTCCCGCAAATGATCGGGCCGACGAGGTCACGGCCGCTATGCTGGCGCAGCTCCTGGAGCAGGCGGGCGACGCGGCTCTGTGTCTTCCGGCCGCCCAGGCTGCACCCGCGGAATTGCTGGCGTTGATCGAGAAAAGACAAGACGACGTCATTTGCATCTGTGCATTGCCGCCTTATACCTTTACACCCGCGCGAACGATGTGCAAGCTGATTCGGGAACGTTTTCCCAAACTCAAGCTTGTAATCGGCGTCTGGGGGTTCAGTGGCGATATGGAGAAGGCCCAGGCCCGTTTCGAGCGAGCCCAACCAGATCGATTGTTCAAGAGCATGGCGCAGGCTGTCGAGCAGATTCAGGAGCTGATCCGGCCCAAGGCGTCGTGACCCGGCGCATCTCTCCGATCTCTGGGGCAGGATCGCCGTGGCCCCAGTATTGGGCGGAACCGGAATGGATATAATGGACCGCTACAGCTATGCACGGCCACTACGGAAAGGACCTGCTGCGCCAGCATCACCTGGCGCATCCGCATGCGTGATCCCGTATTCATTCCGGCGGCGGACGAGCTGAGCAGGATCCAGCGTGATCTGCGCTTTCATCCGTCGGCAGTCGCGAATCCCCGAACGCTGATGGCGGCCCAGATCGCGGCCTTCAATCGCGACGGCTACCTGAAAGGAATTCGCATCTTCAGCGAGCCCGAGATCTCCGGGATCCGCCGGTACTTCGACGACCTGCTGGCCAGGACGCTGGCCGCCGGCGGCGACAGCTATTCGATCAGCACGGCGCACCTGAAGTACGGCCGCGTCTACGATCTGCTGACCGATCGGCGCATCGTGGCCTGCGTCCAGGACCTGCTCGGAGATAACGTGATCGCCTGGGGTTCGCATTTCTTCTGCAAGATGCCCGGCGACGGCAAACGGGTCTCCTGGCACCAGGACGCGAGTTACTGGCCGCTCACGCCTTCCAAGGCCGTGACTGCGTGGCTGGCGATCGACGATGCTACGGTCGAAAATGCCTGCATGCGCTTCATCCCCGGCTCGCATCACTTGGGCCATCTGACCTACACGCTCAGCGAAAACGATGAAGCCAATGTGTTGAATCAAACCGTGGCGGGCGCCGAGAGTCTCGGAGAGCCGGTCAATGTGGAGCTGCACGCCGGCGAGATCTCGATTCACAGCGATCTGCTGCTGCACGGCTCGGAAGCCAACGAATCGCCCCGGCGGCGCTGCGGGTTGACGCTGCGTTATTGTCCGGCGGATGTGCGGGCGGAGCTGGGGTGGAACGCCAAGGGCGTGATCGTCAGCGGGAAAGACGAGTCGGGCCACTGGGCCAATCCTCCGCGGCCGGAAGCCGACTGAGTCCCGCTGCCGCTACAATGTTGTTTCACGTGAAACAAGGTCTCTTCATCACATTTGAGGGTATGGACGGGTCGGGGAAGACTACCCAGATGCACCGGCTGGCGGCGCGCCTGCGCGGCCTCGGGCGGACCGTGCTCGAAACCCTCGAGCCGGGCGGTCCGCCGATCGCCCAATTGATCCGGCGCATCCTTCTCGACAGGGCCAACCAGGAGCTGAGCCCCACGACCGAGGTGCTCCTCTACTTCGCCTCGCGCGCGCAGAACGTGGACCAGTGGATCGTGCCGGCGCTGGCACGCGGCGAGGTCGTAATCTCCGACCGCTTCACCGATTCCTCGCTGGTGTACCAGGGGTACGGCCGGGGGCTGGGCGCCGATACGGTGATCGAACTGGACCGCATCGCGTGCCGCGGCGTGAAGCCCGACCTCACCATCCTGGTGGACGTGGACGCGGAGGCCAGCCTGGCGCGCGCGCGAGCCCGCAACGTGGCCGAACCGCACTGCGAGACCCGCATGGACGACCAGTCGCTCGAGTTCCACCGCACGGTCTGGGACGCTTACCACGCGCTCGCCGCCGCCGAGCCCGATCGCGTGAAACTGGTGGACGGCCGCGCGGCGATCGACGCCATCGAGCGCGAGGTGTGGAGCATCGTGAGCGCCTATGTTTGAGGACTTCTGGGGCAACCGCCACGTCATCCAGTCGCTGGAACAGATGGTCCGGCAGGAACGGCTGGCGCAAACCCTGCTGTTCTCCGGCCCCGAAGGCGTGGGCAAGGCGACGCTGGCACGGCGGCTCGGGGCGCGGCTGCTGGGGCGCGGGGCGCTGATCGAGCAGGACGACCTGAGCCTGCCGCACAACCTCGAGACCGTGGCCGCGCGCGAGAAACTGCCCGCCGACAAGCGCAACGACGATCCGCTGACGTTCGCCAGCCATCCCGATTTCGTGACCTTCGCGCCCGACGGGCCGCTGCGCCAGATCTCCATCCAGCAGACGCGCCTGCTCAAGGAGCGCGCCCAGTTCCTGCCGCACAAAGGCAGCCGCCGCATTTTCCTGATCGATCATGTGGACCGCGCCAACGACCAGGCGGCCAACTCGCTGCTCAAGACGCTGGAGGAGCCGCCCGACCACCTGGTGGTGATCATGACAGCGGAGAACGCCTACGACCTGCTGCCCACCATACGCTCGCGGGCCGTGCCGTTCCACTTCGCGCCGCTGGCGCCCGAGGAAATGGAACGGTTCGTGAGCGCCTATGTTTGAGG